>CALQYT010000001.1 GCA_943348815.1 Candidatus Nomurabacteria bacterium
GGGGTGCCTACAGGGAATCGAACCCTGATCGAGAGCTCCACAAGCTCCAGTGTTAACCGTTACACCATAGGCACCACACGCTCCTTAGTTACGCCCGGCACCAAACTCCCTTGTTATAGCATTTCCGCCTTACGGGTGGAAGAAAAAAGCGATCGCTATAATGACGTACGCGGCAATGAGTTGCGCGCCCTCAAACCAATTACTTTCGCCGTCAGCAACAATAAGGTTGACGATGAGGATAGAGAGCAAAATCGACACGAGCTCAAACATATTAAACACGAGCGTCATCGGGTGGCCGATAAAGAAACTAATTAACAAAAGTACCGGCGCGACAAACATCGCGATCTGCGCGGCCGAGCCGCTCGTGATCCCGATCGCCAAGTCCATGCGGTTTTTTATAGCCACCGTCACCGCCGAGTAATGCTCGGCGGCATTGCCTATAACGGCGACAAAAATGACACCGATGAATAGTTGCGTCCACCCCAAACTAACGACCAATGGCTCGATCGCACCCACCAAGATTTCGCTCACCCAGGCGACCGCGAGCGTTGCTACCAACAGCGTCAAAATACTGCGCGCTACCCCCCACTTGGGGATATAATGCCCCTCTTCGGTGTAGAGGTGCGAGTGCGTATGGAGGCTAAAAATAAGACTCGCGATGTACATAATAAGGAGCGCTACGGCGACAAAAATACTGAGGGCTGGCACGACTGCGGCGCTCTGCGGCGCCGTCTCCAAAAATATCGCCGGCATAATAAGCGCGATGATTGCCAAAAAGAGTGCCGAGCCACCCGCAACCGCGGTGGTGCGGTTAAAGGTTTGCTTTTCTTTGCCCCAGCCGCCCGCAAATATCGCAAACCCCAACACCAACAGCAAGTTGCCGATGATAGAGCCGGTAATAGAGGCCTTGACCACCTCGATCAGGCCCGCATTAAGGGCAAAAATACCGATAATGAGTTCGGGTGCGTTGCCAAAGGTGGCATTAAGTAAGCTCGCAATGGCAGGGTTGGTGCGGCTTGCTAACTCCTCGGTTGCTTCGCCGATATATTTAGCGCACGGCACCACCGCCGCCGCAGAAAGAAAAAATACGATCGTCGGCGAAACCCCCGCAAAATGCGCGAGTATCGCAACGGGGACAAAAAGCAGCAACCCCAAAAACACTTTATCCATCTTGCATATTGTACCAGGTATTGGAGTGGTATTCTGAGGGCATGGAAACGAAATACATCCACCAAGCGCATTACGGGAATATTGGGAATCACACCCTCAAACCGCAGTTTATGGTCAAGGGCGACTCCGTATACGCCACCCGCTACAACCAAACCATGTCGGCCAAAGCGCCCGTGTTTAAGGTCCGCGACGGCCGATGGTTTGCGACCGAGTTTCATCCGGGCGGCAAGACCGGCCATCCGCTGTACGAAATGCGCGGGGATAAAATCCACACCACCACCTTTCACCCTGAGCACAACCCGAGCCAGCACGTGATGGAGATCAAATCGAGCTTGTTGCACTAAATTCTATTTCGGTGCCCAGGGCGGGACTTGAACCCGCAAGCCTTACGGCGCTACCACCTCAAGGTAGTGAGTTTGCCAATTTCTCCACCTGGGCAGGTGCGAACAAAATTACTCTACCGCACTCTCTGCGGTTTGTGGAGCAGCCTCCACTGCTGCGACTGCTTGACGGGTGTCGGTGCGAGCACCGCGTTGATCGACGGAGATTTGCCGACGCATCGCGCGCTTAACCTCGTTGGCGGCCTTGCGGCGGATAAAATAGAGCTTGGCGCGGCGGGTGCGGGTGCGGCGCAAAATTTCGACACTCTCGATCATCGGCGAGTAGAGGGGGAAGATCTTCTCTACCCCTACCCCGCTGGAAACTTTGCGGACCGTAAAGGTAGCGCCGGCCTCGGTGCCGTGTTTGACCGCCAAAACAGTGCCCTCAAAGGCCTGCTTGCGGACGTTTTGGACCATTGTTTCTTTTTTGTTAGCACCCTTTTGCTTTTTGAGATCGACTACTTTTTGCCAGACGCGTACCACATCGCCCGCGCGCAGCGATAGAGCTTTGCGCACTTCAAGGTCGACCGGGGATATTTTGACAGCAGTTGGCATATATATGAGGTCATCTATATGGTCGTCACTCGCTCGGAAACAAGAGTAAACTCTTGTTCTCTCGCTTCGCTAGACCATAGGTTTGACCGAGAGACTCTATCACAAACCACAGAAAGCTGCAAAATAATACCTCACTAAAACTTTCCTCCGGAGCGGCTCAGGGCGTACAGTGAAGGAGCCCCTGTTTTCTTGTCAACCCCAAGCTCACTCGGAATAGTCTCGAGGTGCTTATTAAGATTCAGTATTTGTTCGTTTATGTAATCGTATGCTAAAGCTCTCAAAGAGTTTTGTATCGACGCCTGGTCAGCATGCCGTGAGTAATACTCCTCGTTATTCTCATTAACCACCTGGATGATCTCCTCAATATTCAATACCAACTCATCTGCGATTACCTCCCAGATTTTTTCCATCCCACGAGTTTGGAACTTACCCTTAACCTCTGCGATTGCTTCAGGTAGACACACATCTTTAAAGAAAGACCATCGCTCTTGCGGAGAAACGACCGCTTCCTTCTTTGCGATTTTGGGCGCCCCGGAATCTGGAGTCTGCATGTAAATTCTAGTTTTTATGAATAATTTGACCTAGTCGTTATGGTAGCATAGGCCGCTCAAGAAACTTCTCAGCTTCGGTAAAGTCGGTTGGTAGTGGTGCCTCAAAGCTCATCGACTTGCCATTTGGGTGCTCGAGGGTAATTGAGTAGGCGTGCAGGGCCAGCCGCTTAAACCCCAAGAGTTTGGGGCGGCCGGGCGCGTAGAGTTGGTCGCAAATAATAGGATGTTGGATGGCGGCACAATGCACGCGTATCTGGTGGGTACGGCCGGTCTTCGGGTAGGCCTCTATATAAGCAACGTCATCGCCGTTATGTAGCCGCTTCCAGGTGGTTGCGGCCTCGCGCACGACCCCATGCGGGCGGGTGGCCGAGCGCGGCCCCCGCCCGCCGCGCGCGCTGCCTATCGCACGCTCAATAATCCCCCGTTCTTCTTTAAGCGCGCCGTAGACGAACGCGCGGTACACTTTTTTAATTTCGCGATTTTGAAACTGCTCTTTTAAAAACTCGTGCGCTTCTTTTGTTTTAGCTACCACCAAAACGCCGCTCGTCTCGCGGTCGATGCGGTGTACAAAATGAAACCCATCCTCGCCATACTTTTTTTCGAGCCAGTGCGAAAGGGCCGGATACTCGTGCTTACCATCGGGGTATACAATCATCCCCGACGGCTTGTCGAGCACCACCAAAGACTCGTCTTCAAACAAGATACCGGGCTTCATAAGGTGCGCGGTGAGAGACTCGAACTCCCGACCTTCCCCGTGTAAAGGGGTTGCTCTACCAACTGAGCTAACCGCGCATATGCTCTAGCACTTTAGCTTTATTCTGCCTTTTTCTCAAACTGCTTCAGCACCGCATAAATCGGCTCAAGCAAGGTACCGATGCGGATATGTGCTTCGTCATCTTTTATCCAGGTATTAGAAAAACGTAACTTTAAAGCAGAAGCTCGCTCATGAATCTCCACTATCACCGGGCGTAGAGTAATTTTATCCCGCTTACAAATAGACACCGCATGCTGTATACGTTTAAGCACGTCCACAATCGATTGTGCGTTCTCCAAGTTGAATTCAAAATTCTTGTGCCCCCAAATTACCATGACCTGTTGCTCTCTAAGTTTTTTTGTCAATTGCTCTCCCTCTGTATCCAAAAGATTTAAGGGGTCGACAGTCTTCTCAGCCTCCGATGGCGCTTTCGGCTCGGGTACGACCTTGCTATCGACCGGGGGCCTCAGTGCCGGAGGCTGAGGCTTGTTTAAATTGGCAGGAATCTGTAGCGACCTCGGCCCCACGGTCATAGACACCACCTTTCCCTTGGCTGGTCCTTCTCCAGCTTCCGCCGCGGCTTTACGCCGCCTAAATTCGCCTAAATCAGTTGGTGGAGGAGGATTTTTTTCGTTCATGTTTTCTATTTCTTCAATTCGGTGAGTGCTGAGCGAATTTGGTCCTCCGAAGCACCGACTCGGATGTGCAGGCGCGCTCTTCGGCCCACGCCTTGGCCGCACCTACTGCTACTGCCTCAGCCATAACCTCTCCGAAATCGCGCTTGGACGCGCGCTGTACCGAGGTGTATCCACGCGTGAGCGGGTCCAGTTCTCGATACTGGCCGGCTATGAACTTCTGGCGTTTTGCGAACTCCTCTTTCTTTATCCGTTCTCCTGCTTCTATTTCTTTTCGTTTAGTGACACGGCGAAGCGCTTCGGGTCTCGCATCTGCAAACGTTATAACTTCTGCTGTTTTCTTTTCTGGGGTCATGCGGGTTCGGTTTCTCTCGCCACCTCTACTTTCGCTCCTTCAACTGGTGGGGTTACCGCGGCGGCTGTTGTTCTTCCGCTCCGCCCCCCTCGGGTGCCGCGCCGCAGCGCCGCTTTTTTCCTTTCTAATCTCTCTTCCTGTTGCTGCGTCATTTGGTCACGTTTTATTTGTTCTTTCTCCCCATCTTTATACATCTGCTCCATAGCGTCTTGGTCTTGAACCGTGTTGTTCATAATCATATTGAATACCGTGTCGGCTTGCAGATCAGCTTCCGCTTGAGCAAAATCTTTGCGCAATTCGTAAAACTCATTCCAAGGAGACCGCAATCTACTCACTGCGCCCGTTTTCTCTTTCTCGGTAGCAGTTTCATATTGCCTATTAAGCTGTTCGCCGATCTCCACAATAAGCGCGCGAGCAATAGGGCTTTCCAACAATGCTTTTTTATCTTCGGGCTTATCACTCTTCCACAACTCGGCAAGGTTTAATACATTGGTGCGACTTAAACCCAAAGTCACTTGCGGTACCCGTGTGAGACTAATGTATCTATCCTTCCCATGTTCGTCCTTTTCGCGGAAATATTTTACGGTTCCCAACTGTCCACTCGCAATCCCGGCGAAGTGCCCTACAAATTTATGCCTGGTTTCCTCCCGGGTGGCATACGTCATGTCTACCGCGAGTCTAAACCACTCTCTTCCGCCCTTGCGACGAAAGGTGAGTACCAAGTCCACATGATTGTGGTAGTCATCATATTTACTCGGCACAAACGCTTCTACCGTAGCGTCGTCCTTAAGTGCATTTTGGATCAACTGGGGCAACATTGCTTCAAGTAGATCTGAAACTTTTTTATTCTCCTGCATACGACGTTGCTCTTCTGCAGAAAAACGACTTTCTTTGCGTTTAAAATTACTTTCACGCGCCAAAGTTTCTTCGAGATCGTGTTCAACACTAGTTCTATCCATTCCACGACCTTTGCGTATAAAGTCTCTAGGGTCAGCAGCCTGCGCTTGGTGCGCCTTAACCAGTGGCATTGTTTCTTCAAGAATTTTCCACGTGCGATACCCTTCAGCAAGCTCCGGATCCAATTGCTCAAGTACCCGCTGCTCCATTAGGACCGCAGCTTTTTTAATGTGTTCGCGACCAACAGATATAGGGGTTTCTTGGTTCATCGCAGTGTTCTTTGGTACTTTCTATACTCATCCATCCTAATCTGCCGTTGGCTCACCAAAGCCGAGTACTGCGCGGTCCCTTTTTTGACACTTTTAGCCACTGCTATTGCTTCATCAACACGATCATCGAGATCACTAAGGTTCAGGACTTCGCCTGCGCGGATGTCGTGTATGTTTCCTGAATAAATTCCTATTCTTTTAGCACCATATTGAATAGGCCTTATCAACCGAGTTACCGCCTCGTCTAGTTGGTACCGATCCAGGCCTTCTGTTTTTGCTCTCGCTTCAATTCTGTCCTCGATAATACCCCACAGGCCTCTCAATCGATCTTCTTTCCGGACTAGCACTTGTGGACCAAAAATTTTGGGAGAAACGCGCGGCACGGCGGGCGCTGTTTGTTGAGCCGGTTGGCGGGTTTGTGGAGGAACTATTGGAGCAGCCACATTCGGCGCAGCGGGTTTGACTTGCTCGGTCGGTTTAGATTCCCCTACTCCCGGTTTGCCCCCCACCCAACCCCGCGGTGGGGGATTCATAGGCCCAGAAGGCATCGTCGGCAAATGTTGAGATGCAACTCCAGCGAGCGCACCCAGAGCACCAGCGGCAAGCAACATAGATTTATTAAAAATCTTCCGTTCAACAGTCTTAGAAGGTGGCTCTACTGGTTGAGCAGCCTCGTTTGTTGGCTGCGGCGCCCGTGCCTCGATTGCTTCGGCCATCGCTATCACGAGGCTGTTGATGCTCGCATCATCAAAATATTTAAATGTCTCCGAAAATTCTGTGGGTGTCGATGGCTCCCCCAAACGATACCGGGCTTCGGCAAACAATGCCTTTCCAAATTTCCAAAGATTTTCGTTGTTGGTAATCTCGGCAATATACGCACGCGCACTGTCGAGGGAAAATTGCCTTACTCGTTTCATCTCAGAAACCAGTTCGGGGACCGGAAGTTCTGCTCGTGGCTGAGCCTCCACTCGAGACTGCGGTGGAGTTATATCCATTTCCACCGCCGGCAACTTTGCTCGAGGGGCAGACGGAACATCTACCGCAGGAGGAGCTGTTTCTTCAGCACCCAATCTTGGATCTGCGGTATTGTGTTCTGACTTCGGCAATACCTCGAGATATTTTTGCCATTCCTCTGGTGGCGTTTCTGTTTGTTCTACGACGGTAGGTGCGGGCTCGGGTGCGGCCGCAACAATCTCTTCTGTCGAAGAAATAGATTCATCAGACACCGCCGGTGCCGGTGGTACCTCGACCGCAAAACCGTGCCGCTCTTGCAAATAGCGTCGGATATTGTGCTCAGCCTCGGCCCGCGCTTCGGGCGGCAGATCCTGTGCCGCCGCATCTAAAATCTCTCGGATGAGTTGCTCTGGGTCTTGTCCCGCTGCAACTTTTTCTTTAAAAGTTACGGGTTCTTTTTTGACCTCCACCGCTGGCGACTCCTCTTCTCCAGGTTCCTCCTCAGTTTCAGCTGCTGCTCCACTCAGTACTCGCAACCGTTTGCTATGTTCATCAGCAGACAACCATTTTTCCTCTCCCTCCTTCTTACCTTCAGGATGATAAAACATGGTGACCGTAACACTTCTTTCCTTCTCCTTCCCATCTTTAGCTTGGTATTTTTCCTTAACTATGTTTCCATCCTCACCAATCTTGGGAAAGTCATAATGGCGCAACAGCACCCTATTGGGAGTATCAGGAATTTTTTGACCATACACCGTGTAGAAAGAGGCTCCTCGTTTGACTATGGCGTACCCATCCGGGTGATCCCAGACGTTAGTTTTATGAAAGCGATAATACCGGTGGGATTTGTCTTCTGTCCACGCCACTAGTTGATTTTGAGTGGGTTGTTCAAACTTGGGAGCAGGAGGTGGTTCTATGGCAGCAGTCGGAGGGGTCGAAGCTGTTTCTTGAGCCACAGGCTCTTCATCATCCGCATCTGCACGCATCGCTTCCTCAGGTGTAACGAGTGGTTTGAGTGGAATCACCATTGAATTAAAAACTCGCAGTTGGTGCGGATTGAATGCTCTAGCCTCTCCGGCCAATGCCTCGTCTATTTTTTGTTGCAATTCCTCCGGAGAGCTCTGACTTATTTTTCTCAAAAGGTTACGCACCGGCTCCCATTCCTGGGGGCTTAAAGCCTCCGTTGTAGATGCACTTTCCATATCTCCCGGCATACTGCTATTATACCTTCATGAATACCCCCGATGACACTGAGTCCAGAGCAATCCCTGTAGCTCCTAAGACTCCCCGCACTTCAGAAGAAGTACGATTCGGAAAATTAAGTCACAAAGAGCGGCTTGGGCTTGAACGCGACAAGACCTACTCTGAAGCAGAACTTAAAACGGCTTTTAGAAAAGCGGTGATGGAGCACCACCCGGACCGCGGAGGAAGTTTGTACATAATTCAAGATATAAACGAAGCCTACACCTCTTTGAAAAGCCGGGAGGGCCGCGAGGGAGAAGATGGGCACGAAGAAAAAAAAGTGGATCCTTCTTTTCAAATTTTGGTCGACTATATACAAAGGAGCGAGTCTTTGGAGCAACTAAAGCGTGTGTTTGATATGTTTGATATGTACACCGAGGAACAGCTCCGGCCGCTGGACTTGCCAACTCGGATTGACAAAAGAGCCCTATTTATTATTGGGGGTATGGCCGCAAAAGCACTCACAAAAGACGATGCAAAAAAAGTACTTGCCGAGATAACCGATGACTATCGTTTCTTTACTTCAGAAGCACGTGCGGCGGCGGTCGACATGGTTGAATATTACATCGATGAACTCCCGGAAGGATTAGTGACCCCAGCTAAACCGGAAAAGAAATCTGACCACGCGGCACGGAAAGCTTTTCTAAAACGCGTGCGCGAAACTCCTACCCTACTCGGGCTACAACGCATATTGGAAGAACTCAACAAAAACCCAGACTTTGACCTCAATGAGCGCCGGGCTATCCGCAAGGAAATTACTATAAAAAATAACCAGCTGAGGGGTCGCAAATAGGCTTCAAAATAAGGGTTTTTGGCATACTTGACATAAGGTGTCAAGTATGATACACTCCTGAACGGTCTAGCTGCGCGCTGCCCGCAGGCACCCCGCAAGGGGCTAGATCATCGAAACGGCAGCATACCCCATACGAGGAGGGTATTACTATGGCTGAGAGCAAACTCCCGGTCGCCACTTCCGCAACTGCACACGTCCCGGCTAATTACTCACCGCGGCGGGTGGACCCCGCTAAAGTGACAGCAATTACCGGAGGCGAGGAAGGGGAACACCACTACCTGCATCTCAAGCGAGTCAACGCTTTTCTCGACGCCTTACGGCTCGGGTGGACCAGGGCGACGTTGGACGAGGGGAAGCAGAATCCCTCGGCCGCAGACGTCGTCAAGGCAAACGAAGCGGAGACTCTGCCTGCGTTGTTGGCATTGGCGAAGGACGGCAAAGCCTTCGATATGCAATCTTTGCCCCTCACGCTGCCGAATAGCACCGAGAACAAGCTCTGGGCCATCGCCGCAGAAATCTTGAAAGATCCCGCAAGGTTTGGCGTCAAGAACGGCTTCGCCGGTTTCAAGACGTTCAAGCCCCTAGGGCTCGACTCGAAGCAAGCCGCGCCGACTAAGTAGTCCACTTCGGCGTGGTACCCGCAAGGGTATACGGTCAGTGACCAGTTTCCGGGATCGGGTGCGGGGGCGAAAGCCCCCGCATACCGGAACTACCCGGCGATACTCACAAGCACTTTGTACACAGACGGAAATGGAGCGCGGACCGATTCGCGCTCGGGAGATTTTCTCTCCCTCCACTTGTAGGTGGCGTTTCACCACACTTAGTTCTTCGCTAGAATACACGTTCGCAACGCCCGACTTCTTTTTGAGGTCGGGTGTTCGCTATTTAGGGAGTATAATTTTTATATATGGAAGCTCGGATAGAAGCGGGCAAGGCTACTGAGCGCGCCCAAGCGGAGCTCGCGGCCCTGCGCGAGCGCGCAAGCGCGCTCGAGGCGGCGCTTGGTACGCCAGAGTCGCAACAAACTGCCGCCGCCAAAGCGGTGGGCGAAGTGTGGCAAAAGGCTGCCGGCGTGCCCTCCCCTGCCACAACTCCGCGCGCGGCCGAAAATAATATGCACCTCAAGCTTGCGCCCGAGGAGCACGACGAGTTTATTGCCTCGCTTGTTGAAGTGTTGCAGCAAGAAGGGGTCGACAAAGCCATCGCCGCCGCCGAGGCCGGCGGCAACCCGCATTTAATCGATGACTTTCATCGCGTGCTCGTGGAGTACATCCGCGAGGGTTTACCCGCCAAAGGATCGAAAAAGAAAAAACACGACGGCTTGTACATGACGCTCTACGAAGCAACGCTGCCGCTCTCGAGCAAAGAAGAATCTTCATCAAACGACCCCGCGCGCGTGGTGCGCGAGTTCATTGGATTGATGGAGCAGTTTTATCGCGGCATGCAGGCGTTTGATACCAAAAATGACGAGCACTTTGCCATCGAGATAGCTAACCCCGCCGGCGCGCCGCACACGAGCGTGTATATTGCGGTGCCCACGCGCCGCAAAGAGTTGTTTGAAAAGCAGCTCAGTGGCCTCTATCCGTCGATACGTCTCATTGAGCGGCACGACGACTACAATGCGTTTGTGCCCGATGCGGCTACCGCCGCGGTATGGGTACAACAAGAAGCAAAACCTATTTACTCATTGCGCACGCTCGAGGCCTTTGCCACCGACCCACTCGATGTATTGCTTGCCGCATTTTCAAAATTAAACGACATCGATGAAGGCGCCGCATTCCAAATCGTCGTTTCGCCACGCGACAAAGGCTTACTCCCCCGCTATCGTCGCGCGTTGGGCAAAATTCGCGAGGGTATTCCGCTCTCCTACGCAACCTACGTCCCCACCGGTTGGCGCCGCGTCGTGCACGAAATCTGGGATATTTTTATGGAACCCAAACCTTTGCCGGCAGAAAAACGTCTTGCGCCCGATGATCCGCGGATAAAAAATATCGAGCATAAACTGCAGAGCCCCCTCTTGCTCGCGAACATCCGTTTGGTTGCCTCGGCCCCCTCGCAGCCGCGCGCTACGCAGATACTCGAGTCGCTCCAAGCATCGCTCGAGCAATTTGCCGACACGGCAGGTAACAAATTAAAGTACAAAACGGTCAAAGCAGGCGGACTCAAAAAATTTATCCGCGCCTTTACGTACCGGACACTGGACGGCTCGACCCTGCTCCCCCTCTCCGCCCTTGAGTTGGCAACGCTCGCACATATCCCACGCGCCGAAAGCAACGCCGCGGCGCCCGAGTTGCGACAAGAAAAGAGCCGCGGGGCTGCCGCGCCGGTTGAGTTGGCGCAAGAAGGTGCACTGCTGGGCATCTCGCGCCATCGCGGTGGGGAGCGGGAGATACGCATTGCCGACGAAGACCGCTTACGTCACTTTTATGTCATCGGCCAGACCGGCACCGGTAAATCGGTGCTGCTCAAAAATATTATTGCGCATGACATCCGCTCCGGTGCGGGCGTGTGCATGATAGACCCCCACGGCTCGGATGTGCAGGACATCCTCTCGATGATCCCGCCCGAGCGTTATAACGATGTTATTTACTTTGACCCAGGTTCAATCGAACGGCCGATGGGGCTCAATATGCTTGAGTACGATCCTGCACACCCCGAACACAAAACGCTCGTGGTGGACGAACTCTTTGGCATTTTTAAAAAGCTGTTCGGCGCCGTGCCCGAGAGTATGGGGCCGGCATTCGAGCAATATTTCCGTAACTCGGCACTGCTGGTAATGGACTCCCCGGAGCTGGGCAATACCCTGCTTGATATCTCGCGCATTTTTGCCGACCCGCTCTTCCGCGCGCGCAAAATTGCCGCCTGCAAAAATCCGATCATACGACAGTTTTGGGAGGGCATCGCCTCGCAAACCACCGGCGAGCAGTCGCTCGAAAACTACGGGCCCTACGTTACCAACAAGTTCGATATCTTTACGACCAACGACTATGTACGGCCGATCATTGCGCAGCAAAAATCTTCGATTAACTTCCGCCAGATTATGGATGAGCGCAAAATTTTGCTTGTTAACCTCTCTAAAGGCCGCATTGGCGACTTAAATGCCAACCTGCTCGGCTTAGTGATTGTGGGCAAGTTCTTAATCGCCGCGCTCGCCCGAGACACGTTTGATAAGTCACTGCCGCCGTTTTATCTCCACATCGATGAATTCCAAAACTTTACAACCCCGTCGATCGCGACGATCTTCTCCGAAGCGCGCAAATACAAACTCTCACTCACGGTGGCACACCAGTTTATTGCCCAACTCCAAGAACAAATCCGCGATGCGGTGTTTGGCAACGTCGGGAGTATCTGCGCCTTCCGCGTGGGTGCTACGGATGCCGAATTTTTGGAAAAGCAGTTTGCACCGACGTTTAAAGCGGGCGATTTGATCAACGTCGATAACCGTCGCGCGCACCTTAAACTGCTGATCCACGGAAAACCGTCTGCGCCCTTTGATTTTGAAACCTTGGCCTTTAAGCCCGGTAGCGCCGAGCATCTCGACATGTTACGCCAGCGCTCGGCACAGACCTACGGCCGCCCGCGTGCCGAAATAGAGCGAGAAATAGCCTCGCCGAACACCCGACAAGAACCAAGCATGCTCGCAGAGAGCGGGATTTAGAGGATGCCTTGTTCGTCCAATCTCTCCTCGCTAATAAACTTGGTGAGGTCGTCGTAGTAAGCTAGTCTTCTTACCACCTCTTTACTCTTTATTTCTAGAAGGTGTTCGAGTATAGCTGTTTTGATTTTTTTAGAAGGTGTATTTTCATTCCAAAGATCACTAAAATCAGCTTCGTCATTTTGAACCCCGAACCGATCAATCAAAATGTCGGCAATTCTTTTTGCTTCCGCATCCATTTCGCGATTCTTCATAAATTGCTCCTCAACGTCAGAACCTTGCGTGTCAGACCGCACGTTGCGCTTGGCCGAACCAGGGCCAAAGTTATCCTCGGCTATTTTGAGCGTGGTCACATTCGCCATGTATTTGTTGAGATCTCCTTCGTTGAGATCTTTAACCAGCACATCGAACTCGGCCCGCGCCTTTTCAAAGTCGTACCTGCTGCCTCCTCTTTCTTTGCCTTTCGTGGCTTGAGATAACCGTTCCGCACGCACATCAAATGCATCGTTAAAGAATGAAGCTTCTTGTTGTGCCAACTCTAACTGGCCCGCTTCTGTTTTAGCATATTGCTTTTCTATACCCAGGTGTTTGGCATGACCGGTCTTGCGGCCAGGGAAACCCTTGTGTCTATACTCCATTTGGTCAGGACGTATAGACTCACGAAAAATTTTAAACGCTTTTACTGCCGCACCAATAAGGCCCGGTTCACCCGACTGGTTGGCCTTTACCCAACGATCCCGGATAGCTCGGTATTCTTCCAGTTTGGCTTTTAGATCGGGACTTATATCAGACTTGTGAGCTCGTTGATGCTCGTCTTTCGAATAAGCACCCGTAAATTCAGGACGGAAATTCATGTAAAAAATGATTAACTACTATGAGCCAATTGTTGCAACTCCCCTCCAAATTGCAAGGCAACACAAAGGACAACCAAAATACGCCTCTATACCAATACTTTTGCGCCCCAGTTCGTGGGAAACCTCGAACCCGGGTGTCCACATGTCGCAGGAAACTCTGAGATACCCGGTGTAGTATTTCGGTATGACAAAAAACTTGGGAAATGCGGGACCCTCTAGACGCAACTTCCTACAAGGACTCGGGGCAGCGGCAGCGATCGTGACAGCTGGTGAATTACTAACCAATTCCGCGGAAGCACAGGAAGCTATTGAATCGCAAGAAAATAAAATTCCTTCAGTGCAGGAAATTGATACTATGACCCGAGAAACTCTTTCCACCCTGCGAAAGCAGGACAAGAGTATATGGGTTGAAAACGCGAGCGACGAGCTTAGGAAGCGGATATTTGGCGGAAGCGACGTATCGGCAGGTATCCTGGCTTATTCCGATGGGACATCTGGTCAGGATATTTACACTCTGCTGAATCGACGGAGGAACCAGGCGACATCACTACCCACGTCTGATCTCGTACACCAGATGGTTGAAAAACTTGATAGTGAACTCAAAAATGCCGAGACGTTGAAAAACGACGCCCTGCAGTTACACAACACTTATCTAGTAGAGAGCCGGACGTTCTTCCGAAAAGTCGATTCTGCACTTGACCTGGAACTCAGAGCACAAAAACTTAAGGAGCAGGCTGCAAAGCTTAAGAATATTCCCGGCCTAAATGCAGATACTCTGCAAGGGCAAGGTGAGCCCGAACGTATCGATACTCTCCCAGCGTCTGAGCAAGTACGCGAAGCTGCACTTGCACTTGCTCGTGCGAATGACAAGTTACTCGAATTGCGGACCAAGTATTTACGGGACGAGCAGAGGTAGCTAAAAATGCATTTTCCCCGAAACTTGTCCCTTCGGTAGGAATCGAACCTGCATCAACGGCTTAGAAGTCCGCCACTACCCAAGCCGACGCTTCGGTCGGTTCCCCGACCCGCTTTGCGGCGTCGGGGTTGAACTATTCTCTCCATGCCCCCGCGAGGAGTCGAACCTCGAATAGCGGCTTAGAAGTCCGCAGTTATATCCGTTTAACTACAGGGGCTTATGGTTCAAGTCTAATGTATCCTTCTTTTATCATTTTCTCAATGTAGTCTTTCCGTTTAAGTCTCTTTATTTTACGTTCAACCGAACGTGCTTCTTTAAGAGTTTTATACTCTTGACTTAATAAAAGTTTCTTCACACCAAAATTTGCCGTGGTGTAGGTGTGTCCGAGCTCATGTTGTCTAAGACGTTTCTTAAGATCATGAGTACTGCCTATGTAATATCTCCCTACATTGGTTTCCAAAATGTATACCCAAGCCATAAATACTGAGAGGAGTTGGGTGCAAGCCCCGACGCACAAAGTGGTCGGGGAGCCGACTCGCCCAACTAGAATAGTTGGGGCAGAACGTCGGCTCGCACCATAGCATATATGATAGCAAGCACCAGCACGAAGATGCTCACCCACAAGAAATAGCGCTTGATAAACACCAGCGCCTCGGCGCCAAAGCGGTGCGTAAGGTAGACAAAGAGCGCCATGCGGATGCCGCGGCCAAGCACATAGCCCAAAAAGTATGGCACAAAGTGTACGCCCAAAAATCCGCCGGCATAAATAAATACTTTGTCCGGTATTGGCGTAAACGACGCAACCGCCATCGCCAAAAATACGTGGCCCATAATATAGTGCCGCGCCATGCGGAAAGCTCCCTGCAGGTTATAAAACGCCAAAATCGGCTCGCCGAATTGTTTAAACAAAAATGCGGCGACAAAGTAGCCGGTTGCTGCACCCAATGCGGAGCAAGTGATGGCGACGGCGAGGTAAGAGCGGGCGCGCTCTTTGTGCGCGAGCGTAAGGGCTACCAAAAATATCTCCGGCGCCACGGGGAAAAAGAGTGCATCGGTAAACGAAATGAGCCCGAGCCACCAGAGTGCATGGGGCCGTTGTGCCTGTAGCACAAACCACGCCCACCATCGCTCTTGCCAGAGCTTGAAGTAATTCTCCATATCTTATTTAACGCACGCGCGAGCCGGGGGTTGCGGCCGGGGCCTCCAAAATTGCAAACGGCGTTTCGCCATCTCCCCCAACTGCCAAGATCATTGCTTGGCTCTCAAGACCCATAATCGAGCGGGGCTCGAGGTTGGTCGCAAAGGCAAACTTTTTGCCGACTATTTCTTCTAATTTTACAAATTTGGCGATGCCGGAGATAACTTGTCTTTCTTCCGTACCAAAACTGACACGCAGCTTGAGCAACTTCTCCGAGCCCTCAACCGGCTCGGCCGCAAGTATCTCCCCTACTTGCATTTCGGCTTTTTTAAATTCGTCGATAGTGATATTAGTCATTGCGTTTTTGAAGTGCCTCGCGTGCATCAAGGATAGTAGCACGTACCAACTCCGGATCGGGCACTTGTTTAAACGTTATCTTTTCATGCGCGCCGGCGGTCTCGACCGCAACATCACCAAAGTTAAAGAAAGTTGGGATAAGACCGTTGAGTGTGGTTGTCACATCCTCTACTCGCTCGACCGGTGCCTCAACCACCGTGTGAGCAAAAAAGCCCTGCTGCTGGCTGTCGAGTACGCGGTGGTTAGTAACTATCCAGTAATCAAGCGCGTAGAGCGTGAGTTGATAAAACAACAGGTGCCAGCCGGCAATAACCAAGAGCAAAATCCCCAAGCCCACCACGCGTGCTAACCCTGACGCGACGATGTCGGGGTAAAAGAAAATAATCACCGCTGCCACCACTATCACAAAGAACAGAAGTTGCAATCCTATCCCCACAAATACCCACCAGTGCCGGCGCAGCAACAAAAGTACGTGTTCTTCTGACCGTTGGCCCTCAAAACTATTTCTTGATTTAAAAAGTGACATATTACAGGGGGAGCACCGCGCTAAAATCAACGGCTAAAAAAAATATGCCAAAGACCATCATCAACAGCACCGAGCCGGTGAGGTATACCGCCGCAAGCAGCTTGGGCAAACTCCCCACCCCAAAGCGGATGAGGTGGTAGAGCGCCACAAACATAAAAATAGCCTGTGCGAGCAGGAGAACCAGGAGTATCAGGGGCGGAAGGTAGGCCATGAGGGTTATTTTACACGCCCTGGGCCCTATCGAGATAGCTCTGGAGTATGAGCGCCGCGGCCGAGGCGTCGAGGTTATCGTGCGCCGGGTTTTGCTTGCGCGAATTTTCTTCGGGCGCAAATTGTCGCGCCGCGAGCGCGGAGGTAAAAAACTCACGTTCGTACTCTACGGGGAGGCCCGCAAGATCGCCCAAATCTTTTTTAAATTGCTGGATGTCTTCTTGCACCGGATTATCTTCGCCTTGCAAGCCGCGCGACTCGCCTAAAATTACTTTTTCTACCTCCTCTTTTTTTATCAGTTCGACTATGGCCGAAAGTGCTTCCCTATCGGCGGCAATCACCGTGCGGGGGAAAGCAATTTTGCCATCCTGGTCAGACACGGCAATGCCAATCTTTTTCGTCCCGTAATCTATCCCTAAATACCGCATTGGTGTAGCATAGCAAACATTGGAGGGGTGGCAGACCACCGCCTACGGCGGGGCCTCGCCAAAGGCGATGGGTGGTCTACAAAACAAGATGTACTTTGCATACATTCTACAGAGCAAAACCAGTGGCCGATATTATATAGGATCTACTCAAGATCTAGAGAACCGGCTGAAACAACACAATCGTGGTTCAAATAAATCCACACGCCCCTACCGCCCCTGGCAGCTCGTATACTCTGAATCTTTCCCGGACAAAAAATCAGCATGGTTGCGCGAACAACAGATAAAAAGATATAAAGGCGGAGAAGCGTTCCACCGCTTGCTTCGGGATCCCGTCGAAGGCGGTGATAAAAAGCTTATAATAAACGCGTAAGGAGGGATGGCAGAGTGGTCTATCGCACCGCACTTGAAATGCGGCGTACCGCAAGGTACCGGAGGTTCGAATCCTCCTCCCTCCGCCAAAATTCGGAATTCAAATTTCCGCCAAAAATATGGTCGGCGCGAAGCGCCGTCTGTTCTGCATTCCCCCCACAAAATCCTGATTCTGCAAGGATTCGCCACGCTCCGCGTGGCTCAAAAAAGACGGTTCGATCCTTAATTTGAAAGTTCGAACCGACTTTTTTGTACAAATGAATTTTTTCTTCATTTGTACACTCGTTTGCCAATTCCACATTGAATTTCAAAAACTTTTCCGTAAGTTCGAACCGATTATTCGCTTTTTGCTCAAAAGCCGATAATTTCTCTTTGAGAAGCTGTTTTTGATTAACCAACGCACTTTTAGCGTCCCGATATTCCTCTAGTGAAAGTGCGTTCTCTAGGTAAGCGTTCATCAGCTTCTCAATCTTGGAATCCAAAAGAGAAATGTCTGCTTTTGTTTTGTCTGCAAAAAGCGTAGACGATTGGGCTTCCACCAATTTGTCTTTTTCGTTTTCCGCCAACATCCATTTAGCCCAATCGTCTGGCAAAGAAACTTTTTTGATTTCTTTTTGAATTTCGGAAGTGATGATTTCCTCACGAGTATATTTTTGTGAACAAGGATTTTTCCGCTTGGTACATCGTAAATAGTTATGACCTTTTTGTGTTTCGGTGGTAATAAAACATCCACATTCTCCACAACGGAAAAATCCTCTATACAAAAATGGTTTCAGTCCTTTCGGGTGAGGTTTAGATTTCCTCATCATCACTTCTTGAACAGAATCAAAAAGTTTCTTTGAAATAATCGGTTCGTGTTTGCCTTCGTGGATTTCACCGTTATACAACATTAAACCTGTGTATATCGGATTTTTCAAAAGTTTTTGATAATTCGACACCGCAAGTTCCTTTCCGCTTTTTCGTTTCAATCCAAGTTCGTTAAATTTGTCACGGAGCTGTCTCAAAGTGAAAGACCCAGACGAATATGCCTCAAATGTTTTCTTGATTAAAGGTGCGATACTTTCATCAACGACAATTTTCCCGCCCTCGTTTATATATCCGAGTGGAGACATTTGAGGCCATATACCGTCTTTCACTTTGTTTCTTTTTCCACGCTTGATATTCTCCGACAAATTGTCCACATAATACTTGGATTGCGAAAAAGCGATTGAGAGCATGAATTTGCCTTGCGGTGTCGGATCACACCAGAAAGTTGGAAATTTTAGCTCGGCAATTTTTCCCGTATCGAGCAAATATATTATCTTTCCACCATCAACACTATTTCTCGCTAACCTATCGGGATGCCACGCTAAAATTCCGCTTGCCTCATTTTGCTCGATACGAAGAAGCATTTCATTAAATACTGGCCGACCCGGAACTTTAGCAGTTTGTTTTTCAACGAAGATATCTACAACTTCAATATTCTCTTTGAGGGCGAGAGATTTTAATTCGGCCAGTTGGTCTGAAATGCTTCTAACTTGCCGATCTTCAGTATCGGTAGATTTTCTTGTATATATGAAAAACTTTCTGGTGTGATTATTCATAGAATTGTATTGGCAAACGAGGAGCCACGCGGAGCGTGGCGAATCCTTGCAGAATCAGGATTTTGTGGGGGGAATGCAGAACAGACGGCGCTTCGCGCCGACCATATTTTTGGCGGAAATTTGAATTCCGAATTTTGGCGGTGTTTGTTGGACAAAGTTCGAAACTATTTCGAGCAGAATCCAAATGATTAAAGCGGACTCGGCAGGGCGAAACAATTTGTCTGGGGGAAAGGATTCGCCCTGCCTCGGCTGATTTCCCGCCCGCAGGAAGGGTCTGGGGAGGAATGCGGGCGGGTTTCGGATTCGCCAAATTCTTTTTTCGCCAATCAGAATTCATATATGGGATTATACCTCCATATTGAGGAGAAGCGCAATAGTTGATAACATGTTAATATAAATATGTCCCAAACTTCCAAAACATTAGGCAATAACATCAAACGCTTACGGCTTCGCCGTAAAATGTCGCAAGGCGACATTTGTCGAGCAATTAGCATGGATAGGAGCTATATGAGCGCGATTGAGGGTGGTAAAGTAAATGTTACCTTAGTGGTTTTAGAAAAGCTCGCCAAAGCGCTTGATGTTTCAGTTGATGAGCTTTTGAAATAATATGGAAAAAAATTTAAAAACAATTATTTACGATTTAGAAACTTCCCTCCTAAAACCAGAGATTAGGTCGTCGACTAGTGATTTGGATTTGCTATTAGCCGACGATTTTAGAGAATTTGGAAGTTCGGGTGAAATTTATGACAAAAAACTTATACTTGAAAGGTTGCCAAAAGATACACAAACTTCACCTGTTGAGTTTTTGGTTTCTGATTTTCAAATTCAAGAGTTAGGTGAAAATATTGTTTTGGCAACCTTTAAGACAGACAAAACCTTGCCTGATAAAAGTCATGTTGGCGCTTTGAGAACTTCAATATGGAGAAAAAATAATAACAGTTGGCAAATGATTTTTCATCAAGGAACACCGACAAAATAATTCTATGGAAAATTTTGAATTCAAAAAATATAGAAGTGATTTAGCAAAAGAAATTCGCAAAGAACCTGACAGGACAAAAAGGCGAGAAATTTTAGCGACTGCAAAAGGAAGCGAAGAATACCAGGAAGCTAAAAGATTAAAAGAGCAAGAATTTTCTACAAAACAAGAAAACAAAGCTCAAATTGAGCGACTTTTGCAGTACGCCCAAGAACATTATGAGGAGTACACAGCTTTTGACCCCGAAACAGTTGAATTGCTAAATGTTATTGGCACTAACAGAGAAAAATTTGAAAATGAAACTTTACCAAATGTATCTGATGAATTGGTAGATAAAGTTATCGGCTTTTTGGAAGGAAACAGAGACGAAGAAATTGTCACTCTTTTAAAAAGAGCAAATTTTGACTATGAAAGCTTGCTTGCAAGCGAAGATGATGAGCAAACAAAAGCGCGTGCGCTTTTGGACACAATCCTAAAAGCTCAAAGTTACGATGAAGCGGTAGCAGAAAATAAGGATAAAGAAATTGATTTTTCTGGTTTTGAAAATGATCCTGATATTCCCGATGCCAAAGAATTTATTTATAGAGTTTTCGGCGCGGAATTATTGCAGAAATGTTTAGTGTCAAAAGTGAAATACGCTCCCGATAGAATAAATGTGCAAATAAATGGAACTGATTATATGTTGCCAGTTGATGTCTATACGGAATGGGAAAAGCAAATGCCAGAAGTTAAAAGCCGAAAATTCCGCGCCGAATCATTTGTACTTTGGAATACTGACCCAAATTTCAGTAAAAAATTCATTTCCACTCCAATTCATTTTTATAGTTTTCACGGCGAGGAACCAGATAAATTAGATTATCTTGGACATGTTTCGGCAGAGGAAAAAATGAGGCAATACAAATTAGGAACGGTAGCGCATGAAGTTGCTCATCATGTTTACGATTATTTAATGGACGCAGATAAACGGAAGGAGTGGAAAGAATTAGTTGATAGAACGAGTGCGATAACGGATTATGCAAAATCATATGCCGAACATAAATTGAAATATGATGAATTTTTTACTGAAGCAGTTAGATTAAAAGTAACTTCGCCAGACCGTCTAAAAACTGACTTTCCAGAAATCGATCAGTTTTTGACGGATCATTTTCCAGAGATTAAGATATAAGGAATATGGCGAAAAAAGAATTTGGCGAATCCGAAACCCGCCCGCATTCCTCCCCAGACCCCTCCTGCGGGCGGGAAATCAGCCGAGGCAGGGCGAATCCTTTCCCCCAGACAAATTGTTTCGCCCTGCCGAGTCCGCTTTAATCATTTGGATTCTGCTCGAAATAGTTTCGAACTTTGTCCAACAAACACCGCCTGAAGACTTTTTATGTTCGCTCAGCGTTTTTAGACCGCAGGCAAAGAACTGTCCAAAGGGCAAAAGACAATGCTTCGGGCGGGTAGTGCAACTGCCTTTCCCACACTTTGGCATGGCCCGGTATCTTAAATTCGTGAGTAAGATACGACTGTCTCGAACTCTTACTCTCCAACTTTGCCGAACGAGGGGCAGAGTCGACAAAGGCTAAGACCTGGGCATTGTCTACACTGATTTTTTGGGCATCAAAATTTTGTCTCAACACACTTTCTGTTATCAAACATATCTTAATAAAGTACGGGAGTATGAATTTTATATACTCAGCATGACCAACTACATCCCTCCTTTCTATTTCTTTTTTAGATTCATTGAAAAGGTCGGACTTCGATCGCACGACCCCGTCGGGAAAGAGTGTGTTGTTTCTGAACCGTTCAACCTCGGCAATGAGTTCCTCGAACTTTTCCACATGAAAACCCTCCAATTTACTCCTCTGAAAGCCATTCTCAACAATTTTCGCAAGCGAATTAATGATATATGCCAGAGGCGTTGCTTCGTCATCTGTGATATGAAACAGCCTACCTCCATAAAATGCACTTTCTATACACCTGGTCGCGCGATCGATAAACTGATAATTTGACTCGGGAATTTGCTTTGGGTTCTTACGCCCGTGATACCCAAAATCGTAGAGAACGTGGCCGACCCCTTTCATGGCTGCCGGATCAGGGTTGTGCATGCCTGCCAGCTGCGTGAAAAAAGACTCTAATGCTTGAGGCGTCAGATTCTTTTTAACTTTTTCTGATTGTTCTAAGAGGAGAATCTCAAATTTCTTAGCAGCTTCTAGGCGTTCATTTCTCGGCACTCCCGATAACTCTGCGGCTTTTGCAAATGCACGGTATGCTCCTATTTTTGGATGTTTTTCGTTATTCATGTACTGGCTTTCGCTCATGACTCCCCCCGCTTAATTACGCCACATCGGGTGGTACGAAAGTAAACGATGATCGAGCTCCAGAGGCTATTGAGTCTTTGACGGCTTGTTCGGTAACCATGTCCCAGGCCTGATTTAGTATGTGCATGGTCACCGAGTCCTCTTTGACTTTGAGCGCTGGAGCCTGCAATAAAACGTAGTGCAAAGCGAGCATGTCAGTTACTGCATTTTGTACGCCAAGGTGTCCTCTAAATTCGGCCGATTGATTGAAAAAACTTGCAAACGCGGTATTTAGTTTGTCGTCAAATCCAAAGGGGTCTGCCAGCGCATCGCTGTGCAGTATCTTGTCAATTTCGTCGACGAAATTTTGCATAATCTTTTGCCATTTTTCCTGTCGTGATGCGGTTAACTCAATGGCGAGCGACGATACTTGTGGTTTTTGTGGTTCGACATTGCCCTTAAATTGCCGGGCCGCGGCCTCCCCCGAAGCGAGCGCCACCCCAGCTCCTCCCAACACCCCAAAAAACTTTCGACGCGACGGTTTTGGATCACTTTCACTCATAGGTTGATTATACCGCCCGAACCGTAGGCTATACTAAAGCCATGGCCGAAGACCCGGGGATCTCCTGGCACGTAGAGACGCACGAGCACAAAGAGCGCAGTATCGATTGGTACTGGGGTTTGGGCCTTGTGGCCCTCGCCGCGGCGGCGCTGTCGATATTTTTTGGTAATACTCTCTTTGCGCTGATCATCGGGCTCGCCGCAATCTCGATAGGGATCTTGATTGCGCGCGGCCCGCGCGAGCATGTGGTGAGTGTTAGCCCGCGCGGATTTTCGCTCGACGGGACCCTCTACCGCTGGAGCGGGATCCAGTCGTTTTGGATTACGCAGGAGCGCGAGCCGCACCTACTCCTTACTACACAAGGTGTGTTGCACCCGCAATTAGTAATCCCCATCGGCGACCCAGGGCGCATTCAAAACTTGCGCGCGTACTTGCGCCGCTTTTGCGCCGAAGAAGAGCAAGAGGCACACTTGGGTCACCACGTAGCCTCGATCTTCGGTTTGTGATAGGTTGATACAAAGCCGACGTTTTGTCGGCTCTCCGACCGGAGCGTCGGAGCTGCCCTCGTAGTTCAACGGATAGAATGCAAGCTTGCGGAGCTTGTGATCCAGGTTCGATTCCTGGCGGGGGCACAAGGTCAAAAAAGCAAACTTCTTTGCTTTTTTGTACACTGGTGCCAGGCGCAGCGATGTCCCGCACTGGCGGGACCGCGAGCCGGGGTCGCGAAAACTTTTTGCGACGGCAAAAAGTTATTCGTGACCACACGTGTGCGCATCCCCTCTCGTAGTTCAATGGATAGAATGCCTCCCTCCGAAGGAGGCGATGCAGGTTCGATTCCTGCCGAGAGGACTATATACTAGCGACATGCACTTTAGCCTCGACTACCGCACAAAAAAATTGGCGGTCTTAGCCTCGCTCGCGGTGTACGCAGCCATAGGTATCAGCGCGCATTGGCTGACTACGAACGACGAACTATACCCCGTCTTTTCGTGGAATCTTTTCGCCTATGTACCAAACCCCAAGATCGAATACACCATCGCGCTCTTGTCATTTGGAAAAACTCACTATAATCCGCCACTGCAATTCAACGAACTAGGATTCCTGTTTAAACAAAATAGTGAGTCCCCCATTAAATATTATGTTGTCATTAATCGTTTGGCCGCGGCCATCATGCAAAAAGATCCGGCGGCACAAGAGACGTACCGCCAACAACTCGAAGCTATTTTCCAAAAAACACCCGCGCAGTACGAGGTGTTAAAGGTCAAAAACGATCCGCTCGCGTTCTGGTATACCAAGACGTACGTTTCGTCATCGGTGTTAGCAACATTCGACACTACCAAACCATGAAAGCCCTGGAGACCATAGAAACATTTTTGAGAGACCGTATAGGATTTCCGTCGCTCACCGCACTTTCCAAAGATGAGGAGGTGATGAAAAAAAGCGACCTACTCATCCGCATCTTTTATGCCTGCGGGCCATTTATGGCTTTCTTGTTTCTTATTATGAATGCGCCGCCGGTGCCTCGGCAGAATTTTGATCCGCTGTGGGCCCTGCAGTGGGTTACGATATTCCATCTTGACGTAAATACCACCGCCGTCGCGGTGGGCGTCCTCTTTGTGGTCGCAAGTATGCTCGCCCTGCTCTGGTACAAAGAGCGCAGTATCCGGGCACTATTCTTTTTTGCCGTATGGCAAGTCACCACCTACGACGGCTCGTTTGGGGTTTCGACGCACATTTGGTATCCCTGGCTGTTCGTATCGTTTATTTTGATATTTCTCCCCGACGGATCACGCACCACGAATACAGACAAAGCCCGCACGACCCTGCTCGTCATCTGGTGGGCGCAAGCCTATATGATGCTCCTCTACTCGATGGCCGGATTTTGGAAATTTTTTATAGGATTTGGTCAACTCTTCCAAGGCGAAATATCAAATCTCAGCCCGTATGGATTCCCCTATCAGGTCGCGTGGTCTTTAAATCAAATTCAAAATCAAGCGCCGTTTGGACCGTTTTTTATTGAGCACCCCTATATTGTGTGGCCCCTCTACATTGGCTCGAGTCTTTTCCAATTTTTTGCATTATGGACGATGGTGCGACCGCGCCTCCAACTACTCTGGGGATTCGAGCTCATCACCTTTCACACCATGACATTTTTGGTGTTGGGTACCAACTTCTACCAATTCATACCCATCGTTATTGTTCTGTTTTGCTTTTCGCCCTTCGTACCCGAGCGGGTCACTGCCACGATGGTTTTGTACGATCTCCCACTAGTCGGCTGGGCACTGAGGCGTTGGAGGCCTACTTCCTGAGGGATTCTGCCGAGAGGACACGGGTATAGGACCTAAGAAGCGAGTATGCGCTTTAGATCATTATTGAGGCTCACCGTCGCAACGTACAGGGCTTTAAGCAACTGATGATACTCCTCTGGTTTTTCTTTTTTTACGCGCTCTAATTCTTGTTGCAGATACTTAAATACTACTGCATGTTCCTCTGAGGTCAGCGGGGTGGTTTTTGCTTTTTCTATGAGAGCTTGGACATCCATACTATTGTTCTTTATTGAGTGAGTTTTCTATTCTCTCCGCACGATAAAATTGCACTCGAGCCCTTACCCCCTCGGTATACGTTTTAACAGCGTTAATGGTGCGCGAAATGCTATACAGAATACTCGCCCCACTCATTACTCCCATCCCTCCCACCACCGTCATGAAGGGTATGGCCCAGGAATTGAAATCGGCTGCTACTCCCGCTACTCCAAAAGAACCGACCATAATCGTAGCGTCACGCCAGAAGCGCAATAATGCTTTTATCTTTTCGTCCATACGGTCGCCCTCTTGCGCAAGAGTCTCGGCAACTTCCAAAAAGCGTACGCCTGCGGCCTCAAGTTCTTCCATTTTTTTATACAATTTCTCTTCCGTCAAATCGGAAGGGCTCTTTTCTTGCAGTGCTTCGAGATTCTGTCCCAGTTCGCCCATCTCTGCACCGACAGCCTGTTCAAGCTCGGATATCGCGCCTGCAACGTTTTCTAAATGGGGACTTCTCCTCGCAATAAAATCTTCTGTACTAGTCATAGTGCCACAGTACTCCCCCATGACAAAAAAGCCTAGTGACTCTATCCACTGAGCAGTATAAAAAATTACTTGGTCGAAAGAGCCTTGGCCACTTTGGCCTTGCGGCGGGCGGCGGTGTTTTTGTGCATCAAGCCGCGCTTCATTGCTTTGTCGATTGCGGCATAGGCAGCCGAGAGTGCCTTAGCGTCGCCCTTGGTAGCCAAGCGAGCGTCTTTAAGGGCCTCGCGGAGGGTCTTGCGACGTGCGTCGTTAAACTCCTTTTTATGGAGGCTGGCGCGGTGGGCTTTCTTGGCAGATCTGGTTATAGCCATACAGCCCGCATCCTAGCGTAGGATGCGGAAAGTATCAAGTTTCAGGTATCAAATTTCAAATTTTTATACTTTATACACTTGTTTGCTACTTGGCCCTTGATACTTGATACTTATACCTATGATCGGCAAGTTGACCGGAGTCTTTGGCGGGGCCAGTGTCGAGGGTGCGGCCCTGGTCGAGGTAGGTGGCGTCGGCTACAGCGTACGCGTGCCCCTCTCGGTTATCGAGGGCGTGCGCGAGGGCGCGTTGGTGGCTTTGTTTGTGCACACCGCAGTGCGCGACGACGCTATCGACCTCTACGGATTTATTACGGAGGAAGAGCTCGCGTTTTTTAAATTGCTGACCGGTGTCTCGGGTGTGGGCCCCAAAAGCGCGCTCTCGATACTCAATGCCTCCGACGTCGGCTCGCTCAAGCGCACCATTGGCCAAGGCGACCACGCGGCACTGCATAAAATTTTTGGTATCGGCAAAAAAACCGCCGAGCGGTTGGTGGTTGAACTGCGCGATAAGTTGTTGTCCTCAACAACGCACCCCGACCGAAGCGTCGGGGCAAGCGTCGATGCAGAGGCAATAGAAGCATTGACCTCACTTGGCTACCGGCTTGAGGAGTCGCGCGAGGCGCTTAAAGCGTTGGGCCAAGATGGCCAAAACGATGTACGCCTGCGCCTTGCGGCGGCACTGCGGCAGCTTGGCAGCCACTAAGCATGAAAGCGTTTATTCGCAGTTTACTGCCCGAACCGATTTTAGAAGCTTATCATTGGACGCTCGCCTACTTAGGAGCATTGTTGTATCGCTCCCCTTCCAAACAACTAACTGTCATCGCCGTAACCGGCACCAAAGGCAAATCGAGCGTCGTCGAACTTATTGCCGCTATTTTGCGCGCGGATAATAAAAAAATAGCGACGGCAAACACGATCCGTTTTTGTATCGGCGAAGTCTGCGAGCGCAACTTGTACAAAATGTCCACGCCGGGGCGATTTTTCTTGCAAAGATTTTTGCGGCGTGCGGTCGATGCGGGCTGCACCCACGCGGTGGTCGAACTTACGTCCGAAGCAGCCAAACAACACCGCCACAAAGGCGTCGAGCTTGATGCACTGGTGTTTACCAACCTCGCGCCCGAGCATATCGAGTCGCATGGTAGTTTTGAAAAGTATTTAGACGCCAAACTTTCGTTGGCACGCGCACTCTCAAGTTCGACTAAACGTCCGCGCATCGTGGTTGCCAATGCCGACGACAAGCACGGAGAGAAGTTTTTAGATATCGCCGCCGAAGTCAAAGCACCGTTTAGCTTGCAAGATACGCGCAGCTGGAGCGCCGACGACAAAAGCGTGCGTTTTGTCTGGCGCGGCACGTTGTTTGCGGTGCCGTTGCCCGGACTCTTTAATCTCCAAAATTGTCTTGCGGCACTCACGCTAGGCCACGCACTTGGCGTGCCCACTGAGACGATGCAAAAAGCGCTCGAGCATATGCCGCCTATCCCCGGCCGTGCGCAGCGCATCGAGGCAGGGCAAAAGTTTGACGTGGTGGTTGATTACGCACACACCCCTGAGTCTTTAACCGCACTATACGAAACCTTCAAACATAAACGCATTATTGGGGTGCTGGGCTCGATGGGTGGCGGTAGAGACGCTTGGAAACACGCAAAAATGGGCGAGCTTGCCGATACATACTGCGATGTTGCCGTGCTGACCGAGGAGGACCCATATGATGCTGATCCTCAAGTTCTTATTGCAAGAACAGCTAAGGGCTTTACCCGTCACACACCGATCGTCGTACCCAATCGACGCGACGCTATCTACAAAGCGTTCACGCTTGCAAAAGACGGAGATGCCGTTCTTATTACCGGCAAGGGCACTGACCCCTACATCATGCGCGCTCGTGGCGCCAAAGAACCGTGGAGCGACGCCACCGTAGCCAAGGAAGAACTCGCTCGTTTGGGTTTTGATGCTTGAGATTTGTGATTTAATACAGGCATGGCAGACGAACCCAAAGGCCCGACAGGCGTCGAAGATGGGCTCCTCTTTATCGGTGGGTTTATCCTGCTAGTAATCATCTGGTACTTTGCGGGCGGCCCGGGCAAGGCCGATCTCCGCGGGCTGTTTTTGGCCCCGCCGCCGCCGCTCGGCTCGGGCGACGCCTATGGCCCACAGTTAGGCAGCTCTACCCCCAACTCCGCCGAATACGTCCAGGCACCCTCGCCTGACAGCGCCTACCAACCCGCCCCTTACGCCTCGAGCACGTACACTTACACCCAACCTCCGTATGCCGAGGCCACCTACAGCGCTGCTGTACCACAATAATGCTTAACCCCTTCCCTCATTTGCTCGTATACGGATTCTTTGCCCCTACACTACTGCGTGTTGCGGCTGCCTTGGTGCTTTTTTATGTCGCCTATTTTTTGACCACCAAACGGCATGAGTTACTAAACACATCGCTCCCGCTCATCGGCAAACCGCAGCTCTGGATCTTGCGCGCCGCTGCAGCAATTGACGCACTCATTGGGCTGTCGCTGTTGGTGGGCTACGACACGCAATGGGCAGCGATCTTGGGTGCCGTCATTGCGGTTAAATGTTTAATCTGGAAGCGCCGCTATCCTGCCATCGTTCCTCTCTCCCACATAGCAAGCCTGCTCTTGCTGGTCATTTGCCTTTCTCTTCTTGTCTCCGGCGCCGGCGCCTTTGCCTACGACCTGCCGTTGTGAGCTATACTAGTCGATATGAATAACACAAGCCCTATTAATACGATTCTTTTAGTAGTCGTGCTGGTGCTCTTGGTTGGCGGCGGCGTGTGGTGGTACCAGACCTATGGCCCGGGCGCACCTAAGCAAGAAGGAGGGGTACAGATAAATCTGGGCGGCTCAAACAATAAATAAACAGAAGGGACGGCGCCCTTTCGTCACTTTAAATTGAGACCTTCTTTTGCTATAGTCAGTTTGTTTTATGCGCCCATAGCTCAGTTGGTAGAGCGGCTCCCTTTTAAGGAGATGGTCCTTGGTTCGAATCCAAGTGGGCGCACAAAGAGCTAGTGCATTAGCTGGCCGCCATCTAGAAGTATGACGAGCGACTGCCATTTTCCATAAAGGCAGAAGTCGGTAATCATAGTGAGAACCAGGAGAAGAGCCAGATAAGAAACTAATCTAACCGAGTAAGGAAGGGATTGCATATAAGCTCCTCTGTCGACAAACCAAAAACTGACGAGCAATAACACAACAGGGATAATAGGGAAAAAATTACCTTGCGCAATCGCGGCAAAAGTAAACATTGCGTTCCAAAAACCATATGGCGCAAACAATCCGACTAAAAGAGCAGGTTGAGAGAACGACTCCCCAAACAAAAAAGTAAAACCTAGGTACACTATAGTCACTAAAAACCAGACGATGAAAAAACTGGGTCGATAGTTACGCATATTCCAAATTATAACCTCAGCGCAAACCGCTCTAGCAACAATTCCAACTCCCCTACTCCGCGATGGGAGTCGTGATAAAGCTTTATTAACTGCCGGGAGAGATCCGCGTTTTTCATTTGGCGAGCTTTCCAACACATTAGGCCCGCGACCGCTTCGGCTTTCTCGCCCGCGGCAAACGATTGCACAAGGCCAAGCCACAATTTCTTTTTATCTTTTGCCCCCAGCGCCGCTGCGACGCCAAAAGTATCAAACTCCCGCCTGCCGGCGGGCAGGTCCATTCCTTTTTCTTTTTTAACTTCTTCGATTTTTGCCCCGGCCTTAACCAGCGCATCGCGCGGCCCTTTGAGCAGTTTCTCCTCCACAAAAATAAACGTATGCGGCGACTCAGCAAACACCTCGAGCAAATCCAAAAACTCCTCTCCTCGCTCCCCTGCCAGCGCGCCCTCGAGCACAAAGGTTTGTTTGCCACCAAAGAGCGCAGGTGTTGAGGCAAGTGACACCAATTCTTCCTGCGAGATCCCCTCCCACTTTAGCTCCTCGCCCTTTTTATTTTTACCAATGGTCGCCAGTAACATAGTCCTAAATTTTTAGAGGGTTCATCTCGCCCCAGTTTTTACCCACCTTACCCTCAACCAATATCGGCACCCCACGGCGTTTTTCTTTGGGCACCACACTCTCCATTATCTCTTTTATTTTTGGTGCGTACTCCTGCACCTTATTTTTAGGGATTTCAAACACCAATTCGTCGTGCACTTGTAGCAACAAAATATCGGGCAGCTGTTTATCTATCTCTATCATCGCCAACTTAATGATGTCGGCCGAGGTGCCTTGGAGCGGCGCGTTGATGGCCATGCGCTCGGCCGCCGCCTGCACGTAGGGTATGGCCGATTTGATCCCCTCAAAGTAGCGCCGACGCCCAAAAAAGGTGGCGGTGTAGCCCTTGCGCGCCGCCTCGCCTTTTATTTCGTCGAGATACTCGGCCAACCGCGGGAAGGTCGCAAAGTATTGGTTATAAAATTCCTGTGCCTCTTTGCGGTTGGTGTTGAGCGACTGCTGCAATGCCATGACCCCCATCCCGTAGAGGATCCCGAAGTTGATAACCTTCGCTCGGCGGCGCTGCTCGTAGGCATCGAGCGTGCTGTTTTTGCCCTGGCCGGGCAGGCCAAACACGCGCGCGGCAACTTCGGCATGTACGTCGCGGCCATTTTTAAATATTTCAATCAGTGCTTCGTCGCCCGAAAGTATTGCGGCTAGCCGCAACTCCACCTGGCTGTAGTCGAACGACACCAACTCCATCCCCTTGCTCGCCACAAACGCGTGACGGATCCGCCGGCCCAAATCACTTTTGACCGGGATGTTTTGAAGGTTGGGGTCGAGCGACGCCATGCGGCCCGTAGCCGCACCTATTTGTACATAGCGCGTGTGCACGCGGCTCTTTTTATCTAACAGTGCAGGCAGTGCGTCGATGTACGTACCAAGCAGCTTGCTTAACTCGCGATACGCCAAAATGTCGTTGATGATGGGGTGAACATCGGCGAGCTTTTGCAATTCGGACTCGCGCGTCGAGCGCTGACCACCAGCGGTCTTCTTTTTGGTCGCGAGCCCCAGTTTGTCAAAAAGCACTTCGCCTAATTGTTTAGGGCTGCTGACATTAAACTCGCCGCCCGCCTGCGCATAAATGCGTTTGGCTATTTTCTCCGACTCTTTGGTATATTCTTTCGAAAGTTCTTTCAAAAATTCTTTATCCACCTCGACGCCCCGCACTTCCATGCGCCGCAATACGGGCGCCAGGGCCAGCTCGATGTCCTCGTATACAAACTGGAGATCTTTTTCTTTTATCTCTGCTTCCAAATTTTTAAGAGCGTCTTCAAAATCTTCCGACTTGCCCATACGCAGCACATCTTCTGTTGTCGGCTCGGCAATAGCGCTGTCGAGCACCGACACCGCGATTTGCGCGCGATTAAACAACTCCGGCGCAACACTCTTGGCAAAAAGTCCGCTCGTGGTTTCAGCTACAGGAGATTCTTGCTCCGCCTCGATTCCTAATATCTTTTTTACCCGTGGGACGAGCGCTCTAAACTCAAACTCCGCCAACATATCGAGTGCGGCTTTGGGGTGTGCGCCTTCGCGCCAGGTTTGGTTAGGAATTTCAAATACGATAGGTACGTCGCGGCGAATAGTCGCAAGCAACTTACTAAATTCAGCTTCCTCTTTATGATCGGCAACGAGCTGCACAAAACGTTTTTGTACGGCGCTCGCTTCGGCCACCCCTTCCACCCCGTCTTTTTTAATCGCCACAAAAATGCCTTTTAGAGAGCCGTATTTTTGTAGGAGCTTAAGCGCGCTCCCCTCGCCCACGCCGGGTACCCCTTTAATATTGTCGCTCGCGTCGCCCGCAATCCCTTTAAGGTCGGGCACGACCTTTGGCCCAAAGCCGTAGCGCGCGTTGACCGCCGCTTCGTCAAACATCACCGTATCGTTGAGTCCTTTGCCGAGGGTAAAAACCGTAACCTTCTCACCATCAATTAATTGCAGTGCGTCTTTGTCGCCCGAGGCAATTATTATTTCAAGATCTTTCTTTTTTTTAACCTGCTCAACAATCGTGCCGATGACATCGTCGGCCTCAAACCCCTTGTGCGAGTAAACCGGCACGCCAAAGGCCTCGAGTACGGCGGGTGCACGTTTAAGCTGTACCGACAGCGCCTCCTCGGTTTTCATACGAGTAGCCTTGTACTCTTTGTACGCAACATCTCTAAAAGTATCGCCGGGGAGGTCGATTGCGGCAGCAATATAATCGGGCCGCAGGTCGTTGATAATTTTAATAAGCATCGAAAGCAGCCCGTAGAGACCGCCTGTAGGCACCCCCTTACTCGAACTAAAATCCGGCAGCGCGTGGTACGCCCGGTGCAATATGGCGTGTGTGTCGAGTATGACGAGGCGCTTTTGGCTCATATAACCTCAATATACCGCTCTTGTTCGCCCGCGCCATCTGCGGAAAAAGAGAGGTTGAGGTCAGCCTTGGGCAGCGCCGAACCAAGCCGCTCGGGCCATTCGACAACCACTAAGTTAGATGGGTCGTCTAAAAATTCTGCAGGTTTGAGTGCCGCAAACTCTTTTGGATTTTCTAAGCGGTAGGCGTCGATGTGCACGAGATTTTTAAAGCGCCGTTTTTGCCCCATGGGGTTGAGCCCGTCCGGCAACGCGTACTTTTTCATCAGTACATAGGTGGGGCTTTGTACTACCTCGCGTACACCCATTTGTCGTGCCAGCTGTTGTACAAACGTGGTCTTCCCCGCACCCAACTCGCCGCGCAGCCCAAGCACCACCGCCTTGGTATTATGGCGATCCATTGCCAGCATCGCGGTTACATTACGGACAAACTCGGGCAACTCAATCAAAGGCACTTTCTGCATGCCGTACAATATACCTCATGGTTGTCTTTGCGGATGCTGAAGAACAGAAGCGCTTAGACTTTTTACGTCGGCGCGAAGAGGAAGAGCTCGCGCAAGTACTCTCGAGCAAGTATGGCGTGCAGTACGTCGACCTGACGCTCGTCGCTATCAACGTCGATGCGCTGCGGGTTATTACCGAAGCCGACGCTAAGGGGGCCGAGGCTGCGGCATTTGGTCGAGTAGGCAAAAAGCTTTCGGTCGCCGTGCGTGCGCCCGAGAATCCCAAAGTGAAGGCGCTCGCCAACAAACTCACTGAACTCGGCTACGAAGTAACGCTCTTTATGTGCTCGCAGGAGTCGCTCAAGCGCGCCTACCAGCGTTACGCCGACCTCTCGTATGCTACCGAAACTAAGGCGGGTGTGTTTGAGCTTTCGCCGGAGGAGCTCGAGCAGTTGCTGGCAAAGGTAAATTCCCTCCCCGACATTGGCAAACTTATTTCTGAAGCGATCGAACTTAAAAAAGCCTACCGTATTACGCGCATACTCGAAGTGATTTTGGCCGGCGGGTTGGCGACCGGCGCGTCTGACATACACTTTGAGCCCGAGGAAAAAGCGGTGCGGCTGCGCTATAGGCTCGACGGTGTGTTGGTTGACGTGCTTACCTTCGATCACGAGACGTACCACCTCATGCTCAGCCGTTTAAAACTACTGTCGGGATTGAAATTAAATATCGAAGGCGAGGCGCAGGACGGGCGCTTTTCTATCAAAATCAAAGGCGACGAAATTGAGCTGCGCACCTCGATACTCCCGGGCAATTATTCTGAAACGTTGGTGCTCCGTATTCTTAATCCCAAAGCAATTGGCGTGCAGCTGGAGGAGCTTGGGTTTGAAAAAAAACTAAAAGAAAGGATCGAAAAAGAAATCAGCAAGCCAAACGGCATGATACTGACGACCGGCCCCACCGGTTCGGGCAAAACAACAACCCTCTACGCCTTTTTACGCAAAGTAAATTCATCCCAGAGCAAAATAATTACGATCGAAGACCCTATCGAGTATCACCTGCAGGGTATTGTACAAACGCAGGTCGACAAAAAAACCTACACCTTTGCCAACGGCCTGCGTAGCGCCCTGCGCCAAGACCCCGACATCATCATGGTCGGCGAGATACGCGACGCCGAGGTGGCCGAAACAGCCATCAACGCCGCGCTCACCGGACACTTGGTCTTCTCTACCCTGCACACCAACGATGCACCGGGGGCCTTCCCCCGCCTTATCGACCTCGGCGTCGACGATAAAGTGCTCTCCTCGGCTATCAACGCGGTGTTGGCACAGCGCCTCGTGCGCAAACTGTGTGACAAATGTAAAATCGCGCGCGACGCAACTGCCGATGAGCAAAAAGTAATCGACAAATATTTGGCGACGGTGGTCGACAAAGCATTAGTGCCCCCAGAATCAAAAAAAGTTTGGGAAGCAGGTCAAAAACCCGACTGCGAACTCTGCCATGGGCGCGGCTACAAAGGCCGCATTGCTATTTTTGAAGCGGTGTTTATGGACTCGGCTATCGAAGCTATTTTGCGCAACAAACCCTCGGGCCGCGAGATTTATGCCGCCGCCCGCCCGCAAGGCCTCCCGAGTATGCAAGAAGACGGCATTATCAAAGTCCTGCGCGGCATCACGAGTATGGAAGAACTCCGCCGCGTCGTAGATTTGGATACTAACTAAAATGGATTTTAGTAAATGAATAGTTCGGCGTAGTTTGCACATACTCCCACTGCAAACCAGGAGGAATAATTTTTGCCACTTGTTCTTTTTCGACTTTACCAGTTTCAAAAAACAAAACCGTTTTCCATTTTTTCTTCAAAATAGAAGCGATAAGTTCTTGATACGCAGCCAAACTTCCTGCCGGGTGCCAAAAAGATACCGGGGGTAAATGCGGAATCTCCTGCTCATTGTTGGTATCGAGCAAATGATCTTTGTCCCCGTACGGCAGGTCGGCAATGACATACTCCGGTGCAGAAATACCAAGATCGTCTACATACAAACTTTCTACAAATTGTACTTTTGCCTTAAAGAAATCCGCATTATGCCTCGCCACCTCAAGCGCCGTAGGGTCGAGTTCAACTCCAAAGACTGTGACCTGAGGCACCCGCAGTTTAATACTGACGGCAATAGCTCCCGACCCACATCCGACATCAACAACCGTGTCGCCATTTTTTATTTCTTTGAACAAAGCCTCGACCATTTGCTCTGTCTCACTGTTGGGAATGTATACTCGTCGGTCAACATAAAAATCATTTCCTAAAAACTTCGCTTTGTTAAAAAGGTATGCAAACGGCTCGTTAAAAAGCCGACGCTGTGCAAGACGTCGAAAAACTCCCACATCACTACCTGAATGCGTGTGCAAAGTTTTTATATCAGCATCCGTAATACCCTTTTCTTTATATTCTTTTATAGTTTCTTCCATATCTCAATACCTTGAACAATAAATAAAAGGGAGCGAGACGGGCCCACTCCCTTTTTTACTAGGCCGGTTATTGGTGGAACTTGATGTCCAACTTCTCGTCGCCCTGGACGATGCCGTTGCCGTCGGAGATCGATACGAAGGCAAATCCTTCCGGGCCGACCTCGTCGAACCCGTGCGGCTCATGCGGCGCCTTACAGATGACGTCGCCCGGCTTAACCGGCTCGCTCTTGCCCTCGGCAAGGAGCTTACGCGCCGTGCCGTGCGTGACGATCATCGTCGCAGCGCACGCGTGCGAATGGAGCGGGACACGACCACCCTTCTCCATGTTGATCTGGAGGAACTGCAGTCCGTGCGCACCCGGTAAGGGTGTAACGGTGGTTCCGGGGCATCCCGGAACAGCGAACGCCTGTTGCATGTGCTTTCTCCTACCACGGGGCTCTGTGGCCTCGCGTGCATGCAGTAAACGGCCACCATTGACAAATGGCTAGTTTTTCAGGTATCTTATTTATCTACTAAACTTTTAGTTTATATGTTGGCAAGCGGCAAACCTAAAATAGATGACCTTATCGTTCGGGCGCTCGCTACGCGTCCGGCGCAGACCGCATCCGAACTTCTACAACAAATCGAGACTCGTTTAAAAAATAAACCAACCACCCAAGGTTGGTACAAGGCTTTGCGAAGACTTTTGGCACAAGAAGTTTTGATCAAAGACGGTCAGACCTACTCGCTCAACACCCGCTGGGTGCTCAGTGTCATACGCTGGGCCGAGCAGGCAGAGAAAACACATCTTATATCCCCTCCCTTTGAGCCTGTGCGACTGCCCAAAGGAAAACAACGCATTACCTTCCATTTTAAAAGCTTGGTCGCCATGGACACCTTTTGGGGTCACCTGTTGGTTTATATAGCCTCACAGGCCAAGCGACCACCTACACTCTGGGCCTATAACCATCACTTTTGGTTTTATCTCGCCCACGAACAGTCAGAGGTTGAGTACAACAAAGGTATGCGCGAGTATGGGGTTAAAACCCGTATGTTGATCGGTTCTGATGGTTTCCTGGACCGCTGGAGCACGGGGTTTTTTGACTCGACTTTTAAATTTTGGCTTCACCCAGTACCTTTGTACAAAGACGAAACTGCCATCTATAACTATCTGGATGGTTATTTTATGGAAGTAAAAATAGCTACTTCGGCTGCCAAAGCCATTGACCAACTTTTTAAAGAAACTAAAAACCTCGATCAAATTTCTCCTCTCACCCTGATTCGAATTTTCCACAGCAACGCTCCTTGTACCCTCACCATCTCACGCGCAAAAACCCGTGGCGAGGCACTTAAGAGCAAAGTTGAAAAATTTGTAAATAAACCAAAAGTTTAAAAAGGGAGTACTACGACCTAAACATTGAGCTGTATAACGTTTTCAGGTTGGATTCTTTTGGAGTACCGACAAAACAAGGAGACCACCTATGCAGCCAGGTACCGTTATGGCGCAGGCCATACAAACTCTCGCCAAAAAGAGTCCACAATATTGTAATGGGAAAGGTTTGGGTTTTTGGCCTATTCCGACACTATTTCCCCTCTTACTCACGCATACCTTGCTTCTCCTACAAACGGAGATAAGCCGGCTCTATCTGGAGCACGACCCATTGGCGGCACGACTTACTCACGCGCGGACACAGTTCTCTAAATTGTCGCACGAGGGTGATCTCGGCGAGAATCACACCGAATTATTCCTCGCCGATCACCCGGAGGTACGAAAACTTACTCCCACCGTAACGGAGCAGCTCCCGTTTGCCGACTTCTGCCGGGGCATGCTCGCACTGCAAGACTTCGCAGAACTCTGTGGCGCCATCACTGACAACGAGATCGGCTCTGTAGAAGAGGCGCGTGCCTTGCAAGACGCGCGCATCGTGGTCGACGGCCCATACCTGCAAAAGCATCTGGTCGAAGAAGTCGAGCATGCAAAGGCCGCTGAAAAAATCAATCAGATCTTCTTAACCAGCCCTTACAACGATCGGTTCACTTCAGGCATAGAAAAACACCGCCAGTTATATCTCCGAGCTTGTTCTTGAAACGCACAATCCCTCACTAGTTTGTGAGGGATTTTTAGCGAACAGATTATATCGTCGGTCAACGTTGCGCGAGGTGCTGTGAGGTGTAGAGTGAGTTCAGGAAGAGTATACCGCCAAGCAATACACATCTAGAGCAAGCTCTAGAAGCGGCAGAGAAATCTAAGGATAACGCCCGCGGATTTGTATAAAACAAGTGCCGGCGCGTCCTCGATTAGATGCCAAACGGTTAAGCTGTATTGCTTGAGGGTATACTTTGCCCAAATAAAATCGCCCTACTGGGCGGTAAAACGGCTACCCACCAGCTTATCATAGTAAACACTACATGTCAAGCGAGTCTGAGACCCCTCAAAACGCCACGAGTTTAGACTCTACTTTGCGCCCCGCCTCGTGGGACGAGTACGTCGGCCAAGAGCCGATCAAAAATAACCTCAGCATCCTCATTTCGGCTGCCAAAGAGCGCGGCACCCCGCCCGAACACGTGCTTTTTTACGGCCCACCGGGGCTTGGCAAGACCACCCTGGCGCACCTAATTGCCCACGAGCTTGGTGGCACGCTCCGCTCAACCTCGGGCCCTGCAATCGAGAAAGTTGGCGACCTCGCGGCACTCCTCACCAACATGGGGCCAGGCGATATTTTGTTTATCGACGAGATCCACCGCCTACCGCGCGCGATTGAGGAGGTCCTCTACCCTGCCATGGAGTCGGGGGTGCTTAATATCATCATTGGCAAAGGCCCGAGTGCGCGCACGATTGAGTTGCCACTGCCGCCATTTACGTTGGTGGCCGCAACGACGCGTGTTGCCGAACTTTCGGCACCGCTGCGCTCGCGTTTTAGCGGCGGCACCTTCCGCTTGGAGTTTTATAGCCAACAAGACATTGAGCAGATCGTTAAACGCTCCGCTAAAATTTTAAAAGTGGAAATTGATAAAGCTGGTGTGCAAGAAATTGCCAAACGCAGCCGCGCCACACCGCGCACGGCTAATTATCTTCTTAAACGCGCGCGCGACGTCGCACAACTAAAGCGCGCTCCTCTTTCGGCAGCGTTGGTAGACGAAGCGCTCGCGATGCTCGAGGTAGACGCACTCGGCCTAACCCCCGTTGATCGCAAATTACTTGGCGTACTTATTGAGCGCTTTAATGGGGGGCCCGCAGGGTTAAGTGCGTTGGCGGCAGGACTGCAAGAAGAGCCCGCGACTATTTCGGAAGTGCACGAACCATTCCTCCTACAACTCGGGTTAATCGAGCGCACCTCCCGCGGCCGTGTGGCCACCAAAAAAGCCTACGAACATTTGGGTAAAAAAGTACCTAGTGATTTAAACGAAAAATTATTGTAAATTCATTCTATGGCAGGACACAGCAAGTGGGCAAAGCTTAAACATTACAAAGGCAAGACCGACGCACAAAAGGCCAAACTTTTTGGCAAGTTGGTGCGGATTATTGGCGTGGAGATTAAAAAGTCGAAGGGCGACAAAACCTCCCCCGGTGTGCGCGCCGCGGTAGAAAAAGCACGTGCGGCAAATATGCCAAACGACAATATTGAGCGCGCACTTTCTAAATCGGATGGGGCCGAATTGGAGCAGGTACTCTACGAAGCCTATGGCCCCGGTGGTTGCGCGCTGATAATTGAGGGCTACACCGACTCGCGCAACCGCACCTCGCAAGAACTCAAACATCTTTTGAGTCTGCATGGCGGTAGTTTAGCCAACCCGGGCGCGGCGATGTGGGCATTTCAAAAAAATGCCGAAGGAAAATACGAACCGATGGTGCCGGTCGAGTTGTCTGACGAAGACGCACAAAAAATGGCTGAATTGAGCGATGCGCTCGAGGAACACGACGATGTGAGCGAAGTTTATTCCAGCGCAGCATAGCCGACGCTGGAAAGTATCAAGTAGCAAGTTTCAGGTATCAAACAAGTGGTAAAGTTTTAGGTGTGGAAGACACAAAACCCAGGAGTAATTTGGAAGAAAGGACCGAACGCTTTGCGCGCGATATGCGTACTTTTGTAAAACAACTGCCACGAAACACCGCTAGTGTCGAAGACGGCACTCAGCTTATTCGTTCTTCCGGTTCTATTGGAGCGAATTACATCGAGGCCCAGGAGGCGCTGAGCCGAAAAGATTTTGCCATGCGAATAAAAATCTCCCGCAAAGAAGCCAAAGAAAGCAAGTACTGGTTGAATCTACTCGAAGTGCCCGAGGCTCTCACCCATGAACACAAACGATTATTGGGAGAAGTTTCTGAGCTACTGAAGATTTTTAGCGCGATTGTACAAAAAGTGAGCTGAGTCTGAACTTAGACCTTAAAATTTTGCTTACTTGATACCTGTTTGCTACTTGTCCCCTGATACTTGATACTTACCCGTATGAGAGTACTCGCCTTTGACCCCGGCTATGAGCGCCTGGGTGCCGCCGTATTAGAGAAAGAAAATGGAAAGGAAACCCTCCTGTTTTCAACCTGTATCCGCACGCTCGCCAAAGTGAGCTTTGAAGAGCGGTTAAAAAAGTTAGGGGGCGAGGCCGAAGCGCTGATAAAGGAGTGGCACCCCAACGCCGTAGCCCTTGAAGAAGTTTTTTTTGAAAAGAACGCTAAAACCGCTATGCAAGTGGCCGAGGTTCGCGGCGCCTTAATGTACATTGCGGCTGCACAAAACTTAAAAGTTCATCATTACACCCCCGGCGAGGTTAAGGTGGCCGTAACGGGTTATGGGGGTAGTGACAAGAAGGCCATCGCCGCGATGGTGCCCAAATTATTGCGTATTTCTCTAGGCAAACGCCTTGACGACGAGCTCGATGCTATTGCCGTGGGGATTACTTGTCTTGCCAGCGTGCGCTAAGCCCGTTATAACTCTTTGTGTTACTTGAGGTAAAAAAATAATTACTCAATAAAAAACACGAACCATGCACGAGGAGTTTGAGGAAAAGGGGTTTTTGCTCGATGGAGACGAGGGCGAAGAAGGAGAGGAAGTAGGAACTGAAGAGGGAGACAAAGAAGACGAAACTGAGGATACCGAAGAAACAAATTGGACCCCGGGCAACACTGAGGACGAGGAAGTTTAATCAGTTTTTATAAAACGATGTTTTCCGATACGGATGACATCGTTTTGTATTTCGGCATCGATACTCTCGATTTTTTTACCGCTCACTACCGAAGAGACCGCACCTTGTTCTACCAAACGGCGCAGCTCGCTCGTTGAAATATCTTTTACAATATCGCGCAGCTTGCCGCGCGCAACCGTTGGCAAATCTTGCGGCACACCGCCTTGGCTAAACGTCTGCGTCCAATCGTCTTCGGCTTTCGCGGCCGCGTCTTTGTGGTGGTACCTGCCGACAATCTCCCGAGCCAAACGCATTTTTGCTTCTTTGGGGTGGCCTGCGACTATTTGTTCAACCTCGCTCATGGGTACGCGCGTGCAAAGCTCAAAGTACGTACGCACTTGCTCGTCGGCCATACTCATTACTTTGCCGTACATATTTGAGGGTGTTGCGGTCAGGTTAATGACATTGCCCTTGCTCGAGCTCATCTTGGTGCCATCAAGCCCGTCGATAAGCGGGTTGAGCACAACATTCTGCGGCTCTTGCCCAAAATGCTCTTGCATCGGCCGACCAGCAAGCACATTAAACTTTTGGTCCATGCCACCCAACTCAACATCGGCTTTAATGGCCACGCTGTCGTAGCCTTGCATCAAGGGGTAGAGGAGTTCGCGCAACGAAACGCGCTTCCCTGCCTCAAGACGGCGGGCAATATTGTCGCGCGCAATAAAATCGGCAACCGAAAAGAGGTCCGCATGCTCCCCTATCTGCCGGTAGTTAAGAGGTTTGAGCCACTCGCTGTTGTAACGCATCTCAATTTTAGAGAGATCCAATAGTTTGCCCGCCTGGTCGAAGTAATGTTTTTTGTTTTTCTCAATTATTTCCTGCTCGAGCATCGGCCTCTCGGCGTCTTTGTCGGACGTATCGCCGATGACTGCCGTAAAATCTCCCACAATCAATACTATTTGATGTCCCAATTCTTGAAAGTCGCGTAACTTAAGCAATGGTATAGAGCGTCCAATGTGTAGGTCGGGCGAGGTAGGATCGATACCCAGTTTTATACGCAATTGCTTACCCGAAAGCAGCTTTTTGCGCAGCTCATCCTTAACGATCACTTCAGTCACTCCGCGTGTTAATACGGCATCGACGGCAGCGGGATCGGTATTGATTTTAGGCGCGCTGGAAAAAAGCCTCATAGGTTTGTTATATACTACTACTCATGCCTGAGTTTGTCCTCCGTCTGCAGCGGGAGCTGCGACGCCTCCTAAAACGACTCGACCCGGTGTTTACCGAGGTCGACCGCCGCTTTATGCGCGGAGCGCGCTTTGCCTACAAACACTGGAAGCTCTTGTTTGTGTGGGGACTTTCGGCCTGCTTCTTTGTAGGCGGACTCACGCTCTTGTGGGCCGCAACGCTCCAGCTGCCCGACCTCTCGGCGCTCGAGAGCCGCAAGATCGAGCAGTCGGTCAAAATTTATGACCGCACCAGCCAAGTGTTGCTGTACGACCTGCACGACAAAATGCAGCGTACGGTGGTACCGCTTGCCAATATTTCGCCTAACTTACAGCAAGCAGTAATCGCGATCGAAGATCCGGAGTTTTATACGCACAAAGGGATTAAGCCGACGGCAATTTTGCGCGCGATCTTTACGAACCTCACCCAGGGCGACCTACTCTCCGGACAAGGCGGCTCTACCATAACACAGCAAGTTATTAAACTCACCGTACTCACGACCGACAAAACCATTACCCGCAAACTCAAAGAGTGGGTGTTGGCGCTCAAAATAGAGCGCGCACTCACCAAAGATCAAATTCTTGAGATCTATCTCAATCAAGTACCGTTTGGCGGGCAGCTCTACGGGGTAGAAGAAGCGTCGATGACCTTCTTTGGCAAACACGCTTCGGACCTCTCCGTGCCCGAAGCAGCGTACATGGCGGCCGTGTTACCCGCACCCACGCGCCTTTCGCCCTATGGCACCCACCTCGATCAACTCACGGCGCGCAAAAACTTGGTGCTCGACAAAATGTTTGAGCATGGCTACATCACTGCTGATGAGCGCGACCAATACAAAGCGGCGACGGTGGCATTTTTGCCGCAGCGCGACACCGCAATACAAGCTCCGCACTTTGTCTTTTATGTACGACAATATTTGGAAGACAAGTATGGCAGCGATGCCCTGACGGAGAGTGGTTGGCGTGTGACGACTACCCTTGATGCCGACCTACAGGCGCACGCCGAGGAGATAGTTAACCGCAACGCACTTGCGAATGTTGCTAAATTTAACGCCTCCAACATGGCGCTCGTCGCGGTCGACCCGCAAACCGGCGGCATACTCACCATGGTCGGTTCGCGCAACTACTTTGATACCGACATCCCGGGCGCTTACAACGTCGCCACCATGGCACCCGGCCGCCAACCAGGCTCGGCGTTTAAACCCTTTGTCTACGCACAAGCGTTTGCCGAGGGTTACACGCCGAGCACTATTTTGTTTGATATGCGCACACAGTTTTCTACTAATTGCGGCGCTACCGACATTACCAATGACACCCCACCCTGCTACTCGCCGGTTAACTACGACGGCAAATTCCGCGGCCCCATGACCCTGCGTGATGCACTCGCGCAATCAATCAACATTCCTGCCGTTAAATTACTTTATTTGGTTGGCATCAACGACGCGCTTAAGTTAGCTAAATCGCTGGGCATCAATACCCTCACCAACCCCGCTCAATACGGACTCACGTTGGTGCTCGGCGGTGGCGAAGTAACGCCGCTCGATATGACGAGCGCCTACGCCGTGTTTGCCGACGACGGTATCCAGTATGACCCAACGCCAATACTCAAAATTGAAGACGCACAGGGAAACTTGATTGAAGATAATACCGAGCGCGGCGGCAATCAAGTACTCGACCCGAGTGTTGCCGAAAAAATTAACGATGTGCTTTCCGACTCGGTCGCACGCGCACCGCTGGGCGAGAATGATCTCTTTACCTTCCCTGGTCGGGACGTGGCGGTTAAAACCGGTACCACGAACGACTTCCGCGACGCCTGGACCGTTGGCTACACCCCCAACCTGGCGGTGGGTATTTGGGCCGGAAATAACGACAACACGCCAATGCAAAAGAAGGTCTCGGGCTTTATTGTAGGGCCCGCATGGAGCGAGTTTATGCGCTACGCGCTCAGCAAACTACCCCCAGCGTCGTTTACTCGTGCCGAGTATACTCCCGCCGACAAACCGGTGCTAAACGGCAACTGGCAGGTACCCGGCGCCGATGGCTTGGTGCACGAAATCCTCTACTGGGTCAGCAAGGGCGACCCAACCGGGCCGCAACCCACCAACCCCGGTGCAGACCCGCAGTTTGAGCGCTGGGATGCCCCAGTACGCGCCGTGTACGGCAACTATGGAGTGCAGCAGCAACCGGCCTACCAAAACCCCGGCCAGGCACCCTACCAGGCCCCCCAACAACCGCAGTATCAAAACCCTTATGGTGGGTCGGTAATCCCAACCGTACCGGGACAGTAAATTTAAAAGCGTTGGCTGAGTTGGTAACCAAACCAAATTCCTACAAACGCACCTACCGCGCCCAACAGAAGCGAAACGAAAGAAAAAGGACTATCTCCCCACAAAGTTGGAATATACCCGCCGATCGTCGAGCCAAGAAACACCCCAACCCAAATAAAAGTTTTTGAGTTCATGGAAACTATTCTTTTTCTCTAGAAAAGTATTTCCAAACACTCACCATTTGTTCGCCACGAGCTATTACTCCTGAAAATTTCAACAACAAAAATCCCACCACAGCGATTACCGCTCCTACTAATCTGTATTGAAAAAGCCAAGCAATAAAAATCCCTCCTATTCCAAATATGGTGCCTAACCAAAAAGCACCCCATCGAACTTTTGAGGAAAATTGCATGTAAATACTATACCCTACCGATTCATCGGCATCGCCAAATACAAGAAAGAGTCGTCGCTTGCGTCCTTGATAAGCATGGCTTTGCCGGGGCCGTTGGAGTGGAGGCGCACTGAGTCGCCTTGTACCGACTGCAAACTGTCGGCCAAGTAGCGGCCGTTGAAGGATACGGCTACCGAGTCCCCTTCAGCTGAGGCTTTGACGGTCGAAACTTGCTCGCCTACATCAGGGTTGCGCGAGGAGAGAAACAGTGATTTTTTAGCCGGCTCTATCGAAAGCGAAACTTGCGCAAATTTGTCAGCAAAAACCGAAAGTGATTTGAGTGCGACCGCCATATCCTCACGCAACACCACCGCCTCGGTGGTAAACGTTTTGGGGAGTATTTGGCGGTAATTAGGAAAGGCACCGTCGAGTAAGCGGCTCGTGTAATACACCCCATCGAGTTGTGTGGAGAGTTGGTTGTCGTTGTAATAAAACTCAACGTCGCCTGAAATCTCCTCGAGTAGCCGCACCAACTCCGCCGCGTTGCGCGCCGGTAACAACATTTCCGGCACGGTGCCGCCCTGACGCAACGGGACGGTCTTTTCGGCAAGGCGGAAAGAGTCGGTCGCTACCGCGGTAAGTTTGCCACCCTCCCCGTAGAGCAAAACACTCTGGAGTTCGGGCTTGATGGCTGAGAGCGACGCGCAGTAGGCCACCGATCGTATCGCACGCGAAAGGTCGGCACTCTTGGCACTAAATGAGTGTTCGGCTGAAACCCGCGGCAAAATAGGAAAGTCTTCGTTGGGAATTGTTTTGATTGAGGCGTGAGCGCGCTCGCATTCAAGTTTTAAAACTTCCCCCGTCAAAACTCCGGTAACCATTTTTCCGCGCGCATTACCCAAAAATCCTGCAAAGGTTGCCGCGGGTACCGCCACGGTTCCCTCAGAAGTTACTTTAGCTTGTAGCACCAACTCAACCCCACACTCAAGATTGGTGGCCCGTAAAACCAACCGTCCTCCTTCAGCGGTAATAAGTACACACGCCAACACTGGAAGGTTTGTACGACGCTCAGCAAAACGGTTTGCTGCCGCTGCTGCATTTTGGAGTGTGGTGAGTGTGGTTTCAAATTTCATAACTACTCTTATATAAGACTATTACTACTATGAGGGCTGTGGATTGGGGAAAAGGTTATTTTATCTTTATTTTGCATACTGGTTTCGGGAAGGTGTTATACACACTACTGTGGGTAAGAATTTATTTCAACATCAGTCGGATCTGGTGTAGCTCGTTATTCAACAGGCTATCCACACGAAGATCATTCTTTATTTTGTCGCAGGAGTGGATAACGGTGGTGTGGTCGCGCCCCCCCAGTTTTTCACCAATAGTGGGGAAGGAAATCCGAAAATCTTCACGCAACAAAAACATAATCACCTGCCGCGGACGCACCACTTCTTTGCGGCGGGTTTTTTCGTAGATACTCCCCTCCTCTACGCCATAAAAGTTAGCGATCGTTTTAACCACCTCTTGGATAGAGACTGCTTTCTTAGTGGTCCCTGCACCACGCAGGAGCGTCTTGGCGTCGTTAATAGTGAGTGGTTGACCCCGCATCTCAAACTGGATCATCAATGTGTTGAGTGCCCCTTCCAATTCGCGTACATTGCCTTCGATAGTTGAGGCGAGGTACTCGAGCACTTCGTCGGCAAGAATAAAATTATGCGCTGAAGCTTTGGTGCGTATGATGGCGAGTCTTGATTGATGATCAGGTGGGGTGACCGACACAATCATCCCCGCACTAAAACGACTTTTAAGACGGTCTTCGAGATTTTGGATGACGTTGGGGTGTTGATCGGAAGAAAATATCAACTGTTTGTTGCTGTCGTGCAGATAATTAAATAGGTGGAAGAATTCTTCTTTAATTTTGTCGCGCCCGGCCAAAAACTGCACGTCGTCCATAATGAGCAGGTCATACTGGCGGTATTTTTCTTTAAAACTCTGGACCTTCCCCGCTTGCAGCGACGAGACATAATCCATCGAAAATTTTTCTGAAGTGACATAAAACACTTTGCGGTCCGGCGCGCTCATACGAAAGTGGTTGCCGATGGCCTGAATGAGATGCGTTTTGCCCAAACCAGTAGGACCGTAAACCAAGAGTGGGTTGTAGGCCACACCCGGTTTGCGCACTACCGCTTGTGCAGCCGCGTGAGCGAGCTCGTTAAAGGGTCCCACTACAAACGAACTAAAGGTAAACCGAGGGTTGAGGTTGCTTTTTTGGTGGACGGCCTCAAGCGGAAGTTCGGTTGGCGGGGGCGGCACCTGGCGCGCCTCGTCAGAAGAGCGTTTGGGGCCGCGCGAGATTACATATTCGACCGTTCGTACACTATCGGAGAGCATACGGAGCGAGCGGAGTATGTCTTTGTGGAACTTAGTAGAAAGCCAGTCGCGGGCAAACTGTGAGGGGACTCCCAAGTAGACCGTGCCGTCCTCGACCCGCACAATATGAGTGTCTTTAAACCACGTATTGAAGTTGGGTTTGGAGATACTCAGTTCGAGTTCTACCAGCGCATTTTCCCAAAGTTCTTTCGTGGTTGTCATAGCGTAGCCACATCAGGATACGCGAGCTGACCTCTGGCGTCAAAAATGTCCCTTTTGTGTACAAGTTGTGGAAAACAGGTGGATATCGTATGATTGACAGCGCATGTCAGTTACGTATCAACCTAAAAAACGTAAACGCGCCCGTTCACACGGATTTCTGAAGCGTAAATCAACGGCCGGGGGCCGCAAGACCGTTTTGCGCCGCCGCCGCAAGGGCCGCAAACGCCTGACGGCGTAGGTAGCAAGTAGCAGGTACCAAGTATCAAAAACTTGTTACTTGAAACTTGAGATTTGATACTTATGCTCTCAAAGAATCAGAGACTTAGAGCATCAGAGGTTCGTGAGATACTAAGCAAGGGTCGCTCGGTGCGCGGTACCGGTGTTTCGGCCAAAGTGCTGCCCGGCCGCCGCGCCGCTGCGGTGGTCGTAAGCTCTAAGGTGGCCAAGAGCGCGGTAGAGCGCAACCGCATCCGCCGCCTTGCCTACCGGGTGCTTGCCGGCTGTCTTCCCGAGGTCCGTGCCGCCTTCTTTATTGTCGACAAAAAATTTGAATCTGCAGAACTTGTCACCCTATGTTCGAAACTATCTTAGTACAGCCGATTTATAACCTGTTTATTGCCGCGGTGGGCGTTATGCCCCACGGCGACGCAGGCCTCGCTATTATTGCGCTTACCTTCCTGATGCGGTTGGTACTGTACCCTGTGTTTACCGCCTCAATCCGCACGCAAATGGGCATGCAAGCGATGCAGGGGGACCTCGATATAATCAAAGTTGAGCACAAAGACGACAAAGAGCGTCTCGCTCGCGAACAAATTGCCCTGTTTAAAAAACACAAAGTTAACCCCCTCGCAGGTTTTTTGGCACTCTTTATTCAGTTGGTTGTTTTGATTGCTTTATACTTCGCGCTCTTTCGTGAACATTTCCCTCAAATTGATACCGCGCTGCTGTATCCTTTTGTGCACGCGCCCTCAGTCGTGTCGACCAACTTTTTTGGTTTGATCGACCTGCTGACACCCCACCACCTGGTGTTGCCTCTTTTAGTTGGTGCAACACAATTTGCCGCGATATGGCTCACACTTGGCCGCACCCCTTCCCCGCAAGGCGGCGGTGACAAAGCTGCGGTTGCACGCATGCAGCAACAAATGATGCTCTACTTTATGCCCGCGGTAATGGTGGTCACGACCTACTTTTTTGCCGCTGCGGTTGGCGTTTACTTTGTTGCTACCAACCTTTTTTCGGTCGGCCAGGAGTGGCTGATCCGTCGGGAGTTAAAAAACCTGCCGGCAGCCAGGCAGGCAAAAAACTAAAAGTCTAGGTGGTCAAGTGTTTTGTTTTTGATTTTTGGTTTATAGTGCGTGCATGGACGCCGCACTCCTTAAAAGCCTGGTAACCGAGCTCCTCACCCTTCTTGAGGTAGCCGTAGGTTCGGTGGAGGTTAAGACCGGTCACCGCACGTTGGTGCAAGTAACCTCTGAGGATTCGGCCCGACTCATTGGCCCTCAAGGAGAGAGCCTGCGCTCGCTCAATACCCTTGCCCGCCGGTTGGTTGAGGCTAAACACGGCGAGCAGGCGGCCAACTTTTTAATTGACGTCAACGGCTATCATGAAGCGCAAATGGAAAAGGTACGCGCCCAGGCGCGCATGATGGCACAGCGCGCACGGCTTTTTAAACACGATGTCGAGATGAGCCCCATGAGCCCGTACGAACGGTTAGTGGTGCACGAACTATTTTCAGAAGATCCAGAAATTAAGACCGAGTCGGCAGGCGAAGGAAAGTTCCGCCACATTATACTCAAATACAAAGACGCCGGGTTTGTGAGCTAATTAGTTAAGCGGATCGTCCACAGCGAGCGGTCGCCTTTGCGCACATAGGCCGCATAGTGGTCGTCTGGTGAGAGGGTGAGCGAGGCAAAGTCAGCTTGCTGGCCTCCGTCGGTAGAGCCCGGTACGGCGAGCGCCTGCCGCGCTCCCGTGGTGAGGTTGTACGAGAGCAGCGCGTCCGAGTAGCTCGCGGTCCCCATACGCCAAAGGTCAGGATAGTTAGGGGGCGCGCTACTATCGTAGGGCGCTCCGCAGTAGAGTACCGTGCTTGAGGCATTACCAAACGCACACTGCTCGGGCATTGGGGTAAGCACAAGGGGTAGCGCGATGCCGGTTTTAATAGTGTAAGAGTACGTGGTACGTGAATCACCGCTCGTTTGGTACACCACATGCGCAAACGCGCGGTCGGCGATCGCGGTTAACCCCGCGCCAAAAAGGATCGGGCTTGAAGCGCCGCTTTTGGTGTCGATGGCAAGTGCAATACCCGCGACACCACTTGCGGCTGCACTTTGTACCAACAAAGTTCCTGGTGCTGGCCAACCAAGGGCTATCTGCGAGAGTGGGAGTGAAGTAAGTTTTTGTCCTCCCCCATTTGGTTTGGCGATAAAAATATCTGCGCCGCTTTGCGTTTTAACTACATAGGCAATGTTGCTGCCGTCAGGTGCGACAGCCAAGCTACTGATGCTATTAGGTAAAAACTGTATGCGTGCAAGCGGCGTAGTAGTGCTGCCGGGTGTAGGGAGTGAAATATGCGCAGTTTTAACCGTGGTGCCATCGAGATACTGCACCAAAACGCCAGCCCCCCGCTCGCTCCAAAAAGCTTGGGCGATACCGGGCACGGTGGTGTTGGAGAGCGCTTTGGGTATTGCGCCCGGCGAGTCAAGGGCCACTTCCATCACGTGGCCGTTCGATTGCAGCACATAGCGCGCCACGGTGGTGGTTGGGTGGCCGGTTTGCAACAGGACTGCCCCGGCAATAGGACCCTCGGCTATTTTAGTTATTTTTTGTCCAACCGAGTTGGTGTTTTGCACCGGTTGTGCGGTGTTGGTAGTTTGTTCTTGTGTTGCGGTGGTGGTAGTTTTTGTGCCACTTTCCCCAAAGCCGGTATTGGTTGTGGCAGTGGGTGGGGTCGCGGTTTGAGAAAATACAAACCACACTAGCAGCAGTGCGGCTACCGCTCCTAAACCGACGATGCTAAGAATTACTTTCCAGTTGTTCATAGTTAGGAGGCGCCTGTGGGGCAGCCTACGGCGCCTGTGCAGTTTTTGGCCGGAGTAAACGAAGCGTTTATGCTTGCGGCGTCGGGTGCTGTTCCGGCGCCCGGGGTGGGCGTAGCGGCCGGTGCATTGCCGTTGCGTAAGTTATTGATATCGCTCCCTAGTTTATCTAATTGCAAAAGCTGGGGGTTAATAGTTTCGAGTATGAGCACGGACATCACCAACAATAGTAACCCCCACATCGCTGCTTTAGCACGCTCTTTGGCTCTAGAAATATCAACACCCGATTCTGAAACCATGTAGCCGATGCCCGCGACAACCAGCATCACTACGGCAAAGAGCGCGCCAAAGGTGAGTAGTAGCCGGAAGGTGTTGTTGACGAGCGCGCCAAAGTCGGTACCGCTTTGCCCGCATTTTCCAGCTCCGTCGGGGCACGGCAGCGGCTCGAGTGGTGTATACGTACACTGGCCACTTTTTGGGTCACAAAACGGTGCTGCGTGTGCATGCGGGGCGGCAATCACCCCAAGAAACAGTATGGTCAGTAGGCTGATTAAAAAGTATTTCTTCATAGGCCAAAGAGATTAAGTAGCGGTGTGCTCGATTGAGCGCCAAAAACCAACTGCAATGAGCGCTGCGCGGTTTGTACAAACTGGTCAGGGGTCGAGTTTTGTACCGAAACACCGAGTGTAGCGACTCCTTCCCCCGATCCTGCTTGGCGTAGCGTCAGCAAGCCCTGCGCGGCATCAGGACCGGTTGTCTGTTGTTGATTTAGTGTCCACACAAACGGAATGGCTCCTTGGTTGCGCGCGGTTGTTGAAAAAAAGTACGGTTCAGCTTTGACCGTAATTTCTTTACCCACTAACGAGAGGGCCTCAGGAAGTGCGGCGTCATATAGGGTGCCACGCAGGGCATCGTATTGATAAAACAAAACTTGAGGATTGCTCGTCGGGATCGATATCGCCGCCCTCCCCACCCTGTTATTGCCGTAGTACACTTCTACCCCAACATCCTCGGCCGCTTGGAGCTGGTCGCCCGCGTAGCTGAAGGTGTTACGCCCAAGGCCCGACTGCTCGGGCACAGCATCACCGTTGCGCGTCCATTGGTATGAGAGTGCTTGGGGGAGCACGCGCGCACCACCGGAGTAAACCGTGGGGAACGCAACTACTTTGTATAAAGAGCCGGCGCTGTAAAGCGCTTTGCCGGTATAAAACGGTGGTACGGTAGTGTCTGCCTCCCACAACAAGTTGATGCGCGAGGGCGTGAAGCTAAAGGTTTGGGTAAAAAATCCTTGCGAGGAATCTGTTGAGACTTTGATAGTAGTTTTTTCTCCCAAGTTGCCGGTGACAAACGTGTAGCGACGCTCGCCAACACCTTCTTTCACCGTCTTACCGTCTTGCGTCCATGCCAGAGTGGCACTGCCCAAAAAAGAGCCAACACCCTGCACCTCAATAGTGACACTTTCATGCGGTCCGGGCACCTCCGGGTTGACGACGTATTGTATTGGCGGCGGCACCGCCTGCGCGTGCGCGGTGAGTCCTAAGCAAAGTAAGAGTGCCAGCGCCGCGCCCTTCATAGCGGGTTTGATGTCAGCAAAGCGGTTCGACAATAGAGGGGTGCGCGGAGAATTTTTTTGTTTTTCTTCCTCCTCTGGTGTTTGTTGTCCAGTTTGTGGTCGCCCTCGATTTATATTGGCCGCTTGTACTCCCACGTTGGCAACTTTTTGTACCAAATCGCCACCAGGCAAGAGTCCCAGCGCAGTACTGAGCAGCGTGCTGCCCTGCTTTAGCCCACCTTGCTCATGGCGCTTGATGCAGCGGCGCACCATAATAGTCCATGCTGGTACAAAGCTACTCAAAATAGGAATCACTTTAAATACCGAACTACGGAAGAAAAGATCGGGATAAAACATACCACCCCACGCAAGACCCAGCACCAACACACTGCCAAAGGTAATGCCGATGAAATAGCCTACCGCAGCTCCTAGTGGCACCGCAAAGGCGCTTGCGGCCGCTCCCATAACTCCTCCGGCAACGGCACACGCAGCTCCGTTAGTAATTCCTTCCACAATACCTCCTGAGAGGGTCCAACAAATATATCCGCCCCCTAACGCTCCTGCCGCGCCGCTGCCATAGGGTGTAGCCCACTGGAGTGCAAGGAAAATAAAAAAGAAAATAAATTGCAGGGTGTCGGTGATCAATGCCAGACCGATCAAAAACCACTTCATAGTCCTGCCTCAGCCTTTTTTTGCCGCAGGGCCAAGACCTGCGATGGGTCAGACGTAATAATTTGATCTTCGGTATAGGACGCAATTACCTTGATAGCCACGTGCTTCATGCCGGCAAAAAAGATTCCCTCTCCCACGTCGCTCTCGAGTAATAGATATTTTTCTTCATCCGAAAGATTAAACGTTTTTTGCAGATTGTCGATCGTGGTTGGCGATTGTTTAAGCAATATCTGGATCGATGAGTTGGTGATCATCGGCAGGCCGTAGGGCGACTTTAGAAAGTCGTCCACGTCTTGGGTAATCGTGGCGAGGCCGAGATAATATTTGCGTCCACGTTTTGCCATCGAGTACAAAAAGCTCGCCGTGTCGTCGGACTTCATCATCCACCAGGCCTCGTCGATAACGAGGAGGCGTTTTTTCAGATTTTTGCGCACCGCATTCCAGATGTAGTGGGTAATCAGGTACATGGCGACGGGTTTGAGGTCATCCTCCATGTCGCGTACCGAAAACACCACAAACTTTTTGTTGATATCGACATTGGTCGGCTGGTTGATAAAGCCAGCCCAGGTGCCTTTAGTATATTTGCTCAGGCGTTGTACCAATGACTCCGAGCCCTGCATGCCGGCGAGTACTAACTCAAAGTCGCTTAAGAGCGGCGGCTCTGTCTCCGCAAAGTTGGAGTCGACGGTAATATCCTTAAGCGCGTATGTTTCGCTAATCGCTTTGTCGATGATGGCGTCTTCTTCGGGCGTGAGGCCACCGAGCATAATCCGGAACATTCCTACGAGGGCGACGATATTTGAACGCAAAATATCAGCCGGCGACTCGTCCTCGCGCGGCGGCGGTAAATCAAAGGGGTTGATGTGGTTTTCGGAGTTAAGGGAGATATTGAAGTAGCGTCCCCCTACCGTTTGGGCCAAAAATTCGTATTCGCGCTCGGGGTCTATCACGACCACCTCGGTATCAAACATCAGCGTACGCAAAATCTCGAGTTTGGTGGCGTAGCTTTTGCCCGAGCCCGATTTGGCAAAAATAACCGAGTTGTAGTTCTCTAACGAAAAGCGATCAAAGAGTACGAGCGATGCGTTGTGGCGGTTGACGCCGTACAGTATGCCTTTGTCGGAGGTGAGGTCAAACGATACAAAGGGAAATATTGAAGAGAGCGGCGAAGAATTGAGCTTGGAGTTGACGTTGAGTTCGTCGTGCCCAAGCGGCATCACTGATTTAAAACCTTGTTCTTGTTGAAAGAGCGCAGGCTTAACATACACCAAGCGTGACTCGAGCATCGACTTTATTTCGCTCTCCGCTTTGTCTAACTCTTCCACCGACTCGCCATAGATAGTGATGTAGACGCCAACGTCAAAAAGTTTTTCTTGCGCCTGCTGCAGCTGATCACGTAAGGTTTCGAGGTCTTGATACGCGGTGTCCAAGACCGGGTCGCGCACGAGGCCCTTTTCCTCCCTCGTCATAATTTGTGACTGTACCTCGGCGACTTTCTTTTGAAACTTTTTGAGTATATCGGCCGAGTCTATTGGGTGGATAAAGATTGATATGTCGAGCACCCGGTCGAGGTTAATGATAGGCGAAAACCACGAGTCAGAAAGCACGCGCGGGTACGACATTACAAAGAAAGTGCGCGCAATTTTGTCGCCTAGGTTTATTTCGCGCGGCGTAATTTTAAGGGCCGAAGGTGCGATAACATCTTGCAGTTCGAGTACCCCCTGTTTGTAAATAGCCTCGGGGAGTATCGGGGCAATCGGTGCCTCGGCTGTCTTTTTTTTGTTTAAAAAATCAAGTAATGCCATAGGTTTTTAGCGTTGGGCGAGCTCTCCTACCTGCAGCGGCTTCTCCAACTCGCCGGGGTTAAAGAGTTTGTAGAATAATTCTATAACCTCTTCGGTACCGAGCTTGACCACCCGCACGCCGGTGCGCACCAAACCTTGCTCTATCACCGACATGCGCTGCTCAAGCTGGGTACGGTACTGCTCGAACACCTCGTCCGAAAGCGAAGTTTTTGCCGAGCTACTCCCCGGCAGCAAACTCCCCAGTATCCCCCCGCTGCGGTTAACGAGCGCCGGGTCGTAGGGTACGACGATAAAAAAGTTTTTGGTCATGATGTTGGCGCGCTCGGTAAAGTCTTTGATAAACGCAACATACTCGCGGATCTGGATCTTCATAAGATCATCGAGCTCAACTTGCAGGCGCTCTTGCAAGAGTGCGATGTAGGGGCGGATATCGAGTTCGCGACTTTCGACAAAAAACTGCGTGGTAAATTCGAGTGAGTTAAGAAAATTTTGGAACTGTCCCATGACCGCCTGTTGCTCGTCTTGTGATTTGAGCGCCAAGTTGATAGACGATGCCATCAAAAGTACCCGCAGCGAGCCGTCCTTAAGTATCACTACCCCATCGCGTACTTCTTTGAGAGGTACGAAATCCTGGGTTGCTTGGGCTTTTACTTTAGTGTCGGCCATACATTAGATTGCGAAGTTTTCGTTTTTTGTGGTTCCGTTTTCGCGGTCTTTAATATTGAGCGACCACGACAAGTCTTTGAGTTTGCTTTGGGATAGTTTGGGTACGGGGAGCGCTTCGGGCTTGACCCCTGCCGGTTGTGTCGAGGAGGCTGCGTGTTGCTGCTGTTGCCAAAGGTAGAGTTTGCTGCCAAAAAAGTAATTAAAAGCGTGTTCCACCGCGTGTATGAGCGGCCGGCCGTTGACTTTAAAAAATGCCAACCCTATCGCAAAGGCGATGACGGGGATCGAGAAGACAACCGTAAGGTAGAGCGGCAGGAAGGTAAACAGCACTAAGCACATCCCGCCGGCGCCGCCGAGATAGACAAATTGTTTTAGCGTTAGGGGGCCAAAGATTTTGTCTTCGACCTCGATAAATTGAGGTACTTGATACTGAGCCATCAGTATCAATTATACCGCCATTTTTTAATTGGTTGGCTCGCGATACGGATCTGCTTTGTACGGTTGAGGTTTAGCAGGCGTTGTGTCCTGGGGAGCCTTCGGCGGAGCCGGAGGTGGTGCCACACTTACGGTTTTTTGGGTGAGCATCATATCCGTCGGATGTATATCCGGAGCTTTGGCGGGTAGCGGTGCTGCTGGCATAACGGGTGCCGGTACACTTGGCGCGGCAGGTGCCGGTGGTGTTGGAGAGACAGGAGTTGTGGTCACGGGTGCCACGGTTTTGGGCGCTTTGGCTTCTTCTGCCAGTGTTTCCCGGAGGGCACGTTCTTCCGTAAACTCTTGCATTGACTGCCGTATCGGTACAAACAGCGCCTCACTAAGCTCACGCGCGATAGCCTCGGCTTTGTCTTGAGGTACCTTTACCTGTTTAGCGATAGTACCAGCAAACTCTGTAGGTTCGGTAAAGCCCAGCATAACCAGGTAGGTCTCGTCGCTCAGACTGCCAATCTGGTCTATATGGAGTGCATTCTTGACGCCGATTTCTTGTATTTTTTTATCCGCATCGGCAGAGGTAATTGCCCGCTGAACGTCTTGCGGTAGTTCTTCAAACCGTGCTTGAATTTTTTGTCGTACGTTTTGGTCCATAGATTTATTCTAGTAAGGATTAATGCTCCGTATCGTCCCGGTGTACATCATCTTCCTCCCCTTCTTCTCTGGGTGGTGTTGCTGGTGCGCGGCTTCCCCTGTCAGGTCGTGCGGGAGTTTCATACCCATCTGCTACCTTTTCTCCCTTACTGCCCAACATATTTTTTACCCGGTCGGCATCCTTGTCGCTGCCGCGTATTTGGGCTATAGCTTCTTGGTCTGCTACTGCAGTATATTTCCAAAATGGGAAATAAGGGTGTGAAGCGAGACTCCACACGTTACGCCAATCGTGGGTTTCTAACGATTTTGCGTACGTCTTTGCGTTGTCGCCGCCCACTGCTTTTTTGGCGTCGACTATGGCAGTTTTTAGATCTTTTACTTTACCATCGGCACCCGTAACGGTAAGATTTTTAACCACTTGATTGTATTCATCCCGCGCGTCGTTCACCTCTTTTTGGCTCGCGAGGTTGTTCTTTCGGTCTTCTATTTTTTGCGAGTAGGTGCCCGCCGCATTCATCAATCGCTGTCGCTGGTCTTTGTCTAGTTTTGAAAGCACCCCTCCCAGAGAATCGGAGAGCTGCCGGTCGGTCGGTTTGAGTGCCTTAGATTCTTTCTCGCGCCATTCGGTACGTTTTTGCTCTCTTGCGAGGAACCCGCCCTCGCCTTTGGCATCACCCACCTCAAGGCCCAACTTGCTCGCTCCTGTTTTAAGGAGGCCAACACCGCGTGCATCAAAACTGGCTTTTCCCAATGCTCCTGCCGCACGCCAGGCGTTTCTGCGCAATAACCCTCCCTCGGCAGCCCAGTTACGCATTCTAGTACTTTGGGCGGCTCGCAGTGCTCCATATCCAATGGTGGTGCGAGCCACCGCGCCAACCGCTCCCAGTGATTTCCCACTGGCCCAGCCCGCAGCTCCCAGTGATTTGCTCTTAGCCCAACCCATAGCCTTGCTTGCCTCTGCGCTTCCCTCTTTGACGATCCATTCCGACACATTAAGTCCGATATATATAAGCGCTACGATAAAGCCCATCTTAATTGAGACCGTAGCTATAGCTGCCAAAAAGCCGATGGAGCTGGCACCCGGGCTCCCCGGAGTGGCGTTGATAATCTCTCCAAAAATTCCGCCTGCGCCGTTGCCAGTCGTATTAGCTGCAAAGATGGTGCTCACAATTTGAGTGAGCAAATAAAACATAAACAAGAAAATTGCCGGATAGAATGAAAATTCGATCAAATACTTGAGCCATTTATCAAAAAAGTGTGCTGTTTTTTCGTTCGTCTTTGCAACAAACGCTAGGGGTGAGGATATAAGGACAAACCACAGCCCCACGATCCGGAGCATAAATTTAATACCCACCTGCAGGAAGCTAAAGAACAAAAGCCAAAAGATAACCGCTATCGCCAGATAGGCTACGGTAAGTACCGCAAGGCCTCCGATCTCGGCTGCCCATCCGCCTTGAGTGCCCACCGCCGTTTTAACCGCATCAAATTGTTGTTGATTAAGCAGGCTTTGGGTGCCGAGCCCATTCATAATTGCAAAACTCAAATCTTTTGCTCCTCCTACCATGGCCGGAGTACCGTTAGAGTACTGACCTAAAGGAATTGCGTTATAAAATTGCACCGCTAAGATATTCCCCGCATCTATTGCCACGCGCGTAAAGAAGAAACTAAAGTTTACTAACAGCGCTATTACCACGACCGTCGCAAGCGTTTTGATAGTGCCCGCGGTTTCGGCTTGGAGCATTATGGTGAGCGCCAGATAAATGAGGATAAAAATAAACGCCATGTTGGCTAAGTCGCGCACTAATTCCCAACCCGTGGAAAGAAAGTTGAGTGCGTAGGCGGTACTGTTGAGCGAAAGTTGTATGACGATGCTAAAGAAGGCGGCACCTATATAAGCGATTTGGCTTGCAAGCGCAGGGCCAACATAATAAACAATGAGTGCCATACAGTTGGCGAGGCTGCTGCACGTAATTTGTGAGGTAACACTACTCCCGGGGCGAGGTATCACCTGGCCGGTGGTTTGGCTTGTTACATTTCCGGTAACAGGGCTTGCTATCAGGTCTGGGTTCTTGGTGGTTACAGTGCCTCCGAGTGTTGCAGAAACGCAGGCGTTATTGTCGGCTTGAGTAATAGTATGGCCGTCGATGACGGTACCTACACTAGGACAGGCCGACGGCGCCGCCTGGGCTTTCTTTACTCCAACGGGGGTTGTCCCTATGGCTAGGGCTACCAATAGCACGAAGGCCCCCCCAAGAATTATTTTTAGAATTTTATTGCGCATAGCAGGCGGCGAGTTGACCTTGAGTTATCGAGTTGCGACCGGAGAGATTGCTTTGCAGCGTCGTGCGGTCTTGGGTGGCGGTGGTAACATCCGCATCGGTGATAAACGCACCCGCCGCCTGCGCTTGTTGGAAAGAGCTCGTGACCGCCGCCACATCTGCCGGCGAGGCCACGCTGATAGTGCGCGTCTGCAGGTCTTGCAGGAGTGCAATCGTTTGGTTGGCACGGGTGATGTAGTTGTTGTACATAGCAATCATCACCTGATAGTTGTTTATTATTTCTTGGGTGCTCGATGCGTGCTGACTGTCGCCTTTGCTATCGTAACAGTTAAACAAGTCCTGCAATTTTTGTTGCGTGCTCTGGATGTCGCTGATGCTCGCCTGCTCGACACTGCCAAACTGCTGTGCGGTCTGCACCAAATTTTGGAGCTTGGTAAGTAATGTCTGCGCATCGGCCTGTGCCTGTTGCTCGGCGGGGGTCAGATAGCTCGACGCGTACCCGTTTTGGCCCGAGAGGCTCGAGAGTCCTTGGTAGAGCGTGCGGGTTACGAGCTGGTTGAGGAGCGCGTTGATTATTTCGTCAAAACTTTTAGCCAACTGGTTGGCCAAGAAAGGTTGTTTGAGGGTTTCTTTGAGCGATGACTCCACCAAGGCGCTTGGGGTTGAGACTTTGCAATTAGTCGAGCCGGGTGGGTCGCATTTTTTGACCGAAATAAATCCGCCAGGGCTGAGGTTGCGGTTAGCATCGGTGAGCGCATTTTGTTGTGCGGTCGCGAGCCCTACCTGCGCGTAGGCGTAGGCGCCAAACGGGTTGTTGGTTGGCATAGTGGTAAATTGCAGCAGTCCCGGCCATCCACCTTGAGAAAAGTTGCCGTTCATAAAACCGGTCAGGTTTTTGACAATACCCGTGAGGGAGCAGGAGCCGGCGTTACGCTGCGCATAACTTTGCGCGATGGCAATGCGAATTTGATTTTTGAATGGTGAGCAGAGGAACGAGAGCGCCGTGCCCTTGATAAACTCGCCTGCGGCTTGGTCGCCTACGTTGGTAAAGAATTGCTGAAAGTTTTGTACAAACGACGGTTTACCATTGAAGCCCGAGTTGATCCAGTTGACGATGCTGTTGGTCATCTGTTGGATCACCGCTTTAGCAATAGTGCGCGCCAAGCAGTCGCTGACATCTTTAAATTGATTTTGCGAGCGCTGTTTGTACGCATTAAAGTCGTAGGTGAGCACAAACCCGCCCGCTAGTGACGCCGCGCCGCGCGCGCTCGCGTCGGCATTCGCCGGTGCTTCGCTGGTGGCAAAGAGTACTGCGCAGCCTGCCGCCGCGCCAAAGAGCCCGCCCAACCCAAGCCCCAAACCATTGTTGGAACCTTGATCGCTAAAACCGGTGCCGACAATATAAGGAGTGCCGTCCACACCGCCATCTAACTGGTTAATACCCGAGGGGACAAAACTCGTGGTCGGTCTACCGGTCCCTCCGTTACCACCGCTCGCGCTCCCGTCCCCGCCTAGCCAATCTACCCCTGGTGCGCCCGCAATACCCTGGGCCGGAGCAACCCCACCCCCCGTGCTGTTGGCATAGGGGTTAACCGCCACTCCTACGTTAGTCGCCCCCGTGGTGCCGCCGCCCACGCCGGTTATGTTAGTAGCAACATTCCCCGTCGTGCCCGCACCGCTCGTCCCTCCCTGCCTATCTTGCCCGGTGCCAAAACTCCCGGCAGGTGCTTGTGTGTTACTCTTGCCGCTAAAAAACCAAAACCACAAAAAACCAATCAGGAGCGCAAAGGCTACCGCGGCGAGAATTATAAGGATAACGCGTTTGGTCATTGGATAGGGGTAGACACAAAAACAGTCCAGGCTGCGCCCGGTTCGCTGTTAGTAAAAAGTATACCGTTCTTGCCAAACTGTTCGGCGATAGATGTGAACACACGCGCAACTTCGCCCAGCAGGAGTTGATACTGCTGCAGCGCTTGTAGTCCGCGCAGCGGATCCTCAAACAATTTTTGCATATCTCCTACTGAGTTGGCCGCCGCTGCAAGGTCGTTGAGTGCTTGTACGTGCAGCGGTGCAAGCGTTTTGGGCACGCGGAGTTTGGTTAAGTCAGCAACCAATGCTTGGTACTCGTGTTGGACGTGCGCCAATGCTTGCAGTTGCGCGGGGCTGTCGCTGTCGGTCGCGTTGCTCATCGCGAGCAAAACATTTCTCGAAGTCGCGTCTTGGTGATTGCCTAAGGCAACCATCACCGCATTGCCGTAGTCGTGGCGCGTCTGTGTTGAGTCTTCAACTAACGTTACGTCGCTCTGGGTGTACGTTTTGGGCGTGCCGGCAACGCCGACGTTTTGGCTCACACTGGCAATAATGCTCTCTTGGGTTGGGATATCGCTCCCCATCCCCTGAGCGCTCGCGTCGCTTAAGTTTACAAACAGCGAGCGGGCGACGGTGTCGGTAAGATTGTTGCTCTTAGCGGCATTTAATAAGTTGGCGACCGCGTTTTCATCTGGTGCAGGCGGCAAACCGGGCGAGTCGGCCTGGATCTGGTCCAACTGTGCGCGCCAGTCTTCCTGTGCTTGTGCGGCCACTGCCGCGTCGTTGGTTGCAACGGTCGCCGGTGCGTGCGGGGTGGTTAAGTACTGCGATCCGACAATAAGTCCTGCTGCGGCGGCGATTGAGCCGGCGATACTTAAAAAATGCGTACTCGGTAAGTAAGCCGGGAGCCTCATTACCTAAAGTATACTGTATATATGTACGCATTCAGACGGTTACTACTGGTGGTTTTTATAGCGGGGAGCCTGTTAGTACCCTTTTTTGCCTCAGCCTACGGCATTTCGTTCGGCGGCCGAGTTGTTGATATGAATTTTTGTGTAAATGGAGCTATACAGTTTACGGTTTTGCCCGCGGGCAAGTTTCCTATAACCTATCTCTGGACTCCTTTGGTTAGACACAACTACCTGTCCCCCACCCCCACTAAGCCACCGGTGTTTGGCGAGCAAATATTAGGGTTTGCACTGCCGGCCCCCACTTTTTGTCTTGGTCCGGGCAAGTATCCTCACCAATACTTTGGCTTGCCGGTACAGTACGAGCGCTCAAGTTACGATATTTAGGAGCGACTTAGCTCAAGCCACTCTCCTAGCGAGACATCTTCGGCACGAGCGGTGCTGAGTGCGCCAATGTCACCGAGGGTGTTTCTAAGCAACTTTCTTTTTTGAGAAAATCCTTTTTTAACTAATTCGAAAAACTTTTCTTCGTGCTTTTTGTTTTTAAAATTGGTGCGCGAAATATTTTCTATAAGCAAAATAGCCGAGTCTACTTTCGGTGGTGGCGAAAAAGCTCCGGCCGGAACCGTCTTTATGTATTTTGGATTTCCATACGCTTTTACCGAAAGAGAGAGGATACTTTCTTTTTTTGAACGCGCGATGCGTTGCGCGACCTCTTTTTGCACCAAAAATACTAACCGCGATGGCTGGTGTTCTGTTGTTAAGAATTTTTTAAACAGTGCTCCAGAAATGTAGTACGGAATATTACCCACGACTTTGTAATCTTTTAAGGCATAGTTTGATATATCAAACTCTAGTGCATCGCCCTCAATCACTTCTAAATCTTTTCCCGAAAACTTTTTGCGCAACCCTTCAATCAAGCGCGAATCTTTTTCGAGCGCAATAACGTTTGCACCGCGTTCAAGTAACTTCTCGGTTAACGCTCCCTCCCCTGGGCCAATTTCTAATACCGTCTCCCCTTCTTTGATATCAGCAGCATCAGCCACCGTATTCAAATAAAACGGGTTGTGCAAAAAGTGTTGCCCAAGTGATTTCTTTTTATACATGGGCAAGTTGTTGAAGAGAAAACTGGCTACAGTACAGCTCCCCGAATTCAAGCGGGATTACGGGCAGGTTGATGTTTCTTGTTTCTAAAAAAGTGCGCACACCCTCGACCTGTTCTTGCGGCACTTCCACATGAGTAAATCGTTCAAAAGGAACTCCGCCTAAGGTGCGTGCTTCTAGGCGCTGCAAAAATGGCATGACCCCTTTCCCCTCCACTGCCTCTTTCTTTACCCCAAACAATATTGAATGGTTCCCCTCGATGTCGGAGCGCAGATCGTAAGCGCGCCAAACAGGAATGACTTTATGCTTTTCCAAATTACAAACCGCACTCATCCATGTGCGCATATGTTTGAAAAAATGTGGGCTCAGTACCGTTTGTCGCATAAAGCTCCATTGTCCGGGCTTCAGTTGAGTAAACAGTTCCTTGAAGGCCACCATAAAAAAGAAGGACATCCAAAAACGAGTGCCCCCGAAAACATATTTCAACCACACTCCTTCCCGTAGATGTATATGTGCGTATAATCTTGCGTTCATGCGTGACGGCGCTAACGAAACTGTTTTGCCGACCCCCGCCCACAGATCCTGGTGGGCAATAAGTCCTCCACTTTCAGCAATTGAGTTCAAAATATCAACAATCCTTTCATTGTCTGTTAGTCCGAAGAAGCGCGAATTGCCGGAGTGGACATAATGATAACGCCCTGTACCGTGCCAATAGGTCGCTTTGTCGTAGCAGCGCTCTATGGTTGGGAGATACGCTTCATACTCATGCGCTAACTCCTTTTTAACGCTTTCAGCATCTCGCCTGTACCGAGCCAGATGCTTTTCGCTTCGAGACAATATGAAAGTTCCGATAATACCCATAGTTAATCCAAGTATATCGTTTTGCCCAGACGCTCGGGGGTTTCGGGTTCGATGAGTTCCTGCGGCAACTCTTGCAAAAAGGTTGAGGCCTGGCGGATATCGGTCGAGCCAAACACGGTACGCATCATGGCAAAACTCAAATATATTTTCTTTTGTGCCCGCGTCAGCGCCACGTACATCAATCGCCGCTCTTCTTCGATCGCATTTTTTTCTTCGTCTTCTCGGCTGTAGGGGAAGAGCCCTTCCTCAAGCCCCACAATAAACACGTAAGGGAATTCTAACCCTTTGGCAGCGTGTACGGTCATCAGCCGCACCGCATCGCGTTCTTCTTTAAGTTCGTCCTGGTCACTCGCTAATGCGGCTGACTCTAAAAACGCCTCGAGTCCACTCGGCGCAGGTTGTCCATCGTATCGAACGGCAAGCGAAACGAGTTCGCGGAGGTTCTCCAACCGCTCCCCACCTTCGATCTTGTCGTCCTTGAGTGTCTGTTCAATGCCGCTTTCGACAATAGCCATCCGCACGAGGTGTGACGGCTGCAAGTTAGCAGCATGTACGCCAATTTTTTGCAGCGTCGCACGGGCCCGGCTCAAACGCTCGCGGATTTTTGGCGCCAAAGTATGTTCCTGCCCGGCCAAAATTTTAAGTTTGCTCACTTTGCCTACGCCCGAGAGCGTATCAATCACCCGTGCAAGCTCGGTCGGAGTTTCTGAAATCGCCGCGCGCAGCCATGCCAACACGTCCTTAACTTCTTTGCGCTCAAAAAAGCGCGTACCAAGGACTTGGTAGGGTATGCCAGCGTCGAGCAACTTTTCTTCAATCGCGCGGGACTGAAAGTTCGCCCGATACAGCACAGCAATACTTTGCGGCCGCGCGCCGTCGTGTATGAGCTCACCAATTTTGCGCGCGACAAACAGCGCTTCGTCTCCCCCGTCGCCGGCGGCATAGAGCGCCAACTTTTCGCCCGGCCCTGCCTCGGTAAATAATCTTTTTTCTGGCCGGTTTGGGTTGTTGGCAATCAATTCGTTGGCTGCATCCAAAATATTTTGGCTTGAGCGATAGTTTTGCTCCAGCACTACCACGTGCCCGCCAAACTTTTTTTCAAACGACAGCATGTTTTCGATCATAGCGCCGCGCCACCCGTAAATAGTTTGGTCGAGGTCGCCCACGACGCAAATATTTTTCTGTGGCCCGACCAACAGCTCGGCCAAGGTTGCTTGTATAGCATTGGTGTCCTGATACTCGTCGATGTGCAAATATTCCCAACGCTCCTGATATTTTTTACGCACCTCCGGATTTGTCTGCAGCAACACCACCGCGCGTACGAGTAGGTCGTCAAAGTCCAGAGCACCACTCTCGCGCAGCTCTTTTTCGTACACCAGCCACGCACGGGCAACGTCGCGCTCCATGGGGCTCGTAGCCCCGGCAGTAAAGGAGTCGGCATCCACCCCCTCGCCTTTGTTGCGCGATATGACCGCCAGCACCATCCGTGGCTCCAAATCTTCGGCGCCGATCGTTTTGAGTGCGTGCTTAATTTCGCGCAGAGAGTCGCCGCGGTCATAAATGGCCGGGTTGCGTTTAAGCCCCAATACTTTGTGGTTCTCTTTAATAAGGGTCAGGCCCAGGGAGTGAAAAGTCGAAATAAAGGGGATATCTTTAAGGTTCGACCTTGGAGAGCCTTGAGCGAAGGTCGAACCTTGGATGCGATTACGCATTTCTTGCGCCGCTTTGTTAGTAAAGGTAACCGCAAGGACTTTTTCCGGCGCCACCCCTTGGCGGATAATCTCGCGGATGCGCTCGACAATAACGCGGGTCTTCCCCGCACCGGCGCCCGCTATCACTAAGAGCGGCCCCCCTATTGTCAAAACGGCTTTTTGTTGTTGAGCGTTAAGTTGGAGCGGAACCTTCATCACCCTGAAGATAGCATATTGACCTTATTTTTCAACGTTTTTTCATGAACGGGGCTTCAGTTTTCCACAGCCTTCAAACTAAGTAGTTGACGGGCTAAGACCCCCCTGCGTATAGTGAGAGAGTACAGGGATGGGAGCAAGAAAGTGGCTCTGTAGAGCCATTTTTTAGCGGAATACGAGAGAAATTCACCTGTCTGCCGGCGGGCAGGGCCTGAACACACCTTTGGAACCAACTCCTCAACATTCTTCCCCGCGTCTCGCGGAGAAGCTCAAACGTTCGGTTCTCTACATCCTTGCTTCATCGGGCGGATTTTTGTTTTTCCTCGCTCCCGCAGTAGTGTCGGCGAGCATTTTTTCTATCCCAGCTCTCCTCCACAGTTTTTCTAACGAGTCTCAGGCGGCTGCAACGCAGTACAACTCGCAAACCGTTTCGCTCCTTACTCCCGCGCACAATATCGACCCAAGCCCCTCGGTGGGTGGTGGCGATATCGAGCTGGTCGGCGGCACGGCGCTCATGTCCGAAGACGGCCCATCCGGCACCCAGGCCGATGTCGAGAACGCGCCGCCGCAAGCGAGCGCTATTTCGGTATACACCGTGCACAAGGGCGACACGCTGCAGGCGATAGCCAAAATGTTTGGCGTTTCTCCTAACACCATCGTGTGGGCCAACAATCTTCCCGGCGGTGTTATTCATGAAGGCGACCAACTGATTATCCTCCCTATCTCGGGGGTTAAATACATCGTTCAAAAAGGCGACACGGTTGCTGCGATCGCCAAAAAATATAAAGCCGATGCCAACGAAGTAGCGCAGTACAACAACCTAGCACTTGATGCGGCGCTGCAAGAAGGAAGTGTCCTTATCATCCCCAACGGCGAGGTACCGCCTACCGCCGCACAAATTGCTCAGACTGCGCATCAAAAATCGATCACGAAAATTAAAAAGGGTGCTTCTGAACCGTTTTTGGGTGGCAGCGGCCCGGCAATCGACGGTTACTTTAGCTGGCCGGTCGCGGGTGGCGTTATTACGCAAGGTTTGCACGGATGGAATGCGGTAGACATCGGCGCGCCGTCGGGCACGCCTATTTATGCGGCGGCAGGTGGTACGGTGATTGTCGCCCGCTCGGGCGGGTGGAATGGCGGCTACGGCAGTTACGTGGTTGTCTCGCATCCTAACGGAACACAAACCCTCTACGCGCACATGAGTCGCGTGCTGGTATCGCCCGGCCAGGCGGTGGCGCAAGGCACGACGCTCGGCAAGGTCGGCAAAACCGGTCTCGCCACCGGTCCGCACTTGCACTTTGAGGTCCGCGGTGCGGTCAACCCATTTGCAAATTAGCTTTATACTAAAGGGGTGAATCAGTGGCTCGACGAAGTGTTTGCGATAAAAGGCCAGCGGATTAGTCGCCGACCTTACGCATTGGCAATTATTAAAGCTACCGCGCTCATGTTCATTTGGGGCTTTTTGTTTGGAGCGGTTTTTGACGGCACCGAAGAATTTAGTTCGTTTGGTGTTGGCGAGGCACTTATGATTATTGCTACGATAGGGATAATCTACATTACCCTGTACGTGTATCTGCTGAGCTCTGTGCGACGCCTCCGCGACATCGGCTGGAATGAGTATTGGGCACTTCTTCTCTTCATTCCTTATTTCAGCTGGCTGGTGATCTTATTTTTTTGTTTTAAAAAGGGCAAACATCACTAGTTTGCTACACTAGGTGCATGCAATACAAAGGCGGCTGCCACTGCGGCAAAGTTAAGTACGAAGTCGAAGCTGATTTAGAAACAGCGAAGATCATTGCCTGTAACTGTTCGCACTGCCACGCCAAAGGTTTAGTGCTTACGTTTGTCACGCCTGATAAATTTCGCCTGCTTTCAGGTGAAGGTGATCTTTCGAACTACCAATTCAATACCAAACGTATTCATCACTTGTTTTGCAAGCACTGCGGCGTACAATCGTTTAGCCGCGGCACCAACCGCGCCGGCGAAGAAATGAAAGCAATCAATGTTCGTTGTCTCGATGGGGTCGACCTCAATTCCCTAACGCTCACTCAGGTCAACGGCAAAGATTTTTAATCTCCCTTCACTTAAAAATAATTTCCCGCATCTCTTGGAGTAAGGTTTGTAGTGCTTCGGCTTGCTTCTTGGATTTTATGCCCTTGCCAATCAGGACATTTATACGGGCAACCGTATCGTCGTAGCGTGCGACGCGGTCCAGACTTTTTTGGTTGCTTGCGGCAATGACCGCTTCGGCAAACTCAGGATCGTTGGGAAACTGCACTTGTCGCATGTATTCTGCGTACGACAGAGCAGGCTTTATAGCAGCCCAGTTTTCGACGGCAAGGTTGAGGTTTATGGCAGAGAAAGTATTCCACGCGTCAACAGGGAGTGGCTGCTTACCCATGTATTCTTTCAGTTTTTCTTGCGGAGTTTGTGGTTTTCTTTCGGTCATAAGTTACTTAGAGTCTAACATCCGCCAAAGATAAAAGCAGGCGACCGTGCGGTGGCCGCTCCAACACTGCGCAAGCTTTGCCATTTTTTCGGGCGACGGTTTTTTCTTGAGCTTAAATACTTTTTGGAAGGCTTTTTGGATACCAAGGTCGCCCGTGGGCAAAATATCGGGCCGCCCGAGCGTAAACATCAAAAACATATGCGCGGTCCACTCGCCTATCCCCTTGACCCTCGTCACGTGCTCAACAATCTCCGCGTCACTCATGCGGTCAAATAGTTTAGGGTTGATCGTGCCGTCTTTAAACTTTGCGGCGAGATCTTTTAAATAGCCTGCTTTTTGTTGCGACAAGCCCGCAGAGCGTAGTTTTGTAACTTTTATTTTCAAAACATCTTCTGGAGTAGGAAATTTCCGTGCCCCGCGAAACCTTGGCGAAGTGGGGTTTGGAGCGAAGAGCACAATAAATCTTTTGCAAATAGTATCTGCCGCTTTGCCCGAAAGTTGCTGATAAATAATCGATTCGGCGAGCGATCGAAAAGCGCCACCCGTATGGTCGCGCCTAAAGGTAATAGGCCCGTGCGCGCGTATAAATTTGCCCAAGTGTTTGTCGCGCGAAAGGTGTTTTATAGATGCGGCGTGCGGCATAGTTGCATACTAACAAAAAAGCCGCCCGATTTTCTCTAGGCGGCTTGGCTGGTGGTCACCCTGACGATGGCGTCTTGCAGCGTCGACAAGTCGGCGCTCTCCAGCAAGATCTTTTTCCTTGCCGTTCCTGCTTCGGTGAGACGGACGAATGTCGCGTCGTCGGTGTATCGTGCTTCGATCAGCCCCTTTTTTTCAAGGTTGTCGAGATGGACGTTGATCGTGTCGGCGACCTCCACCACTCCAGTAGTGCCTGTGGTAAGGACGGCTGCCCTACCCTTCTCTTCAAGTTGTTTGAGCGACTGCTCCTGTTGTGCGTCAAGCAACAAAAGAGTGTCGTCCTCGCTGAATTTCATCGGCATTTCGTTGTCCTCCTAGAACCCGCCACTGTCTCTTATACTCCCCCAGCCTAAATATTTCAAGTTTTTTCTAACTCTTTTTCTCCCGGTATTGCAGCGCTTCGAGCACGTGAGACTCGTTGATGTCAGGGTGTTCATCGAGGTCCGCTATCGTGCGCGCAACCTTAATGACGCGATGGAAGGCGCGCGGCGAGAGGGCAAGGCGAGTGCCAGCCTTTTCTAAAATCTCGCGCGCTTTGGGCGTGAGCGGCACCAGGTCGTCTATCTCGCGCGGGTTTAACTCGCTGTTAGTTTTGTTTGGGTTTTTATTTTTGGCAAAGCGTTTTTGTTGTGCGGCGCGGGCTTTAAGTACGCGCGCCCGTGCGGCAGTAGTTTCGGTCCCCTCCCTATTTCGTTTCCCTAATTCCGAAAGTTCGACGGGCCCCATCGTGCACCAAAGGTCGATGCGGTCGGCTATTGGCCCGGAGATTTTGCGGCGGTAGCGCTCGAGCGCAATCGGCGTACACGTGCAGGCAATTTCGGGGTGGCCATAGTTGCCACAGGGGCACGGGTTCATCGCCGCCACCAAGGTAAAGCGCGCGGGGAATTGCGCCGTACCCTTAGCGCGCGCGACCGAAATTACTCGGTCTTCGAGCGGTTGTCGCAGCGCTTCAATCACGCGCCGCTCAAACTCGGGGAACTCGTCTAAAAAGAGCACGCCTTTGTGTGCAAGCGTTGCCTCGCCGGGGCGCGGAGTTGCGCCACCACCGACGATCGAGACGTACGACGAGGTGTGATGCGGTGCCCTAAACGGCGGGAGTGTGAGTATTTGGTCGCGCAGCACACCGGCGACCGAGTGTATTGAGTTGACTTCGAGCATGTCATCAAAGTTTAGTGGCGGCAAAATAGACGCGAGCGCTCGTGCCAGCATGGTTTTGCCGGTGCCCGGCGGGCCCGAGAGCCCAAGGTTGTGTCCACCGGCCGCGGCAATTATTGCGGCACGTTTAGCACTCTCTTGCCCGCGGATATCCTCAAAGGCAAACTGTGCTTCGCCAAAGTCAGGGGCAATTTTAGTTTGTGGCGTTGGTTTTATTTCCTGCCCCACCCGCTTTTTATTATCAGGAGTCTTTTTGGTATTTAAAAAATCAATAACCTGTGCCAACGACTCTGCTGCGTACACCGGTATCCCCGGTACCAGCGCTGCCTCGGCAGCATTTTCGGCCGGGACAAAAACGCCTTTCTTCTTTTTGCGTTTGGCTTCGGCCACCAACGGCAGCACACCACGCACGGGCATCAGCCGGCCATCTAAAGAAAGTTCGCCGACAAATAAATAGGGTTCTGGGTCAAAGCGTATGTCCCCCGCTGCCAACAAATACGAGAGTGCGATCGGCAAATCAAACATCGGCCCTTCTTTTTTGAGGTCAGCGGGTGCGAGCGAGATCGTTATTTTTTGGTTGCGCTGCTTGGGTGAGGTAAATCCGGCGTGTTTAATCGCCGCTGCCACGCGGTCACGCGATTCTTCAACCGCTTTGTCGGGCAACCCTACCAACGTAAAAGCGTGCAAACCTTGCGAAAGGTCGGTCTCGATGCTCACAATAACCGGTGAGAGTGCCGATGTCTGCGCCCCATCCACCCGTGCATAGTGCATGCACCAAATTCTACTATGAGATCTTCAGGGGATTCTTCCACCCGTCTTTAAACTTGAGCAAAATAAACAGGCCAATAATCATCAGCGCCGTCATACTCAGTATTGCCGCACGATAGCCGTCGGAGCTGTTGCCAACCAACGCAATAGTGCTGCCCCAAGCGAGTGGGCCGACAAACGACGCAAAGCGCTCAAAGAGTGTAAAAAGCGAAAAGCCGTAGGTCATTTCCTCGGGCCGCAAAAGTTGAGTGAGGTACACGCGCGAGGTCGAGTACGAGGAGCCTATGAGCAAGCCAATGATGACGGTGTAGCCTGAAAAGATTACGAATGTTTGTGCCGAAGCAAGTATAGGGAGCATGACCACCCAACCCAAAATCAAGGCGATCAGTGTTTTGTACACACTCGTTTTGTCTGCTACCCATCCGGCGATAACGCCGCCCACGGCAGAAGATATAAGTATTGCGAGCAGCAGCAATGACTTGGTAGTATCTGGCACTTCGAACATGCGCTGCAGCACAATGGCGTAGTTGTTGCTGAGCGTAATCACCGCGTCGTTAAAGAAAAAGTACGCCACTACAAATGATGCCGCAGCAGACGTAAAAATAAACGCGGATAATTTTTTAAAATACGGTTCGTGCGGAGTGGTTGTTGGAGCGGCAGGTGACTCTTTATAAAACAGCAGCATCGGAAGCGCGAGTACCAAAAAGATACCGACTGCAGGTAGCATCGGCCCCAAGTGGGTGCTTGCAAAGGGGAGCGCTATCACTACTCCTGCAATCTGTCCCAACGCGTTAGCAAACTGCCCTATTCCCGACGCGCGGGCACGCTTGCCTTCGGGGGCAATCTGCACGAGCATCGGGGTGTAAAACACAAACGAAAGTTGGTAGCAATATTGCCCGAGCAAAAAGAGTAGCGCTGCAGCCCACACATATGGTGTGCCTTGGTATGCAGTCAACACCGCGAGCGCGTAAAAAGCGGCCGTGCCAAGCGTGGCAAGTGTGAGCCAAAATTTTCCGCCACCCTGTTTGTCTACCCGTGCCGCAAGTAGGGGCGCGCTAAATAAAAGCATCAGCGTTGCAATCGCAAAGAGCGCGTTATACCAAAAATCCGGGAGCCCCGCGTCTACGACAAGCCATTGTGCAAAGTAAAGGAGAAACGCGATATAAACTATCGAGTTGGCGAAGTCGTACAGCGACCACAAAAAAAGATTTTTCTTTTGCATGCGTTAATACAACCGTTTTTTAGCAAAAACGTCAAGATTTATTAGAAATCTAATATTTCCTCCCTATATTTTTAGATTTTACCTTGCAAAATAGGGTGTTTGGAGTATAGTCAATTCGTCAAGAAATATCGACGTTTATGGAGCAAGAACTACAAAAGCTCGGGCTCGAGGAAAAGGAGATTCAAATTTATCTTGCCGCTCTTGCGCAAGGCGCCCCTACCCCAACGCTTATTGCCAAAGCAACAGGACTCAAACGAGCCACGGTTTATTTTTATTTGGACCGATTGATAGACAAAGGATTGATGGAGTGGGAGGTCCACAAAGCGCGTAAGCACATCGCCCTTGTTCCTCCACGCCGTGGTTTAAAAAACTTTGTCACAAAAAAGAAAGAAGAGGTGATGCGTAACGAGGATATCGTTAAGCAGCTATTGGTTGAGATAGAAAAACTGCCGCAAGCAAAAGGCGCAGAGTCCCGCGTCTATCACTATGAGGGGGAGGAAGGCATACGTTTTGCAATAGAAAAGGCGTTGGCAACACGCAAAGATATGTATTGGTTTGGTTCGATAGAAACGATGGTTTCGGCCGTGGGCGAAGACAAGTGGTACCGCCTCTTTACGCGCCACCGCCTGAAGCAAGGCACGGCGACCTATGGGCTTACCGACCGGCGCGTTTTAAAGTATCCGCGCTTTAGCGAGATGCAAAAGAGTAAACGCTACTTTAGATTTTTTGAAGAAGACTTTGATCTCCCTACGGTGTTGGCCCTCTTTGGCGACTCACTGTGTCTCTTTTCTAAACAAAAAAACGAAATGCGCGTGGTGTTGGTGGAAAACGCTCTTATGGCTCAAACGTTGAAGTTTTTGTTCAAAGCTCTTTGGAACAGCCTTTCGAAGGAATAGTGATAAACAAAAAAGCGCCCGAGGGCGCTCGAAAGTAGGTCAGCGGGCTGGCCGCAACCGCTTGCTGGACTCGTCGTGCCAGAAGCAGATCAGCCAGAAGAACTGCATGCCCAAGCAAAACAACAGCGTTGCAACCGGCCAGTAGCGGTCGAACTGCCCGTAGTACTGGTCGACGTAGAAGGCTGCGATAATGCCAGCCGGCATCAGAAGCGGCCTTAACCAACCGCCCTGCTCGTCTATGGTTTCGCTCGCGAAGACCCAGTAAAAGAAGCCGAGGAGAGCGAAGAGGAGGCTAAGGGTAAGCGTGGCTGTCAGCGGCGAGGTGGTTTGCACTGCCACGAACACTGCCGCGCAGATGGCCATAATAGTTGCTGCCACCGCCAGGATCATTTCGTCGAGCAAATTGTTCGGAGTGTAGATCTCGACAACGATGGCACCCAGGATGATGATGACGCCCGCCACACACGCAGCAATGCCAGCTGCACCGGCAGCGTCCGCCGGGGTGTGGCCATAGTAGAGTCTAACGGCGTATGTCGTCGCCATCGCCAGCGCAATCAGCGGTGGCGTAACAGCCTCGAGAACCTTGTTCAAGATCATGCGCGTTCAAGCGGGCTTCCCCGCAGCTCCCTGTGAAGTGTCTTCCACCGTGACTGTAACAAATTATTTCGCCGCCTGCCACAAGACCTCAAACAGGGCGCGTTGGCTTTTTACGGCCGCGTCGTTTTTGACCAATACGTAAATAATTTCCGGCTCGTAGATACAAAAGCAAACGCTGTCTTTGCGAATGACGACAGTCACGATGTCGCCAATACCTTGGATTATTCGGGACTCATTTTTGAGAGGGCTCTCCTCAAGGTTGTAGCGCACATCCTCTCCCGTGCCAACGTAGCGGACCTTAATATTTTTTTCTCTACCCAGGTCGCTCCACTCTTTTTCGATATCCTTCCCTATCATGTGCACCCAGTGCATCCCGCCACCGCCAATAATTTCTAAAAAGTCGCCCTGGTCCGCCTCGCGCAGCGAGCGCAGGTCATACTCTATTGCCGCCTCGCGTCCACGAATTATTTCTACAATTCCTGCGGGCGAACGATCGTAAAGTTTCATCAAGTCGCGTACGCCATCTTGGGCGTCCAATCGTGTTTTTTCGGCTTCTTGCAGCAGGCGGTCGGGTGTCGCGCCGTGGTATTTAACCCGATGCCCGCTCCCCTCCTTAACCACCAATCGCCGGTCCTCAAGCTCTTGCAGCGCGTCATACACATACTGCCGGTGCAGCTTGGTGCGCAGAATTATGGCCTTGGGCGGCAGAGCCACCCCTGCTTCCAGCAATGCTACGTATACCGTTGCGGCCTTGGCTGAGAGCCCTGCTTTCAGCGCGCTTTTGAAGTAATCAGTCATAAATATATGACTATACTACCCTTTAAAATACTCTATTGCAATAGATTTGGTAATAAATAAATGGAAATAAAGTCATGACTTTTTGTTGACTACTTGACGTTTTAAAGGAAGAATGCCGCCATGCAAAAGAATATTATATGGGCGGTTTTAGTAATAGTCGTGCTGGGCGGTGTCATTTTTTGGGCTACCAAGCCTGCAGTGCAGACCGGTAACCCAATTAAAATCGGGGCGGTTATATCGCAGACCGGTTTTGCGGCGAGCTATGGCCAACCTGCAGCACAGGCCGTGCAGATGGCGGTGGAAGATATCAATAAAAGTGGCGGCATTAACGGCCGTTTGGTTGAACTGTCTTTGGAAGACGATCATACCGACCCCAAACAAGCAGTATCAGCGTTTCAGAAACTTACCAGCATCGACGGCGTGCAAGGCATTGTGGGCGGGCTGTTTGATTTTACGACCAAGCCACTCTTCCCTCTCGCCGATGAATCAAAGGTTACTCTCATCTCCCCCATCAACTTGCGTATCCCGGGCGGGTTTGAGCTTACGCCAAACACCTTTGTAATGCTGCCTGATTTTAGTTTGGTAATCCGCCAACTAAAGACGTATCTTGCACAGAGCAATAGCAAAAAAATTGCGGTCGTGCACTTTAAGTCGACGTTTGGCCAGGAAATTGCCAGCACACTCTCGCAGGTGTCACAGGAGCTTGCTCGCGGACCCATCGTCGACGAAGCGTACTACCAAATTGGTGGCAACGATTTTAAAACTACCATCCTCAAACTCAAAGCAGCCGGAGTTGATACGGTGTTCCTCGACATGGTTGATGTTGATCCCGTCAACTTTATGACGCGGGCCAACGACCTTGGATTTAAACCTACGATTATCAGCTACCATTCGATTGTCGACTCCTTTGCTGCCTCTGACAAAGACAAGGCATTGATCGAAGGAGCCGTGATACTCGATTGGGAGTTTAGTCCAGCAGGGTTTGCTGCAGAATTTAAGCAGCATTGGGGAGTCGAGCCGAGTCACAACGCCGACAAAAGTTACAGTGCAGTCTATGCACTTGCTCGTGCGATTGCAGCAACAAATAATACTGCCAAAGTTGCGCCCTACCTGGCGTCACATCCACTCGAAACGCCATTTGGTAACGTTATCTTCAACCAAAATCACGCGGTCGATTCGACACCCGTAAAAATCGAAGTAGTTAAAAACGGAGTACCCGTGGAGTGGACACAGTAGCTAGCCCCAGATTCTCAAATTAAGTCGGCGAATAGGCCCGAGTTTGAGCAGTGTGGGGACTTCTACCCCCAACTTCTTCCATTCAGTAGCCTGCAAGTAGTATTTTTCACGCTGCCCCTTGGTTTTATGGAGTTGCTGGAGACTAGTGAGGATCGCTGTTTTAACCAAGGGATTTTTCAGGAGTTCTGCGGTATTCCAAACTGATCCCCAGTTTTCTGCGGCGGTCTTAAATACAAAGGGGCTCGTGCTTGCTTGCACCGCAACAGACAAGATCGTGCTTTGCACGGTCGGTTCCTTGCTTAGATCGTATCCAAACCCAACTTCTCGCCATTTTTTTGTCGCAGCGCTAAACGCAAGAGGCCCCTCCGTTAGCGTTATAAGGCAGTTATTTATAACGGCGCTGCGTGCCTGAGCGTCTCCTTCAATCGCGGGTGACTTGAAGCCCAATTTAATCCACTCCACGATCTCGTTATGATAGACGAATGGTCCTTGGGTAAGCAGCTGCAAACAGCGGGATTTAAATGCTGCTTGTATTAACTCCTCGGTGTGAATGTTTTTTAGTAGTTCCTGCGCTCCCGTGTTTGCCCATCGCTTCATGTCCATGGCATATTCTACGTACCCTTTTCGTACGAGCCCGGCTAGCTGTTTGATGAGCACCCGGCGCATGTCTTCATAAAACTGTTTTCTGCGCGCTTCGGGGAGAAGTTCTGGAGATATGTTGTGGCGATCGAAAGTGGCGGTGAGACTTTCGAACTTAAAAGGCCCGTTGGCTATAGCGCTCAAGATGTCGGTGAGCTCTCGGTCGGTTGGGGGTCGGGGAGCACCCGCTTTTGTTTCGCTCGCTGCGGGTGTCGGCCCGTCCTTGAGATGCTGATACGCCTCCACTAACAACCGGTATAGTTCGTTATCCCCTCCAAAATCTGGGTGATATAAGGCCGAGAGTTTTTTGAAGCTAGCCGTAAGATTTTGCGGAGTGTAGTTAGCGGGCAGGTGTAAACGATCAACCAGTCGCGCTACCCTATATACTCGCCGCGCTTCTTCAATAAGACCATCGCGCGCCTCGCGCATAAGACGATACATCTCGGCGTCCCCGCCAGACTTAGGGTCCCACTTTTGAGAGAGTTTTTTAAACTGAGACAGCAGTTCTGCAGAAGTAGGGCGGGCCGAAAGTTCCAAACGTTCAGCAAAGGTTTTTTTAGCAAATGCTTGCCGCATTTGTTGGAGTTGTATGGGCGAGCGTGTCTCCTGCGTTGTCACAGTTATTCCATGTGCGCCTTGCAGGTGCGTGCGGCGGGGTTGGCCTCGAGTCGGTCTGGTTCGATCTCTTCGCCGCACTCCTCGCAGATGCCAAAAATCCCTTCATCAATTCGCTTCAGCGCGGCGCGGATCTCGCGGTAGCGGACCTCGAGCTCGTCGTTGATCCCGCGGTTAATGCCGTATTCCTCCTGCGCGTCGGCCGACTCGTTAGGGTCTTGCATAGGCGTCGCCTCGTCCATCTCGGTCTCTTTGGCCTCCCAATCGCCGGTCTGTGCGTTGGTAAGTCGGCCTACGGTCTCGAGCTCTTTCGTCACCTCCTCAAACTCTTCTTGTAATTTAAGTTTGTACTGTTCTATTTCCATGCCGACAGTATAGCAAATTAAAAACCAGCGCCTATTCGGGCGCTGGCGTAAAGCTGTTGACCCATGTCGCAAGAATCAGGAGACGAGTAGATTGATTCATCCCCCACGCACGTCTGCGGGCGATCGACCAAACGTAATAGTTGAGGGCGTTCGCCTGTTCGTCGGTGAGCTCGCTGGCCTGGTCGGTCATACGAAGTAACTCGCTCGTAGTCTGCGCTGCAAAGTAACAGTAAGCCCTCTTCCACCGTAGAAAAAAGGTCTTCTCTCCTATTTGCTTAGATCTTGCGTTCATCTCGAGAAGAACTTGCCACGCTGACCTATTCATGACCCTCTCCTGCGGGTTGAGACTTCTCTATGGCGTGTAGGGCAGAATTTCACCGCCTTTCACAACATAGAAGCGAGGGTCTTTGATCGCACCACCATATTGGTCGAAGGTAAGTTTGCCCGACGCACCATCCCAGGTTTTGATGTTCATCAGTTCGTTTTTAACTCGCTCAGGATCGGTAGAGCTTGCTTTTTTAATGGCCGCAACAAGGATGTTTGCGGCGTCATATACCGCGTCCGAGCCGGTGAATGGTTTTGTACCGTATCGCTTCTCAAATTTTTCAGTAAAGGCAGATTGTGGAGACTCTGAACTAATATAGATAGTTCCTTCCAGTGTGCCGTTCGCTTCTTCAACACGTTCGCTTCCAAGCGCCACGCTATAAAAGGGCACTTTGATGCCGAAGGTACGCATACGCTGCGCGGCTACCATCACTTCGCCATAGTTTGTAAAAACGAGGGTTTCAGGGTTGGCTTCTTTAATTTTTAGTGCTTCGTCGCGCAGGTCGAGATTACTCGTGAGCGGTAATTCTTTGATAGCGACGGTGCCTCCGAGTTTTTCGAAACGCTCGGCTACAAAATCCGCCTGACTCTTTTCCCACTCCTGTTGTGATCCAAGTATTGCGATTTTTCGGAAACCTTTCTTATATAAGTACTCAGCCAAGTCGTAACTCATCTGCTGGTCTGCCATACGAGTGAGAAAGGTGTACTCGCTTGCCGGGGCAAACTTTTCTGAGCCGTTACTGCCGCTTATGAGCACAATCTTTTCTTTATCTGCAATCGGAGCGAGAGCACTTGCGGCAGGTGCAAACGTTGGCCCAATGATCAATGAAATTCCTTGCGATTGTAGGGCGCGCAGTGCACTCACAGCCCACTGCGGGCTATCGCCATTTTGATCTTGATAGTTGACCTCAACTGGTTTTCCATCGATACCACCCTGAGCGTTTGTTTCTTCGATTGCTAAGTTAAGCGCTCGCTGTTGATCCTCACCGTTTGGAGCGGCATAACTATTGCTCAGTATTAAAATTGCACCGATCTTGACTGTGTCACCAGAAAGACCGACTGCGGCCGGGCCACTTGTACTGTGGCGCTGTAGGTAAAAGCCTATCGCGATCAGTACAAAAATTAGAAGAATTGCTAAAATATTTTTTTTCATAGATTTATTTTTCTCAGAAAATGTTTAAAGTTTTTCAACATTTTATAAAGAAGAGAAACTCCCCCGTTTCTCTCTGTACCTAATTTGGTAGTTCTCTACTCCCTAATGATTACGGCGGCAACACTCACCAACACCTCGTTCTCTGTCACACGCGTTGTCGAGTGGGACATGCTCGACACCCGAGCACCTCTTTCCGCAACCGAATCAGCGACTGTAATGATCGCTCGACCTATTCGTTCTTCGAAGTCTTCCCGTGGAATGATGTTTACGACTGCAGTGGCGGTTTTGATTGTGGTCGGCATAGCAAGCTCCTTATGCTTGATTCAACCAGTAACCACTATAGGGATGCTCTTGTAAGTCGTCAATATTTGTCGGACATTTGTTGACAAACAATCGTCAACAGAATATAGTAGTCGGATGAACGAAAAATTACTTGTTGCGTTCGGACTCAATCCGAAAGAAATAAAAGTCTACAAGATAGTACTTAAGGCGGGGGCGGCTACTCCGGTGGCACTCGCGCGTGCTACGGGCATAAAACGCACCACCGCCTACTCGATCGCGCGTAGCTTAGTAGAAAAGGGATTGCTGGTGGAGGACGCCTCGAAACGTCCTCGAGTTTTTACCCCCTCCTCCCCTGGCGCTGTGCACGGGCTTATTGTTGAAGAAAAGAAACGCTTGGCTGTTCGAGAAAAGGTCTTTAAACAACTTATGGACGAGCTCTCCACCAACGAAGCAGAAAAAACTTATCCTGTGTCTCGAATCCGTTTTGTGCCTGAAGAAAAGATCCGCCAGTTTTTAAAAGAGGAAGCTTATAAATGGGACAGTAGCATGTTGAAGCACGACGCAGTCATGTGGGGGTTTCAGGACCACAGTTATGTTGAACAGTACCTGGATGCAATAGAGGTTTATTGGAAACAGACGCCCAAGCAGATCAAACTAAAAATGCTCACCAATATGTCTGCAGCTGAATTAAAGCTGGGTAGGCGATATCCTCGTCGTGAGATGCGTTCGTGGCCTAAAGCAAACTTTGTCTCGGGCATTTGGGTGATGGGCGATTATTTAGTAACGGTAAATACGCGCCAAAAACCGCATTATATGGTGGAGGTTCACGACGCGAGTCTCTCCCACGACTTGCGCGAGATGTTTAAAAGTCTTTGGAGTTTGGTCTAGCTACTGCCCCGGAGTCGGCACCGTAGGTGCCACGTTGATGCGCGAGAGGATTTCTTTAAGGGTGTACTCGTTGGTCGTGATGACGATGATATTGCGGCCGAGGAAGGTCCAGAGCAACAAGATGTCGCCTTGGGCGTTGACTATTGCGCGGGTGTCGCGGTTTTCTACAATTTTATCGACAAAGTTTGTAGGGACAAACTGGACTTGTTGAGGAGTAGTGCTTGCGGCCCCGACGCTCGTAGAGGTCGGGGAGCCGACCGAAGTGTCGGCTTCGAGTGGTTTTATTTTTGGGCTCGGGGTTCGGACAAACAGCGGCGAGAGGTCACCTTGCATCGTATTCTCCCAATCCAACATCCCGCGATAGGCGGTTTCGTAGGAGTCAACCTGCAAAATCAAGAACGGTTGGTTTTCATCAAACGAGTGGATGCCAAACAAGTAGCTGGGCTCGAGCGTGCGCAACAAACTTTGGGGCGCGTTGGGTGCGAGGAGTGAAAGAAGTTCTGATGCGGGTAGTAGTTGTGGCGCCTCTCCTGCCGCAGTAGTACGCGTGATCGCCACCCACTCGATAAGCCCGAGTGCCAAGTGGGTGCTCTGCCGCGCCGCTTGCAGTTGGGTGGAAAAAGTTTCTTGCGTGGCGCCTTGGGGCACCGCCACGAGCGTGCTTTCGTCAACCGTGAGGAAGGGTGCCGTGGGGGCGGCTGCTACCGGCAAGCTCGTAGGGCGCGTAAAGACAAAGGTGATTGCACCTATCGCGCCTAACAGCAAAATAACGCCGCCAATGATCATTGCCCAGCGCAGGCCGCCTTCGTGGTTGGAGGTAGTTGGTGCAGATGCAGGGAGTGGCGCATTGCTGCGGCGCTCAGCCTCGGCTGAGGCAATCGATACTACCGACGCACCACCGCGCACCACACTTTCAATATCGCCTTTGTAGGTTTGGAGTTGTGCCACACCCTCGGGTTTTTTAGGCGGAGTGGGTACGGGTGCTGCCGGAGCTTTTGGCAACTCTGCTTGTTGCTCTTGTGCTAAAAGAGCACCCGCATTGACACGCTGTGCGGTATCAGGAGAGACGCTCTCCTTCTTGGGGAGAAGAATATTATCGAGGTTGATCGGGTCTTTCTTGTCGCTGGGGTCCATTAGAAGGTTGCAGTCCTTTGCGAGACGCAAAATCCGGATCAACCGCCTTTATCGAAAGGTTGATGCGGCCTTTTTCGTCTATCTCCTTAATCATAACGCGGACTTTGTCCCCTACCTTGAGCGCATCAGATACTTTGTTGATGCGGAAGGGTGCGACTTCAGATACGTGCACTAATCCCTCGGCATCTTTGCCCGGGCCGACGCGTACAAACGCGCCAAAGTCCATCATGCGGGTTACTTCGCCGTCGTATACCTCGCCCGCTTTGTACTCTTTAACAATCGACTCGATCATCACCTTAGCTTTTTGTGCGGTGCCGCCTTTGCCGGTGATAAACACCGAGCCGTCGTCCTCGATGGTGATATCATCAACGCCCGAAACGTCGCGAATGCCATTGATCGTTTTGCCACCACCACCGATTACCAAACCAATTTGGTCGGGTTTGATCTTCATCGACAAAATTTCCGGTGCACGCGAACTGATTTGTGCGCGTGGCGTAGAAATTTCTTTTTCGATAACCGTCAGGATTTGCTCGCGCGCCGCTTTGGCGCCGGCAAGTGCCTCAACCAACACCGGCAGCGGAATGCCGTCGAGTTTAATGTCGAGTTGGATTGCCGTAACACCCTTGCGCGTACCCGCAACTTTAAAGTCCATGCCGCCAAACTCATCTTCGGGGCCTTGGATATCGGTCAGAATTTTATATTTCGTTCCCTCGACTCCATCTCGGGATCTTGTCGGACTCGACATTACACCCATCGCAATGCCGGCAACTGGCGCCTTGATAGGTACGCCGCCGTCCATGAGTGCAAGGGTGCCGGCGCAGGCCGAGCCCATCGAGGTGCTGCCGTTGCTGGCAAAACATTCTGACACCAAACGGATCGTGTAAGGGAATTGCTCTGCCGGCGGGATTACTGCCGCAAGTGCTTTTTCGGCCAAGGCACCGTGGCCGGTGGCGCGACGATTGATGCCGCCCATCCTACCCGTTTCGCCCGCAGAGTATGGGGGGAAGTTGTAGTGATGGATGAAACGCTTTTTTATATCGTGCTCTTCCATCGTGTCTATCACCTGGCTGTCGCCGGGGCCACCGAGTGTGAGCGCCGTAAAGACGTGCGTCCCGCCGCGATAAAACACACCCGAGCCGTGCAAGACGTCGGAGATTCCGCCTGCTTTGGCAAACAGTGGTCGAATTTCGTCAAAGCGGCGGTTGTCGGCGCGCTTGTTGTCCTCCACGGCGCCGCGGTGGATCTCTTCGTCGACTTTGTCTTCCAAAAATCGTTTGATGACCCCTGGTTTGAGATCTTTGAGTTCCTCAACTTCTGCAACACGCGCCTTCCACGCATCGAGTAACGCATAAATCGCTTCTTTGCTCGGGGCTCCGCAAAAAACTGCAGGAGAAACTTTGTCTGCAAACTCAGACTCAAACAATTGTACGAGTGCCGCAGGGAGCTCAGGTTTCTCAGACGGCAATTTTTCTTTGCCCAACTCCTGAATTATTTTTTGCTGCCAGGCCAAGAGCTTGTTGTGCTCTTCGACCGCAAGACCAAAGGCGCTCGCGACCGTCGGTTCGTCGGCCTCCTGGGCGCCCACTTCAATCATGTTTATGGTGCCATCTTTGCCGCAGGCCAGGACATCAAGCTCGGCTGCCTCGCGCTCTTGGTAGGTTGGGTTGATGATAGGTTGACCGTCTTTTTGCCCAATACGCACCGCTGCCACCGGCCCACCCCACGGGATGTCCGAGGTTGCGAGTGCGAGTGATGCGGCGTTGACCGCTACTTGGTCGGGGTCTTCTTGGTCAAGCGCGAGCACGGTAATAACTACCTGCACTTCGTTGCGGATGTGTTGGGGGAAGAGCGGGCGGATGGTGCGGTCAACGACGCGGCCCGAAAGTATTGCTTGGTCAGAGGGCCGGCCTTCGCGGCGCATAAAGCGGCTGCCAAGGATGGCGCCGGCAGCATAAAAGCGCTCTTCGTAATCAACGGTGAGCGGAAAATAATCAATATCATCGCGCGTGCGGCCCGACATGACTGCCGTTGCCAGCACTGCGGTGTTGCCGTAGCGCAACAAGACCGAGCCGTTGGCCTGTTCGGCCAGGTCAGTAAACTCTGCGACCATGGGCTTGCCGCCCACGACCGTCTCAAACTTTTTTGTTTGCATTCGCTTTGGCGAAGTTCGCGAATTTCAGATTTCAAGCATTGCTTGAAGCCTGCCTATCCGCGCCCTTCGCGCTTAACTTAATAATTTCCTCTCCTACTCTAGCAAAAATCCTCTTCCGATTAAAGCTTTGTACTTATTGACAAGTTGCTTATTTAAGCGTACAATCGAAACGAAAAGTAAGCGTAAGGAAAGCCTGGCGCAATTACAAGAGGCAATGCATGATTCAAATCACCTGTGGCCGCATGGCACTGTTTGCTGCTGCGGTCGCCACACTCATCGGCATGTGGTTCTTCGATGCCAGTATCGTCAATCGCTGGTTCGACAGCGGCGAAAAAGTTGCTCAAGCCTTCGCCGTTGCGCTGAGCAAGGCGTCCAATACCAATCCGGCCCTCGTGGAGCTCGTACTCCTGGGGCGGCTGCACGCCGACCGTGCGGTAGTGGTCGGCGTGTTGATGCTCGCCTACCTTAGCTTCTGGCACTTCGCCATTCAGGCGCTTCGGGGTGAGGGCATCTCGCTCACGTCCTACTCCGCGCTCGTGGTGCGAGTTGTGCTGGTGCTCGCGCTCGCACACGGACTGCTGACGATCCTGATGTTCTCCCAGCCGGAGCTTATGAAGGAGTGGTTCGCCGGCCACGAGGGCGCGTTCCGCTCGGTGCTCCGCTACTTCAAGTTGGCGCGGACCGAGACGTTTCTGCTCAAAGCGTTGCACTTGCAGAACTTCCTCGTGACCATGGAGATGGTGTTCCTGGTCTCGACCGCGTGGAGCATTTTGATGCTCAACAACAAGACGGAAAACCCGCTCTTGGTCTCGCGCTGACGTCGGCGCCGCAAACGTGCACAATCGCGCTCCATCCCTGGGGCGCGATTTTGTTTTTAATTCCCCCCAGCAAGTCCAAAACAATAAGTTGGTGACGATTGAGGAGTAAGAATTAAAAAAGCTCGCCAGTGCGGCGGGCTTAATCGAAGTTAAGGAACGGCGGGAAAAACAGCGTCCGTGCGGGGAGCTTTCCCCTCAAGAACAGCAGGATCGCTGTTTCTTTTGAGATGCCCGGTACGAATGGGTACGCCTGCACCATGCGCGCGTTGTTGATAACAGGCGCTTGGCGGAACTTTTGTGGGTCTACCAGCACGACATTGCAGAGCTTTTGCTCCTCCATTTCGTCGCCGAGCTCGTGTTGCTTGATAAGGTTTTGCTCTTGCGCGATGCGCACAAGCTTGCCGACGTCGTTCTCCCGCCAGCAGGCGGCAGCGACCACCACGGTGACCTCCTCGGTCTCGGTAGTTGCCTGCGTAGGAGAGGGTGCTGCGACAAAAAGCACTGCAGCAGCGAGGAATAGTGAGCGTCCGATGCGGAACATGTTGCCCCCTTTGGGTTTGGGTTCCGCCGCTACTGTAACAAAAAACCCAGCACATGCTAGTGCCGGGTTTTTTGTATAATTTTTTTTTCTTACTTACTCCCCGCTCATCTTAATAGCCGGATCTTCGCCATCGCCATTCCACTCCTCTTGCGGTTCGGTAGTTTGCGGAGAAGTGTCAGCCTCGACGCGTTCTTTGCCGCCGCCAAAGCCCGGGATGTAACGCCCGACGCCGCCGCGGTAGCCAATAAGGAAGTTGCGCGGATCTTCGCACATGTCGATAAATTCGTCGGCCGAGTCGCGCAGCATACCTGCTGCCGATTTGCCAAAGGCGATCACCTCGACTTGGCAGCCGTAGGTGTAGCGCACGTACTCAACGAGCGGCACCATGTCGCCGTCGCCGGTCGCCAAAATAATGGTGTCGAGCTTTTGTGCCATCGCGACCGCGTCGATAACCAACCCAATGTCCCAGTCGGCCTTTTTGGCGCCGCCGGCAAAAATGCGGATATCTTTGACGCGGGTCTCGATGCCAAGTTTGTTGAGCGCTTCAAAAAAGCCCTTCTCCTCCTCAGACTCGGTGCGGATCACGTAGGCTATCGCGCGGATAAGTTGGCGTCCGGCGACCGCCTCTTTAACGACTTGGCCAAAGTTTACCTTTGATTTATAAAGATTTTTTGCACTGTGATACAAGTTTTGCGTGTCTATAAAAATGCCGACGCGCTGGCTTTTGTGTTTAATGATTGCCATATAAAAATAAAAAGAGCCCTTACTAATTAAAACGAACCAACGAAGCAAACCTTACCCTAGTATATACAAAAAACGGGTGAAGGTTATTTCTTTAGACCCAACTTCTTAACCACGGCGTTGTAGCGCTTCTTGTCTTTGCCTTCCAAATACTTCAAATGCGTACGGCGGTCGGCGACCATCTGCAAAAGGCCTCGACGGCTGTGCTTGTCTTTGTTGTGCTTCTTCAAATGGCTCGTAAGCTCATCAATGCGCTTGCTTAAGAGCGCTACCTGCACCTCCGGAGAGCCGGTATCACCTTCATGAACACCAGATTCCTTGATAGCTTTAGCCTTTTTCTGCTTGGTTAGCATGGGTCAAATAGTAGCATAGATTCATATTTTACGCAACAGCTATTGTGTTGTGTAAAGAAAACGACCCCATCCAATGGAGGACAGGGTCGCGAGTAAGGGGAGGGCTTTTGGCCCTCAATGGAAGCGCTTTTTCTTGTTGAAGACCTTTCCCGCGAAGCGCTTTTTGGCGGTGGGGGTGGCATGGAGCTTGCTCTTTGCACGCGCGAGCTTCCATGTCTTGCGCATGTTTACGAGCTTGTACTCCAGCCCGTCCAGAGGCGCAACGTGCGGGGCATCCTTGTTCTTGTAGGGCCGTCCGAGCTTGTATTCGGGATGCTCGTCGATCCACAGCCAGAACTTCTGGCTGTTGAGAAGCCGCGCGGCACGGGTGTCACCCTTACGGCTTACCGCATCGAAGGCAAACGCAATGCCGCCGCGCTTGCTCCCACCGTGGAAAGACCATCCTTTCCGGGCCCTCGTGCCCTTTTTGATCATTCCCTGACGGAAGTCGTCACGAAAAAAGGTGGTGACCCCTGGCTCGTGCCCCTCGATCTCGGCCGCCTTGAGCATTTTATAAGCCAGTTTCTTGACGCCGCAATCGGCACGGCCGAGTACGTAGTCTCGCAAGCTCACCTTGGCCCGCCGTGCGGCGATCCGGTCCTTGTGACCAAATTCGCCGTGGCTATCGATCTTTGGGGTCTTTTGGTAAAGCTCCCAAAGGTAGTCGTCGACATTCGCGCCGTCCAGCATGCAGCGGGCCGGTTTAGTGGCCGCTTCAGCGGTGGCGATGCTGATAAACAAGAGCAGCATCGCAGCAAAGGCACTTCTCAGCTTCTTCATGACGCCCTCCCCGGGGCTTTTTAGAGGTACAAGATCAGTAAACAGTAGCTTGAAAAATCAAGAATGTCAATATTTTGGATGTTTGGCGAAACAGTTTTAGAGTCTTACTCGCTCAAGCTCCTCCCATTTTTCTTTACCAAAATGGTATCGTCGCAACGATAAGTCTCCCAGTAGGTTGTGGAGGACGTAGTTAGTCATTTTTTCCTCTCGTTTTTTTGGATCAGCAATATAGTCGAGTACGGGAGCGTGTTCGGCGCCATGATAGGCGAGCATTTCTTTCCGTTGTAATTCTGCTGGGTAGCGTCTTCGTGCCACCACCATTCCTTGAGCGGTTAGCGCGTCTCGCCAATCTTGAAGATCAAGCGCCCACGCATCTTTACTCGCGTTTCCTCCTAACTTGCGCATTACTTCGCTGCGCCATTTTAAAAATGACGGTATATTTGCCCCGGCTCCCAAAAGTATTTTTAGGCTGGATAAATCCCCACGATCGGCGGCATCAGCCGCCGCAAGTATGGTCGCCATCGGTATACCAAATACTAGTAATGCGTCGAGCAGTTCTGCACTGAGTGTATCGGGATTTACAACGATAATATCTTTTCTTTCTTCTGCACATACTCTGCCTACTGAGGCAAAAAACTGTTCGGCCATCGTGGGTAGGTTTTCGATCTTGTCTTCTGTGCCCGGGACTGCCATCGGCCGTATGTCGTCGTCAAAATACTCTAGTACTACAAATGGAGCCTTCCGCACCTGGGCGCGTATTTTAGTTTCGTTGTGTTTAAAAGTTGCTAAAGTGTGCCCAACACCTACGAAACGCAAGGGTACCCCTTCAACTTGTGCCACTGTTTCGTTGAATTTACCTGGCCGTTCGCGCGAACGACTAGCAAGTCCCCCAACGATTCCGATAGCTTGAGCCGCCACAGTGCCTGCCACAGCTGCGCCGGCACCAATAAGGAGACCGCGACGGGAAAACCCACCCTCTTTTTTCTTTGGTTTACGCTCCGAATGATTCATGCAAATACTTTACCATGGGCGTGTTAAAATATTGTGCGACACTAAGCATATGGCCGATCTCAAGCATCTCAAGACCGAATTTTTAGAGTATTTAGAGATCGAGAAGGGTCGCTCGGTTAAGACGGTGGAGAATTATGACCGTTATCTCTCCCGTTATCTCGCATTTTCTAAAATCACCTCCCCTGCCAAAATCACCGAGCAATCGGTACGCGAGTTTAGACTCCATTTAAATCGACAAGAAGGCGTTTCGGGCACGATGAAGCACAAGACGCAAAACTATTACATGATCTCGCTACGTGCGTTTTTAAAGTTTTTGCGCAAACGCGGGTTAGAAAGTTTAAATCCCGAGCGCATCGAGTTGGCCAAGGTTGGTGCGCGCGACCTCGATTTAATTACGGCCGAAGAATTAAATCGGTTGATGCGCGCTCCGGAGGGGAGCTCTCTTGTGTCGCTGCGCGATAAGGCAATCATGGAATTATTTTTTTCGACCGGGCTGCGTGTTTCAGAACTATGTGCGCTCAATCGGGATTTGGATTTATCGAGAGATGAATTTTCTGTCCGCGGCAAAGGCGAAAAGGTGCGGGTGGTGTTCCTCTCCCCCGCCGCTAAGCAAGCGATTAAAGAGTATGAACAAAAGCGTGGCGATGTTGAAGATGCTTTGTTTGTGCAACTCAGCCGCAACGGCTCGGGCGGCCGTCTTACGCCGCGCTCGGTCGAGCGGATTATTAAACAGTATGCAATCAAAGCCGGCATTACCCGCAAAGTAACGCCGCACGTTATCCGCCACTCCTTTGCCACCGACCTCTTAGAAAACGGCGCCGACCTCCGTAGCGTGCAAGCCCTCCTTGGCCACGCCAACATCGCCACGACCCAGGTCTACACCCACATTACCGACAAACACCTGCGCGAAGTGCACAAAAAATTCCACGGACATCGGAGGAAATAACTACGTGAGTATCGTGTCGGTATAAAACCCCGGCAACCCTTCCTTTTTGCGCCACATCTCCAAGCGCGGGCTAATACGCTCAAGTCGTGGGTCGGGTTGTGTACTGTTAGTCACCACCACACGTACCACAACTATGCCGGCGGCCTCGCCAACCTTGGCCACCAGCACCTCGTGTCCTCTGGTTGCAAGATGTTTGAGCAATGCTTCGACCGACAAAATTTTTTCATCCGATTCCCACGAGGCGCTTGAGGGGGTGGTTAGGTGCTCAATATTTTTTATAAAGAGCGGGTCCGACCAGATAAGTTCGCCATACGCCACCGCATTCCCTACCGCGGCAACCTCTTTGACATATGAGGGTTCTTGCATCACCGCGCTCTGGCCAGCATACATTTGCAGTACCTCACAGACTGCCCGACCAACCGCCACCGTCCAACTAAAGCCGGCACCGGTGCCGTGGGTAAACGCGGGGAGCTTGCCGTTTTGGTCCTGGAGTACCGCATGCGCAATCGGTATTCCCCAATCGAGCGACATATCTTTTATCGAAAGACGAAAGCCTTTTTGTTTGAGTGTCTCAACAATAGTAATAATTGCGGGGGTTAGACCATTCACTTTTTGTAAATCAATATCCGGGCAATTAATTTTGCATCGCATCGTGATCCAGTAAGCGTCGCGCTCAAGAACCTCAAAGAGACCATTAAGAGTTGCTTCTTCGGCCGACGAGCCTGCAGCAAGACCGGTCGTGTGGTGGAGCGAAAAGAGTCTCGTCTTAGTATGCTCAGGCGTATATCCAAAATGCACTACTTCCGCCGGTAGATAGCACGCCTCGTCTTGGGTTATATTCCGTGCACTAATCCACTCGGTCGGGATATTTTTTGCAAAGGTGTCGCGTGGGCCGCTCAGTTGCCCGAGATTCCACTGCTTATTTTTATACAAATTTTCGTACGTACCAGTAGTCACTTCCTGCGGCACGGCGACGCCGAGCAGTCGTTCAAGAGCTTCCGACATCGCGGAGCGACGCGCCTGTTCGTCGGTGAGACCTTTTCCTTCAGCAATAACTTCACCGTCACTGTCGGCGATAAAATACACCGGACATACCGAGTCGAACGCGCCATCCATCAAAGTGCGGCGACGCAAGATGTAGCCTTTATCTCCAAGCCATGCTTCTACCTGCTGCCAATCGATCGGTCGATTATTTACAAACGTTCGAGTATCGGTCGATTGTATCGAACCAAAGTGTAAAGAAGGCATGTCCGTAATGTTATGTTCGGTCAGTTGTACGTTTTTTGTTTTTAGAAACGTAGCGAGCAGCTGCGCTTTTTCAGACGAGTTGTTTTTATTATCCTGTAAAACTGCGCACGCTTGCGCAATAATCTCTTGCGCTTCGGTGGCGGTGTATACTTCGACAACTTTTTCCCACGAAGGCATCCAAAAGAGCCCTTGTCCGGGAAAGAAGGCGATATATTCTTTTGTAGGTAAGTAAGTAGCCATAGTAGTTGGTACGCAAAACCCGCTCGAGCGGAAGGGCGGAGCGGGTTTTGTTGGGGTTAGGCGTAGACTTGCTTGCCTTGTGCGGCAAAAATTTGTCTACCCTGACCGGCAAACACGGCTTTGCCTTGTGCGGCAAAAATCTGTTTACCTTGGGTTGCGGTGATATTCATAGTGCACTATGAGTTTATAGCCCCTTATAATTTCGACCATGTCAATAGTTTAGAGGTATCTGTAATTTACGTCCAAAAAGTCAACAAATCACTAAAAATTTGCAAAATAACCTTGTTTTATAGTATATTTATGTTGTCAAAAAATACGACAGAATATGCAAAATCGTGAATCTTTGCGCAAAATGCTCACCAAATCGGGCCTCTCCGACCATGAGTCCGGGGTCTATTTGGCCATGCTAGAGCTCGGGCCGTCGACGGTTTTAAAGATTTCGCGCCAGGCGGGGGTCAAACGCACCACTATCTATGCAGTGATTGAGGCTCTTAAAGCCAAGGGTTTGGTTGGGGTCGAAGAAAAAGGATTTAAAAAGATTTATATCGCCGAAAACCCGGCCCGTCTGGAGCGGATTTTAGAAGAGCAGAAAGGTGCACTTAAGGCATCCTTTCCCGAGCTTGAGGCACTCTACACGTTGCGGGGGAACGACTCGGTTATCCGCTACTATCACGGTGCAGAAGCAATGCGGAGCGTGTACGAAGAGATGCTTAGCGAGTTGCGCGACGGTGATGACTACTTTGTATTTGGCGACCCGGAGCGCTGGGATATGTTTGACCGACCATACTTTAAAAGCTTTATCGAGCGGCGTATCAAAATAAATCTCAATGCCAAAGTGGCTCTGGTTCCGTCTGAACGCGCGCGTTCGTATAAAAAAACAGAAAGAAACTTTAACGAAGAAGTGCGACTGTTGCCCGAGGGCACCAAGTTTGATGTAAACATGACTATTACCCCGAGCAAGATAGTGGTACACCCACTCACCCATCCTATTACTACCATCGTCATAGAAACGGCAACGCTCGTGCGTGCTCAGCAAGAAGTTTTTAAAGTGGTTTGGGCTGCTCTTTCGGATACAATACAGCCATGAAGCTCATAAGCTGGAATGTCAACGGGATCCGCGCCGTGGTTAAGAAAAATGTCTTTGTGCCCTTTGTAAAAAAAGAAAGGCCGGATGTGTTGTGCCTGCAAGAAACTAAAGCCGAGCGCGGCCAAGCCGTAATTGACCTTCCGGACTATGAAGAGTATTGGAATTCATCTACGCGCAAAAAAGGATATTCGGGGACGGCCATATTTGTAAAAAAAGATTTAGAAGTTAAAGAAGTGATTCTGGGTCTACCCGAAGATCTCTGCAAAAAATATAAACTGCACGACGACAGCTATGGCGATCCAAACACCGAAGGTCGCGTGATGGCGATGGAGTTAAAAGATTTCTTTGTCATCACTTCTTACACGCCCAACGCCAAGCCCGACCTCTCGCGACTCTCTTTGCGACACAAACAGTGGGACCCGGCGTTTTTGGAATATATGTTGCGATTGGAAAAGAAAAAGCCTGTTGTTTTTTGTGGCGACCTAAACGTGGCGCATACGTTTGATGACTTGGAAAATCCGGAAGCCAATGTTGGCGACCATGGCTTTACCGACGAAGAGCGCGAGGGCATAGACAAAATTATTGCCGCGGGCTTTGTCGACTCCTTTCGCTACTTTACGCCCAAAGGCAAAGGCCACTACACCTGGTGGAGTGTGTGGAGCAACGCGCGTGCGCGCAACGTTGGCTGGCGCATCGACTACTGGTTTGTATCTAAAAAATTGGTGCCCAAACTAACATCTGCAAAAATTTTGCCCGAGGTTATGGGCTCCGACCATTGTCCGGTCTCTATTGAACTTAAATAAAAGCTGTGTTATTGTGTTTTTGAACTGAGGCCGCACCAAGCGGCAAGTACAAAAGGCAGGGACGTCATGCAAAGCATCGCTGATTTGGAAGCGGCCGCTGCGGTGCAGCGACTTCTTAAAAGTTACAATCCTGGACGAGAACGAATGCAGATTGTGCAAGCCAGTTTTCCATCTCCGCAGCATCAACTGTCAGTTCTCCAGGTAATGCGTTTTATGGAGATTCATCTGGCAAAAAAAGGGCGGGCCAAAGCCCGCCGCGTTCACTAGCCCCCAAGCGATTGCTGGGGGATTTTTTGTTATTACTATTGCGATGCTCGAAATTCGACTGCTTTTTTGATTTGAGTCATAAGTTCGGTGTGGGGCGATACAGCCTCTTCGAGCACAATAGGGTCGCCTGCTTTTTCTGCGCCCATAGCAACCAACACAGCCGCGGTTCTCAGTTGATTTGGTGTTATTTTTATATTCTTTTCCTGTGCGATTCCTTGCATGGTTGTAACAATGGCAGTAACAACATCCTCCGGCGTTTCTTTGAGCCCATCATTACGGGGTTGCCCTTCTTGTGGTTGCATATCTTTTAATTACGGTTAGTAAGTACCCCCTTAGTATACCCCACTCGGTTATTGCAAAAATACCCGCTCAAGGGCGTCGCTGCCAAGGACTTCGCCATCAGCTTTTTCTATCGCCACTTTGCCCCGGGAGAGTACATAGGCGCGGTTGGTAATTTCGAGTACCGACTTAATGCTGTGTTCGACTACCAAAATCGCAATTTTGCGTATCGTATTGATTTCTTTTACCAAAGCAAAAACTTCTTTAACAATTTTGGGCGAAAGGCCAAGTGACGGTTCGTCTAGCAGCAAAACTTTTGGGTCCGACACGAGCCCGCGTGCAATCGTGAGCATTTGTTGTTGGCCGCCCGAAAGCAAACCTGCTTTTTGACTCAACTTTTCGCGCAGCACGGGGAAGATTTTTAGAACACTCTCGATATTAACCTTGAGGTCGGCGCGGTTTTTGAGCGCGTAACCACCGAGCTCCAAGTTTTCGAGTACCGAAAGATTTTTAAACACCTGCCGGCCTTGCGGCACATAGGCAATACCGCGCCCCGCCATCTGGTGTGGCACGGGCGAAAGTTTTTGCCCGTGCCAAAGTACCTCGCCTTCGGCAAGCGGCGCCAAGCCATAAATACTTTTGAGCACCGTCGACTTCCCCGCTCCGTTGGGGCCCATCAGCGCCACGATCTCGCCCTCGTCGATCTTAATAGTCGCGCCATCGAGCGCCGTAATTCCGCCGTACTGCACCTTGCCTCCGCGTAGTTCGAGTAGGGTTTCTTTCACTCCACTATTCTAACGCAGTTACGGTACCGGTACGAACGCGCCGTCCTTAAACTCCTCGATAAAGACCTCGAAGTCGGCAATATGGTTTTTGAATCCGCGGAAGCCTATCTCGGGTGCCGCTGCCGATTTATCCATTTGAGTGCGTACACACTCCATGTTGGTGCCACACGCATGGAGCGCCCGTGCCATTTGCGTGAGGTGTATATAAGCTACCGCCGCCATTCTGGTATCAGGTACCGTCACGCCCGGCAGTTCTTTGTTGAATTTTTCTACGAAAGAACCGGAAGCTACTGGAAGACCAAACACGACCACGTGTTGCAAGAGACTGGGATCATTTTTAACCGCATCGGAAGTCACGAGCTCGTTAAGCCCCGCAAAAGGTATTTCAAACTTCAAACCCCGCATGTTTTGCAAAACTACTATTTGATCTGATGCAAACGAGCCGTTGAAGATAACCTGCGAGCCTGCGCCCTTCAATTTACTCAACAAGGTACGGAAGTCGGTTGTTCCTGGGTTGTAGGTTTCTACAGAAACATTATCGCCATACACACGAACAATGCCATTTGTGCACAACTGTCCGAATTCGAGATTACTTTGCAGGATTCCAACTTTTTGTACACCCTTACTTTTTAGGTACTCGGCAGTTTTTTCGCATCCGTGCTCAAAGTCTATAAACGTTTTATAGATGTTTGTACTTTCTTTGAGTGGCGAGACCGGCGCCGCGTCATATATGTTCAGAATGTTTTTATCCTTTATGAACGACGACACCGCAACTGCTGCCGGATTAAACTCGCTATAGATAGCTTGCACGCGGTCAACATTCACTTGTTTTTGCGCGGCAGAGAGCGCCATCTTTGGGTCGAGTTGTGCATCGTCAAAGATAAGGTCGACGTTAATGCCTTCTTTAGCGAGATCGATTTTTGCAAGATCTGCACCGACTTTGCTCGACTGCCCCAAGTAGCTCACGTCGCCCGTGAGAGCGGTTATGACACCTATTTTTAATGTTTCTCCCGAATCAAACTTTCCCTTCAGTACTATTGCACCACCCAAAATAACAATAATTAGAGCCAAAACTACAACATATGACTTGTTCATATGTCAAAAGTGTATCGTAATATACACCCCATTGTCAAAAAGAATTGATGATGTTATACTGATAAAAAAGCATTAGCAGGTAAGGATATTTTGTACTTATGTCAAAAAAAGCTGATAAACACGAAAATCACGCACTGCTCAAAAAGCTCGAAGAGCTCGGATTAAACGAAAAAGAGGCCCGGGTATACCTGGCCCTTCTCCCCCGTCGCGATACCGGCACGAGTAACTTAATCCGCGCTACGGGGCTTCATGGACAGTTTGTATACGCGGCTCTGGCTCGGTTGGAAGATTTGGGATTGGCCCAGCATGTAATCCAGGGTGGGCGAAAAAAGTTTAGTGCCCAAGCACCCCAGCGTATCATTGCTTTAATAGACGAAAAGAAATTGGCCGCGCAATCCATCGCCCGTGAGTTACAAAATCGCTTTGCCGGTGCCCCGGAGCAAAGTTTCGAGGTATTTCAAGGCGAAGATGCGTTTGTGAGTCATGAGTTGGAGATGCTCCGACGTGTACCCGAGGGCTCGCGTATCGATGTCATTACCGGTCTAGAAGAAGATTATCTTTCTGCCATAGGTCATGAGTTTGACGAGTACGAGCGGATACGTTTGGAGAGAAAGATTGAAATTCGTACGGTGTTTGTTTCAACCGGAGTGCAGAAGCAGAAACTTGAAAAGATGCTTAAAGAAAGAAAACTTTGGAGTTATAAAATTTTTCCTGGCGCTGGCACTGGTGTTGTTGATATGGGTATTTGGCACGACTCAATTGTTTACAATATTTTTGGCACCCCGCTTATTTGCTTTGCTCTTACCAACAAAAAAGTCGCGGATGGCTACCGCGACTTTTTCGAGGCTCTCTGGAGCGCATCGAGCAAATAATTAACGAACGATAGATTCGATAACCCAGCTGCCACTTTCTACGTCACCGTCGTTATTGAATTGATACACGCCGCCGTAGCCTTGGTAATTTATTTTTCTTAACTGTGCAGCTATGGCGTCACCGTCGCGGCTTGGGCTATTTTGGATGGCCTGTGCGAGGAGCATCAGCCCATCGTACGCGCGATCTGCGTAGGGGCCGGGTGCTTCGCCATACTTTGTTTTAAACTTTGCTACAAAATCAGGCGAGACGGGGATAGAAACAAAGTACATATCTTTCAGTTCTTCTTTTGATACTGCATTGCGTGAGAGCAAAGAATCGTACACGGTTGAGGCAACTACGACCGGTACCAAAAATTTTAATTCATTACGTTTTTTAGCCAAGGCAACCGCATCCGGATCAAATCCACTCCAAAATAATATATCGGCGTTCACGTTTTTTGCTTTCAGCAATGCGGTGGCCATAAGATTTGCTGCATCGGGAGTACCGGACTGGAATGATTCGTCTAACACCACCGTGGCGCCTGCGTCTTTTGCAGCGGCGCGCATCGCTTTAGCGTTGGTGTCTCCCCAACCGCCCTTGAGTACAACAATAGCGATGCGTTTTTTATTGTTTTTTTGTAGCCACTCAGCAAGAGGTTGTTCCGAGAGTGCTACGCGCGGTGCGCCGCGGAAGGTGTACGGACTTTTAAAATTTGTATACTCGGACGTATCGGCGGGTGCATAGCTCACTGTTTTGGCAGCAGCAATAACCGGGTCAGCCGCATCTTCTAAAAACTCCCATGCCGGCCCCACAATAGCGTTGGGGCCGTAACTCGTGAGTAGATACTGTGCTGCAGAAACCGATTGTTTAGGATCCGTCTTGTCGTCTTGATAATTGATGTCCACGACAACTCCCTTGGCAGCAAGATCTGCCTGCGCAAGGTCGAGGCCACGCTTCATATTTAAGGAGTCAGTAGCGGCAGGGCCCGTAAGACCGAGGATTGCGCCTATTTTTATAGATTCGGTTTTGTGCTGATTAGCCGACCACCCAAAAAAGCCGATCAAAACTACTAATACTAGAGCCCCTAAAGCGGTATATATCTTGTTCATGCCCAAAAAGTGTAGTGCAGTATGGATCATTGGTCAATGATTCTTGACTACTAAATTATTGACCATATAGTATTGTTAAATAAAGCTAAAAAACTATGCAGTCAAAAATAATTGACCAAAATAAAAAAGCCCTTGAGTCGCTGCAGCAGTTGGGTCTTTCAGAAAAAGAAGCCCTGGTGTACTTTGCCCTACTCTCCCGCAAGGATGTAGGCTCTTCAAAGCTCGTGTTAGCCACCGGGTTGCACAAACAATTTGTCTACAATGCCCTCGCTCGGCTCGAAGAATTAGGTTTGGTAAAGCATATTTTGCAAAACGGCCGCAAAAAATTTAGTGCGAGCGCGCCAGGACGTATCCTTTCGCTTGCTGAGGAGAAGAAACTTATTGCACAAAACCTCGTACGTCAATTACAAGATCAATATGTACAAACGGTCGAACAAAGCTTTGAGGTATACCAAGGCGCGGATGCGCTTGTGTCGCATGAGCTAGAAATGTTTCGCACTGCACCAATAGGTACCCGTATCGACGTGATCAACGCATTGCGCGGGCATTACTTTTCGTTGATTGGAGAAGAAAATGAGGAATACGAGCGAATCCGTGCCGAACGAAAGATATCTGTGCGATACATTGGTCCTGAGTCGGGTCGTGATGAATTTAAAAAGATGGAGAAAAACCGGGTGCTGTGGGAGTATCGCGCCTTCCCCGGTCTCTCGACTGGTTTAGTTGATATGGCTATTTGGCCAGAGAGTATTGTGTTTAATATTTTTGGCAAACCATTGCTCTGCTTTACTCTCACCAACAAAGAAATCGCGGATGGCTACCGCGAGTTCTTTGAAGCACTTTGGAAAGTGTCGAGCAAGTAATTACTCCGCTTTTACGAATTGCCCTCCTTTGATAGTTTTTAAGACAAGATTTTTAAGAACGTCGCCGTGGTCGTCGAAAGAGATTACCCCTTCAGCACCTTGGTAATTTTTGAGGTTGTAAAAGTAATTTTTAATACACTCTGTGTTTACCCCGCATTTAGTAAGTCCTGCCGCATATAGATTAAACGCGTCGTATCCCATAACTGCAAAGAGTCCTGGCGATCGATGATTAGCGTCCTTGAATGCTTGGGTAAAGCTCTTTGTCGCGTCGGTTGGAGAGACGTCATTAAATTCGTCAAGGAATATCAGACCCTCGGCGGCACTTCCACCAAGGTTAATCGTTTCGTCACCTATACCACCTCTATACGCCGCAAGCTTTGCGCTAACACCCAGCTCTCTTGCCTGTTTTGCTATGAGCCCAGCTTGGCCCGGATATCCAGTCATCATAATGTAGTCCGGAGCAACGCTCTTTATCTTAGAGAGATACGTCCTAAAATCATTGTCGGTCTGCTTAAATGCATCTGCGGTAACTATCTGTCCGCCTAATTTCTCGAACTGAGCACGGAAGTTGACGGCGATGCCTGTTCCCCAATTATCATTTACATGAAGGAGACTAATTTTCCGTGCACCGAAGTCCTTGTAGAGTTTGTCTGCAAGAGCTTTACTGTCGACTGAAGAATCGAGTTTAAGCCGAAACACATAGTCTCCAGCATCGCGCACCTCCGACTGTGCTGACCCAGTTGACATGACAAGGACTTTTGCTGGTTCAGTGATTTTAGCGACAATCTCCGTCCAACATACATCACCGATGATAGCCTGAACGTGATCAATAGTTACCAGTTTGATGGCGGCATCGGTGGCTGCTTTTACATCACACTTAGAGTCTTCGTAGATAACTTCTATACTGTTCTTCCCATATTGTTTCTGGGCGAGCTCTACCCCAGCACGAACATCCTCACCGTATGAAGCGGAGGTCTGTGTCAAAGGTACAAGGACACCGATTTTGAGATTTCCAGAGTTTTCTGAATTAGGCTTTTGAGCAAAATACCAAATTCCACCTACGGCAATAAGTACCACAACCAATCCAACGAACCATTTTGTGTTCATATTATTCTGCTTTTACGTACTGACCGTTTTTGACTTGCATGATTATGACCTCGCCCATAGCGCGATCGCGCTTGTCGTTGATGGTTATAGTGCCTGAAGCCCCTTGGTAGTCTTTTACTTTCAATAATTCTGCCGAAACTTTTGTGATGTCGGTCGAGCCCGCGCGCTCGATCGCTTGTGCAAGCAACATCACGCCGTCGTAGGTGGTGTTGGCCGAGGTGCCAGGCTCACGGTTGTATTCTTTTTTAAACGCATCGACAAACCCTGGTGTTGATGGCCCGTGGACCGGATATACCAAGCCCTCGAGCGCGGCTACCCCTCCTGCTTTGTTCGTAAACGTCTCGTCGGTCGCGTCGTTAAACCATGCCATCGCGACATTGAGCCCGATGCGTCGCGCCTCGCGTATGCCAAGCCCGGTGATGGTGTTGAAATAAATTACATCGGGGTTCGCCTCTTTTATTTTTGCCATCGGCGTTCGTACATCGCTAGTTTGTGCGTCCGGTATCGCTTGGTCGGCAACGAGAGTGAGCCCAAGACGCGCTGCGTCTTGTTTAAATCGTGCGTACAAGTCGTCTTCGTAAAAGCCCGGGTTATGGAATATGGCTACGCGTTTATAGCCTTTGTCGTGGATATACTCTGCAATAGCCGTGGCTTGCCCGGCGTCGGCAGGCCAGACGCGGAAGAGGTTAGGGCTCCCATCGGTAACGTTGTTTGAGCCGGCTGAGATAGTAATGCCGAGTACGTTGTTAGGGACAAGTAATGGAGCGACGGCAAGAGTTTGATCGGTCCAACCGGTGAGCAAGAATTTTGCACCACCCGCAATCAAATTTTGCGCGGCGCTCACCGCATCTTTGGCAGTCGACTGATTGTCTTGAATATTTAACTGTAGCGGCCGGCCCAATACTCCGCCTTTTGCATTAATTTCTTTAACCGCAAGCATAGCGGCGTCGCGGTCGTTCTCTCCCCACCCGGCTCCAAAGCTCGAAAGAGAGAAGTCAGCTCCAATTTTAATAGGCTCGCCACTGGCGACCTTTGGCCGCGCGGCAAAATACCAAATTCCTCCCAACACCACAATAATGACTGCCGCAATAAGCCACTTGTTATTCATGGCTCTACCCTAACACAGCAACAAAAACGCGCTACTGCAATTTTATTGCCGAACCACTCTCAATTTTTTTGAGGATGATCTCACTTTTATACACGCCCTCGACAAATTTATTTGAGGATTCGAGTTTTTGTTTTACGCAGGCAACATCGTTTTTGCACTCCACTGCAAGCGGAGCCAAAGTTTCGGCGGCGAGTTTGGCGAGACCGTACACGGCGCCTTCGGAGCCTTTGATATTAGCGGGGAATGAGTACGTGACGCCCTCAACCAACGGACGCACTCCCGGAAGTTCTGCAACATAGGTGCTCCACACGGGCGTAGTCATTTTGAGTTGCTGCATTTTAGCAGTTGCTCCGGCAAAAAAGAAAGAGATATCTGGCGCATAGATGGCATCGACGCCCGCTGCTTTAATTTTGGTAAGCACAGGCAAGAGGTCGGTGTTGCCGTCGAGAATGCGCGTGTCTACAACAATCATGCCTGCAAAGTTAGCGCGGAAGCTTTTGGCATGCGTGTCAGAAAAGGAGTTGGCATAGGTTACGAGCGCAACTTTTTTGTAGCCTTTGGCATACATTTGAGCAGCCACAAACTTTGACTCATCCTCGAGTGAGTACTGGATATTAAAGAAGTAGCCGCCACTCTTTGCATACAAATCTTTAGAGGCGGCCGAGGGCACCACTGCTACCACACCGGCACTCTGCAACAGCGGCACCACAGCCTCTTGGGGGCTGCCGCATCCGGGGCCAATAATAAATTTTACGCCGTCGACGCTCGTGAGTTTTTGAAATGCCGATATCGCGGTTTTGGCATCGCACTTTTCGTCCTCAAAAATAAATTCGACATTCGAGCTGCCGGCGGCGGCAAAGATACCTTTGCGCACCTCCTCTCCATATTGGGCAAAGGCGTCGGTGAGCGGCACGATGACCCCAATCTTGATAGGCGTGTTAGGTGCGGGCGCCGGTTGGTGGGCCCAGACGTAGATACCCAGCCCCACAACGATGGCCGCCCCTAGTGCTATTAGTGTTTGCTTCATGCCCCGACAGAGTACGCTCATCCTTAGTAAGCAGCAAAAAGGGCCTTTTTTAGGTTCTTCAGATTACATTTTAGCTTGTAAACGCTTGTTAAAAACGCTATTCTGAATTATCATAAAATCCGATAATATGGCTCTCTCTGGCAAGCTACAAAATCTCCTACAATTAGCACCGCATGAGGCGCGGGTGCTTGATGTGCTGACACCCAAGCCGCAGCGACCGAGCGAGGTCGTGCGTGCGGCGGGTGTGCCTAATGCTAGCGCCTACTTAGCATTTGATTTGCTTTGCAAACGCGGACTCGCCGAAAAGAAAAAAATAAAAAATAAAACTGTTTGGTTGCGCGCCGCTCCCCTACCGATTGCCGAGGTGCTTGGGGGCGCCATCAACGAGCTTGAGCATTTAAAAAATTCTTCGGTGTTTGAGATTAAACACAAAGATGATACGAGCGTTACCATACACCGTGGAGGCGATGCGCTCCAGAAATTAATTTTTAGAGCTGTCGATTTAAATCCACACGAGCGGTTTCATATTTTGCAGGGAGCTAATATGGACGATAGTTGGATGGAGATGGTTGGCTATCAAAACGTACTTATCATCAACCGCATGCTCAAGGCCAAAGAGATTATTGGCGAATCGTTTATCCCTGAAAATTATTTTAAAAATCTTCTGCCCTTTTGGGGGCGCGAGTGGGCCGAAAGTTATGTTGATAGGTTAAATGTGGTGTACCTTATTCCGCCCGAATTTATGCCCTCGCATGCAGAAATAATTTTATTCCGCGATCGGGTACTCGTGCTGCATTTTAAAGAAGAAATCGCGGTGGAGATGAAGGATGCCGAAATGCTCTTGATGTTTAAAATGTTGTTTGAATATTTAAAAACTTTTGCGCGCAAGGTCGACCCCAAAGAGTTTTTGGCTGCTCACTTGCAGCAAACCAACTAGCGACCGAGATAAGCTTCGATTACTTTAGAATCTCGTAAAACCTCTTCGGGTGTGCCGTGGGCCAAGACTTTGCCGGAGTCTAAAACGTAGCAAGTGTCGGCCAACTCGCGCACCAAGGTCATATCGTGCTCGACTAAAATAACGGCAGCCCCCTTGTTTTTTAGCTCGTGCAAAATTTCTGAAACTATCTTGCGCATTTCGGTAAACAGGCCCGCAAAGGGCTCGTCAAAAAAGTAGATATTCGATTTCATGGCTATAGCACGGGCTATTTCAAGCAATTTGCGTTGGCCGTAGGACAAGTTTTCGGCATGAGCCTCGCGCTTTTCCCACAAACCAACTTTCTTTAAAATATCCTCGGCTTGGTCGAGGTGAAATTTTCCATGCCTCTCAAACAACGCGCCCCACACGTTACGCTCAGTGAGTACAACTAAAATATTCTCTAACACTGAGAGCTGCCCTATTAGTCTTACATTCTGGAATGTCCGGGTAATTCCATAGCTTGCTATTTGTGAACGTTTGATATTTGTAAGTTTGACGGAGTCACTTATGACGACGGCTCCACCATCCATTGGCAGCATGCCGGTGACGGTATTGATGAAAGTAGTTTTGCCCGATCCGTTTGGTCCAATGAGTGCCGTAATTTTTCCTGCATCAAACTCAACATCAACGTGGTCAACAGCATGCACCCCGCCGAATCGTTTGACTAGCTGTTTGGTTGCAAGCGCGCTCATGGGTTTAGTATACCAACCCTAATGAAACAGTCTTGCTATTGAATATCAGTTGGTTTGCCGTCTTTGATTACTCGGACGGTGAAACCAAGATCCGAGTTGCCCTGCGCATCGAGAGAGTAGGTGCCCATGAGCCCTTTGAAGTCTTTAACGTTCGAGCTTAACCACTGCTGTACCTTTGTGCTGTCATCTCCGACGGCGCGCAGAGCGTTGGTGAGCATCATAATGCCGTCGTAGGTTGATGCTGCGTGAAACGGCACTACCGAGTCGGTGTTGTAAGTAGTTTTGTAACGCTCGAAGAATGTTTTGGTTGTGGGGTTGTTGAGATCGTACTTAGGATCGGCAAAGTAAATTCCGTCGAGCGATCCGAGAATTTCTTTGACGCTCCCATTGGTCGCGAGGGTAAAGTCAGTAAAGATCGGCGGCGTGTAGCTTGCCTCGCGTGCTTGCTTGATAAACTGTGCTGCATCGGTCCCAAGCTGTGACAACACAAGGAGTGCTTGTGGTTGTTTGGAACGAATCTTTGCTATCGTGGTGCGATAATCTTTGGTACCAGGTTGGAATTCTTCAGAAGCTACAATCGTACCGCCTTGGTCTTTAATCGTTTGCTCAAAAGTTTTCTGGATATCCAACGTGTATTCAGTCACTGCGGTGATCGTGGCAACTTTTTTGTAGCCCATCTTCAACATTGCGTTAGCTAGGTCGCGCCCAGCCAGGATGTCAGAGTTAGCAATGCGGAAGATATAATCACCCGCCTCGTCCACATTTTTGCCGCCGGTGACCGGCGTGAGATATACCGCGTGTTGTGCGTTAGCAAGCGGGGCGGCTGCGAGAGTCCCGTTACTACAGGTGCCACCAATAATATATTTGATACCGTCTGCTTGGATAAGTTTTTGAGCAGCGTTAAGCCCACCCTTACTGTCGCAACCAGCATCTTGCACCTCAAGAGTGAGCGGACGGCCATTGATACCGCCGTTTTTATTTACGTCTTCAACAGCGAGTTTAGCCGCATTAACCATGTTCTCTCCTGCTGCCGCAAAATCACCAGTCAAAATAGTTGAGACGCCAATCGTAATTGGTTCACCACTCGCCTGCTTTGGTTTACTAAAACCAATCCACACTGCAATCACTACGATTACTACAACCAAAACCCCGATCCAAATATTTTTGCTCATATATTATTTAATTTGATTAATTTCTCCGTTTTGAACTTCGAAAATATGGAGAGGGAAGGTCGCCCGATAGGTGTCATCAAAGGTTACCTGGCCCGAAACACCACCATACGATTTTAGATTTTTCATCGCGTTAAGGATCGCTGTGCGGTCGCCGTTGTTGTCGACAAACAGTTTAAGTGCCAGTGCTGTTGCGTCATAGGCCTGACCCGCCGGTAGCGTAGGTTTGTCGCCGTAGGCTGCTTGGTAGCGAGTCACAAAGTCGGTGGTGTAGAAGTTAGGTGAGATAAATTGTAGACCATCCGAAAGTCCTTTCGTTTCTTCCACCATGTGGGTATCAACTTCCTCGCTGTACATTTTGCCTTTAAATCCCAACTGCTTGGCGTTTTTTACAAAGTCGTAAAATTTATAATACGTGCCAAAAAACAGTGATTCAGGCTTGCTTGCCAAGACTTTGGTTACTGCAGAGCGTGAGTCTTTGGTATCGGGTAGCGTTACTTCGTGCGCGGTTACGGTGCCACCAAGCTCGGTAAACTTCCTGGCAAACGCATCAGAAATTTCGCTCTCCCAAGTATCTCGCGTGCTTAATATCCCCACACTCCGCACCCCTTGGTTGTACACGTACTCCGCAATCTGCTCGGTCTCGCGGGTTGGGTCGGGCCACATCACCACCGGGTTGTAATATTTGCCTCGGTCTTGCGGCCGCGTCGTGCCAATACTTACTTGCGGAACGCCGCTCTGAGCAACGAGCGGTAAAAGTGTGGTCATCTCGATTTGGATCATCGGCCCTACAACCATATCGACGTTGTCGACGTTTATGAGTTTTTGGTAACTGTCGAGTACTTGCTTTGGATCAGCGCGTGTATCTTCGTATATCACTTGCACATTGGTACCCGTGTGAGCTTTTTTAAAATCAGCAATAGCGAGGTTGGTGGCATTGCGCGCCTGCTCGCCATAGGCGGTAAAGTCGCCACTCAATAAATACACAGCACCAAGTTTTATAGTGCCAGCTTGGTGCTCGGACTTTTGAGAAATCACGTAGACTCCAACTATCACCGCAAGCACGAGCAGTATTACGGTATTTGCCGTCCAAAACTTTCTAATATCGTTATCGCTCCACCGGTACATGCCGCCACAATATCACAATGGCAGAAAACAAAAAGCCCCACCAACTATGGCAGGACTCTTCGCACAAATTGCAGGATCCGAGGCGGGTTTGGCTCGAACATCCGGAGCCACGACCACTGGACGATGATGGCAGTGATGATTATTCCGCCACCACTCATCGCGATCTTGAAGAACGTCTCGTTGGTTTGGAAGGCATACGCTACCCAAACTCCCGTCGAAATATAGAACGAAACGTAGAGCGAGATATCGACGGCGCCTGTCTTTCCACTTCTACGGAGTTTTAGGAACTGCTGAATAAATGCTCCCCATAGCCCGATGGCGAAGAACATATAGACCGCACCCCAATAGGTGGCACCGGCTTCGATGACCGGCATCAATGCATACGCCGAGCCCACGATCCGCTCCCGCTCTGTAAGACCGCGAAAGCGGATGATCCCTCGCAGGATTGGGATCTGGGCTACGGCGGTGACGAAGCAATTAATAATCATCGCCATACTGTGGAGATAAAACCCGTATATTCCACAGAGCAAGAAGAACCAGAACGTGTAGAGAAACAGCTCGGTCTCTACCGACTCCGCGCTCTCCTTTTCCCAAATGGTTTTGCCTTGTTGAATGATCCCCCACGTCTCGAGCACGGTGAAGAGGAGCATGAGCACGGCGCTCAGGGTGGAGTAATTCCACCCAAAGTTTTGGTATTCGACCGTCCATTCAAGGGCGGCCCAGAAGATGCTCTCGAGCATCTGAACCTCCTTGTTTGGTTACGGCCTAACTAAAGCCGCACGCAAAATAGCACTAAAATTAGGAAACGCCAAACAAAAAGCCCTACCGGTTGGCGGGGCTTGAGCAGGTTGTCTCAGACTTTTCTATAAATCGTATTGGAAACTCACCCCTTACTAGGGTGAACATTATGAGTGCTACCACCAAGGATGTGGTCCACGCCCCCACGCGTTCGAGAAAAGACATCTTCTCTTTCTCCTGTTGTAGAACTACCCACTACGGCATAACCTCAACCGGTTTGCCGTTTTGGATGCGATAGATTTTTTCGATGCGTTCTGAAGATTGCGTGCCACCCAGGTCGATTGCGGTGCCCAAACCTTGCACTTTGACTTTGCTCAGCGCGTCGCGTAGCGGAATATTTTCTTTTTGTGCGATGTCGTGCGCCGCAAGCAAGGTTGTAATGCTGTCATAGCCAAACGAAACAAGCGTCGTTTCGTTGGTGTCCGTGCCAAAACGCTCTTTATATTTCTTTTTCAACTCATCAGGATTGGTGGCGTAGGTGTTGGCAAAGTACACACCCTCGGCTGCTACACCTGCGCCTTCGATGTCAGAAGATATAAGCGTGTCGGCAGAGAGGATGGGTTTGGTGTATCCGGCGCGCTTGAGTTGCGGCAAGAAGCTAATATTTTGTGGCGGCACCATGATTAGATAAACGCCATCTGCCTTGCTCTGATTTATTTTGGCAATGGTGGTTCGATGGTCAGTTTGGCTGTACTGCTCTTTCTCACGCATCAGCACCACTCCCCCATCTTGTTCAAATTTTTGCTGGAAAGAGTCGCCAAGCACCAGCGCAAGCGGGTCGATGGTTTCGGCTATGGCAATAGTACGCAACCCAAGTTTGTTGTACGCATAGTCGGCCATCAGAGCACCATCTTTTTCGGTAGAAAATCCGATACTAAAAATATAATTGCCTGCATGTTTGAGATACTCGTTGCTGTCCCACGCAACCAAGAGCGGTACTTTTGCCGATTGAAAGATGGGAGTAATAGGTTTTGCCTCTTCTCCCAACACCGTAAAGACCGCATCGACCTTGTCGGTCGAAACCAATTTGCTGGCAGCGCGCACGCTTTGGGTTGGGTCAAACGCGTCGTCTTCGGGAATATAGTTGACCATGACTCCCCTGGCTTGCGCTTCCTCGACTGCCAATAGCGCACCGCGGGTCACCTCCTCGCCCAAAAAGCCGAAGTCTCCGGTCGACGGGAGCACCGAGCCGATAGTAAAAGTATCCGTTGATGGCCCGTTCGCCCCCTTCTCTATATAAAGTCCAATACCTACTACTAAAATGCCTATGGCAATAACGCCTGCTATCTTTTTCATACGGCCACACTATGTGCTTGTTGGCAAGTATAGTCAATAGATTTTGACCAAAAATAGGCTTATTTTAGAGCTTTTGAGGGCAATTTAGGTAGCGTGTTGTCAGACTCAATTGACAAAGTACATTTTAGCCTTATATTGCAAGGATGGACCCAAAAGAGGTATTGGCCCGGGTGGGGGTGGCCGGCAAGGAGGGCGAGGTCTACCTCACGCTTATAGAGCTGGGGGAAGCAGCGCCCAAAGTAATAGCCCAAAAAGCGGGTATCAAGCGCCCCACCGCCTATGCAGTCCTCAGCGCGCTCGAGGCTAAAGGTCTTGCCCAAAAGGTGGTGCGCGATACCAAAGTGTTTTTTGCGCCGCATCATCCAGCCAAACTTTTGACCGACGCCGAGGTACGCCTGCGGGAGTTGAAGGAAACCATTCCGCAGCTGGAGTCGATGTTCCACAGCAAAGATCCGCGGCCGCGCGTCGTTATGTATCACGGCAAGCAAGCGCTCGACAAAGCCTATGACGAAATATTTTTGATGGAGGGTGAGGCGGTGGCGCTCAGCAACTCGTCTTTGGTACAAGAGTTGTTTGGTCGCACGTTGCAAAAACTTACGTACCGCACGTCGGCAAAGTTCCGCACGCGCGAGCTGCTCGACGACAGCGAAGCCGCGCGGCTGTATGCCGCGCGGCACGCTGGGCCCTATCGCCAAGCTCGCATCATGCCCAAGGAATTTATGCCGTTCGAAACCGACATCGCCGTGTGCGGCAATATCTCGCTCATCACCTCCGGCAAGAAGGAATTATTTACGGTTAAGATTGAGAGCCAAGAGATTGCGAACGCTTTCCACGCGATGTTCGAAGCGATGTGGCGGATCTCTGCGCCCGCGCTTAAGGAATAATTACTCCACCACAAACTGTCCATCATGTATCGTTTTGATTTGATACGTAAGATTGCTCAGTTGATGGGTCTGGTCGAACGAGAGCGTCTTAGTAACCGTACCAGGCAGCGAGGTAGTCTCCAGTGCTTTGGTAAGGTCGGTACCTGTAAGCCCCTTTTCGCCAAGAGCGAATATAAGTATCTGCGCTGCATCATACGCATTGCTTGCACTCGGACCTTGCGGTTCGGTTTGATACTTGGCTACGTACTTTGCTTTAAAGCCGTCGTAGTTGCCTGAGACATCGGGGTAGGCATAGACCGCGCCTTCCATCCCGCTTGCAAAGTTTTGCAAGAGCGAGGCGTCTTCTATCTGCGAGCTGGTAAACAAACGAGCGGTAAGGCGCAACTCGTGAGCTTGTTTCATAAACGTGGCTTGCGCGGCCGGCGTCTTGAAGGATACAAACACCGCGTCAGGCTTAAGCGATTTGATCGTAGCGATCGTAGTTTTGTAATCGCCGTAATCAATAGGCAAGCGGTAATCTTTTAGTACTTCCAAGCCATGTGCGCTCGACTGTTGAGCAAACGTCTCGGCAACAATGGCGCCATACGGGTCGTTGTCGTGCACGAGCACAATATTTTTTACTCCAACCTGGTGCATATACGCGCCGAGCGCGCTCATCTCACTCTCGACGGGGAACCAGGTCGAGAAGATATGCTCCACCGACAATTGGTTATCTACCAATGCCTTGAGTACTGCCGACGGTGCAACTGCAACAACTCCTTGCTTGCTGCTTAGCTCAAACCCAGCCTGAAAGCTGTCGCCCCAGGTAGGCCCAAGGATCGCCTCGACTTTATCTATACTGATCAACTTTTGTACGGCATTAAAGGTGCCGTCCGGGTCGCACTGCGTATCTTCGGTTTGAAGATCAACTGCGCGACCACTAATGCCACCGCGAGCGTTTATTTCGTCGATCGCAAGTTTGTACGACTTCAACTCGCCCTCGCCCCACTCGGCACAGTCGCCACTAAGCCCGACCGCTGCGCCGATTTTTATCACGCCACTATTCTGATGATTCTGAGAAAACAAAACACCAAGCCCAAGCACGAGCAGAATGAGTATCCCGCCAAAAACAAGTTCCTTTTTCATAGGTTTATCGATAAGCGAATAACCCGTCAGTAGTGAGTATTTATACGGAGAAAGCCCCTCCAAAAATCCTCCTCCCTGCGGAGAAAGTTTTTTAGAGAGGCTTTACTGATCCTCTTACCCCCTATTATACTCCCCTATTAGGTTTTGTCAAGCCCCCTACTCCACCACCACAACCGATGTTTGAGGCGATGTGGATGATTAGCAAGCCGGTTGAGACTACTCAACCGTGACGAACTGATTATCTTTTATGGTTTTTATTTCGAACTCAGCGCCACTAATTTGACCATTTGAATTAAAACTCAAATCTTCCACTCCAACACCAGGAGTATGTACTTTATTAAGGGCGGCTTTTAATTGCTCTCCCGTCGTTGCTCCGGTGTTGAGTGCCGCGAGGAGCATGAGCGCAGCATTATAGCCGGCCACTACTGAAGGCCCTGCAGGAGCTTGCCCGTATCTTTGTTTGAAGGCTTGAGCGAAGCTCTGGTAACTAGCGGTTTGGGATATATGAGGGAAGGAGTAAACCATTCCATCAAAAAAGTGCGGAAATTTTTGTAGATTCTCTGGATTTTCAACACTGGTGACGCCAAACAGAAGGGTCTTTACCCCCAGATCTTTTAATTGCTGATTAAACGGTCCGATGGAAGAAGTGTCTTGTAAGTTAACAAATACCGCTTGCGGTTGGAGACTTTTAAGTTTAGTAATCAATGTGCGGAAGTCAGTCGTCCCGATAGGTACTTCTTCGTGAGAAACAACCGTCAGCCCTTTTGCAGTTGCGGTCGCTATAAAAATCTCTGTAGCTTTTTTGTTGAAAGCATCGAGGTCGGTTACGGTCGCAACGCGCGTTAGATTATGGTTGAGTAGGTACTGAACCAGGGCGGCTGTCTCTGGTTGTTGGGGTAACCACGTTGAAAAAAGATAATCAAGTTTGCTTTTATTTTCTATAGTTTCCATCGCTCCAGATGGAGTGATGATGGGCACGTGCTTTTGCTGCGTAAGCGGGTAGGCACCCTGGAAGCTATCACCCCAGGTAGGGCCAATGATAGCTAGCACATGATCGACATTTACCAATTTTGTTATTGCGTTGACTGTACCTTCCCCGGTTGATTTTGTGTCTTCAGTGATAACTTGAACCTGGAGAGCGCCTTTCGCGTTGAATTCTTCCACGGCGAGCTGGATTGCTTCTCGTTCCCCTTCTCCCCATGCAGAGCCGTATCCAGTAAGTCCCAAAGCGGCTCCTATTTTGATTGCCCCGCTAGTGTTCAGGCTATGTTTTTGATAAGCGTATATGCCTACGCCTATCACCACTAGCACTCCTAGGCCGATCCACCAAGCAGCTTTATTCATGCCGCAAGAATAACACTCAGTTATAGTGAGAGCAATCGTATTTATTTAACCGGAACTGAAATAAAGTTTTGAATTTTTGCGATCGACGGCTGCACGTTGGTGATGTCAGCGTCGTTGGCGTCGAAACGATACGTACCCAAGATGCCGGTAAAGGCTTTAGGCATATGGTGGAGATAGTCTTTGAGTTTGGTCGGATCATCACCCACCGCAAGGAGTGCATCTTTAAGAATATAAATTGCGTCGTAGCGAGAACCCACCGGCCACTCCATATCTGGTTGTTCGTAGCGGTGTATATACGCGGCAAAGACTTTTTGTTTGAGCGGACTTTCGACAAAGACCGGATCCGAAACATAAACCATACCTTGGGCTTGGGTAGAAAGTTGTACGTCTCTGCTCCCACCGAAGAAGTTGCCAACCAGTGGTCCTTGGTAACCTTGATCGCTCAATTGTTTTAGTATCGCAAGCCCCGTATCGCGTCCGTTGGGGTTGAGTACTACCACATCGGGCTTGCTTGCTAGTAGTTTGGTGATTTGCGTGCGCATATCACGAGTCCCTTGCTCAAAAATTTCTTGAGCGACCACTGCGCCCCCACCTGCGGGTACGTCTTGTACAAAAAAATGCTCAAGGTCAGAGGCGAACGCGCTGTGCTCGGTAATAATTGCAACCCGTTTGCCTTTTTTAAGCGCTTGGGTAGCCATAGCTTGTGCCATGTCGATATTGCTATAGGAGTTGCGGAAAATATAATCACCCGCATGGGTGATTGTGGATGCTGAAGCATATGAGGTCCATGCGATAACCTTGTGCGCTTGAGCGTACGGAGCAATAGATTGCATTTCTTGTGAGCAGGAGACGAACAAAATTTTTATCCCATCGACTTCTACGAGTTTTTTGGCGGCAGAAAGCCCGGTTGTGCCCTCGCAACGTCCGTCTTCGTACGCAACTTCGATACGTCGGCCGTTTATACCACCCGCAGTGTTGACCTCATCGACGGCGAGTTCCATGACATTCTTTTCTATCACTCCCCACGCGGCACCATCTCCTGACAGGGGGCCGATAAGTCCGATTTTTATGGGAGCAACGGGGGTGGTTGGCGTTTGATGCAGTATGCTCACGACTGCTACAACCCCGGCTATAAGGAGTGCCCCGACAACATATTTGGTATTCATGAATTAACACATTAATCTAACCTGTCAATTGCTCAAGCATACTTTTGTAACAAAAATAATCTATAAATAGACTTAAAAACTAAAACTGTACACTTTTTTGTGATACAGTTTAGAAATGCAGAAAGAACTCCAGCTGTTGGGTCTGACTGAGACAGAGGCTGAGGTCTACGAAGCTCTGGTAAACCATGGTCCCTGTAAGGCGGGGGTTTTGATCAATAAATTGAACCTGCACCGCACACTCGTCTATCGGGCGCTCGATTCCCTAGTCGCAAACGGCCATGTAACCAAAATAGTGCGCAATGGGGTGTGGCATTTTCAGATTTCGGATCCCGAAAACTTCTTGATCAGTATGAATCGGCAAGAAACGGTCTTGGGGGAACTGACCAAACTTATTGCCGAGCGTCAGCACCGAGCCAGTTCGCAAATTGTCGTGTACGAGGGACTTGCGAGCTACAAAAATTATTGGCTGCGTTCACTGGAGCGTTTGCCCGATGGCACCGTCGACTATATCGCCGGCGGCGAGATTGAAGTGTGGACCAAACTGATGGGTAAACGCAAAGAAGAATATTTACGCCGGGTGCGACAAAAGAAAATGAGCTGGAAAAGTCTCTACCTCGATCCTCTGAGCGCGCACGAACTAGCGTTGCTTAAAGAAGCGCGGGTACAAACCGAGTGTCGGGTGTGGGAGCCGGCTGACCCAAAGTTTTTTGGTAACTTTAATGTACTTGGGGACACCGTGATTTTGCAAACACCGGGTGAAAAAATGCCCCGCGTCATCGAGATGCGCGATGAGGCGCTCGTAAGAATGTTTCAGTCTTTGTTTGATCTGATGTGGGAGAAGGCAAAGCCGGTGGACCTTACGTGATCACATGCGGAAGGTTCCCATCAAGCCTTGCGGGCGGTAGAGCATAAGGAGAATGAGGATCAGGCCATAAACCATCTGGCGCATTTGGGCGGCGACGTCTGGGGGGAAGCCGACGAAACGCAGCGCCTCGGGGAGCACGATGAGAAAGAGTGCGCCCATTACGGCTCCACGGCTAGAGCCAAGGCCGCCGAGAATTACAATCGAGAGCAAGAAGATCGATTCGTTGAGCGAGAAGGACGACGGATCGATAAAGGTGATGTACGAGGCAAATAGTGCACCCGCTATGGCCGCAAGTGATGCGGAGATAACAAACGTAACCAATTTGTAATACGACGTAGCGTAGCCAAAAACTGATATTGCTTCTTCGTCTTCGCGCAGCGCCTTGAGTACGCGACCAAAAGATGATTTGGTAATAAAGGTTGAGATCCCATACACGAGCGCTAAAAATACGGCTGCAAGAATAAGAAAAGTAAGATTTTCGGAAAAAGTAAATCCAAACAGTGCGGGGCGTGCGATACCCGGGATGCCCAAGGGGCCGTGCGTTACATCTTGCCAGTTGAGCATGATGCTCCAAACAATGACGTTGAAACCAAACGAGCCAAGGGCGTAGAAGTCGCCCCTAAAGCGCGAAAGCACGAGGCCGATCAGCAAAGATCCAAACGCGGAAATGATGATACCCCCCAGCAGCGCCAAAAAGAAGTTAATGTCGTAGTTGGTAATAAGTAGCGCTGCGCCGTACGCTCCCATACCGTAGAAAGCCGCCTGCGTGACATTAAGCAACCCCGCCTCCCCTATCACCAAGTTGAGCGAGAGGCCCAAGATGCCGTAGATGCAGACAAGGATCGCGATATGTATTAGGTATTCCATAATCAATTAAGCACGAAGCACGAAGTTCGAAATCCGAAACAATTTCTAAGCACCAAATTTAAAATTTTAAACGTCATACTTCAGACTTTCTCATTATGGCACTCAATATCATCATAAGCTCGGTCGCTTCTTGTAAGAGTTTTTTCCGAGTATGGTCTAATTCCTCTACTGTGCCCGTGTCTAAAAGATCAAGCCAGTACTTGCTTTCTTTGGCTTCTTTTCGGGCAATACGTACCCTGAGTAAAAAATCTTTTTTGCTCAATGATTCGTTCGCTTCTATATAGTTTGCGCCGACCGATCCTGATGACCTAACGAGCTGTTTTGTATCTTCAAAGTTTGCTTGATTTTTTGGAAGCTCTTTCACAAACGAGCGTACTTCCCTTGCAAAGGCGCGCGTCCTGTCTTCCAAATCGTATTGTTTTTTAATTGGTGCTTTTGTTTCCATTTAAAATTTATTTCGGATTTCGTGCTTCGGATTTCGAATTTACTTCCCAAGTATCCCTTTCGGACGAAAGAGGAGGAACAAAATGAGTACGAGGAAAGCTATCGCATCCTTCCACTCGCCACTAAATTGCCAAGCGCCCAAGTTCTCTACTAGCGCCAAGACAAACGCGCCGATGACACCACCCCACACGTTGCCTATGCCGCCGATGATTGCGGCGATGACGCCTTTAAGCAGGAGTGCCAAGCCCATCGTTGGTTGAATGCCAGTGTCGAACCCAACCGATATGCCCGCAAGCCCCCCTATCATTGAGCCTACAAAAAACACGCCGCCCATTATGCGTTGCGCGTTGATACCCACAATAGTTGCTACCTCTTCGTCGTCGGCAACAGCGCGTACTGCTTTGCCGACGCGCGTGTATTTAAGCACCACACCAAGCAACACCATGATGATCAGCCCGGCGGCGAGTATGAGCACCTGCGTTTGGGTAATCACGCCGCCCAGGATGGTGTAGGTTTGTTGCTCGGCAACGTAGCGTGAGAGAGTTTGGAATTGACTCGTGAAAAGTATCGCGATGCCTGCTTGAATAACGGTTAGCACCCCAAGCGCGGCTACCAATAGTACGGTGTTAGAGGCCTTGCGCGCACGCAGCGGGCGGTATACTAGCTCGCTCACACCCCATCCCAAGATGCCCGCCATAATCATCCCAAAAATAATCGAGGGTATGAGTGGCAGACCCAATATTTTGTAGAGAAAAAACACCGAATAACCGCCGACGGCGGTGAGTGCCCCGTACCCGAGGTCAAAAAACCGCGCGGTGGAGTAGATGAGATTAAACCCAAGCGCCAAGAGCGAGTAGATGGCGCCGGCAATAACGGCGTTCAGTAATATTTGGACTACGATGTCCACGGCTCTCAGTATAACGCAAAACGCCCCAGCAAAAGCCGGGGCGTTTTGAGGGAGATTTTTGCTATTGCACTAACACCGCGGTCCCATTTTTGACTTGGAATATGGAGTCGCCGCTCTGTCGCTCTCCATCCGGACCGATGGTGATCGAGCCCGATGCACCTTCCCAATTTTTAACTGAGCTACGACCCCAGGCGGCTATTTTAGTGCCGTCATAGCCAACCGCTTCTATCGCCTCTTTTATAAGATAGAGAGAGTCGTACACCGCAGTTGAGTAGGTGGGGTATCCCATATCTTTGCCATACGCGGCTTTGTACGCATCGCGCAGCGCCACAAACTTTGGAGTGTCGTTGAGGTTAAAGTTTGCCCCAATATCACCCTCGAGAAAGTCTTTGAATTTAGTAAGAGTGGCCGGGTCACCGATCGTTACATCGTTGAGCATGAGTTTTGGCTTCCAGCCTAGTTTCTGCATCTGGTCAAAGATACGCTGTGCCGATGCGGCTGTCTGGACAGAGACAAGCACTGCGTCTGGTTTATCAGCTTTTAATTTAGCGAGTACCGAACGAAAGTCGCTTATATTACTTGCAAACTCCTCTTTAACAATGGTGCCGCCCAATTGTTTGTAGCGGGCCTCAAAGGCTTGGAAGATTCCAAGTGCATAGTCAGTTTGTTCCTGAATTACTGCCACCTTTTTCCAACCCTCTTTCGTGTATGCTTGGTCGGCGAGTACTACGCCTTGTGAAGAGTCGTTCGGATAGTCGCGGAAGAAATAAGGACTCTTATTGATGAGCGCTGGGCTGGTTGCCGAGCCAGTGATGATGGCCACTTTTCCTGCTTCAGCGACCGGTACTGCGGCGAGCGTCTCGCCACTGCATGAACCGCCAAGTATCACCTGTACCTTATCAACGTTTACAAGTTTAGAAGCGGCGTTTGCTCCGTCGGGACCTTTGCATTTTGCGTCTTCGTAAATGATCTCTACTTGCTTGCCCGCTATACCACCATGGTCATTGATGTCTTTAGCTGCCAGTACAAGTACGTTTTTCTGTGGCTCACCGTAGTCGGCGGCGTCTCCAGTTAGGGCGCCGATGAAGCCGATTTTTATTGTGTCGGCACTTGCCCCCGGCGTTTTTTGCCCAAGCACCCACCAACCGCCGAGCACTACGACGAGCAAAACCACTATGCCCCAGATCCAACCCTTGTTTGAGCCTTCTTCCATACAAAAATAAATTTAAAAATAAAAGGTGAACACTTCTCAAAACTTCTAACCCAAGCATATCCCGCTAGAAGTGCGTGTCAAATCAACAAAACCCCCGCACGAGGCGGGGGTTTGGGAGGGGACTTTTACTCCACGTACGACTCGGATTTGCCGTTTTTGACTACCCGGATCTCAAACTGGGCCGCCTTGAGGTCGCCGTTTTGCTCGAAGCTAATATTGGGGAAGGATACTCCGGTGGTGTAAGAGGTAGCCGCAATTGCTTGGCGCAATTTTTCAGGATTAGTCCCAGCCTGCTTCAGTGCGCTGGCAATAATCTCTACTCCGTCATACCCAAGCGGGGTGAGCAAGCCCGCGTCGACACCGGTCGCGGCTTTGACGCGCGCTTTAAAGTCGTCGGAGTTATTAATTTTGCCGATCGTAAAGAATATACCGTTGGTGTCGACCACCGAAGTAAATTCTTTGGTGTCAAAGTAGTCGCCCCCAATAAGCGGCACCGCAAGCCCGAGCTGTCGGGACTGTTTAGCTACCGCCACTCCCCCACTTGCATGCAACGGGATGTAGACGAGCTCAGGGTTCGAAGTTTTTATTTTAGTAAGCGGCGTGCGCAGGTCGGTCGCGTTGACGTCTGCCCCTTCGCTGTCGGTGATGGTGCCGCCAAGCTCAGTAAAGCGCGCTGAAAAAGTTTTTTCCAAACCCGTGCCCCACTCGTCCTTTGCGTAGAGGATAGCTACCTTTTTCTTGCCCAAGGTATTGAAGACATACTCTGCGGCGAATTTGCCTTGCAACAGGTCAGAAGGATAGATACGGAAAATGTCGTCGCCTATATCGGTGAGCCCGGGCGCCGAAGCGATAATAAGCGTCGGTACGTGGTGTTGCTGCGCGAGCGGGAGCGCAGGCGCCGCCGAGGGCGAGCACACCGGACCAACGATGGCCGAAACCTGGTCGGCGTCGAGCAACTTGGTAAACGCGGTAGTGCCGCCGGTAGGAGAGCAAGCGTCATCTTCGTATACGACCTCAAGTTGGCGGCCGTTGATACCGCCTTGGTCGTTAATTTCTTTGACTGCCAACTCAATACCGCCACGCATCATTTCGCCATAGCTTGCGGCGTCGCCCGTAAGCGGCAGTGATGCGCCGATGCGGATGGGCCCGGTTTGGGTATCGCCCTTACCAAACAGCGCCCAACCTCCTGCGACCAGCACAACGAGGATCATTAAAATACCTACTGTTTTTGTAGTACTCATAAGTAAAATTATTAATTGACGAAATAAATCCACAGCAATATAGCATATATAGCTTGTAAATCAAGCCCTTTTAGGTTAAACTGTCGGTACTTTTCCACAACAGTCTGAAGAAACCATGCTGCCGCCTCTTAAAAAAGCCCTAGAAGTTTTAGACCTTAGCGATAAGCAAGAGGCTGTCCTTGGCGTCCTGCTGGAGAATGGCCCTCTGTTAGTCGCAACCATTGCGCGTGGGGCAAAACTCAATCGCACCACCGCTTACGACATAGTTAAAGAGCTCGTCGATCTTGGGCTGGTTTCGCATACTAAAAAAGACGGGGCTACGCGGTATCAGGCGCTTGCCCCGGAGCTCCTCCCCTCTTATATAGAACATCGTCGCCAGGTGCTTGAGGAGAGTAAAAAACAGATCGAAGAGTTGGTGCCGCAGCTCAAACTTTTGCGCGCTAAAGGCAAATCGCTCCCCAAGGTGCAATTTTTTGAGGGGCTCGAGGGAGTTAAGCACGCCTACGAAGACGTGCTCGAGAGCAATAAAGAAAAGTTTTTGCGCGGCATTACCGACATGGGTTCGGTGTACAAGGAGTTCGACGCTACCTGGCTCGACTACTACCTTACAAAGCGGACACGGCTTGGCATCCGCTGCACGGATTTAGTACCTGAGGGTGAAGCCGGCCGTCGCAGCAAGGGTGATGACGAAAAATATATCCGTACAACCAAGTTTCTTCCGCCCGACTACGACCTGGGCGGCGATATCAGCATTTATGACGACCGAGTCGCGATTTTTTCTTACGCACACGAAAGCCCGGTCGCGGTCATCATCGAGGACCAAACTATCTCAGGTATGCTGAAGAAACTTTTTGATTTTATGGAGACGCACTGCAAGTAATTTAGATCGTATAAGCCTCGGATTTGCCGTTCTTGATCGTCTTGAGCACGTACTCTTTGATTGCGTCACCGTTGCTGTCCATCGTAAGGGAGCCAGCGGCACCGACACGATCTTTTACTTGATACAGACACGCTTTGACTTGGTCAGCAGTATCGCCGCACTTGCCTATGGTTTCGAAGAGTATCTTTGCGGCGTCATAGGCTGAAGCTAAGTACACCGGAGGTGTGGTAGGATCTACCATTTTGTAGTGCGCAATGTAGCTGTCGAAGAAAGCTTTTGCCGCAGGAGCGTTTTGGTCAAAGACGACCTCGGTATAGACAACGTTGTCGGCGAGGCCGGTTTTGAGTATCGAGGGGGTCGTTATAAGTTCGTTAGAGTATTTTGGTAAGGTGATACCGGCATTTTTTATTTGTTGAAGCAAAGCCTGTCCGTCTACCGGTCCACCCGGTATTAAGTAGAGAGCTTCGGCACCCGACACTTTGATTTTGGCGAGTAGTGTACGGAAGTCTTTGTTGTCGGTGACATAGCCCTCGGAGGCGACCACGTCTCCGCCTAGACCCTTATAAGTGGTTTCAAATACATTCCGCAATGCTTGTGCGTATTCATTTCGTACGGATATAACGGCTACTTTTTTGTATCCGCGTTCTTTCATTGCTTGGGCGGCCTTGTTGCCCGAGGTCGCGTCAGAAGCAAAGCTACGGAAGACGTAGTCGCCTGCCCCTGTAATGTCGGGGCTACTCGATATCCCCGAAAAAAGTATGACGTGATTTTTTTCGGCAATGGGTGCTGCGGCAAGTGTTTCGCCACTGCATACTCCACCCAGGATATAGTTGACCCCGTCGACGTTGATAAGTTTTTGTGCTGCGTCGGCGGCGGCTTTGTCGCACTGACCGTCTTCGTAAATCACTTCGACTTGGCGGCCGTTAATGCCGCCGGCGTCGTTGGTTTCTTGGACTGCCAGCATAACGGTTTGACGGACCGATTCCCCAAACGACCCAAGGTCACCGGTGAGCGGCGCAATAAACCCAACTTTAATAGGGCCGGTTTCGGTCGGAGTCGTTTTTCCTTGCAAGAAGTACCACCCACCCACAACCACTACCAGCACGATGAGACCCAAAATCCACTTAGCGGTGCTATTCATATAAACAAAAAATAATAGAAAATAATAAGTTGACTAAATTAATCCACAGAAAAGTATATAGTTTGCTTGACAAAAGTCAAGTTTATTGAAATATTGTTGATGTAACTCAACAACATTAATTTATGGCTATTCCTGCATCAGTACAAAAAGAACTCCATGGTGCGCTCGCTAACGTGGGGCTCTCATCTTCTGAGACGGTAGTTTTGTTAGCCCTTTTGCAGAGTAGTAAGGGTATCCGGGCGACTGAGTTGGCCAAAAAGACCAAACTTAACCGCACGACACTTTATGGAGTGGCTAAGTCACTTATCGAAAAGGGTCTTGCCTCTTCGGTCGAGGAGCGCGGCGTGCTCCGCTATCACTCTATCCAGCCCGATTTGTTGGTTAACTATATCGAGCAGGCCAAAGAGCGTTTGGTACAAGATGCCGAGCGGATAAAAAAAGCGCTCCCTATACTTAATGCCCAGCGCTCGGGCGAAGGGCGCTCCTACCCTACCGTGCAATTTTTCGAAGGAGTGGAGGGTATTAAACAAGCGTACGAAGACACGATTCAAAATAACAAACACAAAGTCATGTACGGCTTTTTGGGCACCGATGCGGTTTTGCGGCTCATGGATCCGGCGTGGCTCATCTATTACATCACTAAGCGTGTGCATCTGGGGGTCAAAGCTTTTACTATCGCAATAGACACGCCTAGTTCGCGGCACTATAAAGGGTACGACGGCAAACAGTTGCGTACCACCAAACTGTTACCCCCTGGTTATGACTTTGAAATAGAGGTAGTCGCCTACGATGACAAGGTGCTCATAACCTCTTTTTCAGAAGATCACCCTCTCTCGGTGCTGATTGAGGATGAAAAGATCGCGCAGCTTATGGTGGCACTCTTCCGCTACATGGACAGCACGCTGCTGGCTTGATTTTTAAAACAACAATCCCCCAGCGGGGTTCGCTAGGGGATTTCCTCCCCCCGTTAGTAGTATGTTTGGAGGGTAGGGTGTTTGTCGGTGCATTCAGAACCGGTTAATCAAGGAGCTGGTGTGCCTCTTGGTTTTATTTTTGTCGAAGTTTGGGAGGTACCCGCCACGCCGACTAATAGATTTAGAATGCGACAAACTGACATGTCTGACTGCCCGAGGAACTGGTGTTTAAACCGATTCCTACAGGGTGAAGGAGTCGCGTCTAAACTATTTTTATCTAAAGTAATAGTACAACGCTAAAGGACAGTGTAAAGGACATGGGTGGGGATAAGCCTGCCTGCCGGCGGGCAGGTAAAGGACAGTAGGCAAAAAACCTAGTCTAAGCCGACGTTTTAGTCGGCTCCCCGACCAAAGCGTCGGGGCGAAATTAATCCACAAAGTATTTCTTTTGTATGTCCTTTATCTCCGCTTCTTCGGCAGCCTCCTTTTTTTCTTTACCCTCCTCCCCTATTGCTCGAAGGTCTTTGTCCGAAAGTTGGAGCAATTCTTTGGTCCGATTTTCCAAATACTCATCGGTATTTTTGGTCGGATCTTCCAAAACCTCTTCCAAAAGGGCGTGTAACACCCAACCGATACGAGGGCCGGCCTTCTCCCCCATCTGGAGAATACGCCCACCGTCTATCTTTAACATTCCTACGGAAATGGGGTCGCGCATAGCCTGCTCGATCATCGCTTGGTACTTGCGGAGGCGGAAAGGTTGCTCTTTGGGGCGCCCGGTACCGATGCGGTCGCAGATGCGGAGGTTAACGAGGTCCCAAATATGCTCTTTGCCCACGTTGGTGACGATCCGGCGCACCGCCGAGAGCGTTACGACGGCAGGGTCGCTAAAAAACATATGCCAGCGGACAAGGTTGGAGACTTTGTCGATAGTTTCGCGTGAAAACTTGAGGTCCTCGAGGTTTTTTTTGGTCATCCGGGCGCCTACCACATCGTGACCATGAAAGGTCCAATCTCTCTTTTCGTCCGACCAGCGGCGGGTCTTGGGTTTGCCGACATCGTGGAAGACTGCAGCCAAGCGGACCAAGAGCGGCCAGTCTTTGTCGGCCGCATGTTGGAGCGTGCGAAGGTTATGCTCAAAAACATCGAAGCTGTGCGCTTGATTTTGTTCGACCCCTATCCCCTGCTCAAGTTCAGGGGCAATATACCGCAAAATACCTAATTTATGGCTTAAAATAAGGGCATTTTTAGGCTGCGTTGAGTTTAAAATCCGCACAAATTCATCGCGGATGCGCTCTTTAGAAATTTTTTCTAGCTGTGTTGCACAGTCACGCATGGCAGCCTCGGTGCGCGGCTCGATTTTGAAATCTAGTTCTGCAGAAATGCGCACCGCGCGCAAAATACGAAGGGCGTCTTCGGCAAATCGCTCCTGCGGCTCCCCCACTGCCCGCACCCAACCTGCCGAAATGTCTTTGATCCCGCCGTAGAGGTCGAGCAAGTCGCCACGCGAGGCACTATAGGCCATTGCATTGATCGTAAAGTCGCGACGCTTAAGGTCATCCTCAATTTTTTGGCTAAAGACCACACTGTCGGGGCGGCGTGCGTCGCTGTACTTCCCTTCTAGACGGTACGGCGTCACTTCGATCACCGCCTTTGGCGGGACCCCGCCTTCGGCGGTGGCGACCACATCCTTAATTACTACCCCGACGGTGCCAAACTCATTGGTGTAATAGGTGTTCTCAAACAAGCCTTGAATTTGCTCTGGTGTGGCATTGGTCGTGACATCCCAGTCTTTGGGCGTGCGGTCAAGCAGCAAATCACGCACGCACCCGCCTACTACCCACGCTTCAAAACCCGCTTTTTCGAGCGTGCCGGTTACCCGGGTAACTTCTTGAGGTATTTGGCTGGGGCGCAACTGCATTGCATTTTGTGCGGATAGGGAGAATCGAACTCCCGTCTCATCCTTGGCAAGGACGTGTTCTACCACTAAACCATATCCGCAGTTTCGAAATGAATATAGCATGCTTTTCTGTTAGGATTAAGCAGTCAGGCTAAAAGTGCAGATAATGCGCCTGTGGTGAAATGGATATCACGGCTGGCTTCGAACCAGTTGTTCCAGGTTCGAGTCCTGGCAGGCGCACACCAGATAAGAAAAAGGACAGCAAGGGTGTGGATAGCAAAAAGGTTGAAAAGTAAGGGCTAAAAGAAGGTTCTGGGGATAAGACTGGGGATAGGTGGACTAAAGGACAGTAAAATATGGCTTAAATACGTATCTTCATGTCTTTTTCAGGTAAAATAGGGGTTTTGGTTACTAAGTAACCCTGCCCGCCGGCAGGCGGGATAGTTACACATGAAAACGGCCAAAAGACAAATAGGCGACCTAGGCGAGGATGTGGCCTGCAAATACCTCGAAAACAAGGGTTTTCGGATTGTCGAGCGAAACTATCTGCGCAAATGGGGAGAAATAGATGTTATAGCCGAAAAGGGGGATTTGCTGGCTTTTGTGGAGGTAAAGTCGGTTTCACGTGAATCCCGCCTAGGGATTCATCCCGAGTCTGCGAGGGGTGAAAGTGGGATTTTACGGGAAACCCGCTTTAGGCCAGAAGACAACGTTCATCCGGCTAAGCTTCAGCGGCTGCACCGGGCGATCCAAACCTACCTGCTCGACCATAAGGTGCCTGAGAGCAAGCAATGGAGGGTCGATGTGGCTTGTGTTTACTTGGACTTTTCGACCCGGCGGGCTAAAGTAGAGGTGTTAGAGAACGTGATACTCTAAAGGACATCATCAAGGACATTGCGGGCTCGCCCGCCGTAGCCTTGGCGAAGGCGGGGCGTAGTATACCGGTAGTACGTCTGCTTTGGGAGCAGATAGACCGAGTTCGATTCTCGGCGCCCCGACATGGAACGAAAAACGTTAGTTACAAAGGCAAGTTCGGATTACGAACTCCTCGACTCTGGTAGGGAAGAGAAGCTCGAGCGCTATGGCGAGGTGGTTTTGGCGCGCCCGGACCCGCAAGCACTTTGGGAAAAGGGGTTAGCCACTAGCGACTGGGGTTTAGCTAACGCGAAATACAAAAGGGAAGGGAAGGATGGTGCATGGGAGGGGACTGTCCCGAAACAGTGGGAGATAGAATTTGGAGGGCTTAAGCTGCTCATAAAACCTACAAGCTTTAAACATGTGGGACTGTTTCCCGAACAACTTTCTAACTGGGAGTGGATTGCCGATCAAAAAGCGACCAACGTTTTAAACTTGTTTGGGTACACGGGTGGAGCTACTTTAGCTGCAGCAAAAAATGGATCGAAGGTGACACATGTAGATGCAAGTAAAACGGCGGTTGCGTGGGCCCGGGAGAATGCAAAACTTTCGGGGTTGGAAGAAGCGCCGATTCGTTGGATTACCGAAGATGTTTTGACCTTTGTTAAGCGCGAAATAAAGCGCGGCAATAAATACGACGGCGTGATTATGGACCCTCCGGCATTTGGCCACGGCCCGTCGGGCGAATTGTGGAAGATAGAAGAAGATTTTTTGGAGTTGGTGAAGCTGCTCCCAGAACTTTTGTCTGATGCGCCCAAATTTGTTTTGATCAACGGTTACGCTGCCGGCTACTCACCGCTCGCCTTTGCCTATAACTTAGAATTTCTTACCAAAAAGTTCGGCGGGGAAGTGGAGTTTGGTGACCTAACGATCGCCGAGAGTGGAGCTGCACCCGACGGTGCGGCGATGCGCCGAGTGTTGCCGTGCGGTATCTTTGCGCGGTGGAAAGCAGTATAAAATAATGCAATACCTATGGGATTGAAGAACTCTTTACTACAAGAGCCGACTATTTTCCTAACCCGAAAGTATTGGCAATTTTCGAAAGGCAGACACGGTCTGATGCTTTTATACGTGGTGATGTTTATCATCGCCAACCTCATCCAACTTTTACCGCCGGTCATTTTTGGAGCCTTTGTGCGCGAGATACAGACGAGCGGCATTAGCAACGCTACGCTCCCGTATCTTATGTTTCTTTTGTTTTTGCTTTTTATTAACGAAATTGTTTTTTGGGCATTTCATGGACCGGCACGCGTGATCGAACGCTCGGTGGCATTTTGGACCGACGTGGTCTACCGCAAGCATTTGCTTGGTGGGGTATTGGACTTGGGGATCACCTGGCACGGCGAGCACGACTCGGGCGACACTATTGATAGGGTAAATAAGGCGGGTGATGGCTTAAGCCGCTTTGGGCAAAATACGTTCCAGGTATTGCAGTTGCTGGTCAAATTTATTGGGACATCGCTCGCCCTTTGCGTTTTTGCGCCGTTTATTGGGGCGCTCGTCATCGTGCTCGTGCTCCTTTCGTTTGTAGCAATATTTCAATTTGACCGCGCGCTGATACCGCAGTACAGGCAGCTTAACGAATTTAGCAACAAGGTAAGCGCGCGCGTTTTCGACGCACTCTCCAACATCACGAGCGTCAAGATACTCCATATTGAAAAGCCAGTACTCGATGGTCTTATGACGCGCCTCAAGGCGTCGTATGGGCTCTTTCAGAAAAATTCAAAATTAAATGAGTCAAAGTGGTTTACGGGAGGAGTCTTCTATCAAGCGATAGCGGTAGTGCCGCTGGTGTTTTATGTCTATTACAGTATCTCGAGAGGTGTTGCGGTCGATGCCGGCACGCTTTCCACCTTGTATCTCTACTTGTCGGGTATGATTTATGTCTACTTTGGTTTCACCGACTTTTACGAAAAGCTTTCTATCTACAAAAACCAAGTAATCAACGCCAAACCGATTGAGGATGCTTTTGATGCTAAAACAACCGTTCATCGGCACGCCGTGCCCGGCTGGCAGTCGTTGGGTATACAAAACCTGTCTTTTGCCTACGAGGGAGTAGGCGAGGTCCCCAACCTCAATAACGTTGAACTTACGGTCCAAAAAGGTGAGCGGGTGGCACTGATTGGCGAGTCGGGGTCGGGCAAGACAACGTTTCTTAAAGTATTTCACGGCTTGTATCCCAAAGCGCAGGCCGAGTTGAGTTTGGACGCCAAAGCTCCGCACAAAACTTCGTTTGCGGATTTGGATCTTAAAACCATGCTCGTGCCGCAAGAGCCGGAAATATTTTCCTCGACGATAAAAGAAAATATTACGCTCGGTGTCGAGTACTCGCAGCAAGATATTGAAGAGGCAACGCGAATTGCGCGCTTTGATACGGTGGTAGCCAACTTGCCGCGAGGTTTTGATTCAGTAATCAACGAAAAAGGCGTCAATCTTTCGGGTGGTCAAAAACAGCGGTTGGCACTGTCGCGCGCACTTCTCTTTTCGAAAGAAAAAGATATTATTTTGCTCGACGAGTCGACCAGTTCGGTTGACTCCGAAAATGAGACGCAAATCTACCTCAATATTTGGGAGGCCTTTGCCGGTAAAACGGTGATAGCCTCTATCCACAAAATGAACCTGCTCAAGCTGTTTGATCGCATTTATATCTTCGAAAAAGGCCGCATTGCCGACGAGGGAACCTTTGACGAGTTGCTCGATAAAAATGACTCCTTCAAAAAATCCTGGGAGCAGTTTGTTGCGACGGAGTCGGAAGGGGAAAACTAAATGCACACTACGCTCGCGCAAAAAATTGTTGATGTTGTCTCGCGCGGGCCGTGCGCAAAGTCGGAGCTTTTAGAAAAGCTTACGAAAGAAAGGGGAGTGACTATTCAGGGAGTTTATAAAGCGCTGAAACAACTGAGAGCTGAGGAAATTGTGACCGTTCATAAAAACACCGTGAGTCTTTCGGCAGTATGGATTCAAAAACAGTTTGATCACATTTCCGAGGTCGCGTCCCGCTACCAAGCCCCGGTCTATCAGAGTTATTTTGGCGCTCTAAAACCAGGCGAGAAAGTGACCTACCGGTTTAAAACGCTTAAAGAATTGCATGCGTTTTGGGTGCACGCGATTATGATCGCCGTACGCGGCAAACATAAGGAGGCTACCATCATCACTCTTGCGCCCCACGATTGGTTTGAGTACTTGCGCCCAGGGATGTCGGGCATGTGGGATAAAGTTTTGGGGTCACATAACCCGCATCTTTCCATCATGACCCACTCGGGGGTAGAAGAAAAAAAGAAATCAACTCATCCAGGAGTACGCAAGTGGCAGCGGCTCTTTAATGTTAACCCTCTCAAACAAAAAGAATCGGTTTATATTAATATTGTAGGAAATTTAATCTTTGAAGCACATCTAGACGAGCCGACGGTCTCAAAAATACGCGACGTTATGGTTGATAAGCAGGTTGATGTCGAAAAAATTCTTTCAACGGCGGGGAAATTTAGATTTACCGTAGTAAATGACCCCCGGAAGGCAAACTCGTATAGAAAGCGTTTGTATAAGTACTGTCCGCCTGAGGTTTTTAAACTTGAAGTTTAAAAGTGAGCACTACCGGTTTGTTTTGTTGACCCGGGAAGAATAGGTAGTTATAGTCGCGCCAGCCTTAATGGCTTTTATATGAACAATAAATGGTGGGTGGCGGTTGTAATTTTGGTAGTCATCGGTGTCGGTATTTATTATTGGCAAAAAACGCCCCTGTCCTCTGGTGAAAACATTAAAATTGGCGCAGTACTCAGCCTTACGGGGGATGCTTCTGTCGATGCGTTAAATATGCAGCGGGGGATAGAGCTTGCGCGCGGAGATTTAGCCGCAAAAGGAATTGTGGTTGACATACAGTATCAAGATGACAAGACTGATCCAAAGCAAACGGTTTCTGCGGCGCAGTACCTTGCTAGTACCTACCAACCCCAAGCACTACTGGGGCCGGTCTGGTCATTTTTGGCCGATGCTATTGCTCCTACTATTGCGTCCCAGAAAATTGTCACTCTCTCACCCGCGGTAACCACCGAATTTGTCAGTGCCCGCAGTCCGTATCTCTTTTTGGGTGGGATGAAAAACGAGTTGACGCGGCCAATCCTCGCCGATTGGCTGAAACAGCACAAGGTCATGCGAGTCGCTATGGTTACTGACACCAGTGCCTGGAGCCAGAGTCTCGCGAAACCTTTTAGAGAAGCAGTGAAAGACGCCGGAGCACAAATGGTGCTAGATGAAGATGTATCACTGCAGGCAGATGCAAGCACTATCGCCTCGGTATGGTTAAAAGCAAAAGCTGCCAAGGCCGACCTTGTGTTGCGTACGGGAGGCGCCAGCGCGGAGACCGCTTACTTTGTACAAAAACGCGCAGAACTCAATCTGCCCGTTCCTGTTATATCTGCTTCCGCTAGTCTGTACCGGGATTTACTCTCTCGAGGAAGTATCTCAGCAGACAGCCTTAAAGATATATATGCCATTGACGCACAATTGTCGCCCGATTTTGTTGCCAAGTTTAAAGCAAAATATAACCAAGAACCGGGTAACTACGCGGACCGAGGTTATGACAGTTTGATGATAGTGGTAGAAGCTATCCGCAACGCGCCGAGCAAGGATGCCGATGCTCTTTCGCAGTACTTGCACACGGCACTGCACTACCAAGGCTACGCGGGGACCTATGAGTTTGGTGAAGATGGGGGAGTAAAGGGAGGGGTTTGGATGATCCAGCCGATTATTAAATAGAAATATTTTATGCAAAAGTGGATTATTGGTGCAGTAGTTTTGGTGGTGGTCGTGGGTGGAGTTTGGTTGGGGACGCGGCAAAAGCAGGCGACGGGCAACCCTATTAAGTTGGGGGCGAGCATATCGCTTACGGGCGTTGCGTCGGCCTTCGGCGAGATGTCCAAAGACGGCATCGAACTGGCGGTTAAAGAAATAAATGCTAATGGCGGCGTTGATGGTCGCCCGGTTGAGGTGGTGATCGAGGACGACCAAACTGATGGCGCTAAGGCAGTCGGTGTCTACCAAAAACTTACGAGCGTTGACCATGTCGACGCGATAGTCGGCACCAACTTCGATTTTGTGGCCAAAGCGCTGTTTGATGTGGCCAAAGGAGGCAACACGGTAATCGCAACACCCTCGACTCCGCGCGTCGGGAGTTACTATGGCGAAAATGGTAATGCCTTCTTTATGATGGCGAACCTCGACGAGATCGTCGACAACTTTCGCAGTTATTTGGCGACCCAAACGTATCACCAAATTGCTATCGTGCGCTTTGAGTCAGCCTTTGGCGAGGTGTTTGCGGGCCAGTTAAGCAAAATTGCCACCGACTCGGGGCATCCGGCGATTATAAACGAGACCTACAAACAATTTGGACTGAGTGACTTCCGTACGACTATACTACGGCTCAAAAATGCAGGCGCGGATCTGGTATTCCTCGACATGATTGGGTCCGATCCAGTTACGTTTGTTACGCAGGCCAACCAACTTGGCTTTCATCCGCACTACTTAACGCACAACGGGCTCAATACGACGCTCGCTATCAGGGGCGTGGATCCGAATCTCTTTAATGGCATTGTCGACTTGGATTGGAACGTGAGCACCCCGCAGTTTGTTGAAGCATTTACCAAAGCGTATGGCATCGCTCCGACCAACTCTGCTAACCGCGCATACGAGGCAGTGTATGTGCTTGCCGATGCGGTCGCGCACGCGCAGAGCCGAGTCGGTATCCCTGACTACATTGCACGAACGACCTTCAAAACTCCCTACAGCACGGTGAGCTTTGCCCCTGACCATTCAGCGGCACACACGGCGATTGTTTTGTTACAAATGAAAGACGGCAAACTGGTGCCGCTTCCGCAGTAATTCTTGACAGCTCAGCCGCAGACGGGTAAGGTAGGAATGTATGGAGCACTATAGCTCGCAGCCGCAGTTCTGGATGTACCGTCACCTTCTTAGTGGCGGGGTCTTCTGCGTTGCGAGAGATTAGTATCTATACCATCTAATCTAAACCAATTAAGCAGAGGGCCCCGGCACAAACCGGGGCCCTTTGTTTTTTTGGAGGTAGAGTACTTCGACATCGACGAAAGATAGACAGAAAGGGAAGCAATGCTCAATCAAATGCAGATGGCCGCGCAACTCTACCAGGGTGGCGACCACGCAAGACTCCTCGAATATCTTTGTGCGATCGGGATGTCAGAACCCCATGCGCGTGAGTTGGCCGAGGACAAACTGACGAGACCTGAGCCCGAAACTCTTGCTCAGCTTTTGGCCAAGGTCGGCAGCAATGCGTGCACCACAACAAAGGTGGTACGCGCACTTGGCCTTCAAAGCACGACCAAAACGCCGCAAAACGTCCATGCGTGGCGAATGGCGGCAGCGCTCGGGGGATTCCCCGTCCGCATTGGGCCAAGATATGTGGTGTCGGGCAACACGAGCCCGTTCTTAAAGGCGAGGGGCGGACTCGAGCATGTGCCCTTTGCCAAACTCCTGTTGGGCGAACCGGTGGGCACCCCGCTTTCGGCGGCGCTTGCGTCAGTGCTGCCGTCGACTCAAGGTGTGCGCGTTGCTCGGCAGATCCACGAAGCACGGTGCGTTGAGCCAAACGAAACCATTCGTGCGCTCATTGCACAAACTCTGCGAATTGCGCGTGAGCGCGGCTCACTGACGCTCTGCGGGGCTTGTTGCCCCGACTATGAGTATGTGCGGACGGGCAATCCGTCTGCGCCCTTCAAATACACCTTCGCCAAAGTGGGCGATGGGGTGGGGCTTGTCGCCAAGGCGCTGATTGAGACGATGGTCCAACTGCACACGGTCTTTAGCGAGGTCGTGCCGGTTAAGATTGTGGTCTATATGGCCGACACCGAAGTGCGAGGTGATGGGCTGTGCGAGAAGCTCGGTGTCACGCCGGAGGAGTTTCTGTCCCGGTGTGTCAGATCAACCAAAGCGGTCCAGGTTGCGCTCGGTGAGCGTGGCATTGTTGCTGAAGTGCGGATGTTCCACGAGCACTTCGGTCAGCGTTTTGACAACCACGAGTCGCAGGCGCGCAAACGGATGCTCGTAGGCGACTACGGCCTTATCGCGCACTTGACCAAGGACCCGAACAAGTTGGTGCGGGAGCTGGCGGAGAAGTATCGCAGCTTCTACGTCAACTGGTATGGGCCCATGACTGATGCGGAGATCGAAAGACGCATCATACTGCAGGCGGCCGATTATGCTGCCTACGGAAAGCTGCTCGCCGATGAGCACGACGGCTGTTTGCAGGTTGCGGCGGACCGGCCGGACATGCAGATATTCGGGGCATTCTACAAGCATGTGTCCTACCTTGTTCGTCGTCGATACTACGAGTAGTAGTTTTCGCGCCCGGGCTTTAGGCTCGGGCGCGGGGACTTTTTATAAATTTCTAAGTTAGGATTACTTTATGCAAACAGAACTATTAATTGATTCTATCGGGCCAGACATTCGCCGCCGCACGGGCATCACCGCGCCGGACGAATTTTTCTATATCAAAGAGGCAAGCGGAAAAGAAACCGTATTTTTTGACGCGCGCGAGTTTGAAGTACAAAAGAAAAAACTCGAGGCACTGGGGAGCACGATAGTTGTTGAAGCGCTCGAGCCGTACACAGACCGTGCGCGCGGTAGTACGCTGCTAGGCTCGATGGGGGAAAAGACGTTGTTCGAAATTTTGCGCGCCAAAAATATTACTGAAGTAAAAGTTTCTGACACGGTGCCGTATGGTTGGGCGTTGGCGCTCCAACGTGATGGCATTACGGTGACTCCTAAAAATTTTAGTGCCGAGCGGGTGCACAAAACCGCCGCAGAATTTGAGCATATGCGCCGCGCGCAGCAAGCAACCGACGACGCTTTTGCCCTGGCCAAAAAGATTTTGAGCGAAAGTACTATCGTGGGGAATACGTTGCAATGGCAGGGTGCCGCACTCACGAGCGAGCGGATGAAAGTCGAATTAGAAACGCATTTTTTGCAGAGGGGGTTGTGGTCGCCCTCAAGTATGATTGTGGCGTGTGGCGAGCAGAGCGCCCGCCCGCACGATGAGGGTGAGGGCGAGTTGCGGCCAAACGAACTTATTATTGTTGATCTATTTCCGCAAGACCGGGCGAGCGGCTACTTTGCCGATATGACGCGGACTTTTTGCAAAGGTCAGCCATCACCCAAACAAGCGGCGCTCTATGCGGCGGTGCAGCAGGCTCAAGCGGCAGTGCTTGCGGCGGCAGCGCCAGGCGTTGCCTGCAAGGCGCTGCATCAAATAGCTATCGATATTTTTGCCAAACTCGGGTTTGAAACCTCACCAAAAGGCGGGTTCATGCACGGGACCGGGCACGGACTGGGGCTGGCGATCCACGAGGGGCCGCGCATTAACAAAGATTCTACCAATGTGTTGGAGCCGGGTATGGTGGTCACTGTCGAGCCGGGGCTCTACTACCCCGAGTTGGGCGGCGTGCGCTTGGAGGATGTGATCTTTGTGCACGAAACAAGCGTCGAAAATATTACGAAGTTTGAAAAAGGATTAATCATTACGTAAAAATCTAAAATTATGTACGAAGCTTATGTGGCCCGCAAAAAAGATGCCAAAGTTTACGATATCCCCGGCGGATCGGTGTGCACGCTCTACGCCGACAGCCCGGTGGGCAACTTGTCGTGCGCCTATGTTGAGACAGATGGCCGCTATCCGGCAGAAGGCAGCCGCAAAAATATCGTGTGTACTGAAGCCACGTTTGTGATCGAAGGTTCGATGGAATTTACGTTAGGTGATGAAAAGTTTTTGCTCGAAGCGGGCGATGTAATCTACGTGCCGGTCAACGTGCCGTACACGGTGGTGGGCAAAGGCAGGAGTTTGGTCTTTATTAATCCCAAGTGGGATTCGGCCCAAAACGTGGCGGTTTAGATACGCTGCCAGAGCATCTCAAAAATTTCGCGAACCGTTTTGGCCACTTCTTCGTTTTCGATAACGATCCCCTGGAGGTTTTTAAAATCTTGCACGCGTACCACGTCGCCCACCGTATCGATCGAAACTTCTGAAGAATATTGTTCGTAGGGTACGGTCTTCACTTTGCGATTGTGAGTTGCATCAAGCACGCGATATTCGTGTAGATTTTCGTGTAGGGGAGCAATGGCTCTGGTCGAGCCTCCTCCTTTTTTGATCTGAGCAACGTAATCTTTTTTAAAATAATCTCGCAGTTCTTTTGGTGCGTTGTGATCGGTTGCCCAAAATGCAACCGTCTCTTTTCCCTCCAAATCTTTGGCACGGTATTCCAAAATTTGTTTTATACCGGCGATACCTTCAAAATAAATTGTGTTTACTTTTGTGGCCTCGCCTTTGGTGAGCGCCAAAATTTCTGGCAGCTTTTTCTTGGCCAAATCGAGTCGCTCTTGTGCCAGTGCAAAGGCCTCTTCGGGCGGACGGGCGACATAGAGTTGCTTTTTCTCTCGCGGAATTTGCACCACCAGACCTTTTTTGATCAACTCTTCCAAAATTACGTACGTGGTCGGGCGTTTGAGCCCACTTTTGGTCGCAATAGAGTAGGCCGGTGCCCGCCCCAGCTGCAAAAGTGCCAAATAAACGGCTGCTTCTTTGTCGCTCAGCCCTAATAACTGCAGCGCGTCTTTCGTTTCCATCTTTTCAGTTTAGAGGGGAAATACGATACTGTCAACAATTTTGACAACCTAAATCAGAATTATAAAAATAAGCCTCAAAATAAGGTTATTTAATAATTAAAATAAAACCATACTTTTGACATAAGTGTAATCTTTACGCATACTCTACCTAGGCTCAAACCGAGGAACTGGCCATGAAAATCAACGTCCTTCTGCATCATGCGGACAATGGGAAGTTGCTTGAGCTAAAAGAAGAACGGATATGAAGTTGTTCCCTCAAGAGGCGGTTCTGCGCCGATCGATAGTAGTGACATGATGGATGCGCTTCGGAAGTGGCTGCACCAGAAAGGAGAAGAAAAAATACCTTTGCTCTTTATTTGAGCAAAGACGGGGGATCGGTGGGTCCCCCGCTCAGCTGAGAGCCTGATGTCTTCGGGCTCTCTTTGAGAAGTTTTATATTTGTTTATCGATTTAATTTATATGAAAAAAATATTACTTGGTCTCGGTGTATTGGTCGTGCTTGGTGTGGGGGTCGTGATAGTTGGTCATCCATCTGCGCAAAAAGGATCGGTTTCTCTGGGTGTTATCGCCGGAGTAACGGGTGATTACGCCGCTGCCGGGGAAGGGTATGTTAAAGGATTTGAGTTGGCGCGCGAAGAGTGGAATAAATCGCATGCGTTGCAATTTGAAGCGGTGTTTGAGGATGATGGCTTTAATGCGCAAAAGGGTGTTGCTGCTTACAACAAAATAAAATCCGTTGATAAGCCGGACGCGTATGCAATTGTTTCTTCGTTTACGATCGACGCAATTGCGGACAACTTACACCAAGAAGGTTTGCCAGTGGCGCTTGGGTTTGAACAGGGTGTGGCGGCGACTGACGACAATATCTTTCAGGTATTCCCGGCAGCGCGGCCTATTATGGAAGGCTTGGGTAAGCAAGAAAAAAGCGATGGGTATAAAAAGCCCTTGGTGTTATTTAGTAACAATAGCCCGGTATACCAAAACTTTGTGGCAGGTTTTGTCGACGGGTACGGCGAGGATGTTGTTAAAGAAGTTATAAGTGGTACCGATGGTAATACTATCCGTGCGGCGGCAACTCGTGCGCTCGCCGACAGGCCAGACTCGATTAACTTCTTTATGGATCCGCCGGCCGGTGCACTGTTAGCTAAAGAAATACTTTTGCAGTCAAAAGGTAACCATCCGCCGTTCGTGTTCGATCAGAGCATACAGTCAGGCAAGCCGGATTATGAAAAGGTGTTTGGTAAAGGTTTGGCAGCGCTCGATGAGTCTATGGTTGTGCTCTCTAGAAATGATCTGACCCAAGACTTCAAAACTCTCTACAAAAATAAATACCAGAGTGAGCCGCCATTTGGTGCTGATATTGGGTACAACTCATTTGAGTTGTTGGCCTCGACCTATGCAAGTTCGCCACAGACGTGGATCAAAAATATGAAACAAGCGGACTTTGTGGGTGCCGATGGAAAGGTATTATTTAACCAAGTTGGCTTACGGGTGCCCAATCTCGCGTTCGGCACGCTTAAAAACGGGGAAGTGGTGCTGCCGTAATTAGTGATTGAGATAGTACTGGAGCGCGTTGCGCTCTTGGTTGCCCTCGCCTGCGTTAAAGACCGCTGCTTTGGCAGAAAGATCGCCAGCAAGGATTGCCGCTATGCCGCCCATGCCCCCCGCGGCAAGACTCGCGTTGATGTGTGTAATGGTGACTGCGCGCAGGTCGCGCTCGGAGGTTACGGTGCCCACCGTTGCCGTGGCGATTATGCCCGCAAGTGTGCCGTCGCTGAGGTGTACGGCCGCACCACCTGAGGAGCCGGCTTGCGACACGACCGTGCCGCCGATTGAAAAAAGGTCTAGACGATTGGCGCTATCGAACGAAAAGAATTGTGTTACGTACGCGACGGCCGAACTCTGGTACAAACTTTTTTCTATCAACTCGCCTGAAAGAAAACCTGCAGGGTAAGAGGCCAACAGCATCGATTCGCCGATCTTAACCGGGGTTGTATCGATGGTGAGCGCAGGGAAACTTGTAGGCAGAACACCTGCCGGGTCGGTCGTGGAGTTGATGAGGAGGAGCGAGTAGTCGTTTTCGCCGGTGCCCGTTGCTTGCTGCGCGATAATTTCTTGCGCGTTAGCGTTGATCCAACTGGGTGGCAAGTACAGCAGGGTTGCGCGGTAGAGTCGTGCGGCGGGCGAGCCGACGCGGATCGTGCAATCGACATTGTTGGCGGTTGGGTAATCGCGCAGCAAAAAATATTGCCCGATGTGTGCGTTGGTGAGTATGACGCCGCGGCTGTCGATGACGACACCACTCCCGGAGATGGAGCCCACGCCACCGCCTTGTGAAATGCAAAGAATATTAACCAGTGCTGCACGTGTCTCTTCGTTGACTTGCTCCTCCGACGCCTTGGTCGGAGCCCCGACCTCGTCCGACGAGCGTCGGGGTTGAGAAATGTTGGTGGATACAGAGATTGTGCCAGACTTTTGCCCCGCCCCCTGTGACTTCGCTACAGTGCTCATTGCGATTACAGTAGTAGTTGCTTGTTGGGTGGGAGATGACGTTACTGCAACATGCGGTCCACCCAAAAAAGTAGAAATTACAACACCAAGCGCGATGAAAGCCCCGATTATTTTTTGGAGTAGCGTGGCGAGTAATTCCATATATACTGCAGTATAAGCGGGATTAGTTTAATGGTAGAACATCAGTTTTCCAAACTGATGGCGGGAGTTCGATTCTCCCATCCCGCACTGGTATAGTAAGGGTATGAATTTCACCAAAACTTTGGTCACCTTGGTCGTCCTTAGTATCCTCGCGGTCGGGTTTGGGTATTGGGCTTCTAAAACTAAGCCAGCCGCTACAGTACCCATGCAACAAACGCACGTACTTGCGGGCGAGCAGGTAGGCGAGGGCGATCTCTATCGATATGCGGAGAGCGGACAGTACTATACCGTTGAGGCGAACTACCCCGGCAGCCGGCCAATTATTGAGGCAGCACTCAAAACAGACATAGATCAATTTAAACAAAATATTGAAGGGCTCGATGCCACGGTAATGCCGAGCCTGGCGGATGGCAACAAACTTGCCTTTAACGCGGAGTTTAAAACCTACACTTCTGGTCAACTGCACACGACTTCGTACGCCTACACTATTTATGAGAACACCGGTGGTGCACACCCCAACACCTACTTTAAAACGTTTACCTTCGACCAAAATGGTAAAGAGGTGGGTATTAAGGAGGTGATCGCCTCGAACCCAAATGGGTTAGAAGAGTTGTCGTTGTTGGTGTCTAACGAAGTAACGGCGCAGATGAAGCAGCGTTTGAGTCAAGATGACGTGACGGGTGCGATCTTTGCCGAAGGTCTTGCAGCCAAAGAAGAAAACTTTAGCAACTTCGTGGTCGATGGCGACACGCTCGTGATCCTCATCCCGCCGTACCAAGTCGCCGCCTATGTGATGGGGAGTTTTGAGGTGCGGATCAAACTGAAAGACATTCAGTAATTATTTTGTTTCGCTCAGGTGGAAGGGGTTGTAGCTGATGCCACGATCGTAGGTGTCGATACCTTCGGCGCGTTTGAGCCAGGCAACTACGGCGTAGGTAACCGGGGTGAGCACAACCTCGACTGCAACTTTGAGAATGTAGCCCGACCAAATTACTGAGACGATTGCATCGGGAGGGAAGATGCCCCAGAAGGCGATCATGACAAAGATTACTGAGTCGATGGCTTCGCCCACGATGGTCGAGCCAATAGTGCGTATCCACAAATGGCGGCCCTGCGACCACACTTTCATTTTAGAGAGCACGTACGAGTTGCAAAACTCGCCGGCAAAATAGCCGAGCATCGAGCCGAGCACAATGCGTGGGACGAGCCCCAAGATTGAGTCATAGGCCGCCTGACCTTGCCAGAACGGGGCCGAAGGCAGTTGGCCTACGAGCCAGTAGCACAGCGACATAAACACGAGCGCGCCAAATCCACACCAAATGATTTTGCGCGAAGCACGGTAGCCATACACCTCGGTCAAGATATCACCGAAGATATAACTAATAGGGAAGATAAAGATTGCCCCTGCTACGGTAAAGTCACCGAGCGACACAATCTTGACTGCGACTGTATTTGAAACCATGAGCACTGCAACGAACGCGACTGCTACGTATAAAAAGTATTTATAATTCTTTTCGTTTTCCATGCGGAGAGGATATCACACAAAAATCTGGTAAGTGTCAATTTGTCCGTTTTTCGGTTATTTGCTATCGTAAAGGAGATGAAAATCCCGGTAGCTCTGGCCCGACTGCTTGCGCTCTCGGCCCATGAAGAGCGGCTCTTAGGTGCGGCTTCGGCGACACCGCAAAGTACGAGTACGCTTGCCCGCAAGGCACGCGTGCCGCGCACTTCTGCATTGCGCACACTCGAGGGATTGCAAGAACGCGGTTTGTTGCGGCAAGAAAAACTGAGCAAGCGGCGCTCGGGTTGGGTTGAAGGAGATCTTTCATTGCTCGCTAATAAGAATCAAAAAGAAAAAGATCACGAAGTGATGGTCTATCGCGGCCGCAAAGAGTTGATGGAACTTGCACGCATGGCCGACACCTTTGAGGGCGAGCGTATTGTGTGGTTACGCGGCAGCCGCGTTTGGGAAGGGTATAACAAACAAGATTTGCGTGGACGATTTGTATTCTTGTTGCGGCTTTTTGCCAAGAAGGGTGTCGTAGTTGAGGAGATAGCGAGCGACCGCGCACCGGGGCTCGATATTAAACACGGCGGGCGCGAGGTGAGCGCCGCGCACGAAAAGCTTTTGCGGATACTCACGGTGGTACCCGACCGCTACCTCAGCAACTCCTACTCAGACATGATGCTCTTTCGCGACTCGGTGTCGTTTATGAATTGGTACGACGAGACGGCAGTACTGGTGCGCAACCCCGACCTGGTGCGACTCTTTAAACAATTGCTCGAATATATGGGCGACACCGGTAAGCGGTTGCACTAACGAAAAAATCCCCCGGAGGGGATTGTTTCGTCTCGACCTGCCCGCCGGCAGGCGGGGAAGTATCAAAATTACCTAACCGCTTCTTTGAGCGCTTTGGCCGGTTGGAACTTCGGCACGCGCATCGAGGGAACCTGTACGGTCTCGCCCGTGCGTGGGTTGCGTGCGGTGCGGGCAGCGCGCATCTTGGTCTTAAAGATCCCAAGACCTGCTACTGACACCTCGCCGCCCTTTTTGAGCTCACCGACGATGCAGTCGATCATCGCCTCGACGGCGCGCTCGGCATCTGCCTTAGTGGTGCCCAAAACGCTGTGCACTTTTTCGGCTATATCCTGCTTATTCATACGGGTACGTATTAATTGCTAAGCTAAAACCCTGTGCCGCGTAGTATACCTGTAGCAAAAAACCGCGCAATGGTAGGGTTATTTGACACGAGGCCGCGATTTTGTGTTATTCTGGGCCACACCATGACAGCCACACACAAAAAGGCATCAGCCAAAGGCCTCAAATACTCAAAAAACGTTGAAATCATTGGGGTTTCTGGCGTGGCCGGCAGCTTTTCTGAGGAGGCCGCCCGCACCTACGCGCACGAGGCGGGCCTTAAATCCTACAAAATCAAGTACTTAGTAACTGTGGAAAATGTACTTGCGGGGCTAGAGGCAGGGGAGATTACGCTTGGGATCTTCCCAGTAGAAAATTCCAACGGTGGGATCGTAATTGAGGCGGTCCATGCTATGGCGCGTCACCGATTCCACATCAAAAAACTGTTCGAAATCGAGGTGCGGATGAACTTGTTGGTCAAAAAGGGCACCACGGCCGACAAAATAAAGAAGATCACCTCGCACGACCAGGCGCTTAAGCAGTGTCGGATGTACCTCAAGCGTCGCTGGCCGAAAATAAAAGTAGTTGAGTACCCCGACACCGCCAAAGCGGCCGAAGATTTGGCTAAAGGCGTGCTGCCGCCATCAACTGCGGCGATAGCCTCGCGCGCGGCAGCCAAACTCTACAAGTTGGATATTTTAGAAGACTCCATTCAGGATTTGAAATTTAATTACACTTCGTTCATTGCCGCTGTGGCGTTGAAATAAAAAGAACCCCCGAAGGAGTTCTAGGACCCAAGAATCATCCGCTTGGTAGCCTCTGCAGACAGCAACTCGATGAGTTGATGGGTGATGAAGGAACCATCCACTTGCGGCTGTTTGCTAGGGTCAGTAGGAAATTTCGCTGTGATCTGTGCAAAGTCCTGGGTGTTGTTGAACAATCCAGGATCGATGCTAGCAGCAAATAATCCCACTGGCCCGCCTGGGTATGCTCCGGTGACGGCAATGATAGGCGTACGTCCCCAGATCGATCTCGTATAGCCCATGCATGTGTAGAAGCACATGTGACAATTTGTATCATGGCCCACCCGACTTGTGGCCTTTTGCAGGAGGCTTTCGATGTAGCTTAGTACCTTTCTGCGTTTGGGTGGTTGAGCGTCGGCACGTTCGAAGTTGAAAGTAACAAAAGGCCGAGATCTGGTATAGCGGGCTAGTAGCTCGCGCTGGATCATTGCGAGCCCCTCATCGGTGGTGGAAGTCACACTCTTGCTCGCTACTTCCATAACTACCACTACCGTGGGAAGGATAGAGTCGAGCATTGCACGTTCTCCTCAATGTTCTACTCACCGCGCACAATATACTTTTTCTATTTATCGTGCAAACTCGATAGCCCTGGTTTCGCGGATTACAATCACCTTAATTTCGCCGGGATATTTGAGTTCGTTCTCGATGCGGAGTGCGACTTGGCGGGCAAGTTCGCGCGCCTGGAAGTCGTTCATCGTGTCGGGCTTTACAAACACGCGGACCTCGCGACCGGCGGAGATGGCATACGATTTTTCAACACCCTCAAACGAATTAGCGATGCCTTCGATGTCGGCAAGACGTTTGATGTATTGCTCGACCGAGTCGCGGCGCGCACCGGGGCGACCACCCGAGATAGCGTCGGCCACCTGCACGATGTACGACTCGAGTGTTTCGTACGGATATTCCTCGTGGTGGGCCTGCATCGCTTTGATAACCTCTTCTTGCACGCCAAATTTCTGCAAGATACGGCGGCCAATCTCGACGTGCGTACCCTGCACCTCGTGGTCGAGGGCTTTGCCGATGTCGTGGAGGAGTGCGCCGGCCCGAGCGATCTGCGGATTGGCACCCAACTCCTCGGCTATCATGCCGGCGATGTGGGCCATTTCAACACTGTGTTGCAACACCGATTGACCATAGGAGGTGCGGAAGTGCAGGCGCCCAAGGATCATCAGGAGGCGCGGGTCGAGATTGAGCACGCCGGTCTCAAAGGCGGCTGCCTCGGCCTTTTCTTTAATTATTTTGTTGACTTCACCCTTGGCCTTTTCGACGATCTCCTCAATTTTGGCAGGTTGGATGCGACCGTCGATAATTAAATTTTCGAGCGCGACGCGCGCAACCGCGCGGCGCAGCGGATCGTAACTTGAAAGTACGATCGAGCCCGGCGTATCGTCGATAATTACTTCGACGCCCGTTGCGCGCTCAAAGGCCTTAATATTGCGACCTTCTTTGCCGATGATTTTGCCCTTGATGTCGTCGTTGGGGATGGTGATAGCCGTGGCCATCGTATCGCTGGCAACCGAGTTGCCCAACCGGTGGATTGCGGTCGTCAAAATTTCGCGGGCGCGGCGCTCGAGGCGCTCCATGCCGTCGCGCTCAAGCTTGGCGGTGCGCATCATCAAGTCTTCGCCGTTCTCGCGCTCAAGCTCTTGGTAGAGCTGCGTAAGCGCGGCGTCTTTAGAGAGCCCGGCCACTTTGGCAAGCTCGCCGGCGCGCTCTTGCACCAGCGCTTCGGCGCGTTCTTTGATCGCTCTGACCTCTTCGATTTTTTGCTTAGCGGTTGTTATCTCAACCTCAAGCTCGCCTTGTTTTTTATCCAAAGCTTCCTCACGTTTAAAAACGCGCTCTTCTTGTTTGCTGAGCTTCTCTTCTTTCTCGGAATGGGCACGCTCAATTTCGGCCGTCAGCTCTTTGGCCTTTTCTTGCGCTTCCCCCGTTATTTTTTTTGCATCCTCGCGAGCGTCGAGGAGTATCTGTTTGACCTCTACTTCGATCGAACCCTTACGCGCAAGAACCAGCAGCCACCGAAAGACAAAGCCGATTACCGCACCCCCCGCGGCTGCAAGCGCGATGAGCAGGAACACTAGTTTTAATGACATATGAGGAAATCATATAAGTTTTGATATGAGAAACGAACAACCCAACAATACCATACGGCTTTGGGGAAGCAAGGTTTGCCCTTATTTTGCCTTAGGGGAGGGCTGCTCGGTCAAAACGTCATCGATAATGCCGTATTTCTTGGCATCGTCCGCCATCATAAAGTAGTCGCGGTCGACGTCTTTTTCGATCTTGTCGAGCGGTTGGCCGGTGGCCTTGGCAAGGATCTTGTTGAGGCGCTCACGGGTGGCAATAATGTGCTTGGCCGTAATCTCGATGTCGGTGGCCTGACCCTGCGCGCCGCCCCACGGTTGGTGGATCATCACCTCGGCATTCGGGAGTGCAAAACGTTTGCCCTTTTTGCCCGCGCCCAAAATAACGGCGGCTGCCGATGCGGCGATACCAATGCATACCGTTGCAACATCGGGTTTAACAAAGTTCATCGTGTCGAGTATTGCCAAACCGGCCGTGACCGAACCGCCGGGGGAGTTGATGTAGAGCTGGATATCTTTTTTAGGGTCTTCGGACGCGAGGAAAAGGATTTGGGCAATCACCAAGTTGGCGGTGTGGTCCTCGATAGGCCCGGCCAAAAACACGATGCGCTCCTTGAGCAGACGCGAGTAAATGTCGAACGCGCGCTCACCGTAAGGCGACTTTTCGACGACCATCGGCACGAGTTGGCTGTATTCAGGTTTGTGTGACATGCGTGTACTTTATGCTTTTTGCGAGTTCTTTTCAAGCCACGCGGCGATTTCTGTAAGACTCTTTTGTTTTTGAGCCACTGCAATAATAAGTTGTTCCGCGTCGACAATTTCAAATGTCGGTATATCAAAACCGTTTGCTCTGAGAAACACCTCTGCAACCATGGCCGAAGTTCGCTTATTGCCGTCTACAAATACGTGATAGGTCGCGATTGCCTCGAGATACGCAGCTGCTTTAAGAAAGAGAGTAGGGAACTGAGCTTGTCCGCCAAAGGATGTTTTGGGCCGCTCTGCGATAGAACGAAGCAATCCTTCCTCGCGTAAGCCCAACGAACCTCCTATTTGTTCGATAAGGAGGTCATGGAGGGCTAGTATTTCTTCGGCGGACAAATATCGCATCTACTTGTCTTTGAGACGTTTAAGAAGTTCGCGATTTTTTGCAATGAACTCGCTGCCCCACTGTAAGATCTGAGGATCTACGTTTCCGGTATCTTTTTGCTCTGGTTTGACCGTAAAAGTCCGATTGGAGGAGCTTGTCTCCACAAAGTCGCCGACAGCAACCCCTAATTCCTCAAGAGTTTCTTTAGACATGGTGACACCCACCGAACTCCCTATTTTAATAACTTTTTGCTTCATGGCTCTAGTATATTATAATGTAATTATAATGCAAGACTTGACAAGTAATCTATAAGATGCTACGATCTCCGGTGGGAGCTGTGCGAAGATGCGGCGCGGATGCAGCGCAATCGTTAGCCGAAAGGCACGAGAGGTGCAGGTTTCAACCCTGTCGCTTTGTGCGGTTCCCACCCCAGACTTGCTGTCTGGGGTTACTGCTTTTCTCCCTCAAGCACTTTGAGCGCTTGTTCGTTTTTTAAAACAGTTTCGATATGGATTTTGAGTAAGTCCTTCCGTGCTTCGGGAAAGTGCTCGAGCGCATGCTTCATTTCGGCCTCTACCGCTGCAGGGTCGGCTACCAACTTTTCTTCTTCAGCAATTTTGTTTAACAGCAATTGTAGCGCCGCGCGTTTTTTGGCCTGATCGCGAAAGTCGTCGCGGATCTGCGCCTCGGTTTTTTGCACGTGTTTAAGATAGTCATCAAACTGCACGCCCATGCGCTGAATATCATCGCGCATTTGGCCCATAATCTTTTCCAGCTCGCTTTCAATAAAAATGCGCGGCACCGTTAGTTGTGCGCGCTCAAGCAGCGCGTCAATAAGTTTGCCGCGGCGGATGTTGCGGGCCAGCATTTCGCGCGCCTTAGCCTGGTCTTCTTCGCTTGGCATCGGTTCGGCCTTGGGCAGCTCGCCGGTGTAGGGCTCGACCGGTACCTTTTCGTGCAGCTCCTTCCAATTTTTTGGGAGTGGTACCTCCGGGTAAATAGTAGTTTGCACCAAGAGGCCGATCGGATTTTGCGGGGCTAATTTAGTGACTTTAATTTCGGGCCGGCCAACCACACCAACCTTCTTTTCTCCCACCAAGACAGGGTAAAAGTCGCGGACAAACAGCTCGACCGCCTCTTCGAGTACGGCCAGGTCGCCAACTTTTTTGAGCGCCATGTCGGTGGGGACTTTGCCGGGGCGGAAGCCGGGCAGCTCCATATGCTCGGCAATGTGCAGGAGTGCGTGTGCGCGATAGGCCTCTACCGCTTCGTAGGGGACATCACCCGCGAGTTCTATTTCAGACTCGGGGAGGGTTTTGAGAGAAAATTTTTGCGCGATGTCTTGCAAAGACATCAGGCAATCCTACAAGGAATTGTTGAGATTATCAACGTCGCCGCTGGCCGAGCCCTGCGCCGACGCGTTGAGGTCGCTCTGGATCGAATCTTCAGGCGTATTTTGTGCGGCCGTATTGGTAGTGTCGGCGGGGACAGGAGTAGAAGTGCTTTGCTGTTGCGTGTACCAAAAGTACGCGCCACCCGCAACAAGGAGCAGAACAACTATGCCGATACCAATAGCCGGACCCCAACCACCTTGTGCGGGAGCCGGAGCGGGGGTCATGGGTGCAGGATTAGCCTGTCCTGAGCTTGTCGAAGGGTTTTGTGTTTGTGGAGGCATGATTTTGTTAGTTAGTTACCGTAGTAGTGGCGTTGGCGTGTGCTTGCGCTCGCATCGACTTGAGCACGTTTTGCAGCGACTCTTTGGCGGTATGTGTCGCATCCTCGGCTGCCTTGACCGCATCGCGTACTTTAGACACCTCGTTTTTTGGGTTACTGCTTGCGAGTGCTGCCGAAAGGGCGACGCCAACCGCTGCAACTTTGTCTTGGGCTACGGCGATATCGGCGCGGGCGGTCGCCATCAGTGCCACCGAAGCGCTCATATCGCTGCCGGCGGTCTGCAATTCTTGAATCCGTGCATCGATGCGGTCGGCAATTTTAGTAAGTTCGTCGACGTGGCGCGTCAGCATGTCGGTGATATTGCCGACGCTTCGTTGTACCGTCTCGCCAAACTTCTGCTTAGCTTTTTCTTTGGCGGCTTCAACTTTGGCGCGGACATCGTCGCGCTTCTGCTCCATTTTCATGCGGAACTCCTCGTTCATTCTTGCAGACATAGTTGAAGAGGCGTGCGTATCCATCCCTGTAGTACTCGATGCGTGATCACGACCCTCTTTAGGAGGTAGAGGGAAGAGCGGCTTAGGCATAAGTGGACGTGGTTTTTCTGGGCGACTGGTCGAAGCGTGGGCAGTAACCTCTACCTCAACTCCAACCTGCGCGTCCTCGGCAAGCACTAACACCGGGCTTAGTAATAGAGCGGCACTGAGCACACTGGTAATAAAAATTTTCATACCGCTAGTATATCAGGTATACTAGCCACCATGATAAAAGTATTTGGCCACAAATCGCCCGATACCGACACCACCTGCTCGGCTATTTTGTGGGCGTGGTATCTCAGCAACCACACCGCCACTCCGGCAACCCCTTTTGTACTCGGCGAGCTCAATAAGGAGACGAGTTTTGTGCTTAATCACTGGAAGGTGGCCCAACCGGGGCTTTTGGAGCTTGGCAAAGGAGATGAGGTTGTCATTGTGGACACCAATAATCCACAGGAGCTCCCCGAAAATATTAACGACGCGCAAATTATCGCGATCATCGACCACCACAAACTGGTAGGAGGGCTTAAAACGGACAACCCTCCAACGGTGACCATGCGCCCCCTGGCCTGCACCGCAACGCTGCTGCACGACCTGATGGGTGATGCCGCAGAAAAACTCCCTAAAGAAATGGCAGGCATCATGCTCTCGTGCATACTCTCTGACACACTCGAGTTCCGCTCGCCGACCACGACCGCACACGACAAAGCGGTTGCGGAGAAGCTTGCTAAAAATCTTGGCATAAAAATTTCTGAGTACGCGCAAGCAATGTTTGCGGCAAAGTCTGATGTGTCTGACTACACCGACGTAGGGCTCATACATTTGGACAGCAAACAGTTTGAGGTAGGCGGCAAAAATATCCGCGTTTCGGTAGTCGAGACTGCTGCTCCGGCACAAGTGCTCGAGCGCAAAGAGGGGATAGTAAAAGCGATTAAAGAATTGATTGCGCAAGAAAAAGATACCGACGACGTACTCTTTTTTGTCGTCGATATTCTTAAAGAACAGGCGACGGTGTTTGCCTACAGCGACCTTACGAAACAATTGGTAGAAAAGTCGTTTGAAACGAATGTAGAGGATGGGGTGGCCGTATTGCCCGGCGTTGTCTCACGCAAAAAACAAATTTTGCCCGCGCTTAAGATCTAGTTCTCACTTGCCACCGCTTCTGGCGGGGTCCCGCCGTCGGCGGTGACTTCGGCGACCTTTTCGCCACCTACCGATTGTATATCGATACGCCAGCCGGTTAGTTTGGCAGCCAAACGTACGTTTTGTCCGCCGCGGCCAATCGCCAAGCTCTGTTGATCTTCGGCAACTTTAACCGTTGCTTTGCGCTCGGCCTCGTCGAGGTCGACACCCAAGATGCGTGCGGGCGAGAGCGCCTCTTCAATAAATGCTTTTGGATCCTCGGACCACTCGATAATGTCGATCTTTTCGCCTCCAAGTTCGGAGGTGACGGTCGAGACGCGTACGCCGCGCTGGCCAACAAGAGAGCCAACTGGGTCGACATGCGGGTCGGTCGAGGCGACGGCTACTTTAGAGCGGCTGCCGGCCTCGCGTGCTATCGCTTTAAACACCACGGTACCGTGCGCGGCCTCGGGCGCCTCCATCTCAAACAGTTTGGCCAAAAACTCGCCGCGTGCGCGCGAGAGGCGCAGGTAAATACCCCGCGGAGACTCTTCTACTTGGTACAGAAGTCCGCGGATGCGCTCGCCTTGGCGATAGCGTTCGCCGGGGATCTGCTCTTCGTACGGCAAAATACCGGTCGCGCGACCGAGGTCGATATACATATTGCCGCGCTCCATGCGCTGCACGGTACCGCTCACAATTTCGCCTTGGCGTGCGCCATACTCGGCCACCACCGAAACCTTTTCGGCCTCGCGGATTTTTTGGATAATAACTTGCTTGGCCGTTTGTGCGGCAATGCGGCCGTAGTCCTCGTGCGGCTCGAGCGGGAAGATAAGTTCGTCGCCGACCTTGGTGTCGCGTTTAATAAATTTGGCGTCCTCTACTTTGATGTGCTGCTCTTCGTTGTAGCGAGGCAACAGCGCAATAGGGTTGCCCTCGGCGTCCATCTCGGGTTCAGGATCCTCTTCGTCATCCGCAATAAAGCGCACGGTCGTGTCGTCGACGACCAATTTAACTTGGGCAAATTCGGTGGTGCCGGCGTTCAGGTCGATGTGGGCACGGATCACTTGGCCTTTTTTGGCGTACTCTTTTTTGTACGCGGTTGCGAGCGCAGCCTCGATAGCCTCGATAACTTTGGCACGCGGTATACCCCGCTCGTCTTCGAGCTCGCCCAGGACTGAGTTCATTACTTTGAGGTCAAACATAAAGTTAGTTGTTAGCCATTAGCCACTAGGGTTTAGTAAAGTCTGGCCTTAAAAACAAGAAAACCGCCCACTCGGGGCAGTTACCAGATAATGCAAGTATAGGGGCTACCCGCTTATTGTCAAGCAGCCTGTGTTTTGTCGGGACCAAAAAGCTTGGTCGTTTCTGCTTCTAGTGCCTTCATCGACTCCATACTTTTTGCAGTGAGGTCCGCCAAAAATACTTGCTGATCTGGCGTAAGCGTAACCGCTTTAATTTCGGCGTTGTATTGGTCCAAGAGAGCAGTCTGTTCGCGAATAGTTTGTACTTGCTGAGAGATAGCACGCTCGCCATTTGGAGTTTTGGCTTCAGCCGAATTCTCCCCCATGTACTTACGCAGCCCTTCTATCGCTCTAATGACTCCTGCGGTTTGTATAGCGATTTGATTGATCCGATCTTGCGGCGTGCGGGGGACTTCGGGAGGGCTGTCAGGGTCTTTCATAAACATGTTCAGATTCTAACACAACCTACATGCTAGAATGCCAACATGCTGAAAGAGCTCCAAGATATTGGTCTCTCCGAAAAAGAAGCACGCGTCTATTTGGCGGCTCTAGAGTTGGGGAAGACTACGGCAGAAAAACTGGCCACCCATGCCAAGGTCAACCGCTCGACCACCTACGTGCAGCTGGAGTCTTTGATGAAAAAGGGCCTCATGAGCACCTACGAAGAGGCCAAAAAAACTTATTTTGCGCCCGAGTCGCCCGAACTTCTGCGCCGCTTGCTTGCCAAGCAGCGTGACGAGATGAGTACGAAAGAGCGCGACCTCTCTAGCCTCCTCCCCGCACTCCTGCAGCAGTACGATGGCGCGGGCGAGCGCCCCGTGGTGCGGTTTTATAGCGGTAAAGAGGGGATTACCGCTATGCGCGAGGATACCCTTTCGCTAAATGGAGGAGACGAAATGCTCATTATTTATTCTTTAGATGCTTTGCAGGGTTTATATACTGAGAAGGAAACTGCAGATTATGTACGCCGCCGCATCGAAAAAGAAATACGAGTACGATGTGTTTACACGAGGAAAGAAGGTAAACTGCCACCCGATACCCTCCCTGCGCTTATGGAGCGGCGGTTTGTGCCAGAGAAAAAGATGCCTTTAACTACTGATTTTTTTGTACATAAGAATAAGGTTGCGATGATGGCTTTGCGTGGCCATCTCTTCGGTGTAGTGATTGAAAGTAAAGAAATAAGCGAAAGCTTCAGAAGCCTTTTTGAAATGATTTGGGCTGGAGGCGAATAGCCATTTTCGTAAACGTAGAAGGGACGGCTTCGCGCATTTCGCCGCTAGGCCGTCCCCCTTGAGCACAAAACTCCCTATTTACCGCCAGCCTATTGTAAGGCGGTCAATGCTGAGAGCGAGTGCTCCTCGCGCTCAGCGTTACCAGCCCACGGCCGGCCTCATGGTGATAAGCATGGTTGTGCTCTCTGCTTTGTGGGGCGGCCACGTGGCCCACCCCGGGTTGCCGGGAGTACTCACGTACTGTCATCCCGGACAAGTTTGATTCTACTTTAGTTAAAGGAAATTGGCAAACAATTTGTGCACAAAACACCTGTTTGTTACTCTAAACCAACTATTTAATCTGTCAAAAAAGGCTTTAAATAAAGCCATTTTGTACTTATCCACAGTGTTCATGTTAATATTCATTGACAGTCCAGAGCGTTGGAATATAGTTACTGTGTCAAACGAAATTGACATCGTATGAAAAGCCAAAACACACGAGAACCGCCGTAACGAAAGAGGAAATGCCGAGGTTTTAAGATGCAGAAGATTAACAGAATAAAAATTTCAAAACAATGAACAAAATAAACGGGTCGCCGCCAGGAGGTAGAGCAGAGAGGGGAGAGAAGGTAGAGAAAGACAAAGTGCAGCCGACAGACTCAGGTGTTACCTTGCTCCCCGCCCCAAGTGCATAGGACTACGAGCCCGCTCTCGGATTTAGATAGACAAAACCGATACAGAGCGAGCACTTGGGGCGGGGAATAGATCACAGCTGAGCGGAACGAACCGGAACACGGTTCGTTTTTGCTTCCCCGACGCTTTGGTCGGGGTTCCGACTAAAACGTCGGGATATAATAAGTGAGTAATGGAACCGAGTAACTGGTTACGCCGGGAGGTCATGAGTGATGACGAGCGACGACATGCGCTCGCGCACGAACTTGGGTTGCCCTTTGTGGCGCTCGGGCGCGACGACATTGCGCCCGAAGCAATGATGCTGATACCCGAGCCGCTCTCGCGCGAGCACAATGCGGTTGGCTATCAGGTAGGAGAAGGTGGTTTAGAGGTTGCACTGCTCGACCCGGCCGACTTGGACGCACTCTACTTTTTGCGCTCGCAATACCGCCTGCTGCCGCGGTTGGTCACGCGCGAGGATATGATCCGCGCTCTCCTGCACTACCAAAAACATCTCTACGAGGTATACGGCCGGCATCTGGAGCGTGGCGAGGGCCAAGGCGCGCTCGACACGCTGTTGCGCCACGCGCTGGTGAGCCACGCGAGCGACATACATTTGCAAACAACCGACAAAGGATTTTTGGTGCGGTACCGCATTAACGGCACACTCAAAGACGCGATGACGCTGCCGGCCGCTACGGGAGCGCGATTGGTTGATAAGTTGCGTACGCTTGCGCGCTTGCCTGCAAGCAGTTTGCCGCGCGAGGCGAGACTCCGCGTCGACTTGGGGCATGGCGAAGAAATAAATATTGGCGTCGCGAGCATGCCGACCATTGGCGGCGAAAAATTATTACTGAGCCTTACGCGCAACCGCGAGCGGCGCGGTTGGACGCTCCACTCGCTGGGGTTGCACGGCGAGGCGCTCGAGCGCGTGCACAAAACGCTACTGCATCGCCGCGGCGTCATTGCCATAACCGGCGCGCCGGCATCGGGCAAAACTACGCTCTTGTATACGATGCTCGATTTGCTTAATACGCCCGAAATTTCGGTCGCGACGGTGGAGCAGTCGGTCGCAGAGATTTTACCGCGCGTCGCCCAAACCGATCTTGCGGTAACAGGCCTTAGTGTTGGTGCGGCATTGCGCGCGGCACTACGCACCGACCCAGATGCGGTGCTCCTTGATGAGCTCGGCGACTCTAACAGCGCGGCGGTTGCCGGTGCAGCGGCGCTGCGCGGACTTTTGATTGTTGCCACCACGACGCAAGCAGAACTTCTGCCGCAAGCGACGTTTACGGTCCGCACGGCGCTGTTGCGCAAACTTTGCGACAAAAAGTTTTTGCAAAAATCAAAACTCACTCGAGCCGAGGCCGACACGCTTGAAGATGCCGGTGCAAACTTTGCCAACGTACTTGCGGCACTCAAAGAAGAAGATAAGGTAGCCAAAGACACCGCATGGAAGGATATTACGTTTGCCCGTGCAAGCGGCTGCAGCGAGTGCGATGGCGGGTACCAAGGGCTGCTTGGCGTGCAAGAGGTTGCGGCGCAAGAGGGGGTGGTTGGGCTCAATGTGCTCGAAGATGCACTCTATAAGGCGGCGCAAGGGCTAACTTCGATAGAAGAGGTGCTTGCGCTCGTATAGAGTGCTATATTGGCATCAATGAAAAAGCTCGTCGTCGCCAACTGGAAGATGTATGTCGAGGACAAGGCGAGTGCGAGCCGCTGGCTCAGCAAAGTTTCGCGGGCTAACCCCGACGCCAAAGGGTCGGGGCCCCGACCGAAGCGTCGGGGAAAACTAAATATAGAGGTGTGGGTGGCAGCGCCTGTGGTGTTTATTAAAAAGAGTTCGCTACCGATGGGCGCGCAAACCGTTTCGCAATTTGAAAATGGTGCGCATACGGGCGAGCTAAGCGCTGCCGTACTTAAGGAAGCGGGCGCAAAATTTGCAATAGTTGGACATTCCGAGCGCCGTGCTATGGGCGAAAATAATGATGCGGTGCATGCACAGCTGGTGCAAGCCACACACGCGGGACTAACCCCATTACTTTGTGTGGGCGAAGGTGAGCGCACGGCAGAGGGCGCGCATTTTACCTTTATAGAAGAGCAGCTAACCTCGGCGCTACGCGGTATGCAGTCGATTGTCGAAAAGTTGGTGGTAGCCTACGAGCCGGTCTGGGCGATAGGTAAAAGTGCGAGCGAGGCAATGAAGCCACAGGAGGTTGAAGAGACGGTAATTTTTATCCGCAAAGTATTGAGTGATGTGCTTGGGCGCGAGCCGGCACGCAAAGTACGTGTACTCTACGGCGGTTCGGTCGAGGGAGAAAACGCACATACCCTTTTGCACGATGGCGGGGTTAATGGATTTTTGGTTGGTCACGCGAGCGCGACACCCGAGTCATTTATAGAAATATTAAAAGAAACCGGCCGCCTTTCAAAGGACGTTAAGGCGGCATGATTTCGCTAAATCACATGTCAGAGCTAAAATCGGTGCGTAATGCAGACGTGCGGGGTAAGCGCGTGCTCGTGCGCACCGACTTTAATGTCCCCCTGCACGATGGGAAAATCGAAAATGATCTGCGCATCCGCGCTTCGGTAGCAACGCTCGAACTTTTGCACCAAAATGGCGCGGCCAAAATAATAATCCTCACGAGTTTGGGCCGGCCGGAAGGAAAAGTAGTTGAAGGATTGAAACTCGCGCCGGTCGAGGCGCGCTTGCGCGAATTAACGCAGGTACCGTTTGAAATGCACGAAAATTTGCGCTTTGACCCGCGCGAAGAGGCGGGAGACGAAGGGTTTGCCAAAGAGTTGGCGGCGCTCGGCGATGTGTTTGTAAACGAGGCGTTTGCCGACTCGCACCGTGCGCACGCATCGATTGTGGGCGTACCAAACTATATTCCGGGGTTTGCCGGATTGCGATTTGGAGAGGAGGTTGAGCGTTTGCGTACGGCACTCACGCCGCCGCAGGGGAGTGTGGCGCTTATTGGCGGTGCAAAATTTGAAACAAAAGAGCCGCTGATTAAAAAATTACTGACGCTCTATAGCGAAGTACTGCTTGGTGGCGCGCTCGGCAACGATGTCATCAAAGCGCGCGGCATGCCCTTTGGCGACTCGCTGACCTCGAAAGTTCCTGTTGATCCGGACGTGGCAGGCAACGAGCGATTGGTAGTAGCGACCGATGCTTTTGTGGTGGAGGGTGAGGTTAACGCAGAGCGTGTTGCAAGCATCGCTGATATTCGTAAGAATGAAAGCGTAATCGACATTGGTCCACAAACCGCTGTTCTGTGGAGTGACAAAATTTCGAAAGCGCCGTTTGTGCTCTGGAACGGCCCCATGGGTGTCTACGAGCGCGGGTATGCCGATGGCACCGATGCACTGGCACAAACCTTAGCTCGCTCGGGCGTGCAGGCAGTGGTCGGCGGTGGTGACACAGCCGCAGCGGTCGAAAAATATCAATTTGATTCTGCAAAAGTATTTGTCTCAACCGGCGGGGGAGCGATGCTCGACTTTTTGACCGAAGGAACGTTGCCGGGGGTAGAGGCGCTAGAGGGAAACGCTGTCGCTTAATTTGCGCGGCAAAAGATGTACGTGTACATGGGCTACGCCCTCGCCCACGATAGAAAGTTGCACATAGTCGGCGCCATATTCTTTTTTAAGCTCTTGAGCGACTACGCGCGCCGCCCGGTACAGCTTATTTGAAAGCTCGTCGGGGATGTCATAAAACCAGCGGTGGTGGCTCGTCGGGATAACTAAGGTGTGACCAGGGATGCGTTGGTCGAGATCAAGAAAGGAGACGATTTCGCCGTCTTCATGATGTATTTTGCGTTTTGGCACCTCGCCTGCCGCTATTTTGCAAAAAATGCAGTCTTCCATGGGTTTCGCTTATACTATAACAAATGAAGTCCTATCAGGTACGGGAGCAATTGCACGAAGATCTGCTGCCGCACCTGCTACTCTCCCGTGGTATCGAGCTACCCGAGCACGAAACGTTTTTGGCGCCCGATTTTGAGCGCGACTCGCACGACCCGATGCTTTTGCCCGACATGGCTTCGGCGGTTGAGCGGATTTTAGCCGCTGCAAAAAACGGCGAGCAGGTGGCGGTGTGGAGCGATTACGATTGCGACGGCATTCCTGGCGGTGTTTTGCTCTCTGAATTTTTACGCACCCTTGGTTTGCGCATCACACATTACATCCCGCACCGCCACAAAGAGGGCTACGGGTTAAATGTTGAAGGATTACAAGAATTAAAAACACAGGGCGTATCTTTGGTGATCACGGTCGACTTAGGCACGACCGATATCGAACCGATTGCACAGGCAAAAAGTTTTGGGGTAGAGGTGATAGTCACCGACCATCACTTGGTGTCGGGCCTGTTGCCGGAGGCTTTGGTTATTAATCCCAAACGTCCCGAATCGCGCTACCCGTTTGCCGACCTGTGCGGTGCGGGTGTTGCGTGGAAGTTGGTACAAGGGATTCTTTTGAAGAATCGTCCCGAGGGCTTTGCCGAGGGAAGAGAAAAATGGTTGCTCGATTTGGCCGGCCTGGGCACACTCTCCGACATGGTGCCGCTGCGCGGCGAAAATCGCCTCCTTGCCTACTACGGGCTTACGGTAATGCGGCGCGGACGCCGGCCGGGGCTCGCGGCGTTGTTAAAACTTTTGCGCATCCGCCCGAGCACGCTGACCGAAGACGATGTTGGTTTTATGGTGGCACCCCGGATCAACGCCGCATCGCGTATGGACTCTCCTGCGGTAGCAGCGCGCTTGTTGGCTGCAACCGATGGGGAAGAGGCCGCAGCACTCGCCGCACAATTAAATAGTATTAATGACGAGCGCAAAGGGTTGGTGGCTGCGACGGTTAAAGAAGCTAACAAACGTTTTGCGTTGGGTGGTGGCGAAGCGCAACCGGTTATTGTGATGGGGAGTGTCGACTGGCGGCCGGGGATTTTGGGGTTAGTCGCTAACAAATTGGTAGAAGCGCACGGCAAGCCGGTGTGTTTGTGGGGGCGCGAGGGTGGCGAGGTGGTGCGCGGTTCGTGCCGAGGTGATGGCGAAATAAATATTGTCGAGTTGATGGCGCAGGCGCGCGATTTGTTTGAGGATTTTGGTGGGCACCATGGCTCGGGCGGATTTTCTTTGGCGCAGGAGCGTGTGCACGAGTTGCCAGGAAGGCTTGCGCAGGCGTACGAGCTCTTGCGTGCCCAAGCGCAAACCCAAAGCGCAGTGGGTGTCGATCGCGAACTGGATCTCGAGGAGGTGTCGCGCACGCAGCAAAGCCTCCGCAGACTCTCGCCGTTTGGCACCGGGTTTGAAAAACCGCTTTTTATATTCCCTGGTCTACAAATAACCGCGGTACGTACTTTTGGGAAGCAACAGAATCATCTAGGATTGTCGCTTGCCCCGCGGAGCCTTGGCGGAGTGGGGCGCGTGGACGGGATAGCGTTTTTCTCAACGCCCGATTCGTTTAATAAAAAAGTAGTGGCGGGCGAACGCGCCGATATTGTCGGCCATGTCGAGCTCGACTGGCGCGGCCAACCGCGGGTGAGGGTGGTAGATGTTATTTAACCCAAGAAGTTTGTTATAGTGGCAAAAACATGTTTACCGAAGCGCGGCTGAAGACTAAGTTTGGGGACTTCAATATCCGCGTCTACCCAGACGTCCAGGGTAAAGAGACGGTGGTGCTCTCTACACTTTCGATCGACACCGCTTCGGCCCCACTGGTACGGATTCATAGCGAGTGTCTTACCGGAGACGTATTTAGCAGCTTGCAGTGTGATTGCGGAGACCAACTTCACCGTTCGTTAGAGGAAATCCAGGCAAGTAATAATGGCGTGCTCGTTTATTTGCGCCAAGAGGGAAGAGGTATTGGTTTATTTGAAAAGATCAAAAGCTATCAGTTGCAGGAAAAGGGCTACGACACGTTTGAGGCGAATGTTCTGTTGGGTCATAAACCAGATGAGCGCACGTACGAAAAAGCAAAAATTGCTCTAGGTGACTTGGGTATACAAACTATTCGACTGCTTACGAATAATCCCTCGAAAGTTTCTGAGATCGCTAAGTTGGGGATCAAAGTAGTTGAGCGGGTGCCTTTAGTAGTAGCTTCCAATCCTTATAACCAGCGCTACTTCGCTTCGAAGCGAGACAAATTTAAACATTTCTTCAACGCAGAGGTTAGTTACTATTTTTATCAGTTCCATGCCGATACTCCTGCACAGGTAGAGGAGGTGGGTGAGTTTTTGAAAGATAAAAAGCGAGACCCGTTGCTTAAAATTTGTGTCGGAGTATCTGCAGATCACACGGTGTTAGAGGATACTCAAAAGATTGCTGTTATAGAAACGCTTTTTAGCACATGCAATTTGTACGAAGGATTTGTTCCTATTCTCCATTTTTCCTTCCGCAACTCGCCGAATGCAGCTGACGACGTAAAAAAAATTCACGAAATCTTGCCGTTTGTAAAATATTTGCAGACTAACGACCTACAAGCGCCAGAGCTAGATACCATTAAGCTGGCCTGCAAAACATTTTTGGCTGACATTCCTTTGTCGGACGAAAACTTTAGTTTAGTTGAGGACCCGGAGTTTCGCTCCACGATAGTAGAAAATAAGGCTTTCGTGCTGTTAGACAACAGTAAGGGGAGGGGGATTAAAGAAACCAAAGAGGCTCTTATGAAAAAAATCGATACACTGCTCGGGTATGGGCTCAATGATATAGCGATTTTTGGCGGATTTGGTCCAGATGATCTTGAAACGTATTTTGAACTACGCCGATATTACAAAATAAATTTCTCCGTCGATGCAGAAACTAAATTGAAGACCAATGGAGAGATTGATATGGAAAAAGCGAAATTGTATCTCTCACAATTGATCCGCTTTGATGATCCTAAGGAGGCGAGCATAGAACAGACACGGACCTTTTTGCAGCAGAGCAAGCAAACCGCATGGCAGACAACAACCATCGATGGAGTTGAATTTTCGGTGCATCCGGCGGTATTTAATCCGGGCTCTTTTCCTTCTACCGAGTGGTATGCGTCGGAAGTGAAAAAGTACGCCAAAGGTCAGCAAGATTTTTGCGAAATCGGATGCGGCGCCGGAGTGGTAAGTTGCTTGGTGGCGCTCGATAACCCGCAGATGCAGGTAGTGGCTAGCGATATTAATCCTTTTGCAAGCGAAAATACCAAGTTGAATGCAAAAAAGTTGGGACTTATCGATCGGATAGAAGTTACGAACGGCGATGTTTTGGATGGAGTAAGAACAGATAAAAAATTTGATTCTATATTTTGGTCATTGCCGTTTGGTTTTCTTGATCCTGGTACCTCCATTAGTTTGGAAGAGATGCAAGTATTTGACCCGGGGTATCGCGCGACCCGTAAGTTTTTTAAAGATGCACGAAAGTTTTTGAAACCGGGTGGGCAATTACTGGTTGGATTTTCTACAGACTTAGGTCATGAAGAATTGTTGGTACAACTTGCTGCAGAAGCCGGGATTACTCTAGAGCATGTGGCAGAGAAAGAAATGAAAGAAAAAGAGCAATTGAAGTTTCAACTCCTCAGAGGAATATAAGTATGCAAAAAATTATTATTTTCGCCGATGGTGCAAGCAAGGGGAATCCGGGTCCCGGTGGATGGGCGGCCGTTATTGTTGGAGGGGAGCAGGTGACCGAGCTTGGCGGCAGAGAGGAGCACACCACTAATAATCGGATGGAGTTGCGCGCGGCTATCGAAGGGTTGCGCGGAGCAGTCGTAGGCAGCCAAATAATTTTATATACCGACTCCTCGTATGTGATTAACGGCATCACTAAGTGGGTGCACGGATGGAAGAAAAACGGTTGGCAGACCAAAGAAAAAAAGCCGGTGGTGAATCAAGACCTTTGGGAGTCGCTCGACTCTGCCGTTGCGGGCCACGGTCGCGATATTGAGTGGCAGTATGTTGGCGGGCACGTGGGTATTGCGGGCAATGAGCGTGTTGACGCGATTGCCTCTGATTTGGCCGACGGCAAAAAAGTTGAGCTGTATCGCGGGGCACGAAGCGGTTATGGTGTCGACGTTGCCAACCTAAAACTCGACACCACAAAACAAAAAGCAAAATCCGCTTCGGGTACGCGCTCGAAAGCAAAAGCCTATTCGTATGTGAGTTTGGTAGGAGGGAAAGTTATGACCCACAAAACTTGGGCAGAGTGCGAGGCAAGGGTTAAGGGTAAAAAAGCACGATTTAAAAAAGCACTTTCTGTACAGGACGAGAAAGAGATCGTCGCTGATTTTTCGAAAAAATAAAAAACCATGCAGCGCAAAAGCGCACTCGTTTTATTTTTTGTAGTAGGAGTGGCACTCGGTGCGCGGCTTTGGCTTGGGCTTACCAATGATGAGCAATCATTTGCTTCGTACCTTGGTAGCACAGCAGTAGTGATAGGAACTGTCGTTGATGATGTGGATCTACGTGCAACCTCGCTGCGGGTGACGGTTGCGGTCCAAAAGATAAATGGAGAGAAAGTGGCAGGGACTATTCTTGCCGTACTTCCTCCTGACACAAACCTGCAATACGGCGATGCAGTAGCAGTCCGCGGCGCTTTGGAATCGCCGCAAAGTTTTTTAACACAACAAGGCCGCACGTTTGATTATCCGGGCTATTTGCGTGCGCGCGGCATCACCGCACTGATGCAGCGGGCGACTCTTAGTAGTAGCGAAGCGGGGAGTTGGAGCGTGTTGCGTACGCTCTACCAACTCAAACACGCGTTCGAACATGCGCTCGAGCGGGTGATACACGGGAGCGCGGCTGCACTAATGGAAGGATTTTTGTTAGGCGAAAAGCACGGGCTCTCGAGCACGCTTACGCAAGCGTTTGTGTTGGTAGGGCTCATACACGTGGTCGTACTCTCGGGCTATAACATCGGCGTAGTCTCGGACTACACGTTGCGGTTGTTGGGGAGTTTCCTGCCGCGACGCGCAGCGTTAGTTGTTGCCGCTGTTTTTATTACACTCTTCGCACTTATGGCCGGTGGGGGGATGGCTACTATGCGCGCGTTACTCATGGGCCTTATTGCCGTCATCGCGCGCTTTTTCCGCCGTCCGACGGCGGCCCTGCGAAGCCTTGGCGCAGCAGGGGTGGTTATGTTGCTCTGGAATCCACTTGTACTATTTGATGTTGGATTTGTGCTTAGTGTCTTGGCGACCTTTGGTCTAATTACCCTTGCGCCCGCAGTGGAGCGGCGGCTTACGTTTTTGCCCGCGTGGAAAAATTTTGATGTGCGCGCCACTGCAGCCACCACTATTGCCGTACAAATTTTTGTTTTGCCTGCGCTGCTCTACTACACCGGTGTATTGTCGTTTGTCTCAGTGCCTATCAATGTGGTGGTGCTACCGTTTATTCCGCTCGCAATGCTCTTAGGATTTATTTCCGGCATGCTCGCACTCGTGCATCCGTATCTCGCGCTTGTTCCTGCGCTTTTGAGCGAAGGATTGCTCTGGTTGATGGTCATGCTCGTGCAATGGGCGGCAGCGCTCCCGTTTGCCGCAGCAATAGTACCCGCATTCTCCGGGTGGGTTGCAGTGCTTTTATACGCACCACTTACGGGGCTAACTATTTGGGCAGCGCGGCGAAGCGTGCCTCGGCAACTCCCCAGTTAATATTTTTGAAAAAGGCGTCTACGTATTTGCCTTTGCCTTGGGCACCATAGTCCAACAAATAGGCGTGCTCCCAGACATCGAGTGCAACAATAATCGGCAGGGTAGCGAAGTGTCCTTGGTGTTGCTCGCCCACGAACCCCATATGAAACGCGCCGTTCTCAGGATTGAAATAGAGTATTGACCAACCCGGCCCGCGCATCATTGCCGTTTGGCGCATGCGGTCGATTGCCGACTGCGCGCTGCCCCAGTGTTTAGTGAGTGCCTGTGCGAGTGCAGAATCCTCTTTGAGCGCTGCCGGAGTGCCCTCCCATTGCGGGAAGTAGAGCTCGTGGAGTTTCATCCCGTCAAACTCAAACGAGTGACGACGACGCAGCTCGGCTATCGCAAGCGCGTTCTTTTCCGCATCTCCAAGTAATTCTTCTATCGCTGCAGAAATTGCATTAAAGTTTTTTACATAGCCGGCGTACAATCCCAGGTGCTCTTCAACTGACTTGGCGGAAATCCCGTCGAGTGTTGGAATAGTAAATTTTTTCGCTTCGTATTGCATATACAATAGTATAGCAAATGACTTGGTTAAGACGGCCTGAGTTGGTTTTGTTAGTGCTGCTGGCGGTCGCTTGTATGGGAGTGTGGAGTTTTGTACTGGGCCCTAAGGTCGAGGAAATAGAGTTAGCCGCAAGCCCCGAGGGCAAGGTTGCCGCGCTCGTTGAGGCTATCCCGGAGAAAGACTACTCGCTCGATCCGCGCACCAAAACTTCTTTGTGCGAGGTAGCGGGTCCGCTGCCCGACCATGCGTGCACTCCCGGGGCGGTGTTTGCCACCACGACGGCAGAAACAATTTGCGTAACGGGCTACACCAAAACGGTGCGTAGTGTGTCGACCAAACTGCGCAAACAACTTTTTGCCGCGTATGGAGTTAGCTACCCGCCGCCCAGTGGCGCGTACGAGCTCGACCACCTGGTGCCGTTGGAGTTGGGCGGCAACAACGACGCGGCAAATTTATTTCCCGAAGCGGCAGCGCCGAACCCCGGATTTAAAGACAAAGACGTGGTCGAAAATTATTTGCACGACGAGGTATGCGCCGGGCGCCTTGGGTTGCGCGCCGCGCAAAAACAAATTGCCGACGACTGGCTGAGTGTCTACCGTGCGCTCGACCAAAGCACGATCGATTTTTATAAACAAAAATTCCGCAGCTGGGCCAACTAGCCTTTGCAGTCTCAAAAGAGTTTGGTATGGTCAAAAGAGGGGAGGTGGAAGATGCACTTTTTACTCTGTGCCCTCGGCTTCGCGCTGTGGCTTTACGTTTTGGTCGACCAGCTGGTGGCGGGCAACCCGGTTAAGCCGTACCTGCTTCTGACGTGGGCGATATTTGCTGTTGTGCTGTATAAAACTGATCCGGAAAAGATTCGTCGATTCTTCGGCTCAGTTGCAAGACCGCCGCCTGGTACCAAACCCTAGGCGGTTTTTTAATTGTAAAGAAAAGTTACATTGTATTTGACAATAAAATTAACATAGTGTATAAGCATGGTATGAAAAAAGCCGGGATTTTGGCTAAATTGCGCAATTCGCTCAACCTTTCCCAGGCGGATATCGCTAATCGCCTGAAGGTCTCACGCCCCACCCTTGCCCGTATCGAGGCGGGGGACAAAGAATTAACTCTCAGTCAGGCTCAACTTTTGGCCGATCTCTATAGTGTGCCGGTTGAGGCCATTCGGACTGGGCGGCTCGAATTATCTGCCGCGGATGATGAAGTGGTGAGCACCCAGCTGCCGACCAAACAAGGCGCCTTTGTATTTAATGTCTGGAATCACAAGCGCGGCGAGGAAGTAATTTTTTTACAGACGCCGAATCTCGATGTGACTAAACCCGTACTGGTGCGCGTGCACAGCGAGTGCATGACCGGAGACGTTTTTCAGAGCTATCGATGCGATTGTGGCGAACAAAAAAATCGTTCTCTCAATATGATTGCTGAGAGTGGGAACGGTATTTTTATTTATCTGCGCCAAGAGGGGCGGGGGATAGGCTTGTACGAAAAAATCAAAGCTTATCGTCTTCAAGACAAAGGCTACGATACCCACGAGGCTAATATATTGCTAGGACATAAGCCTGACTACCGCGAATATTCGTGGGTCAAAAAGGTGCTTGATCATTTGGGAGTCAAAGAAATTCGCTTGATCACTAATAACCCATCCAAAGTGGCGGAGATATCACGGCTGGGTATCAAAGTTATTGACCGAGTGCCGCTGGTGATTGAAAGCAATCATTACAACCGGCGCTATTTTGAAACCAAGCGACGCAAGTTTAAGCATTTTTTTGGTAAGGACGAGAGCAATTACTTTTATCAGTTCTCCTATGTTGAATCACCTGAGCAGGTGGCTGAGATAGGCTCATACTTGAGTAACACTAAAAAGGATCCGTTCTTAAAAATCTGCATGGGTGTGTATGCCGACACCCATGTGCTTAAAGATGAGCATGAACTAAGAAATATCGAAGCGATATTTAAGACGGCCGATCACTATGAAGGATTTGTCCCGGTGTTGCACTTTAGTTTTAAGTTCTCCAGCGATCCACTGCGCGATATTGCGGAGATCCGGGAGAAAATGCCGCATGTGAAGTACTTGCAACTCAATGATTTGGCTGAGCAGCAGCTAAAAGTTTTGTCTTATGCCAACAAATTCTTTTTGGTTGATATACCGCTCTCGGATAAAGACTTTCATTTGGTAGAGGATCCGGCGTTCGTCGAAGAAGTTCTAAGCCACAAAGCATTTGTGTTGCTAGACAATAGTCATGGCACGGGCAAGCAAGAATCAAAAGCCGATCTTATTAAAAAGATCAACGTGCTTTTGGGGAAAGGCATTAGCGACATCGCTATTTATGGCGGGTTTGGACCCAATTCGTTGGAGTTGTACTTCGACCTGCGCGAGCATTACAAAATTAATTTCTCGATCGATGCAGAGACCAAACTCAAAACCGGTCAGTCACTTGATCTTAAAAAAGTAAAAGAATATCTCGATCAACTTTATGCAAAAAAACGATAACAGTCTCACCATATCCGCAGGCGACGTGCAGAGTTTTAAAACTACCTACTGCGACGAAAACCCGATCATTAAGCAACTCCTCCGCGAGCAGTTTTTGCCTTATTTCGACGAGCCAATACTCGACGTGGGCGGAGGCATGGGCGACATTCTTTCTGGTCTTATACCAGAGAAAAAAGTAGTGCACTTAGATGTGCTCGAGTTTTCTGAGCCTGTTCCCGCAGCACATTCACGTGTCACCGGAAGTTTTTTGGACGAGAGGACGGTACAAGAATTGCTCCCGATCCAAACGCTGTTTATGTGCCACGTGCAGCAGTTTATCGACGGAGATCTTGCGCTACTTAAGACAGCTCTCGCACGTGCTAACGCCAAGCGGGTGGTTATGGTCGAGGATCTCAATGACGATACGCTCGGGGAAGTGATGCGATTTAGTTTAGAAAATTTTCCCAATGCAAACCCGGAAGTAAAACTAGAAGGCTTTCCGTACGGCTATCAAAAAATAAAATCAGTGCCGTTTAAAGCAACCTTACGCTCGGACACCTTTGAGGAATTGGCGACGCAGTGTCTTTACTTAATGGACGTTGAGGTGGCCAAAGAAAATATTGCCCATATGAGCGACTTTCTAAAAACTCGAATCGCTACTCCCGAATTTACGATCAACCAGGAGATAGCGGTGTACGAAAAGTCCCAGGCCTAGATCAACCCTGCAGAGACAGCGCGTGTACATTTCGTATCGCGGTTTGTTCTTCGTGGTCTGGACCCCCGATCCCACCCAATTCACATGCCAGTAATTTAATGCTATGGTTTTGTCGGCGTAATTCCCACCCTCAGGAGTGTTCCATGACATCCATTCGCTTGCCTTCCTCCGCTCGGAAAGTCCTCGAGTTCGTTTTCGCCATCGTCATCGGTCTGGCGATAGCGGCAGCTTTCTTTGTAGTGGCAGCTTGGTTGAAGCTGCTCGCAGGCGGCCTGTTGGCCAACGAAGCGCTCTGTGTCCTTGCGGGAGTGACGGTCGCGGTGGCGATTTTCTGCGGGATAACCTGGCATCTAAAGTGGCACCCTCAATCAATTGTCGTTATGGGCGCGACGCTTGTTCTTGCGACACTTGCCCTCCTCCTCGATTCCCCCATGACTGTTTGGCAACAATGGGCGGGGGTCGCTGTCTGCTTTGTGATCTATATTGTGGCCTGGCTCGATGAGCTGATGGGTTAGATCACAAAACCGCCCCGGACCTCTCCGGAGCGGTTTTTTAATTTCAAATATTTTTAACCGGTTAGATCAGCCCTGCCTCTTTGAGCGTTTTGTAGGCGCCATTTTTGGCGACCGTACGGATACCTTTGGTCGAGAGGGTAACGGTGACGCTGCGGTTGAGCTCCGGCACAAAAATGCGCTTCTTTTGGAGGTTGGCGTGCTTACGGACCTTGCCCGTCGGGTTAAATTTAGTTGCGCGCACGCGGTTAGAGTAGCCGCCGGCTACTTTAGAGCTCTTCCCCGTTACTGCGCAGATTTTAGCCATATGAGTGACCGCGATATGCTACCATAATTTGTACTGCATGCAAATAGATCTAATTTTTGGCATCGTCGTACTTATATTCTCTGTCATCTTGCACGAGGTGGCGCACGGCTACATGGCAGAGTGGCTCGGCGACCCGACCGCGCGTTTGGCAGGGCGGCTGACGCTCAACCCCATTAGCCACATCGACCCGGTCGGTTCTATTTTGTTGCCCGGGCTTTTGCTCATTACCCACGCACCGATACTCATTGGCTACGCTAAGCCGGTGCCGTACAACCCGTATAACTTGCGCGGTAAGTATGGCGAGGGGCTGGTCGCTTTTGCGGGCCCTGCGACCAATATTTTGATCGCCATACTTTTTGGACTCTGCATTCGTTTTGCTTCTGCCCAGTTGGGACCCGACCTTATTACAGCATTTGGCATTATCGTCTACGTCAACATGCTCCTTGCGCTGTTTAACCTGATCCCGCTCCCGCCGCTCGATGGCAGCAAAGTCTTAGGGGCACTTTTCGGGATGATCTCGCCCTCGCTCGAGCGCGGCTATGACACCTTCCTTATTAACTTTCAGCGATTTGGATTTTTGCCCATGACCATTGTGGTGCTGCTTGTTTTTTATCTTTTGGCGCCCTATTTCAACCTTCTCCTCTTCTTCCTCTTTAGCCTTTTGACAGGGGCGTCGCTATAAGATAGATTAATGGTGCTCCCGCCAAGGCGGGATTCTTTATACCGAATGGCACGCCTATCACAACTCGTCCGCAAGGGCCGCACCGAGCGCCCCAACAAAACCAAGTCACCCGCATTGGCGCGTGGTTTTAATGTGCTCAAAAACCGCCCGGTCTTCTACCCGTCGCCGTTTAAACGCGGTGTGTGCACCAAAGTAACGACCACCACGCCCCGCAAACCAAACTCCGCTATCCGCAAGATCGCTCGCGTCCGTTTGACCAACGGCATGGAGATCACCGCCTACATCCCCGGCGAGGGTCACAACCTCCAGGAACACTCGGTCGTTATTGTGCGCGCCGGCCGCGTAAAGGACATCAACGTCCGTTACACGATCGTGCGCGGCAAACTCGATGCGGCAGGTTTGGACAAGCGCCGTGTTTCCCGCTCGCGCTATGGAGCAAAAGCCCCGAAAGGAAAATAATAACTAACTACCATGCGTCGCCCTGTTAAAAATCGTAATATCGCCGGCCCGGACATTAAGTTTGGCTCTGTTCGCGTTGAAAAGTTTATCAACTCGGTTATGTGGGATGGCAAAAAGTCGACCGCACGCAAAGTGGTCTACGATGCCTTCGATATCATCAAAGAAAAAGCAAAGACCGAAACGCCGCTCGATGTATTTGAAACCGCTATCCGCAACGTAGGCCCCGCGATGGAGATCCGCTCACGCCGCGTGGGTGGTGCTAACTACCAGGTGCCGCGCGAGGTTCGCCCCGAGCGCAAACAAGCATTGGCATTTCGCTGGATCCTTATTGCCGCTCGTGGTGGCAAAGGTAAACCGATGGCCGAAAAGTTGGCAACCGAGCTGATGGCCGCTGCCAACAACGAAGGCGCTGCAATCAAAAAGAAAGAAGACACACTCCGCATGGCAGAGTCCAACAAAGCCTTCGCCCACTTTGCGTGGTAACGAGAGGAGTTTAAGAAAGAATCTTTTTCCGCTCCTCCAGTTCCCGATCCAGCTCACTTTCAACGTAGGTGATAAGTTTTGGCGTTGGTTTTAGCAAAACTTTACGAGCATCTTGAGCAGAAGTTTCTCGAGAGATGTAACCTTTGGCACACGCGTCGTCGATATATTTTTGGCTCGTCATAGGGTGCTTAAACACCGTATATTCCGCCGCCTGTGTTGCAGAAAGGTACTTGCCGTCAGAGTGCAAGACATACATCTGCACAAATAGACCCTGCAAATTGTGCAACAAATCTTCGTCGCCTTTGTCTTCAGGAATCTCCGCAGATTTCTTCCACTCACTGGCGATCGTGCGTGCAACGGCCGCTCTGACACCAGGGTCCTTGCGCAGATCTTCTCTCGATCGTGCGGTGCCTTCCGTCCCGCCGCCTATGTTAGTATCCCCTGGTTTTTCTTGCTGCATAGCTTCTGTTTAATGATAACGCCTATCACCTATAGTATAGAGGGTTTTTGTATGCTCTTGTTTAAGAACGTTAAGTCGCTATACTGCGGGCAGTTGTTTCTTTCGGGGTTTCGCCATGTCGTTAAGGTCTCAGGTACGACGGGAGCGCAGAGCTGCCCACGCTAAAGCAATGGCAACCTACGGCCTCTACCTCGACTATTACCATCGCTGCCGGGCTAGTCGGCCGTTTCTGCACGTTGGTGGCAACGCCCACCTTTGCATGCTGATCTTGGCGATGATCGGGGAATTGGAAAAGGCCTGTCTTGCAGCGGAGGGGTTGGGTTGGAAACCCAAAGTTGAAGAGTATCGACAGGATATCGTCACTTGGCGCAAGAAACTCGATGATATTCCGCCGCCCCTTGGCCCTGCTGCCGCCCGCTTACCGCGGGCATTTTTAATGCTAGGATATTCGGTATGAATAATCCTGAGACCGCATCGCCGCAACCGAGACCTCCAGAGCACTCTCCGACTGCCGGAGTATTTGCCCGGGCCATAAAAATCATTGAGGAGCGTAATAAAGATGAACGATTTAAAGGTATGCCCAAGGAAGGCTCGTTGCAGGGTCTAAGTGAATTAGCACTAAATTTTCTCCGTGCCGACAAGGCTCTTCGTACACAAGTAGAGGAGTCAATCAGCCGGTATATTGCTAAACCAAGAGAGACGCCAATAGTACGGAGTCAAAAAATTTCGTACGACGATTTGATACCTATGCTCCGCGAGCTAGAAGCGGGCTTATAGACTAAGTATGCCCGGACGAGATCCATCGGTACCCAATACTCCGCGGACTACGGCGGTCGAACAAAATAAATTTGAGGTAGAACGCGAGCAGATTGCTGGACGAGTTGCGGCTCTGGTACCTGAAATTAAAAGATTGGAAGTGATTGATGAAGAATCTGACCCTTTGGTTACCCATTGGACAGAAGAAGATGAAGAATATCGCGAGAGCGTCCAAGCACAACGAGACAACGTTTATCATGAGCTTCAGAAATGTATTTACGATGCGATGAATCTGGTCAGGCGTGACCCCGCAGTGCAATGGAAGGACGAAACTCTGCAAGAAGAAGCGGAGATCGCTGATGCCGTTGGTCATGCAGAGGAAGAAGAAGGTCAATCTCTGGTCTATACGACACCGATTACTACTCGTTATCAATTGGAAATACAAAAAATCTTTCTTCCACCAGTAAAGTCCCCAGCTAGAAGTGGTAGTGACGAGGAGATTAGGGTTTCAATCGTTTCTACACGACCCTTGACTCGCGAAGAGCAGATGAAAATGACTCACGCTGGTCTAGTAGAAGGTCCGCAGGCAGAAAAACTCATGAGGCTGCTTTCACCAGTACGTTCAGAGGTCCCGGGATATCTGAGTTTGTGGATTCAACGGAAAAAGGGGGGAGAGTACACGCTAGTACCCGGGAGTTTGTCTTTTGCCAAGAGGGATGGAAAGGATGCCCGCACACTAGTAAAAGATATTCTTACCCTTGCAGAGGAGGTAGAAAAAAAGGCGATCCCGGCCACGGCATAATCGAAGAAATTCTAAAATCCTTGTGAGTTGCGTTTTTACAGTTTTCGGCTATTCTACTGACTAACGCCTTCGGCGCGTTTTCTTTTGTAAAATCATGCCCACCCGAGACTACCCACTAGAAAAAGTACGAAATTTTGGAATCATCGCACACATCGATGCGGGTAAGACCACTACGTCTGAACGTGTTTTGTATTACACCGGCAGCCAGCACAAAATCGGTGAGGTGCACGACGGTGCGACGACCACCGACTGGATGGAGCAGGAGCGCGAGCGCGGCATCACTATTACGGCCGCCGCCATTACCTGTTTTTGGTCCAAGACCAGTGAGCGACTAAATCCCGACGCGGCTTCGCCGGTCGGGACCCCGACCAAAGCGTCGGGGAAATATCGCTTCAACATCATTGACACTCCGGGCCACATCGACTTTACCGTAGAGGTTAAGCGCTCGATGCGCGTGCTCGACGGCGCCGTGGTGGTGTTTGACGGTGTTGCCGGCGTAGAGCCGCAATCCGAAACTAATTGGCGCTATGCCGACGAAGCCAACGTGCCGCGCGTGTGCTTTATCAACAAGATGGATCGCACCGGTGCAAGTTTTGAAAAATCCTACGCCTCGATTCTTGATCGCTTGACCAAACACGCGGTGCGTATGCAGCTCCCGATCGGTGCTGAGGGCGACTTTGATGGCGTGATCGACCTCCTGACCATGCAGGCTTACAAGTTTGAAGGAGAGATGGGCTCGGTAGTTACTCCTTACGAAATCCCCGAAAATTTGAAAGCCGAAGCCACCAAATATCACAACGAGTTGGTGGAGAAAATTGTCGAACACGACGACGCGCTTATGACCGCCTACCTCGACGGTACGATGCCGACCCTTGAGCAACTTAAAGCAACGCTCCGCAAGGCGGTTATTGCTAATAAAATCTTCCCCGTGTACACTGGCTCCGCTCTTAAAAACAAAGGCGTGCAGCTAGTGCTCGATGCGGTCGTCGACTTTTTGCCATCGCCGCTCGACATGCCGCCAGTAACGGGCATCAATCCTAAAACCGGCGATCCTATCCAGCGTCATGCCGACGACAGCGAGCCGTTTTGTGCGCTCGCCTTTAAACTCCAGGCCGACCCCTTTGTGGGGCAGCTGACCTTCTTCCGCGTCTACTCAGGCACGATCGAGGCGGGTTCGTATTTGTACAACGCAACCACCGGTAGCAAAGAGCGCCTCGGCCGCATCGTGCGCTTGCAAGCCAACGAGCGCGAGGAAGTTAAGAAAGTCTACGCCGGCGAAATTGCCGCCGCAGTGGGTCTTAAAGACACCAAAACCTCGCATACGCTCTGCGACGAGGCTAATCCGATTATTCTTGAGCAAATTAAATTTCCTGAGCCGGTTATCTCGCTGCGTATTGAGCCTAAAACTAAAGCCGACCAAGAAAAGATGGGTATGGCAATGAAGAAACTTGCCGACGAAGACCCGACCTTCCGTGTGTCGACCGATACCGAAACCAACGAGACGCTTATTTCGGGCATGGGTGAGTTGCATCTCGAAATTTTGGTTGACCGCATGAAGCGCGAGTTTGGTGTCGAAGCTAATGTAGGCAAACCGCAGGTGGCCTACCGCGAAACCATCACTCAGGCGGCCGAGGCAGAAGGGAAGTACATCAAACAAACGGGCGGTCGCGGTCAGTACGGCCACGTGCGCCTGCGGCTGAAGCCCCTTGAGGCCGTTGATCCTGATAAAAAAATATCTAAAAATGTTACGCGCGAGGATCACTTTGAGTTTATTAACTCCATCAAAGGCGGTGTCGTCCCGCAGGAGTTTATTGGCCCAGTCGAGGACGGCGTGCGCGAGGCCATGGAGCGCGGCTTTGTGGCCGGCTTTAAAATGGTCGACATTTCTTGCGAGCTCTACGACGGCAGCTATCACGATGTCGACTCCTCAGAAATTGCCTTTAAAATCGCCGCATCGATGGGCTTCCAAGAGGCAGCAAGGGCGGCCAAGGCCGTATTGCTCGAGCCGATTATGCGCGTCGAGGTAGTGACGCCCGAAAAGTTCATGGGTGATGTCACCGGCTCGCTTAACGGCAAGCGCGGACAAATTGAGGGTATGGAAGAGCGTGGTTTGGCGCGCGCCATCAAGGCTAAAGTGCCGCTCTCTGAGATGTTTGGTTACACCACGCAGCTGCGCTCGATGACCGAGGGTCGCGCATCCTTTACGATGGAGTTCGACCACTACGAAACCGTCCCCCCGAACGTCGCCGCGACTATCATTGCCGCACGAAAGTAGGATATACTAGCCGTATGCAAACAAAAATAATGGCTCATCCGGGCTTTCGCACCATTACTATGGGTATTGTGGGTGCCGCGTTGGTCGTTTCGTGCTTTTTTGCCGCAGGAGTGCCTAAGGCGCATGCCGCGCAACTGACCGAGACGCAGATCCAGGCGATCCTGAACCTGCTTCTGTCGTTTAATGTCCCGCAAGCAACGGTTACGAACGTCTCCAACATTCTCCACAACAAGAAGTAGAAGCCGCCTTCGCCTATAGGAATAGGCATAAGTGTCGTCGAGGACTCCTACCTTATCCACACCACCTACTTGTGCAATAAGCAAGAGAGGGTAGAGTAGGAGAGCAACAGGGTACCAGCGGAAGCTGGTGCCCTCTCTCGTTTTGGGCCCTTATTAAAAAATTTATTCTAACGTTTTTATGACTTCAGCCATCCGTTTGTTCTCCGCGCACAAGTTTTATACGCAGCTATTTGTCGCCGCAGCCATCGCGTGCTGCCTTTTTGCTTTTTCGGCGCCCCGCGTACAGGCCGCTAGCCTTACGGGCGCGCAAGTCCAAGCTATTTTGAACTTGGTAGCCTCTTTATGGAGCCTCCCAATCGACCTTGGACAACGTGCAGCTGGCCCTTGGCATAGGTGATATGCCGGTTACAACCCCTGCACCAACTACCCCGCCAGCCACAGGATCCCTCGTTGTTTCGACCGATGCTTCGAACCCGTCCTACCAAATCGTTGCAGGTGGCATGACCGGCGTCACGATGGGGGACTTCCTCTTTGGTGCGCAGGGTGAGTCTATGACCTTAACGAAAGTCGGGTTGCGCCTCGATAGCGGCAAACCCAGCGATCTTATACAAGCCTACATTTATAACGGCTCAACCTTGCTTGGTACCGCAACATTTACGGGCACCAACACCACGGCAACTTCGACCCTTATGACCCCCATAACGGTTATGAAGGAAAAGACCGTAGGAGGTCGGATCACGGTCAAAGTTGATGTTAGCTCAGTCGGCGTTTCAGGACCGGCAACCTCCGGTGACCTTATCCAGGTCTCAGTGCTCAACTACGAAGCGGTAGGACAGAGTACAGGGGTGACCGTTCCTGGCAGCGCTTCGACCAACGTTGCGGGCGTACGCATCTTTAAATCGTATCCAACGATCGCAAGTACTCCATTACCGACGAGCGTACTCACTGCCGGTGTGTCACAACGACTCATCCGGGTGATTGTCAGCGCCAACTCATCGGGCCCGGTCGGCATTCAACAACTGACCTTCAACACCGGCTATTCGGCAGCAGTTACTCTAAACAATCTCAAACTCTACGCGTTCACTGACAGCGCCTTCTCTCAACAAGCACCCGGGACTGCTGCAACGACGCTTCTCTATGGTGCAAAAAATGGCAGCAACGAACTTAACTTCAACTCACCCATCGAAATTCCTGCCGGTCAGGCAATGTTCTTTGAGTTGCGCGGCGATATAAACCTGCAACAAGGCTTGCAGCCAGGTACGGCCTCTGTGGTGACCCAACTGGTTGGTGACACGGCATACGCCGGGCTTGGCAACGCGGTCACCATCGACAGCTCGTCACCAAACTCAAACTTTATTTGGTCACCCAATACTCGCACTACTTCGGCTGCGACTGATGCCGATTGGACTAACGGGTACGGTGTTGCCGGGCTTTCTCAAACTATCTCGCAGTCGATCTCGAGTAGCGGCACTACGGTGCCAAACCCGGTGCTCACGTTTTCTGCGGTGCCGAGCAGCATATCGTCGGGGAACTCATCCTCGCTGCACTGGACTGCGGCCAACTCAGGCCTCTGCGCCATCACTAACCAACAAACCGGTGTTGCGCTCGACCTCTCTCATGCAAATGATAATTCGAGCGGCACCTTCTCTGCGGTTTCGACTGGAGCTTTGACTCAATCAACCACTTTCCGCTTGCGTTGCGCACCGCTTACGGGTGCCACGGGCGGCGATGCGGTAAGCGATGTCACCGTCATGGTTACGCCAATAACGACCCCGAACACCTGCAAAGCACCCCACATACGGCCGCTCGGTGCTACGGGCTCAAGCCCCAATCAGGAGTTCGGCTATGCATTGTCGGCGGATCAGGTTGTCACCTGGACAGCGCCAAGTCTTCCATCGTGGGCAGCACTCAAAGCTGATCAAATTTATGTGAAGTCTCCTGGCGAAGGAAGCTACACTATTTCTGTCACGGCGACGAACAGCTGTGGAGCAAGCGATACCTCGGTGGGCACGCTCATTGTTTCGAATGGTTCTGCGGCGCTTGATCAACCCAACCAGACGACGACCAGCGGTACACCAACGATCTCTGGCACATCGCCGAATGTCGGCGCAGTTGGCATAACGATCAGCAACAGTGGTGGCAAAGTCTACGGTAGTGGTCAGGTTGGCAACAGTGGCGGCAAATGGTCCGTTGTAGTCTCTCCGGCACTTCCCGTCGGCAGTTACGCGGTGAATGTGTACAACTACTTTAGCAACGTAAATCTCACCTCAGGCACGCTCACGATTCAAGGAGCTTCTCCAACTCCAAAAAAAATAGTTTTGACCTCCGGCTCGAGCTGGACAGTGCCGAGCGATTGGAATAACTCAAACAATACTATCGAAGCAATTGGCGGTGGTGGTGGCGGCGGTAACTCAGGCGGTGGCGGTGGAGGAGGTGGCGGCGGAGGCGGCTATGCTTCGCGCACCAACGTGTCTCTCACCGCGGGAGCGAGCATAGCTATTCGAATCGGCGCAGGTGGTGTTGGGGGCAATGGGTACGGAGACAATGCGAACGGTACTAACGGCGGTGCGACCTCCTTTAACGGATGCGGCAGCGCAACCAGCGTATGCGCAAGCGGCGGCTCGGGCGGTACTCAAATACAAGACACTTCAAATCCGGGTGGGCCGGGTGGTAGCGGTACGGTCGGTGCAACGATGCAAAACGGTGCGGCCGGAGCGTACGGCTCGGGTCGACCGGGTGGCGCGGGTGGCGCGGCGGGTGGAAGTGCCGGCGGCTCGTATGGTCGCGGAGGCAATGGAGGTGACTGGGGTGGTGGTGTAGGCGCTGCAGGTAGCACAGGTACCATCATCATTAGCTACACGCCGGCAACAACTGCCTCTAATGCCGTAGCCTCTGTTGCGGCATCAGAAAATACTTTCTCCCTCGCCAACTGGTTTGGAGATGCAACCTCAATGACTGCGGCAGTAGCGGCAGTGCCGGTGCAAGTACTGATCGGCGCATTTACCGAACTGTTTCTCGCGATCGGGCTCGGTAATTAAATTACAAAAAATAAAACAAAAGCGGCTCCCGTAGGGGAGCCGTTTTAATTGAAACTGCCGGCGGGGAACACGTGGAGCACGCCGTCCTCACCAATGTAAAAGCAGGGCCATTGGTTGACCACTGCGTAGCGGAGTTCAAACGCAGTCTATCGAGAGTTGCGCTTGTGGCAAGGGGTGATTGAATAGTAGTAGACGACCCTTCTGAACTACGCTGTAACAGCACACCTAGCACACCAAGGGGTACTGTAATGCAAAAATCACCTTTGCTTGTCGCACGCGATGCTATCCTCGGCAAAAGCGAATCTCCGGATACGGCGCTCGAGCCGGGCGAAACCCGGTTTGCGGTCGAACTCTCGTTCCCCATAGCCGACAAGGTGGGGCGTCCTCCGCGATCATTCGTCACCAAGGTGGTGTATGCACCGAAGAAAAAACATCTGGTGATGGGTACGGCATTGAGAGAGCCGTGCTTTGCGCCGCCACCCAAGAGTAATAAGTTTTTTCAAGCGTTGGATGCCCGGGTGGCACCGTTCCTCGACGAACCAGTTGGCGGCGGTGGTCGCCTACTCAGCTTTCCCACCGAGGCCGATCCAACGCTGCATGTAGCAGGGCACCGGGCGATCTTCAACTGCGCTGAAGCTGATGAAGAAATGTTGTTCCAGGCCTTCCACTCGGTCTTCTTTCGGACTATGGTGGGACTCCTCTTGATCCATCCCATCGTGGCTCATCTTGCGGTCGGCAGGGTTCCTGACGTCGGAGAGCAAATGCGTCTGCTCACCATTGAGTCTGGACTCCAGCAGATGGTGGTTCCTAACGAAAAAGAAACAATAGCCCGCCACTAGTTTGGCGGACTTTTTGTAATTCATCGACGCTTGAGGCGTCATATGATACGTTAAGCCCATGCATAAACTAGCTAAAATAATTGCGGTCGGGGCTCTCGTTACTATGGCGCTGCCAGTGCTTGCCCAGGTATATACCTACCCGAGCTATCCGGTTTCTTCGCCCCCTATATACAACTCTTGCCCGCAACTTTCGTTCAATCTTTATCGTGGCCTTTCTGACTATTACCCTGGCCGGGCAGGCACCCAAGGGCAGGTAACGATGCTGCAGCAATTTTTGGCAGCGCGCGGCTATGCGCAGGGCGTGACCGGTTATTTTGGCAATCAAACCTGGGCCAATGTTGCGCGCTTCCAGCAAGAACAAGCGGTGTATCCAATCACCGGTGGGGTAGGGCCGCTGACGCGCGCCGCAATACAACGCGTGTGCGGTGGTATACCGACTCCAATTCCGACTCCGGGCGGTGCCATCTCTATCACTAATGTGAGCGGACCAAACGCACTAGCGGTGGGGCAAACGGGCACCTGGAGTATCACGACCAATGCAGCGTACGGCAGCACTGTTTCGATGAGTGTTCGTTGGGGCGATGAAAATATGTACGCTTACGGTGTCGCTTCAGCCCAAAGCCCGTCGTACATTAGTCAGCAAAATACTTTTACGCACAGCTACCAATCTGCGGGCACTTACACCATTACCTTTTCGGTGACCGATCAATACGGCCGCACTAACAGTGCGTCTGCGACGGTGCAGGTAACCGGTGGTGTTTCTCAAGGCACTATCTCAGCCTATCCGCAATCGGGTTACGCCCCGCTCGTGGTTACTTTCACGCCTAATAATCTTTCGTCCGGCGGCTATTATGCGGTCTCGTTTGGTGATGGCACGAGTGCCACTATGCTCCAGGGCCCGGTGACTCATACCTATGCGGCACGCGGTACTTATACGGCTCAGTTTACGAGCGACTTGCCTTGTTTACACACGACACCGCAGTGCTACACTTTTGCAGCGCAGCAAAATTACGGTTCGGTCACCATCAACGTCTTTTAGCCCTTGCACTTTGGACGGGGTTTGCTAGTATGGGCAACAACACGCTTCGCGCGGGTTTGGTGTGCTCAAAAATTAGTTAGATTATTATTGGTCTTAATTATTTAAGTTTTTTGTATGGCAAACTTTGAACGAACTAAGCCGCACCTCAACGTCGGCACCATTGGGCACGTCGACCACGGCAAGACCACGCTCACCGCGGCTATCACGCACGTGTTGGACATGGCTAAAGGGCAAGGTTACGGCGCCCGTGTTGAAGGCGTCGACAAGATCGACAACGCTCCGGAGGAAAAGGCACGCGGTATTACCATTGCACTCCACCACTCGGAGTACGAAACGCCGAATCGCCACTACGCGCACATCGACGCGCCGGGCCACGCCGACTACATCAAGAACATGATCACCGGTGCCGCTCAAATGGACGGCGCAATCCTCGTGGTTGCGGCAACCGACGGCGCCATGCCGCAGACGCGCGAGCACATTCTCCTTGCTCGCCAAGTGGGCGTACCCAAGATCGTTGTCTTCCTCAACAAAGTAGACATGGTTGATGACAAAGACCTCGTCGACCTCGTTGAAGAGGAAGTTAAAGAACTTCTCAAGAAGCAGGGCTACACCGACTCGCCGGTTATCCGCGGCTCGGGTCTCAAAGCACTCGAAGCTAAGTCGCTCGACGATGAGTGGGCCAAGAAGGTGCTTGAGCTTGCAAACACGCTCGACAGCTATATCCCAGAGCCAAAACGCGAGCTCGACAAACCCTTCCTCATGCCGGTTGAAGACATCTTCTCGATCGAAGGTCGCGGCACCGTGGTGACCGGCCGCATCGAACGCGGTGTCATTAAAGTAGGTGAGGAAATCGAGATCATCGGTCTCCAGCCGACGACCAAGACGACCGTTACCGGTATCGAAATGTTTAACAAGCAGCTTGAGACCGGTCAGGCCGGCGACAACGCAGGTATTCTCCTCCGCGGCACTGCCAAGGATGATATCCACCGCGGTCAGGTGCTTGCGAAACCAGGTTCGGTAACCCCGCACACCGAGTTTGAGGCCGAGGTGTATGTCCTCACCAAGGACGAGGGTGGCCGTCACACGCCGTTCTTTACCGGCTACAAACCGCAGTTCTATGTCCGCACAACCGACGTGACCGGCGAGGTAACACTCCCAACCGGTACCGAGATGGTTATGCCGGGCGATACGATCACCTTTAAGGTCAAACTCGTCGCCCCCGTGGCGATGGAAAACCAGACCCGCTTTGCAGTCCGCGAAGGCGGCAAGACGGTAGGTGCCGGAGTGGTTACAAAAATTGTTGCGTAATTTTTGTCACCACAAATAGCAAGTACCAAATCACAAGTAACAAAAAAGTATCAAAACTTCAAGTTTTAAATACTTTACATTTATTTGACATTTGATGCTTGAAACTTGATACTTTACGAAGTCATGCCAACTGAAACTAAAAAGAAAACAGCTCCCAAAAGGGCAAAGAAACCTGCCGAACCAGCAGCCCCTCAACGACTTCGTATAAAGGTGCGCGCGTACGAGCACAAAGTGCTCGATGCGTCGGTGAAGCAGATTCTCGACACCGCATTGCGCTATGATGCAAAAGTTGCGGGCCCGATTCCTCTGCCGACCGAAATTAAAAAGTATACGGTCAACCGCTCGACGTTTATCTACAAAGATGCACGCGAGCAGTTTGAGATGCGGGTCCACAAGCGCGTGATCGACATCCTCGATCCGTCTCCGAAAGTCATCGAAGCTCTGACGAACCTCTCGCTCCCTTCTGGCGTGACGATCGACGTCAAGATGGCGTAAAGAAGATTTTAAACAAAAAGCTCCTCGCAAGAGGGGCTTTTTGTTGCACAAATTTTAAACGCACTTCATACTAAAAAGGCGAGGGGACTCTCTCGGTCTTGCCGCACGCACTGTGCGCGCGGTGGGTTCTGCCGAGAAAAGCCTTTGTTGGTTGGCATCCACAACTGCTGGCTGGCCGGGGCGCGCAGTGCGCTCCGGCTGGTCGAAAAATTCACCCGACACCCAATGAACTTGGAGGACGTGTCGTGTACGATGGTTTTAGTGCGGACCAAGGTCCCTTGGCCTCGCGCGCAACAGCGCGCTTTTGGGCAAATCTTGACTATTGGTTCGAGCGGTTGGGTGGGGGTGGTCACGCCCACGCTTCCCGAACTGCGCGAATGATCTATCGGGTTCATCGCAATTATTAAAAGCCTGACCTCTGTCAGGCTTTTTTGTTTAAAATTTGCATAAAACCAGACACTCGGGTATAGTCCCTGGGACGCCTTAAATAGCGTTGATCCGCGTCGGCCTACGCCGACCTACAGACAACATGACGAAATTAATCCTTGGAACCAAGGGCAAGATGCTTACGGTATTTACCGACGACGGTCGGGCCTTTGCCGCAACCGTGGTTAACGCTGCTCCCAACATGGTGACGCAAATCAAAACGAAAGAAAAAGAGGGCTACGCTGCCATGCAAGTGGGTGCACTCGAGACAAAGCCGGTGCGTATTAACAAAGCGCAGCTTGGTCACACCAAAGGTAAAGCACTGCGATTTTTCCGCGAGTTGCGTCCGCGCGCCGCGATGGTGGGTGGCGAAGTTGCCACTAATTTTCCTGAACTTGGTTCGACGATCGATGTTTCGACTTTTACCGTCGGAGACAAAGTAACCGTATCGGCAGTTTCGAAAGGCAAAGGCTTCCAGGGCGTGGTTAAGCGCCATGGCTTCCACGGTGGTCCGCGCTCGCACGGTCAAAAGCACTCTGAGCGCTCGCCCGGCTCTATCGGCGGCTCGGGTGGTCGCGCCGGTGGTCGTGTGGCCAAAGGTATGCGCATGGCCGGCCGTATGGGCCAAGATCGTGTGACGGTGCGCAACCTTGCAGTCTTGCAAGTACTCCCCGAAACCAACGAGCTTGTGATCGCCGGCGCAATACCCGGTCGTCGCGGCACGCTGGTAGAAATCCGCGGATAAATAAATCTATGGAAACTAAACTTTTTAACATACAAGGCAAAGAAGTAGGCAAGCTCGAAATCCCCGAAGGTGTTTTTGGGTTGCCGTGGAATGCCGACTTGGTGCACCAGGTCGTCACCTCGATGCAGGCCAACTTGCGTGGCCCTATTGCTAACACCAAAGGTCGCGGCGAAGTGCGCGGCGGCGGCAAAAAGCCTTGGCAGCAAAAGGGCACCGGTCGCGCGCGCCACGGCTCGAGCCGCTCGCCAATCTGGAAGGGTGGCGGTGTAACGCACGGTCCGCTCAAAGAGGCTATCTACACGACGAAGATCAACCGCGGCATGGCGCAAAAAGCGTTTCTTGTTGCACTCTCGCGTAAGTACAAAGATGGTGAAATAGTGTTTGTCGACGGTGTTTCGATGGCCGAACCAAAAGCAGCTGAGGCTAAGAAGTTCCTCGCCGCCTTTGCGATACAAAAACGAAACAACGCCGCACTGGTGGCACTTCCTACCCGCGATGTTGCTACCCAAAAGAGCTTCCGCAACTTTGGCAATGTCGAGGTTGAGGAAGTGCGCAACTTAAACACACTCTCGATCCTTTCTAAAAAAACGCTCTTCATTGTTGATCCGAAAAACGCCTTCGAAATTCTGAACAAAAAAATATAATTATGAACAAGCACCCAAGCACCATACTCTTTGCACCGCGCATCACCGAAAAGGCCGCCTACCTCGGCGAGCAGGGCGCGTACGCGTTTAATGTCGCACCAAGTGCGACTAAACGCGAGGTTGCCGCCGCGATACACGAGGTCTACAAAGTGCATCCGCGCAAAGTTACCCTGGTGCGCATTCCGCGCAAGCAAGTAAAGGTCCGCAACAGCAACCGAGTAGGCCACAGCGCGGGCGGCAAAAAAGCTTACGTGTTTCTTAAACAGGGTGACAAGATCGAAATTGCATAAGTATGAAATCTTACCGACCCTACACTAAGTCCCGCCGCCACATGACCACCGTGAGCTTTGACTCGCTGACGGTAGCCGAGCCGCACAAAGCGCTGACCGGCGGTTTTCGCCGCGGTTCGGGCCGCAACAACGCGGGCCGCATTTCGGTGCGCCACAAAGGCGGCGGTCACAAGCGCCTCTATAGGGATATCGACTTTGGCTACGGCAAACGCGTTGCCGCACGCGTCGAGACGGTTGAGTACGATCCGAACCGCTCGGGCTTTATTGGCCTCTTGCTCTATCGCGATGGCGAGCGCCGCTACGCGCTGTTGCCTCGTTCGGTAAAAGTTGGTTCAACGATCGAAACCTCCGAGACCGCACCGGCAACACCGGGCAATCGCATGCCGCTTAAAAACATGCCGATCGGCGCGTTTATTTACAACGTCGAACTCAAGCCGGGGCAGGGGGGCAAACTGGGCCGCGCCGCCGGTACGCACATCGAGCTTATTGCGCGCGACCAGGGCTATGCCGATCTTAAGATGCCGAGTTCGGAAATTCGCAAAGTACTCGAAACTTGCTGGGCAACTTTGGGCGAAGTCTCCAACGATGAGCACCACCTGCGCACGATAGGCAAAGCCGGCCGCAGCCGTTGGTTGGGTATCCGCCCGACCGTCCGCGGTACGGCGATGAACCCGGTCGACCACCCACACGGCGGCGGCGAGGGTCGCCAAGGTCGTGGTTTGCGCCGCGCCAAGAGCCTCTGGGGTAAGCCAACGGGCAAGGGTCAGAAGACGCGCCGCCCGAAAAAATACAGCAATTACCTCATTGTTTCGCGCCGCAAGGTTGGCAAACGTAACAAAATAATGTAGTATTTTGCTTCCTAATCACTATGTCACGATCACTTAAAAAAGGACCCTACGTCGACGCAAAACTCCTCAAGAAAATTGAGGGCAAAAAGCCGCAAACCGCGGAGGTGATTAAGACGTGGGCACGCCGCTCGCAGATTGCCCCGGAGATGGTGGGCTTTAAATTTGGCGTCTACAACGGCCGCGTACACATCGAGGTCTTGGTGAGCGAAGACATGGTGGGGCACCGCTTGGGCGAGTTTAGCCCGACCAAGAAGTTCGTTCGTCACGGCGGTAAGATGCAGAAGGAGATCGAGACCAAGGCTAAAGAGGCCGAGATTGCAGCCGCACAGGCTTCCAAAGCTGCGGCCGATGTCGCCGGAGCTAAAAAGGCCGCCGCACCGGCAAAATAATTTATGGCTATCGCAACCGCACAACTCAAAAACTACCGTCAAGCACCGCGCAAAGTGCGTTTGGTTGCCGACCTCGTGCGCGGCAAGTCGGCCGAGCGCGCACTCTCGTTGCTTGCCATGTTGCCTAAGCGCGCGAGCTTGCCGATGCAGAAACTTATCCAGTCTGCCGTTGCGAACGCCAAAGATGTTTCGGCCGCTGAACTCTATATTTCTAAAATAGAGGTCAACGGCGGGATTGTCTTTAAACGACACATGCCCCGCGCACGAGGAAGAGCGGCTGAGATATTGAAACGCACTTCTCATGTGTCTGTGTCCTTGGATCGAAAAAAGAAATCCGAAGCACGAAATCCGAAATCCGAAAAAAACCATGAGTAAAGTAGTACATCCGTTTGCACATCGTTTGGGAGTCTTGCGAGACTGGCGCCACCGCTGGTTTGCCATCGGCCCTGCCTATCTTGAAAATCTCAAGACCGGCGTTTTGCTGCGCGAATATCTACAGAAGCAGTTGCGCGGTATGTACATAGGCGACATCGAGCTTGAGCGCAACACCAAGTCTTTGCGCGTGATTGTTAAAACCTCGCGCCCCGGCCTTATCATCGGCCGCTCGGGCGAAGGCTCGCAGAAGCTCCGTGCCTCTATCGAAAGCTTTTTGCGCAAGCACAAACTGACCGTACCGGATATCAAACTCGATATCGAAGAGATCCGCAGCCCCGAGTCGAGCGCCGCTATTGTGGCCTACATGGTGGCCGAAGGTTTGGAAAAGCGTCTGCCCTTCCGCCGTGTGCTCAAACAAACGATCGAAAAGGTGATGGCAAACCGCGACGTCAAAGGCGTACGCATTGTTATCTCCGGCATGTTGGGCTCTGGTTCGATGTCACGCACCGAAGTTTTGAAGAAAGGTCGCATTCCGCTGCAGACGATCCGCGCCGATGTAGACTTTGCCAAAGAGCGCGCCAACCTCCCGCTTGGTGTCATTGGCGTCAAGGTATGGATCTACAAGGGTGACGTCTTTGCCGCTCGCGGCAAAGACAAATAAAGAAGATTGCTAAGACTTAAAAATTTATGATGTTTCCTAAAAAAGTAAAATTCCGCAAGTGGCACACGATGCGCCGCAACCCAAAACCGACTAAGCTCGCGACGCGCGGCATTACGGTTGCGTTTGGCTCGCATGGGCTTAAGGCGACGACGCATGCACGCGTGCGCTCCAACCAGATAGAGTCGGCGCGCAAAGTTATCGCCCGCGCACTCGGCAAAACCGGCAAGCAATGGATCCGCATCTTCCCCGACAAGCCGTACACGCAAAAGCCGCCCGAGGTTAAGCTCGGCAAGGGTAAGGGCGACCCGCAAGGCTACGAGGTAGAGGTGTGGCCGGGCCGCGTCATGTTTGAGGTAGACGGTGTTGCCGACGCGCTTGCGGTCCAAACATTGATTAAAGCTGCAAAAAAGTTGCCGCTTACCGCTAAAGTGGTCACCCGCTAACATCCCCGACGGGATGATGAAACATCATATGACTAAAAAACTTAACTTAAATAATCACTCGGTCGAAGACTTGCAAAAGCTTTCGGCCGAACGCCGCGAAGAGCTGCGGAGCTTGCGTTTTAACGTCGCTGGTAGTAAGAATCGGGATGTTAAGCGGGCGTCAAAACTGCGCAAAGAGGTTGCCCGCGCGATGACCGAGCTCAGCAAACGCAACCCCGCTAAGCCGCCCCGCACCAAATAATATTTATGGAAACTAAACAACCACAACGCAAAACCTTCCGCGGGACCGTCATGTCCACGAAGATGCAAAACACGGCTATTGTCGCGGTCTCGCGCTATGTGAAGCACGTTAAGTATAAAAAGTTTCTCAAAAAGACCTCGCGTTTTGCCGCACACAACGAGGGCAACAAAGCCAAAGAGGGTGATGTGGTAACGATCCGCTCGTGCCGCCCGCTGTCCAAAACCAAACATTTCGAGATTGTATTCGAATAAAATTTATGATTCAAGACCGTTCACTTGTAGTAATTGCAGATAACTCCGGCGCCAAAATTGGACGCATTTTCAAGATCCCCGGATCGTCCAAAAAGCGCTATGCCGAAATCGGCCAGCTCGTTATCCTCTCGGTCCAGACCGCCGAGCCCCGCAAAGCGGTTAAGAAAAAAGACGTGCTCACGGGTGTGGTGGTGCGCCAGCGCAAACCCTTCCGCCGCAAAGACGGCTCGTACATCCGCTTTGATGAAAATGCGGTCGTAATTTTGGAAACCGGCGGCAAAGACAAAAAAGAGCCGAAGGCTGGACGCATCTTTGGTCCTATCCCGCGTGAGTTGCAAGACTTGGGCTACCAGACGATAATCTCCCGCGCACCAGAAGTTGTATAATTTTATGAACACTCTCCACGTAAAAAAAGGTGATACCGTCACGATCCGCTCCGGTGTCGACAAAGGCAAGTCGGGAAAAGTGACGCGTGTATTCCCTAAACTCCAAAAGGTATCGGTGGAGGGAGTAGGGAAGCACGTCAAACACCAAAAGCCGCGCCGCCAAGGCCAGGCCGGACAGATTGTCGAGAAGTTTCGCCCGATCCATGTCAGTAAGGTCACCAAAAAATAACCATGCCGCCGCTTATTGCTGAAAAACAAAAAATTGCTTTTAACACGCTGAAGTCTGACTTTGGTTGGAAGAACGCTATGCAAACACCCAAGATTACCAAAGTAGTGATCTCGGTTGGCGTGGGCAAAATGATTAAAGAAAAAGGCCGCCTCGAGTTTGTCGAAGGCCGCTTGGCTAAAATCGCGGGCCAAAAAGCCGCGCACCGCGGTGCTAAAAAATCGATCGCAACCTTTAAGACGCGTATTGGCGACAAAATTGGCTACCAGGTAACGCTCCGCGGCAAGCGCATGGAAGACTTCCTCAATCGTCTCATCCACATCGCACTTCCTCGCACCAAAGACTTTAAAGGCATTTCGACCGCTGGTATCGACGAGATGGGCAACTACACGCTCGGCATGAAAGAGCATACGGTCTTCCCCGAAACGGCCGACGAAGATATCAAAGACATTTTTGGGATGGCAGTTACGGTCGTCACCACTTCCAAAGACAAAAAAACTACCGAGGCTTACCTCAGACACTTGGGTTTTCCGTTTAAGAAATAAATAAAAACAGCTGCGGGTTAGGCAGCTGCTGTAAATTCGAATTCGAGTTGAGCAACGTCTCTTAACTCGTACGGTTCTTCTAGCTCGGTCGCTTGCAAAAGCGGTTGTACAAGGTAGGGGAGCGTCTGCAAGCGTTTGAGTGCCTCAAGTGGGTCAAGTTCGCTTGAGATGTAACACTCGCATTCTTCTGACTCGGGATGCCCGCACTCATCATCCATGTACCACTCTACAAATACGCCGTCATTCCGTAAGAACAAATGACGACCTTGGTGGCGCTCAGGCATCAGACACTCACGGGGAGTGCGGTCAGAGCCAGTTGATAGGCTATCTAAGAAGGGGACTAGGATGCCGCAGTGGTAGGGCATGGCTCAGCTCCTCGTGCTCGCCAACTGTTATATACCACAGTTGAGGGTATAATTCGTGCATGATTCGCTGGCACGAAGTTACTTGGTACTCCCGTTGGGGAGCGATACTATTATTCCTCGTCGTGGTGCCAGTACTTTGTTTTTACATCGGAACGCAATATGAACTTGCTTCTCAAAGTGTAATAAAACCTTTGCCCACAGCATCCGTTTCAACCGTCTCACCGAAAATTACTTGTGCTCAAGCAGCAGATGCTCAGCTTAAGACTGATGCAGGTATCCTCCCTCACCTTACGGAGTCAACGACTTCTGTACACATTAGTGATTACGGATTGATCCAAAATTGTTACTTTCTTAACAAAAATGTATCGAACTCAACTTTAGACCAAGCCTATGATCCCAAGGTTGATCCTCCCACGTATGAGCAAGATACTCTCTATTTTTACCCCTTAGCTCACGGTTATATTTCTGGGGAAGGAAGATTAATAGCTAGTTATACGACAGTGTCGGGGTATCAGATAAGTACCTCAAGGACTTTTCTTAATATATCAAAGAATTTTTTTGACGAGTTGATCAAAGATATTTGGCAGAAAAACGAATAATTTTTTAATTAAAAACCCTACTTATAAAACAGCGGGGAGATGAAGAGGGTAGCGAGGAAGATTGCGGTGATGACGGCAAAGGCACCGATGGTGTGCACGCCGAGTTTAACCGCTTCAACTTTTTGGCCATCAAGATACAGCAGCACGGGTTGGTAGAAAAAGGTGTAGGCCATCACTGCTGCCGAAAGGGTGAGTAACGAAAGCATCGTAATGGGCATCAGCACATTGTCGACCGGGTCAACGAGCGGCTGTCCAAAGTACATAACCGAAGACACTACGCCAATGTAGAGTGCCGCCATGAGCGCGTTTAAAACAGGGTTTTTGGTCATACGATGCTTCATCGCCCTTGTGAGGGTGTGTTTAGTATAACTTTGGCCAATCAAAACGAGTTACTTTCCAAATTAAAAAACCCCGCCGCGGACGATGCGGTGGGGTTAAGCTCGGCGCTCAATAAGTGCCTTCTGCAGGCCGGGGAAGCGCTTGATGAGATCGCGCACGCCTTGGGCAAGAGTGTGACGTCTCTTCTCAACTCGCTCGATAAGCTTCGCTGCCCTTTCGACCCTTGCCGGTCGCGCAGGCGCCACTGGGTTATCAAGCCAGGGGGTGAGTTGCTCGAGTTCCGCCGCATCTTTGGCCAAGAACCACGCAAGGGTCCGCATCACCGAAACAGTGCCTCGGCAGTTTGCGCGTCCGTGGCGCCACTGTCGGCACTCAACACTCAGTCGGTCGAAGAATGAAGCCGAGGGAACCTCGTACATTTTGTGGTGCGGCAATGGGATCTCGATCGTGAGTCCCGGCTCGTAGTTTTGGGCTTGTGACGCCGTTATCAGCAGCATCAGTAGGCAAACCGTGATCAATGCCTTCATAGGCCACCTCCTCTCTCGACCTTATCACTAAAATAAAAATTAAAAAACCCCGCCTCAAGATTGAGAGGAGGGGAGATTCAGTACGAGCTCGCGGGCGGCTTGCAAAGCGACGAGACCGGGGATGCCCTTGCGGACAAACGGTTCGGCGAGCGCCGCAATGTGCTCGTCTTCGTCGGTGGCGGGGCACTTGGCGTGGAGTTCTTCAGCCAATTTCAGTGCCTCGTAAAAATCTTTATCGGTGGCGAAGTTGAGGCTTTCTTTCCTCAAATTCCCCAACTTTTCCGCAAAGGTACGCATGACCTGTTGTTTCCTCTGGTTGGGGGCCTCTAACCAACAAATACCCTAATCCCGAAAATGAGTCAACCATATTTGCAGTGGGGAGAGCACCGTGCTATATTCCTCGAAGCCCTCAGGGCTCCTTTTTTCTGTTAGGTGCCGCTTAGTCGAAAGGCGAGGCATACCGGCAGAATCGTAACTCCCAAGGCATGGGGAGTAACCATTTACAAATGGCAAAAAAATCCACAGTCGCGCGTTCGAACCGACCCCCGAAATTCAAAAGTAGGGTAGTTCGCCGTTGTTTCCGCTGCGGCCGCAAGCGCGCCTTTATGCGTGACTTCGGACTCTGCCGCGCCTGCTTCCGCGAGGCGGCTAACGAAGGCCTTATCCCAGGAGTCCGAAAGTCCTCCTGGTAAATACGAAGCACGAAATTCGAAATCCGAAACTTATGAACACCGACCCAATAGCAGATCTTCTAGTCAGACTTCAAAACGCTTCGCGCGTTGGGCACACCTCTATCGAGGTACCCTTCTCGGCGATGAAGATGGCCATCGCACGCGTACTCGCAACCGAAGGCTACGTGGGCGATGCCGACAAGAAAAACAATTCCATCACGATTGCACTTAAATACCAAAACGGCACGCCAGCCATCAGCGGTGTTAAGCGCGTTTCCAAACAGTCGCGCCGCATCTATATGGGTGTCCGTGATGTCCGCCCTATTAAACGCGGCCGCGGTTTGCTCGTCCTCTCGACTCCCAAAGGCATCATGTCGGGCAAAACGGCCCGCACCGAACGCGTTGGCGGAGAAGCCCTATTTGAAATCTGGTAGATTTCAAAAAGTTTCAAATCACAAGCATCAAATCACAAACATGAGTAGACTAGCTAAACGACCAATTCCGCTCCCACCCAAAACCGAGGTTACCGTCTCGGGCCTGCCCGGCCAGGGTGGCTCGGTTGCCGTCAAAGGCCCCAAAGGCACGCTGCAGCGCCCGGTGCACCGCGCCATTTCGCTCGAGGTAGGCGCCGACGGCGTGCAGGTATCGTCCAAAGGTGATGCGCTCGAAACTAAAGCCTTGCTCGGCACCTACGCGAGCCATGTGCGCAACATGCTCACCGGCGTTACGCAGGGCTTTAGCAAAAAGCTTTTGATCGAGGGCGTCGGCTTTAAGTGGGATGTGCAGGGCAAGACGCTCAACCTGGCGCTTGGATTTTCGCACCCGGTCAAAGTACCGATCCCCGAAGGTCTTACGCTGAGCATCGACAAAGGAGTTCTCACCATCGTGGGTATCGACCGCGAGTCGGTAGGACAGTTTGCCGCCAACATCCGCGCGCTCAAGAAGCCCGAGCCCTACAAAGGCAAAGGCATCCGCTACGAGGGCGAGGTGATCCGCCGCAAGCAAGGTAAGAAGGCCGCATAACCACTATGATTAACCGCGAACGTCGTCACAACCGCATACGCTCTAAAGTTACTGGCACCGCTGCGCGCCCGCGTTTGTGCGTATTTAAATCAAACCGTTATTTGCACGCACAGATTATTGACGACGCGCAAGGCAAAACGCTCGTTGCCGGCACGACCAAAGGGATGAAGGACAAAAAAACCGCCGCGGCAGCAAAGTTGGGCGAAGATTTGGCAAAACGCGCCAAAGGAGCGGGCATAACCAAGGTGGTGTTCGATCGCGGAGGTTTCCGCTATACTGGCCGAGTTGCGATATTGGCCGATGCGGCACGCAAAGGAGGTCTCGAATTTTAATATATGGCTGACGAACAAGAAATAATTGCTACTCCCGAAGATGTTGCTGCCCCCGAGGCGGTAGTCGCTGATATTGCTGCTGTTGCCCCCGCAGAAGGCGACCGTCGCGGTGGCCGCCAAGGCCGCGGCGGTGGTCGTGGTGAGCGTCGTGGGGGCCGCCAAGGTACCCGCCCGCCGCGCGTGCGCTCGGAGTTTGACCAAAAAATGATCACGATCCGCCGCGTAGCGCGCGTCGTTGCCGGTGGTCGCCGCTTCTCTTTCTCTGTCGCAATCATCATCGGCAACAAAAAAGGCAAAGTGGGTGTGGGCTTGGGCAAAGCAGGGGACACGACGCTCGCTATCGACAAGGCCGTACGCGATGCCAAAAAGCACATGATCACGGTGCCGCTGAGCAAAGACAACTCCATCCCGCACGATGTGTCGGCTAAGTACTGTGCCTCGCACGTACAAATGCAGCCGGTGCGCGGTCGCGGTTTGGTTGCCGGTTCGTCGGTACGCCCGGTGCTCGAGTTGGCCGGCATCAGCAACACCATAGCCAAACTTCACTCGGGTTCTAAAAACGGTCTCAACAATGCCCGCGCCGCGATAGAAGCTTTAAAGAAGCTTAAAGCTTAAGTATCAAATTACAAGTACCAAATAACAAACAAGTATCAAAATTTAAAGTATCAAACTTGAAACTTGACATCTAATACTTGATACTTACACTTTATGCAACTCAACGAACTAAAACGCAAAACCCCGTACAAAGGCATCAAGCGCATTGGCCGTGGCCGCGCCTCCGGCAAAGGCAAGACCGCCGGCAAAGGTACCAAGGGTCAGAAGGCGCGCGCCGGTCACAAGATCCGCCCCGATGTCCGCGAAAAGCTCAAGAAGCTCCCTAAATTGCGCGGTTACAACTTTGCTACCATCCAGCGCAAGCCGGTAGTGATCAACCTTTCGGTACTCGAAACCGTTTTTAGTAACGGCGATACGATCAACCCAACGGTTTTGCGCGAGCGTCATGTGGTGCGCGGCCCCAAAAGCAGAAAATTGGTAGTCAAAATCCTCGGCGACGGCGAACTCACTAAAAAACTCGTCATCCAAGGCTGCGCCGTATCGGGCAGCGCACGACAAAAGATAGAAAAAGTGGGCGGCACAATAAGTTAAACTCGAAATCCGAAGCACGAAATTCGAAATGAATTCTTTTTTCCAAAAACTCACGCTCCTCATTGCCGATCCGGCGTTGCGCAACCGCTTGCTGTTTGTCATTGGCGCGCTCGCCGTCTTTCGTATACTCGCGGCTATCCCGATCCCCGGCATCAACGCTGCGCAGCTCGAACTCTTTTTTAATAACAACCAATTTTTTGGGTTGCTCAACCTCTTTTCTGGCGGCGGGCTCTCTAACCTCTCGCTCGTGATGCTCGGCGTTGGCCCCTACATCACCGCATCCATCGTCATGCAGCTGCTTACCCTCATGATCCCGCAGCTCAAGGCCCTGTATCAAGAAGAGGGCGAGATTGGCCGCCAAAAATTTAGCATGTACAGCCGTTGGCTCACGCTCCCTATTGCAGTAGTGCAGGGTATCTCCTTCCTCATCATCCTCGAGCGCCAGGGCGTCTTGCCATCGCTCGGTTACTTTGGCTTTGCGGCTAACGTCCTTACCATTGTTGCCGGCTCGATGTTGCTCATGTGGATCGGCGAACTTATTTCGGAGTATGGCCTCGGCAACGGTGTCTCGGTTCTCATCTTTGCCGGTATTGTTGCACGCTTGCCACAAAACTTTTCGCAACTCATCTTTAGCTTCGACCCGGCACAAATTCCTTCATACCTCGCATTTTTGGTTGCGGCGCTCGCGGTCATTGCGGCGGTCGTGTTTATCACCGAGGCCGAGCGGCCGGTGCCCGTGACCTATGCCAAACGTGTCCGCGGGATGAAATTTTTTGGCGGCTCATCCACCTACTTGCCCCTGCGTCTTAACCAAGCGGGCGTGATCCCGATCATCTTTGCGCTCTCGTTCCTGCTTATCCCGCAAATGTTTGCGAGCTTCTTCCAAACGAGCTCGGTTGCGGTGTTGGCCAATACCTCGGCGTGGATACTGAGTGTGCTGCAAAACCTGCCGGTCTACGGCGTGTGCTACTTCCTCTTGGTGTTTCTCTTTACCTACTTCTACACCGCGGTTACGTTTGATCCGCACCAGATCGCTGAAAACTTGCAAAAGAATGGCGCCTTTATCCCCGGTGTACGCCCTGGCAACTCGACCCAAGAATATTTGGGTTCGGTCATCACGCGTATTACGTTTGTCGGCGCACTCTTCTTGGGTATCATCGCCGTGTTGCCAATCATCATGCAATCCTTCACCGGCATCCAGTCTCTGGCGCTTGGCGGTACGGCACTCTTGATAGTTGTCTCGGTTATTTTGGACCTCGCTCGTCGCATCGACGCGCAAATCTCTATTCGGGAGTATTAATTGCTCTCATAAGTTAGAAGTGCTATTTTGACCTTGGAATTCCGGAATCGTTCCGGATATGGCCAGTGGTTGGGGCCTGAAGTCACATATCACCACCTTGAGCGTTGCTCTCGTACAACGCGGGGTCTTTGACATGAGGTTCAGGACAGGCGAGTCGCAAGACATCGGCAATGGTTCAGCGATTGCATTTTGGGGTCGGCGCGAGCTGAGCTCTGACGTGGCAATGCCGCAAGGCCCTCTCTTCGTGCGGCAGGGTGTGGAACTTCTTATGCAAGCAGAAATTGCCTGCACAAAAGTACCGCACCATAGTACCCGAGCTGCACTGATGCACGGACACAAGCAGGCGCTCGTCCGCAGTTTGGAAGAGCGTGCGGAAAGAGAATGGGGGATGCCCTACGATCTCAGGGTTGAAGAAAGTTACCCGTTGCTGGGGGCGGACTGGATCCGGTTGAGGTTCCGCTACTGCGTATACAAACCGCCCTCAGACCCAGCTTCGTTCCTTAAGCAATACGCCGGTCATCTCAAGCGGTGTTGGACCTTGATCGAGTGGATCGAGTTTCGGTGGGATGGGAAAGCAGAGGAGTTGGGTTTGGAATGCCCAATCCTTCCGCATGACATCACGTTCAAACAAAAAAATATCGAAATACTGCCACCGTTCCATAAAACATGTCGCCACCTCTTGGCCGTAGCCCAAAAGACGGACATGAGCTTCTGGCCGGCACTTGGTACGGCACGTTTGGGAGTAGGCCTTTCCGACGAAATGCGCCCCGAACTTGATAGTCTCGTGCGGAGAGGATATCTGTTGCCGTGGGACCAACAATACAACTTAACTCAGCGGTTTGCGGTTGAGATGTGGAAGTGGTCTATCGGCGAACCAAATCAGCTCATTCCCGCCTCGGCTTAAATGCTGGGGTTTTTAATTTGTGGCGAGCCACTCGTTGTATTTTTGCAAAATAAGCTGGATCACTTGCTCAAGATTGTGTTCATTGGTGTCGATTACTAAATCAAACGCGCTTTCGGTAGGGTAGTCGATGTTGTAAAGCGTTTTGTAGCGCATCTTTTCGCTCTCGATTCGGCGCACCAAATGCGTATAAATTTCCTCTTCGGTGTTTCCGTCTTGGTTAAGCCGACCTTGCTGCTGCATTTGCATAAACGTTCGCTTGGCAGCGATGCGCGGATCGAGTTTGAGTAACACCTTAAACGACTCAGGCAACCAATAAAACGCTATGCGCGAGTCCATAACCAGGTCAGTTTGCTCGCCCGTTTCGCGAATTTTAGCGTCTATAGCCGCATCAATAGAATTATCTTTTTCTGCAAGATGCTGCATCTGGTCGATAGTGAGCCCCCGCTCAAGCCCGAGTTGACGCATAAAATCGCCCGAGGAAAACCTCTTATAGCTAAGTGCTTTGGCAACCCCATTGGCCGTGCTGGACTTGCCTGTACCAGGGAGCCCGGAGATCGTGATTATCCTCTTCTTCATTTGGGTTAACTACGCTACTATACTCCAGTGGAACAACAAACGATACTATTTTTAGGCCCCCAGGGTTGCGGCAAGGGGACCCAGCTTAAGCTTTTGGCCGAGCATTTACAAAAGGTCGACCCTACCCGCACGATACTCGAACCCGCCATGGGCAATATGCTGCGCGAGCTCTCCGAACGCCCCAACTACACCGGGCGGCTACTAAAGCCGATTTTGGCCGAAGGCAAGTTGGTCGAGTATGCAATTAGCGTTTCGGTGTTTGGCAATTATGTGTTTGAGCATATGGAAGAAAATCAGCACCTCATGATTGACGGCTTTCCGCGCACCGTTGAGCAGACAACCCTGCTCGACTCGCTCTTCCGTTTTTATAATCGCACTAACCCCACGATTGTCCGCATCGAAATTTCGGACGAAGAGGCACTCAAGCGTTTGTTGGGTCGGCACCGCAGCGATGATACCGAAGAAAGTATCCGCACCCGCTTGGCGTGGAGCCGCAAGTCTGAACAAGAAATAAAAGAATGGGCCAACAAACAAGGCCACCGCTTTGTCGAAATTAACGGCGAGCACCCGATTGAAGAAACCCAGCGTCTTATCCGCGAGGCGCTTAACGTCGCATGATCGTTACGACCGATGAACAAAAAAAGGCATTGCGTGCTGCGGGCAAAATACTCGCCGGCGTATTGAGTGATGTCGGCGCGATGGTTAAAGACGGCGTTTCGTGCGCCGAGTTAGACCTGGCCGCCGAGCACGCCATCCGCACCCGCGGTGCGGTGCCCGCATTTTTGGGTTACACCCCGGCAGGATCGGCCCATCCGTACCCCGCAACGCTCTGCGTGTCGATCAACGACGAGGTGGTGCATGGCTTGCCCCATGCCGAAAAAATTTTACGCAATGGCGATATCGTGACACTTGATGCGGGGCTCAGTTACAACGGCTATTTTGTCGACGCAGCGCGCACGCTGATTGTCGGCTCGGTCGTGCAATTTGAAACAACAGGAGAAAAGTCGCTCGCGCCCTCGACTGCCGACCCACAAGCGCACAAGTTAGTGTCTGCGACACACGAGGCACTGCAGGGGGCCATCGCTGCGGCGCGCGTTGGTGGGCGTGTGGGCGATATCGGTGCGGCTATTGTGCGTGTTGCACGTAAATATAATTTGACCCCGGTTGAAGAACTCGGCGGGCATGGGGTGGGCGAAAGCGTCCACGAAAAGCCCTTCATCCCCAACAGTGCCGGTGCGGGCGAGGGCGAAGTATTGAAAGAGGGGATGGTGCTCGCGATAGAACCAATGCTCGCCGAGGGCAAGGGCGCGATTATTTTAGACAAAGATCAGTGGACCTACCGCATGCGTGACCGCAAACGCGCGGCGCATTTTGAAGATACAGTCATCTTAGGCAAAAACGGCCCCGAAGTTTTGACGGCTTAGCCGCATTGCAAAAAAGGCGAGGGTGTTGTAGAGTTGCTCGCAATGAATCCCAAGGAAGAAAAGACATTCGTGCTTATTAAACCCGACGGCGTACGCAAGGGCTTGGTGGGCGAGATTATCAAACGCTTCGAGCAGCGCGACCTTAAAGTAGTTGCGGTAGAGATGTTCCACCCCAGCCGCCGCGAGATGGATGGGCACTATCCGAAAGACGAAAAGTGGCTGCGTCGCATTGGCGAAAAGACGATGGCCAACTATGTTAAGTACGGCTACAACGTTAAAGATGACTTTGGCACCTCCGACCTCATCCGCATCGGCAAAACCGTGCGCAGCTGGCTCCTCGACTTTATGTCCTCGGCACCAATGGTTAAAGTAGTGGTGCAGGGTGTGCACGCAGTAGATATGGTGCGCAAGATTGTGGGCCCCACGATGCCCAACACCGCCGAAATGGGTACGATCCGCGGCGACTACTCGGTCGACTCGGCCGTCTCGGCCAATATCGAAAAGCGCGCGGTGTTTAACTTGGTGCACGCCAGCGAAACTCCTGCCGAGGCCAAGCACGAAATTGCGCACTGGTTTGGCAAAAAACCCGTTTTCAAATATAAACGTTTTGGGGTTGATGAATAAAGTTTTCCACCAGTAAAATTTTTGTTTTGGGACGGTTTGGTATACTAGGGGTAGGGTTTCGGAGGCAAAGTCCTTACTAACACACAGGGAGCTCGAGGTGGGTGGCTTAACAGCCACTCGGTAGGGCACCCACCTAGTGAAAACTAGGACGAGCCTCCGGAATCCTACAGACAGCCCCGCCGATGGCGGGGTTTTCTGTACCGCAAACAAAAAGGTACAATGCAGACACATGTCTTGGCTGTATAACACGCTCGCCCTGGCCGTCACCGGGCTCATTGGATTTTTATATTTGTACGGCATCGATAACTCGCTTTTTTGGCGTTACGACTGGTATGATGCGCCGCTCCACATTTTAGGCGGGGTGGTTATTGGCTTGTGGGGGAGCGCGGTGCTGAGCCGCATATCTTTGCGGCCGCTCTATACCACACTCGCGATCCTGCTGTTTGCTCTGGTAGTTGGCGGGGGGTGGGAGGTGTTTGAGCGATTGGCGGGGCTCACGAGCACCTCGCAGCCGGGGTATTGGATTGACACCCTGCAAGATGTTTTTTGCGACATTGGCGGAGCGCTTGCGGTGATGAGTTTGTACTGGGCACTGCACAAACCGCGCCATGAGTAGCACACTCCAGTTTTGTGGCGGCGCGGGTGCCGTGACGGGCTCAAATTTTTTGCTCGAAGTGGATAGCCCCTCGCCGGAGCTCGGGACGATTAGCACAAAGCTGCTAATCGACTGCGGTTTGCAACAAGGGATGGGCGAGGAGCATAACTGGGAGCCGTTTTCCTACGACCCAAAAGAAATTGCGTATTTGTTTGTCACGCACGCACACCTCGACCATATTGGCCGCATCCCCAAGTTGGTCAAAGAGGGGTTTAGGGGTCAGATTATTTCGACCAAAGCCACGCGTGCGCTGATCGAGCCGCTGTTACAAGATGCGCTCGAAATTTTGCAGCATCACGCGCATCATCAAAACAAACCCGAATTATATGCGGCGGATGACGTTGCCGCAGCTCTCGCCTTGTGGCGCGGGGTTGGCTATCACGAAAAGATTTCTGTTGATGATATAGAAGTTGAGCTATTGGATGCCGGACATATTTTGGGCTCGGCGATGGTCCAGCTGACGCGAGGAAACAAAAAAATACTTTTTACCGGCGACTTGGGTGGGGGCAATAGCCCGCTTTTGCCGCCGACCGAAGATGTTGTGGGTGCTACCTACGTGGTGATGGAGGGGACCTATGGCGATCGCACGCGACCCGAGGACAGCGGCCGGTTTGCACAACTGGAGGATGTAATTGAAGACGCCATGGCACGTGGAGGCACCTTAGTGATACCGGCGTTCTCCACCGAGCGCACGCAAGACTTACTTTTTGATATCCGCAAACTCTACCTCGAAAAGCGCGTGCCGCTCGTGCCGGTGTATCTCGACTCGCCGCTTGCCGAAAAAATAACCAGTGCGTACTTGGCACACCCAGAATATTTTTCGGCAGATATCCGTGCGCGGGTGGAGGGAGGCGAACAAATTTTTTCCTTCGAACAGTTACACTATGCCGCCACGATGGACGAGTCGCGCAAGCTCGACCTGATGGCCGGGAGCAAAATTATTTTAGCGGGCTCGGGGATGAGTAGCGGCGGGCGCGTGTTTGGCCACGAGAGGCAGTACTTGCCCGACCCTAACTCGACGCTGTTAGTGGTGGGCTACCAGGCTGCAGGCACGCTGGGTCGGCAGCTGATTGAGGGCGTCAAAACGCTAAAGACGTACAAAGAAAGTATCCCCGTAAAGGCTAAAATTGAGACACTCTATGGCTACTCGGCCCACCGCGATGGGGAAGGGCTGCTCGAGTTTGCCAACAAAGCGGCCGAAAGTGGCACCAAAGAAATTTTTGTCGTGCATGCGGAACCATCGGCGGCAATGTTTTTGGCGCAGCGCATTCGCGATTATTTAAGTGTTAAAGCGTCTGCGCCCAGCGTTGGCGACCGCGTTGTGTTAGAATTTTAGGTAATGGACCCGAACCATACGCATCTCCAAATTAAACTCTGTGTATCGGGTGCGGCCGAGACGGGGCATTGCGGTATCGATGCCTACGACAAAGGGATCGAGCTCGGCCGGCAAATCGCCAAGCAGGGCGGGGTGCTTGTGAATGGTGCAACAACGGGCTTCCCCCTATGGGCGGCGATGGGGGCCAAAGAACTCAAAGGCTACACCGTTGGTTTTTCTCCGGCGAGCTCGGAGAAAGAGCATATCGAACTTTATAATCTCCCTGTCGAATATTTGGACGTGATTATTTACACTGGTTTTGGCTACCCAGGCCGCGATTTGATTTTGACCCGCTCGTCGGATGCGGTGCTGTTTGGCTGCGGGCGCATCGGCACGATACATGAGTTTACGATCGCCTTTGAAGACAAAAAACCGATCGGCATTTTGGAGGCCGACTGGGAGACCGACGAAGTAATAAAAAGTATTTTAGAGAATGGGCACCGCCCGAGCGATCGTATTATTTTTGACAGCGATCCGAAGGCTTTGGTGGAGCGGGTCGTAGAGTTGGTTAACAAAGACAAAATCAACCGCGCGTCCTTCCACTTTTCTCCGCAACAACCGGGCACCTCAGCTCCTTTTAGCCCTGCTGGCGCAGAGGCGCAGTAGTTTTAGTAAACCTTTTTGACGATCCGGGCGAAGCTTTCGGGATTTTGGTTGGCCAACTCGGAGAGCATCTTGCGGTTGAGTTTGATGTTCTTTTTGTTCATCGCATTGATAAACGTCGAGTACGAAAAGTCAGGATTGATTTGGCGCAAGCCGGCATTGAGGCGTACGGTCCACAGACGGCGGAAGTCGCCTTTTTTGTCGCGGCGGTGCGCAAAGGCATATTTACCCGCATGAAAGATAGCCTCTTTAGCCGCACGCTTTTTGGTAGAGCGGCTAAAACGGTAACCCTTGGTCATTGCCAAGATATTTTTGCGGCGCTTATTGCTGGTGACTCCTCCTTTTACGCGTGCCATATAGTGTTAAATCCGAAATTCGAATATCGAAATTCGAAATTTTAGTTTTTTAATTTTTAATATTTGTTTCGTGCTTCGAACTTCGTGCTTTGGATTTAATCTTGATGTAGCGTTGCATTACCTTTGCCGTCATCACATCTACGCCAATAAGCTGCGAGCGTTTGCCACTCATCTGGGTAGAACGCTTTTCTTTGGCATTAAAGTGATTTTTTCCTGGTTTGCGCGCAACAATCTTCCCGTTGCGGGTGATCTTGAGGCGTTTGCTAAATGATTTATTAGTTTTCATTGTTTTCGTGCTTTTTCGAGCACCGTTGCCAGACCTTTGGGGCTCTTCTGGATAGGGTCGGCTAGTTTGTAGTCGGCGGGGATCAGTTTGAGGAATCGCTCCAGCCTCTCTTTAAGAAACGAGAACTCCATGTACTTATACCGCCCCCACAAGAACAGATCCACCTTGACCCGATGGCCCTCAGACAGCCATTCGGCGGCCTTTTTGGCCTTTAACTGCATATCGTGGTCGCCGGTGCCGATTTTGACCTGAACAGACTTGGTCTCGGTGGTGTGGGATTTAGCCTTAATTTCCCGGCGTTTTTTCTGCTGTTCGTACTGGAATTTACCATATTCCATTATCTTTGCAACCGGGGGGTTGGCGTTAGGGCTTATTTCAATGAGGTCGAGCCCAAACTCCTGGGCTTTGGCTATCGCGTCCGAAAGGCCGAGCACTCCAAAATTCTCCCCCTCGGGGCCCAGCACGCGCACCTCCTTGGCGCTGATCCGATGATTGATACGAGTATCCAAAGCCTTGTTGACGACACTATAGCACAAGGGAGGTTCATTGGCCAAGCTAGGCACATGCTACGATAACTGGGTGAAAGAACGTTGGCGTTTTGTTTTTAAAATCCTGATACCGGTAGTTCTTTTTCTACTGCCATTTTTTCTGCCGCTCTTTGAGTATGGTTTTAATTTTGAGGCGCTACTGTTGGTGACGCCAATCGCGTTTGCCGTGCTCGCAGGGTTTTTTATCGCCACCGCAACTACCAACTATCTCAACCTGCAAACACTGGTGGCCGAAGAAGACGCAACGCTTATTTCTGTCTACAACCTCTCAAAATTAATTGACCCAGAGCGTGCAGAGCGGGTCGCAGAGGCGATCGATCAGTATCTTATGAAGGCATTCGACTTTCAGTTTAGCGAGTATACGGACTTTACAATCACCGAGTTTGATCCGATCATCGAGTCAATCGACGCGATACAACCGGTATCACCAACGCCAGTGCAAGAGGCGGTCTTACCGTATCTGCATGAACTCAAGAGCGGTCTTTTTAAAACAAGGCAGATTATTACACTCACCGCGCCGCGCATCGTGCTTGGGTCGCACTGGTTTATTTTGGGCACTCTTGCGGCGGCCAACGTGGTGCTGTTGTTTGGGTTGCGCAACGGGTCGCTCATACTCAACGTTGTCTTGGGGCTGACGTCCATTGCTATGTATTTAGTGCTCGTCATTCTGTACGAGATAGATGGTGATTTGTTCCAAGAAGAAAATATGGCGTATCTGAACTCTCAAAAAGTATTTCGTGCCATCGGTCGCTTGAGTTACTTCCCGGCAGACGCGATCAAGCAGGGGAGGGTGCAGAAAAAACATCTGCCCTCGCGATACCGCATCGGCATCTACAAAAATTTCCCCAAATCGCTTGAGAAAGAAGTAAAAATAGTTGGATAAACAAAAAGCCCCCAACTCAACTTGAGGGGGCTTTCGAACAAGAAACGCTGGCGCTTACGACTTGGCGTCGAGGCGCAGCATCGCCTTCCATGCGTCGGCGATGATCTGTTCGCGCAGCTCGGCGGCATTGTCGATCAACTCGTCGCCACAGAGCCACTGATGAGCATCTTCGGACTTGCACATCTCGCCGTTGGCATTGACGCGATAGAACGTCGCGCCGGTCTTGTAGTAGAGCGCCGCGACCGGTTCGACCGCCGCGATCTGACCGTCGGACTTGAAGCGTTGCGCCGGGACTACGGCGTAGTAGCCGTTGGCGTCCTGGAGCCACAACACGTAGGGCTGGCTGTAGTAGTTCGACGAACCCCACGACTCGTGCAGCTTGGCGTTGTCGGGGCACCGGTCGGTGTTGGTGCACACCGTCGCCAGTGTCAGCGCGAGCTGCTGCAGCGGCAACATATTCTTGGGCATCGCCTTGGGGAAGTATTCGTAACTGAGGAACTTTGCGGCGACGCGGCCCATTTCGGTGGCCGGGATGCGGTCGGTCGCAAGCATTGCCTCGTATTGCTTCGCTTGGATGACGACCTGGCTGAATTTCCAGCCGGCGATTCCGCCAACACCCCCGCCGACGGCGAGAAGGCCGACGCCTGCAAGGGCGAACAGCCCCGTCTTCAAGTTGAATTTCATAGCGATCTCCAGTTTTGGTGATGCTTGGCATCACGTTGAAATGAATTTGTTGTGCTCTGCCTTATGCCGGCAGTTCTGGCAATACCGTACCACTTTTAAAAAGTTTGGTCAATATCTAAATAATTTGAAACAAAAACACTCCCACCTAGGTGAGTTTTTTATTCGTGGGGGAATGAGAAAAGAAAATCTGTTTACCTAAATCTAGGTTTACCAGGACACTCTTTTGGTGGTTATAGTGCCATCGGGTTTAAAGGTGTATTCGTCGATCACCGATTTATTTCCTTCTTTGCGGAAGTTTAGATTTAGTTTAAGTCCATCGTCTGCAGCTTGAAGGCCCATCCTTTTAAATTCGCCACGAGACAAAAGTGACGAATCAAGTTTGGCTGATTTCATTACAGCTAAGGTAATTTTTTCTCCCACCTCGCCAAAGCGCTCAAGATCATTAGTATTGATGCGCCCAGTGCCCGCGTTGTTATCAAACGCACTGACCATGTTAAGCAAGAAGGGGAAGTTTTGTGGAGTAAAGGCAAAAACATCTTCGCCCCCGGTCTGATAAAGAGTGTCCAACATATCCACGTATTCTCTAAACGCAGTTCGACGTTCGTCCCAGTATTGTGTTGTTGCTTCCACGAAAGCTTTTAAAGGTACTCGTTCACCCTTCTCGTTCAATACCATATCCGATCCTCGTGGTGTTTCAGTTTGGGATTTGCCTGGTCCAGGTGGCGGTTTTGGGTCCATGTATAAAATACTAAATAGTAATGCTATGAGTATAACAGAGCGGTAACTACCCTGGCGGGGACTCAGTTTAGAAAGTGTTTACTGGTGAATGCGTAGCCAGAACTAGATTTCAGATACCTTTCAAAGTTATAGGCTGTCGTCCGATTTGGAAAAGCGCAGTACCAAATAATTTTGTAAGGAATCTTAGATTTGTTTGATTTAGTTTCACCCGAGTTGTGCTCATCGAGCCTATTTTTTAGGTCGTTAGTAGTTCCGATGTATTTTGATTTGTCCTTTAGACTTTCGAGAATGTATACGTAAAACATGAAATAAAGTTTACCCCACTTCGCCAAGGCTACGCGGGGTCCACCACTTCTGCTCCGCGTCGCAGTGCCCGCTGGTGCGCGCACCGCGAAGCAAAAGACCGCCTTTTGGGCGGCTTTTGCGAAGTGGTGGAGATGGGGGGAGTTGAACCCCCGTGCAATGGATAACGGCACAAGCATCTACGAAGCGTAGTTTGCTTTATATCTTTAACCCAACTCGTAAGAAACAAACGAAATCAAGTTGAGTTGCAGCTTTGAGTTTTAGGTGCCGCTACTAAGCGAGTAGCGGCTGCCGAGTTTGGCTATATAACACTCTGACCTTACCCGCCAAACCGGTAAGAGAGTGTCCCCTTAGGCCTTAGCGTAGGCGAAAGAGAAGGCGTCAGCCGTAAAATACGGAGACGTAACTGATTTTGCAGTTATGGTTTGATGAATTTTGACCCTTCTTCGCACAAGGCTACGAAGGGCGAAGGAAGATCCATCACTCCTGCATCGCGCAGTGCGCGCGTCAGTCCATTGTCTAAGCCTGTCATCCCCGAGAAGTGCCCGACGCTAAACCGGCGCTTTTCGCGAATTTTCCCGACGTTTCAGTCGGGACTCCGACCAAAGCGTCGGAGCTGACTTTCATTATTCTCTTTTCAAAGTTCTATCCATCTCGCGCTTGGTGTCGCGCTCCTTTAGTGTAGCGCGTTTATCGTACTTTTTCTTGCCGCGCGCAACGCCTAAAAGTAGCTTGAGATTTCGCCCTTTATTATACACCTTTAAGGGCACTATTGTCAAGCCCTTCTGCCCCTCGTATTGGCTAAGCGCCATAAGCTCTTTTTTAGTGAGGAGCAGCTTGCGGGTACGGTCGGCATCGTAACCTTGGGGGGTGTTGGCCGGCTGATAGGGCGGGATATGCACCCCCACCAAGTAAGCCTCACCACCTCTGATGATTGCGTGAGACCCTTCAAGCTTGCCTTGCCCGGCGCGGAGGCTTTTTACCTCCGGCCCCAGCAGCTCCATACCCGCCTCGTATTCCTCGAGGATCTCGTAGTTGAGCCGTGCCTTTTTGTTTTCTACCAGCGACATGCGGCTACTCTAACACCTCTTAAGAAAAAAATCCGACGTACAAAGGTACCACCAAAAAGATAAGCGGGACGACCCAGTTAAACCACCACGGTGGCTGCCAGCCAAACCAACGCTTGGCGTAATGGTCGGTGCAGGGTTCTTTATATACCGGTCGGTCTTCGCGCTGGCGTGCATTATTTTCCCACACGGTAAAAGGGCAGTCGCCGCCGTAGAAAAACCACGAACCGATAATCCCCACAATCAGTACCCCTATTACCCACAAAAAGTAGTGAGCAAATTCGGCAGGGTAGGCCGCTTTGATCCACGGGGTCGCCAAACACACAAGGCTAAAACCAAAAAACAAAACAGTGTGAACAAGGAGGGTTAGGCGGGAGAGCATGCAATTAGTATAGCGCCGCTTCTACCGCACGCTCTTGTAGCCGCCCTTTACTCCTTTTTTAGAAAGTACAATTTGCCACAGCTGGTTGTGACGGACACGAAAGTTGGCCGCCGCACCGCAGAGGTAAAAGCGCCACATACGGCGAAAGCTTTCGCTATACTTATTTTTGAGCGTCGGCCAGGCTTCTTCGAACCGACGCAACCACTCCATCGTGGTTTTGTCGTAGTCGGTGCCAAAGCAGTGCCAGTCTTCCATCACAAAAATCTTTTCTATCGCTTGCGCAATGTGTCGTGGGCCCGGTAGCATCCCGTTGGGGAAGATGTATTTATGGATCCACGGGTCAACACCCGATACCGACTCGTTGGTGCCGATCGTGTGGAGCAAAAAGAGCCCGTCGTCTTTAAGGCAGCGCGCGGCCATCTTCATATACTCGCGATAATTTTTGACGCCGACGTGCTCAAACATACCGATCGATACAAGGTGGTCGAACTGGCCCTGCGTGTCGCGATAGTCTTCGATCCTGATTTCAATGGGCAAGCCTTTGCAATGCTCTCGCGCAAGTTCTGCCTGTTCTTTCGAAATGGTGATGCCTACACCTTTGGCGCCATATTTCTCTGCCGCAAATTTTAAGAAGGAGCCCCACCCGCAACCGATGTCGAGCACCGTGTCTCCGGCTTTGAGACCAATCTTTTTGCAAATAAGATCGAGTTTTTGTTCTTGCGCGTCATCGAGGTCTTTGGCCGGGGTAGTGGGGGAGCTCCAGTAGCCGCAAGTGTAAACCATGCGTTTGTCCAACATTTTTTCAAACAAATCGTTGCCGATGTCGTAGTGCTCTTCGCCCACCTGAAAGGCGCGCTTTTTCGATTGCCAGTTTATAAAACGTGCTTTAAGGAAATATAAAATAGTGGTCGGATCTCTTTTTAAATGAGTGTCGATCCGTGCTTTGAGCGCGCGGGCAAACAATTCGTCGAGCTTCTCGGCATCCCACCAGCCGTCCATGTACGACTCGCCGAGGCCCATCGAGCCCGAGCTAAAAACGCGCGCAAACATCCGCTCGTCAAACACTTGCAGGTCATACGGTTCGGGACCGTTGAGCGTGATCCCGCCGAGCGCCAACAGCTCGCGTGTTTTTTGTTCGAGACTTTTCATATCGTCGAACTATAGCCTAAATTCATCACAAATGGTACAGTGTTTTCACATGGCTGAACCAAAAAACAAACTTCCTCCGCCGGTTAAAAAGTCGCGCCGGCCGGGGATGCCGCAGATGCCCAAGTTTCCGCGTGGTGACTCGTTTTGGGTCAATGTCGCAACTAGCGTGCTGGTGTTGTTGTTGCTCGCGGGCGCGTACAGCTACTTTGCGGGCGGTGCGGCTACTAAAACCGAGGACATTGCACTCTCACAAGTAGCCCAGGATATTGCGGCGGGCAAAGTTACCTCGGTCGAGGTCAGCGACAACGATTTGAAGATCATCTACACCGACAAGACCGAAAAGAAATCTAAAAAAGAGCCCGAAGCCTCACTCTCTGACACGCTCAAAAATTATGGCGTGACTCCGGCCGCGCTCGACAAAGTTTCTATCAATGTTGCGCGTGAGAGCGGCTTTCAGTATTGGTTGATCGCGCTCGCGCCATTCTTTGCACCGATCTTGCTGCTTGGATTTTTTGTCTGGTATCTCTCGCGCCAGGTGCGCGGCGCGGGGATGCAGGCGTTTAGTTTTGGTCAAAGCAAGCCGCGCGTCATTGACCCGGGCGACTCGGCGCAGCGTGTGACCTTTAAAGATGTCGCGGGTGCCAAAGAAGCCAAACAAGAATTGCTCGAGATCGTCGACTTTCTAAAAAATCCTAAAAAATTCCTCGACATTGGTGCACGTATTCCCAAGGGCATTCTGCTCATGGGTGCACCCGGTACCGGCAAAACGCTGTTGGCTCGCGCTGTAGCGGGGGAGGCGGGTGTGCCCTTCTTCTCTATCTCCGGTTCTGAGTTTGTCGAGATGTTTGTCGGCGTGGGCGCGAGCCGCGTACGCGACCTCTTCCTCACCGCCAAGCGCGCAGCGCCCGCAATTATTTTCGTAGACGAAATTGACGCCGTCGGTCGCGTACGCGGCACGGGCGTTGGCGGTGGCAACGACGAGCGCGAGCAAACGCTCAACCAGATTTTGGTTGAGATGGATGGCTTTGAACCGAACGAAAAGGTGATTGTGATGGCCGCAACCAACCGCCCCGACGTACTCGACCCTGCACTTTTGCGTCCTGGCCGCTTTGACCGGCGCGTCACCATCGACCTCCCTGATCGCCAAGACCGCTTGGACATTTTGGGCATCCATGCGCGCCAAAAACCGCTCGCCGAGGATGTAAACCTGATGGTTATAGCAGAGCGCACGCCAGGATTCTCCGGTGCTGATCTCTACTCGCTTATGAACGAAGGTGCGATATTAGCCGCGCGCGAAAACCGCAAAACCGTTGCGCAGTTTGACCTCATCCGCAGTATCGAAAAGGTAATGCTCGGCCCCGAGCGCAAATCGCACGTGCTCAATAAAAAAGAAAAGGAGATCACCGCCTATCACGAAGCGGGTCATGCACTGGTGGCATCGGTGCTGCCGTATGCCGACCCGGTGCACAAAATTTCGATCATCTCGCGCGGTCGTGCTGCAGGCTATACGCTCAAACTCCCATTTGAGGACAAAAAAATGCAGAGTAAAAAAGAATTTTTGGATGACATCGCTATGTCGCTCGGTGGCTACGTAGCCGAGCGCCTGGTGTTTGGCGACATCACCACCGGCCCCAGCAACGACCTACAAGTACTCACCGGTTTGGCGCGCACGATGGTAACCCGCTACGGCATGAGCAATCTGGGCACTATTGCCTTTGAGGGCGATGGCGGTCGCGCAATGTTTGGCACCGGGGTAGATGGCGCACACTATAGCGAAAAGGTAAGTGCACAAATTGATGCCGAGGTTAAAAAGATTATCGACGAGGCCTACGAAAAAGCCGAAGCCATAATTAAAGAGCACCGCAAGCTCCTCAATGCAATAGCCGCACGCTTGGTAGAAAAGGAGACTATGGAGCGTGAGGAGTTTGAGCAAATGCTGGTACTCCATGGCGTTGAGCCAAAGAAAAAAGAAGATATTTTGGTCGAGCCGCAGGTGGTTAATTTCTAAAACAAAAAGATCCGTTCGTGCGGATCTTTACATAAGGTCTCTCAAACTCTTGGAGTACTGCCGTTCGTGGAAGACGAAGGCAAAGAACGCGAGCGCTCCGAAGACTGCGTAAAGCGCCAAGAAGATGGCGGTAAACGTGAGCCATAGCTTGAACTCTGGCCAGCTTATGAGCGTGAGCTTCTCGACATGAGAGAGCATCCAGACGAGATTAAGAGCGATGACCACCATCAGCACCAAGCCAACCATGATGCATAGCGACAGAGTGACGCTCGAGGGTCGAAACTGCCAGAGTCGGCCCTCTTTCTTGTCTTCGTCCAGCAGGTTTTGAAAGTAGAACGGCCAGAGCAGTCGGGCGTACGTTGTGGAAGGGCCACGCTCGGCGCTTTGCATACGGATGCCGAATTCGGGTTCGGGGTCGTTCGTCATGATGATGAGAGCGAACGTCACGCCGCACCCGAGCGCCGGGAAGGCCGCGAGATAAAGAAATGGCGGCACCTTCCACCCGATCAGGGCGAAGATGATAGTGACCCCCAACAGAGAAAGGGCCACTTGCAGCATCGTGGGTTTCAGAGCCTCGATTTCTTCGGGGGTGTTGACTGTGTGCACGGGTGTATCCTCCCTGTGCGGTTGGAGTGACGGTATCCGCGCAAACGATAGCATGAAGGCAAAGTTTCGGGTAGAGTTTAGGGGCGCGAGTAGCTCAGTGGTAGAGCGTCCGTCTTATACACGGATGGTCGTAGGTTCGATCCCTACCTCGCGCACATGGTCACTAAGCGTAACAAGGTGCATCTTCAGGAGCTATCTAAAAAAGATCGTCAGTTTATCGACTCTGTTCGATACAAAATGTTTGAGAGTTACCGCAATACCCCTGCCAAGGGAGTAGAGGTGGTTCATTTAGGAAAGAAGTTTAAAATTAAAAGAAATGTATTTTGGCCACAGGATGATAGTAAATCGCTCATACAAAACCTCCGAATAAAGAAAGGTGACACGGTGCTCGATCTCGGTACGGGGTCCGGTGTTATTGCAATCAATGCTGCGAAATTGGGCGCAAAAAAAGTAGTTGCAGTGGATATTAATCCTGCTGCAGTGCGATGTGCGCGAGAGAATGCGCGACTACATGGAGTCGGAAAAATAGTTGAGGTTAGACTGTCTCGCGGTTTTCAAAAGATAAAATCCAACGAACTATTCGATGTAATAGCATCTAACCCGCCTTTTAATGACCACAAGGCACGAGATTTTGTCGAAGCCTCTATGTATGACAAGGGTTTGACCCTGTATCGAGAGATCCTTGCCAAAGCAAAGAAACATTTAAAAAAGAATGGTCGTATCTATTTGGCCCAAGCAAATTTTGGGAAAGTAAAAAAACAAATGAGTCTCGCGCGCAGAGCTGGTTATAAATCGCGTTTGCTTGGTTCGATAAAAAGTAACGGAGGAAGAGTATTTTATGCCTCGGAATTAGTGCCAGACTCCCAGAAAAAGTCTTAGTAAGGCTACTCTAGGTGTGTTTGTGCTGCGCGGGCAGAGAGAGTAGCGGCGAGCAGGGGGTGAGCTTTTAGTTCGATATCTTTTTTGACCAACGCCAACGCTTCGGTGCGGGCGGCTTCGACTAGCTTGAGATTTTTTAGCGCTTCCATACCGACGTCCGAAATGCCCCATTGTTTAGAACCTGAGAGTTGCCCAGCACCGCGTTGCAACAAGTCTTGCTCGGCCAACTCGAAACCATTTTTGGAAGTCGTGAGCGCTTTAAGACGTGCCAAAGTTTGCTCACCCTTACTTTCGGGGCAGACATAGCAATAGGCTTGATGGTTGGAGCGCACGACGCGGCCGCGCAGTTGATGTAGTTGAGACAAACCAAATCTTTCTGCTCCCTCGATAAAAATCATCGTCGCGTTAGGCACGTTGACGCCCACTTCGACTACCGAGGTTGCAACCAAAATATCTATTTCGTGATTCGAAAACCGTGCCATCACCTTGTCTTTGTCGGCGGGTTTCATTTTGCTATGCAAAATATCCAGCGTATATTCTGGGAATACATCTTTCTTTAATCTTTTTGCCTCGGCCTTAACCGACTTGGCCTGGAGTGCAAATGCTTTTTCAGGATCGGGCTCGTCGATGCGCGGACAAATGACATAGGCTTGTCTACCGGCCTCTAACTGCCCGCGCATTTCGTCGTACGCTTCGTTTCTTTTTTGTGGTGCAACAATTTTAGTAATGATGGGTTTGCGGCCGGGCGGCATTTGGTCGAGCAGGGTCAGGTCGAGATCGCCATACAACGTAAGCGCGAGCGTGCGCGGTATTGGGGTTGCGGTCATCGATAGCAAGTGCGGCAGCCTCTTTTCTTTTTTAGCCAATGCGCGGCGTTGGTTGGTGCCAAAGCGATGCTGCTCGTCTATCACCACCAGTGCGAGATGTTTAAACTGCACACTTTTTTGTATGAGTGCATGTGTACCAATGAGTACCGGGATCTCGCCGTTAGCTACCCATTTTAAAAGTTGTGTGCGCGAGATGTTGGTGATTTCCTGCCCGCCGGCAGGCAGGTGTCTTTGTTTAATTTTTGAGGGGAATTTGTAACACCCCGAACCGGTAATAAGCCCGATGTTGATGGGGAAGCGCTCAAAAAATTTAATAAACGATTCAAAATGTTGTTTAGCCAAAATTTCGGTCGGTGCCATGTAGGCCACTTGGAGCGTGCCAAAATTCTGGCCCTCGGGTCGGGTGCGCACGCAAGCGTAGGCGGCTGTGGCCGCGACCGCCGTTTTGCCCGAGCCCACATCGCCCTCGAGCAAACGCGACATCGGTGAGCCGCGGCGCAGGTCGCCTAAAATAGTTTCGATCGCGTTGTTTTGCGCAACCGTCGCCTCAAAGGGGAAGTCTTTCATAAACTGGGCGATGTCTTGGCGCGTGGCGTCGACCACAAAACTTTTCTCCCGCGCCTCAAGCAACCTTTCGCGTTGGCGCTCGAGTTGGATCATAAACACTTCCTCAAACGCAAAACGTTTGCGCGCGGCTTCCGCATTTTTCAACTCTTTGGGCTGATGTGCCCACACCAGTGCGGTCGCCAAGCTAGGCAGACTGTAGTTTTTGAGCAATGCGGCCGGCAGTGCGTCGGTCAAATCGGGCTTAGCATCAAAAATCTTTTTAATCGCGCTCCTAAACCACAAAGACGAAATTCCTCTACTTTCTGGATAAATGGAAAATAAATCTTTATTCTTGGATCCTGAATCCTGAATCTCAAAAAGTCCGGCTTCCGTAGCCGAGACTTTTTGTAGTTGCGGGTTGGCCAAATATAATTTGCCCTCGCTGCCCGAGACTTTGCCGGTGGCTTTTACCAACGCGCCCTCGCCGTACATTTTTGCAATGTACGGTTGGTTGAACCATCGCACTTTTATCCTTCCTGAATTGTCGCGCAAGTAGCCTTCGGTCATTGGCACGCGCGACTTCCAACTTTTTTTGGCTTCCAATTTTTCAAGCGTGCCGACCAAACTCGCTTCTTGCCCGGCCACAAGCCCGGTTACGGCCGAGGCTTCGCCGCCCACGTCGTAGCGAGAGGGGAAGTGATATAGCAGGTCGCGCACGGTCCGGATGCCTAGCTTATGCAGCGCCGATTTTTGGATGTCGGTGAGGCGGAAATGCTCTTCGAGTCGGTCGCCAAGGCGCATGCGATGCATTATACTGGGCCGGATGAAGAAAAACGACACAAACTCTAAAGCTATTGCCTTGCACAAAAAGCTCAGGGGGAAGATTACTATAAGCTCGACTATGTCGGTTACGAGCCGCGCCGAACTTAGTTTGGTATATACACCGGGGGTTGCCGCTGTTTCGTCACTGCTCCATAAAAATGCAAAACTCGCGCGCGAGTACACCATTAAAGGCAAAACCGTCGCCGTAATTTCGGATGGCTCGGCCGTGTTGGGGTTGGGGAACATTGGCCCCTATGGCGCGTTGCCGGTGATGGAGGGTAAGTGCGCACTCTTTAAAACCTTTGCTAACGTTGAAGCCTTTCCGCTCGTGCTCGACACACAAGATCCTGAAAAAATAATTGAGGCGGTGATGGCCGTGGCGCCGGTCTTTGGCGGGATTAACCTCGAGGATATCGCCGCGCCGAAATGTTTTTATATAGAAGAAGAATTAAAAAAGCGGCTCGACATCCCGGTGATGCACGATGATCAACACGGTACCGCTATTGCGGTGTTGGCAGCGCTTATTAACGCAGCAAAAGTAGTTAACAAAGATCTCAAGAAATTAAAAGTGGTCATCTCGGGTGCCGGTGCAGCAGGCACCGCGGTCGCCAAATTACTTTTGGTTGCGGGCATTAAAGACATCGTAATTTTGGACAGCAAGGGTGTGATCGATAAAAATCGCCCCGAAGCGCATAAAAAAGCACTCGCGGCAAAAACCAACCCCCGTAAAGTAGCAGGCGGCTTGCAAGACGCACTTAAGGGAGCTGACGTGTTGTTGGGCGTCTCGGGCCCTGGGCTTGCTACCGCAGCAGATATAAAACTCATGGCCAAAAAAGCGATTGTACTGGCCATGGCAAACCCAACGCCCGAAATTTTGCCCGAAGAGGCTCTGCGTGGCGGGGCAGCCGTGGTGGGCACGGGCCGCAGTGATTATCCAAACCAAATAAACAACTCGCTCGTCTTTCCTGGCGTCTTTCGCGGAGCACTCGACAACGGCGTGCGTAAAATTACTGACGAGATGAAGGTCCGCGCGGCGCACAATTTGGCTGCGTTAGTTAAAAAACCAACCGCACAAAAAATAGTCCCAGGGCCTTTTGAGCCCGGAGTCGCCAAAGCCGTCGCTCGTGCCATTCGGTAAAAAAATGCTAGGATATCCGTCTATATATGAGAGGGCACGATCTTGAAAAAGCCTTTGAGGCCTACAGCGATGAGCTCTTCCGTCATGCATCCCTGCGGCTTAAGGACCGTGAGCGTGCGGTTGAGCTTACCCAAGAGTGCTTTCTGCGTGCCTTCGAATACGTCAAAGGTGGTGGCGTCATAGAGCAGGTGCGGCCCTTCTTGTATCGCACACTCCGCAACCTGATTATCGACGAGTACCGACGCAAAAAGTCGGTCTCGCTGGAGGCAATGGCCGAGGCGGGCGAGGATAGGAGCGTCGAAACGCTGTTGCCGGCTGATGAAACCAATACCCTGACGGCAGCGATTGAACGCTACGACGGCAAACGCGCATTGCAACTGGTGCAAAGCCTGCCCGATACGTATAAAGAAGTATTGCTGCTGCGCTTTGTCGAAGGACTCACTCCGCGCGAGATTGGCGAGATAGTGGGGGAGAGCGAAAATGCGGTATCGGTACGGATACACCGCGGACTCAAAAAACTGAAGGATCTGTTTGAACAACCACAATGAAAAATCTACAACACGAAGCACAAAAAATTAGACTAAGCGTCGCAGAAAAAGCGGCGATGAAGGCGCGTATTTTCGGCGCACCGTCACCCGTACAACCGACCCGTAGTCCGTATGTTTTCTTTTCTATATTTTCGTACCACACGCGGATGGTGTTGGCGGGACTTTTGTTGTTTGTGCTCGTCGGCACCGGCACCGCATCGGCTGCACAAGGTTCGTTACCAGGCGACCTGCTTTACCCCGTTAAAATTTCAGTAAACGAGCGTGTTGAGGCGGCGCTCGCGCCCACCGTGGCTGCTAAAGCGCAGGTACAGGTGGCACAAGCATCGCGTCGTGTCGAGGAGGCTCAGGTGTTGGCACAGCAAGGCCGTTTGGATGCAACCACGACCGCAACCCTGGCCGACAACTTTGATGAACACGCGCAAGAGGCGCAAGATTTGGCGCAAAAAGCCGAGGGTGATGACCCGGGCGCAGTGGCAGAGGTAAAGGCGCAGCTTTCCTCATCGCTTTTGGCGCAAGGTGCGATTTTGGCAAAGTTAGGAGATGAGAGTAATAACAAAGCTAATCGTGATCACTCGCGTGCGTTTGCCGCGCGCATTATTGCGCGTGCCGGAGCAAGCGACCGCAGTGCGGTTACGCCGAGTATCGCCATGGCATCGGCACCTGCCGAAGTGAGCACTCAGTCGAGTGCAAAAGTTGCACTACAGGTCAGCGCGCTTTCAGCACCGGCAACAACCTCGGCCTCTGCAGAATCAGAAGGCAAATTTGCGGGAGATACTCACGAAGGAGGCTCGTCTCAGGGTGCTCTTAACCTTGGCGAAAAAGCGACGCAACAAATAGCCGACGCTCGTGCACAGTTTGAACAGGTTAAACCGTCGCTCGATGCAACCACGACGGTGCGCGTGCAAACACAACTCGACTTGGCCGATAAGGCGCTTGGCCGCGGTGTCGCACAAGTGCAGAGTGGCGCCTATGCCGATGCACAGGCAAGTTTTGCGCGGGCACTTGGGATAAGCGCGCGGCTCTCGGCACTCCTTGGTGCGCAGCAGAAGTTCGACAAAGGCATTCTTAAAGCGCTTATCCGCAGCGACGGCGATAAAGCGGAAGAAGACGCGACTATCCGTGTAGAACTGCACCAATAAATACCAATACGTTGGCTTTCTTATAGAACTCAAAAGTGGTAAGGTAGCTGCTATTGGAGAGGTGGCAGAGCGGTCGAATGCAGCACACTGCTAATGTGCTGTCCGGGAAACCGGACCGAGGGTTCGAATCCCTCCCTCTCCGCCAAAATTCGGAATCAGAAGAAACGGATAAAGCGGGGTCGCGCCGCAGGCGCGACACTAATGCATTCCCCCCGCCGAATCCAGAATCCAAAAGGGTTTTCCACGCTCCGCGTGGCTCAAAAAGTACGGTTCGATCCTTAATTTGAAAGTTCGAACCGACTTTTTTGAACAAATGAGTATTTTCTTCATTTGTTCGGTCGTTTGCCAATTCCATATTGTATTTCAAAAACTTTTCGGTAAGTTCGAACCGATTATTCGCTTT
>CALQYT010000002.1 GCA_943348815.1 Candidatus Nomurabacteria bacterium
TAGCCAGTACCACCCAACTGTGGCTCTTCTATAAAATTTGTGAAGGGCTCAAAACAGCAGAAAGGGGATAACTTTCCGCGTCAAATTTTGCTTCCAAATAAAGCAAAAATATGCTAAAATAAAGGCATGGTAATCAGCTACGGGGGAGGGCAATGTTTTAAAGTCAGCCAGGGTAATTTGACCCTTGCTTTTAACCCCCCGGCTAAAGGCTCCAAACTCGCGAGTGCCAAATTTGGTGCCGATATTGCGCTCGTCAGTTTTGATCATGAAGATTTCAACGGTGTCGAAAACGCCGCGTTTGGCGAGCGCCAACCGTTTGTCATAGAGGGCCCAGGCGAATATGAGGTCAAAGAGGTTGCGGTGCGCGGGTTTGGCTCGCCAGCCGAGTATCGCGGAGCAAAAAGCATCAACACGGTCTACTCGGTGATGCTCGAGGGGATGAATTTGGTATTTTTGGGCGCACTCAACAACCCCGAGTTGTCGGCGGCTGCCAAACAAGAGCTGGATGATATTGACGTGTTGTTTGTGCCGGTTGGTGAGGGGGTGTTGAGCCACGGTGCCGCATACAAACTGGCGGTACAATTGGAGCCAAAAGTGGTGGTGCCAATGTGCTCGGACGCAGCCGCGTTGAAAAGTTTCTTAAAAGAAGCGGGCGCAGAGGGTACGAAGGCCGAAGAAAAATTGACGATCAAGAAAAAAGATTTGGAGGGTAAAGAGGCGGAGGTGGTGGTGTTAAAATCTTAAATCCGAAGCACGAAACTCGAAACAATATGAAAATTTTTAAATTTGAAAATTCTAAATTAGGATTTGTTTCGGATTTCGATATTCGGATTTCGAATTTATGAAGAGATATCTCGACCATATAAAAAACACCAAAGCTCCGCACGAGCGCCGCGCGCATGCGGTCAAGGTTGCGGGGTTTGTCACGGCAGCTGTGTTTGTACTGTGGGCCGGCACACTCTCACTTCGTTTGGGTTCTTCGATTGCCCCGGTAGCAGACGCGGGCAGCGACAGTAACATGACGCAAAACACGGCCCAGGCAGCACCCTCAACCTCGCTTACCGCATCGGCCGCCGCGGTGCAAGACCAAAACGTGGCACACCTAGAAATTTCGACCACAAGCATTTATAGTCAGTAACCTATGGCCGAGGATAAGAACAAAAAACCGATAGAATCGGGCGACGAGGACAGTGAGCATGGCGGCATAATCCTGCGCAATATCTCGACCGAGATGCGCGAGAGTTTTATCGACTACGCGATGTCGGTTATCACCGACCGCGCACTGCCCGATGTCCGCGATGGTCTAAAGCCCGTGCACCGCCGCATCCTCTACAGCATGCACCGCATGGGGCTTACCTCCGGCGCACGCTTTCGCAAGTCGGCAACGGTGGTGGGCGATGTGCTCGGTAAATATCACCCGCACGGCGACATCTCGGTGTACGACGCGATGGTCAAAATGGCGCAAGAGTTTAGCATGCGCTACCCGTTGGTGCTCGGCCAAGGTAACTTTGGCAGCATAGACGGCGACTCGGCCGCGGCCATGCGTTACACCGAGGCTAAAATGTCGCGTCTTGCCGACGCACTTTTGCAAGATTTAGAAAAGGACACGGTTGAGTGGCGCCCCAACTACGATGGCACGCAAAAAGAGCCGCAGGTGTTGCCGGCCGCGGTGCCCAATATTTTGCTCAATGGTACGCTCGGCATCGCCGTGGGTATGGCGACCTCTATCCCGCCGCACAACTTGCAAGAAGTCTCGCAAGCGCTTACGCATTTGATAGAAAATCCGGACGCGACCGTTGAAGATTTGATGCAATTTATCACCGGCCCAGACTTCCCGCTGGGCGCGGTTGCATTTAATAAAAAAGATTTGTTGCATGCCTACTCGACCGGCAAAGGGGGTGTGGTGGTGCGCGGTGTTGCCGAAACCGTCGAGGGCAAAAAGGGCGACTACCAAATTGTCATCACTTCCATCCCGTATCGCGTCAACAAATCGGACATGATCGTGCGCATTGCCGACCTGGTGCGGGAGAAAAAGATCGAAGGCATCCGCGGCCTGCGCGACGAGTCGACCAAAGATATTCGCGTGGTGGTTGAGCTTAAGCAGGGCGCGCATCCGCAAAAGGTGCTCAACTATTTGTACAAACACACGGCGCTCGAGGATTCCTTCCACTTCAACATGGTGGTGTTGGTTGATGGTGTGCCGCAAACACTTTCGCTTAAAGGAATTCTTGAGGAGTTTATCAAGCACCGTCGCGAGGTCGTTAAACGCCGCACGCAGTTTGATCTCACCCGCGCACAAGAGCGCGAGCATATTTTGCTCGGCCTTACCAAGGCACTCGACCATATCGACGAGGTGATCAAGACCATCCGCGCTTCTAAAGATGTTGCCGAGGCCGAAGTTAATTTGATTAAAAAGTTTAAGTTCTCGGTCTTGCAAGCCAAAGCGATTTTGGAGATGCGCCTCTCGCGCCTCGCCAACCTTGAGCGCAAGAAAATTGAGGACGAGTTGGCCGAGATTCAAAAACTGATTGGCGAGTTGGAGACTCTGCTTAAGAGCGACAAAAAGATGCTCGGCGTCATTAAGCAAGAGATAGAAGATTACGCCAAAAAGTTTGCGGGTGAGCGCCAAACCAAAGTAATGAAGGGCGCCGCGGGCATTATTAATGAGGAAGATTTGGTGCCGGACGAAGAGCAGGTGCTTACGTTGACTGCTGGCGGCTATGTTAAGCGCACCAACCCCGAGGAATTCCGCAAACAAAAGCGCGGTGGGGTGGGAGTTATAGACCTCGATACTAAAGAAGAAGATTTTGTAACGACCTTCCTCACGACCTCGACCCACAGCGACCTCTTGTTCTTTACCGACATTGGCAAGGCGTACCAACTTAAGATGTACGACATCCCCGAGGGCAAACGCTCAACCAAGGGCCGGCCGGTGGTCAACTTCCTTTCGCTCACGGTTGAAGAAAAAGTAACCTCGGTGTTGCCGATGCGCAAAAATCAAAAAGAGGGAGAGAAATTTTTGTACATGATCACCAAACAGGGTGTGGTTAAAAAGTGCGATGCGACGGCCTTCCACGATGTGCGTCGCTCGGGCTTAATTGCGCAAAAATTGCAGAAAGGCGACGAGTTGATCGCCGCGCTGTTGGTAGAGAAGGGTGATGAGATATTCTTGAGTACGGCAAAAGGGCAGTCGATACGGTTTAAAGAAAGCGATGTGCGCCCGATGGGTCGCGCCGCCGGAGGCGTGCGCGGTATGCGCTTGGGTACTGGCGATATTATTGTGGGTGCCGACATAATCCCCAAAGGCAAGGAGGGCGACAAATACGAAGTGTTGGTAGTCTCGCGCAACGGCTATGGCAAAACGACCAAGACGACTGAGTACAAAACGCAGGGTCGTGGTGGCAGTGGCATCAAAACCATGAACATGACCGCCAAAACGGGCCCGGTTATTGCCGCCCGCGTGATTTCTAAAGAAGAGGGAGTGGGCGAGGACGAAATTGTGGTCATCTCCAAAAAAGGCCAAGTCATCCGGACCGAACTTAAAGAAATCCCGTCGCTCTCCCGCAGTACCCAAGGCGTCCGCGTGATGAAATTGCGCGATGGTGATGCGATTGCAAGCTTCGTTTGTTTGTAAGATTTCCTTAAATGATTTTAGCATTTATACTCTCAGGCATTTTTATAGCCGCACTTTGGACTCCTCTTATTGCTGCGGCTGCTTTATTGTGGCGATGGAAGGATAGTAAATTTAATCTCTGGTTTGGCATATTTTGTTTAGTGGTGTTTGGGTTTGAAGTTTATTTTTGGGGAGATTTATTGATTGCACCTTTCCGCTAGAAAATTATGAAAGCCTTTTTATTTGATGCAGACGGGGTGGTGCTTAAGAAAAACAGCGAACTTTTTACCAAACTCGGGTATTTTTCCTGAGTATTCGCAATGTTTATTCTAGTATTTTGCAAAATTCCGTTATAGACTGAGAGTATGGCGACGTCTAAAAATTATCGGCAGCTAGAGAGGATCGTAAAGGGGTTTGCGAATCACAGACGTATTGAGATTCTCGAACTCTTGCATCGTCAACCGGAATTGTCGGTGGATGAAGTGTCAGAAAAACTTTCAATAGGGTACATGAACGCCTCCGACCACATCCGCAAGCTTGCGATTGCCGGTTTGGTATTGAAACGGAATGACGGAAATACTGTGCGTCACAAACTCACGTCCCGTGCTCAATCTATTCTAGTATTTTGCAAAAAGCTAGAATGAAAAAATGGTAATTTTGCAAAATTACAAAATATTGAGTATGTGTTAGGGTGTTGGAGGTTGGAACAGAAAGGGGGACCCCATGGCGGGGACTCGCAAACAACGCATTCGTCGTAAACAGCGGTCTGGTTGGCCGCGCGTCACTTACGCTGCTGGCCACATTGGTCGGGCTGCAAAGATGCCTCCGAGAAAAGAAGAACCGGAAGAGCGGCCGGATTTTATGCGGACCTTACGGCCCAGTCCGCGCCGGACCCTTGCCGGTACCACCACAGGACGTCGCACCAGTACCACCACCAGCACCGGCGCTAGCGACGACGATGACGAGTCCTGGTGGCGTTTACGGTGATTACCTCACGACTTTGTCGCGAGTTTTAATTTGTATACTGTACCTATGAAGGGAAACGTAGTCCCGCTGCCTGCTGGAGCGCCCGAAAAGGGCGAGGTGTACCGGCACTACAAAGGAGATAGTTATAGAGTGGTGGAGCTGGCTCTCCATAGCAACGACGAAGAGTGGATGGTGATGTACGAGCCGCTGTATGAGAATCCGGACGCCCCATTTTTTACCCGTCCGTTGCGGGAGTGGTGGCAAGAGGTAGAATGGGAAGGCAAAAAAGTTCAGCGATTTACTAAAATATAACCATGTCTCAATCTAAAGACTTTCCAGATTCGTTTTATCGCGTCACTACCAAGGGGCTTTGTGTCCGCGATGGCAGGGTGTTGCTGGCGCACGATTACTCTGGTCGCAGTGCTACTGACCCAGGCTCTGAATGGGAGTTGCCGGGCGGGGGTTTGGATTTTGGAGAAGACTTTGCCGAGGGGCTCAAACGAGAGGTCAAAGAGGAAATGGGTCTCGAAGTTGCATGGATCGACGAAAAGCCGACCTACTTGTGGACAACTAAACACGAAGCGGGTCGAGGTATGGAGTGGTACTGGGTCTGTACCGCCATCTTCCGTTTTGATGTAGTCGATCTCAATTTTACTCCCACCAAGGAATGCCGAGAGATAAAGTTTTTTTCTAAAGAAGATTTGCAGGCAAATATTGATAGCCTCGCCTCACAGATTAAACCACTGGCAAAATTCTTTAATCCTCAGGACTTCAAATGAAATCTCAAGATTTTGGGAATAAAGCAATTATTGTGGTTCGTAGGGACCTCGAGCCGTGGCAGATTACCAACACCATCGCACACTGCGCGGCATATCTCGGTAACAAGCTGGGTGAGAAATTTGATACCGGAGAATACTTTATGAGTAAAGACGCTGTGCAACATCCCCGCAACTCGCAGTACGCCATCATTGTGCTTGAAGGCACTCAAGATCACCTTCGCGCGTTGGGTGCCGAAGCTCGCAAGCACGATTTATTGCACCTGGATTTCATCCGAGAGATGATTGACACCACTGACGATGCAGAACTGGAAGGGTGGGTCAGCAAAAAAGATGACAAAGATATTGAGTATTTAGGGGTAGGGGTATTTGGCCCTAAAGAAATATTGAAAGAAATCAGTGGAAAATTTAAGTTGTGGAAATAATTCTATGACTACCGAATCTGCTCCCAAAACTCCGCAGGCACCAACGTTTGAGTTTTTAATCATCCGCAAGGAGGATGTGCCCAAAATTGCGCAAACCTATTTTGAACGGAAGGCTGTGGACTTGACGCTTCGTATACGCCGGGGAGAGGAAATGCAAGAAACCAAGGAAGAATTTCCGCTCAAACACTTTTTTATGGTCAAACACGACAATGGGGACCGGACTTATCTTGCACAACACGAAAAGGTTCTCAACACTACTAAAGACACAGAAAGCAATGTCTATTTGGTCGATATGCGAGAGGATAAAGCGGTCGGCTATGGAGAGATTATTTCTAATCTCTCCGACCCGGTCCTGCTTGACGAGCCGTATGTGGGGTATACCACCACGGTAGGTGGAGTTGGACATACTGGTTTAGGGACTCGACGATTGTTGTTAATGAATGACTTTGCAAAAAAGTTTTTTGGCTACCCGCTGCATGCAGGTAACACGAGTCCTGGTTATGCTACTGCCACATGGCTCAAATTGGTAAAAGAGGGCTATGCGGTAGCCATACGCAAAAAGAGCGGTTCGAAATTTGCATTTAAATCTGAACAAAAATAATGAAAGACAAAGCAGTAGTCATAACCGGCAGTAGCCGCGGTTTGGGGGCGGTGTTAGCCCGACAGTTGGGCGCAAAGGGCGCCAAGGTGGTGGTGTCGTCGGCACATCATATAGAAGAGTTGCAGAAGCTAGCACAGGAGATAAAAGGGCTCGCGGTTGTTACCGATGTGACCAAAGAAGAAGATTTGCAGGCGTTGGCCCAAAAAGCCGTTGCCGAGTTTGGACGGATTGATGTCTGGATCAACAACGCGGGGATTTGGCTTGAGGAGTCACCGATCGAAGCGGTAGACATTGCCGAATTTCGGCGAGTTATGGATGTCAATTTATTTGGGAGTGTTTTTGGCACGCGCGTGGCGCTTGTGCAGATGAAGGGGCAGGGCGGCGGCGTGATTGTAAACATAGTTTCATCGGCCGCGCTGCGCGGCCGCAACCTGATAGCACCGTACGCAACGAGCAAGTGGGCGTTGCGCGGATTTACCGACTCGGTGCGCGAAGAAAATCGGGATACGAATATAAAAATAATTGGCGTCTACCCAGGCGGGATTAAGACGCATTTGTTTGACGGCATGGAGCCTGCAGAACTTGCCGATTATATGAGCCCCGAATCGGTGGCCGAAAAAATAATTGCCAATCTTGAGCAAGAAAACCCTCAGGAAGAGTTGATAATGAAAAGAACGGGGCCGTAGTAAACTATCCCCATGGCATGGCTTTTGTTTGTAGTCTTTGGAGTCATTTCTTACCTCGGGATATCGCTGATGGGGCACCTTACGGGTGCCGGGGCACACTCGGGGCTTGGGGCGGCGTTGAGCCTTTTTAAACCCGCCGCCTTGGCAGTGCTGCTCGTGGCTAACTTATTTTGGGCAGCAGCTTTTTATTACGGATTAAAAGAAACTAAAGACGCCCTCCCGATGCTTATCGCGATAGGCGTCATCACGAGCTTTGTCTACTCGGTGGCATTTTTGGGTGATGAAGTAACCGCGTTGCATCTACTCGGGCTTGTGTTGGTCCTTGGCGGGATTTATTTGTTGGTATGAAATTCGGAACTCTAGAATTTGTGCCCGCACTCGAGCGGACAGAACTTTTGGCGCCGCCAGTGGCGGCTGTTTTGCAAACGCTTCCTAATACCAACGGCGTAGGAGTTTCTGAAATTGATCCAACTCTCTCTGACACCGCCGCTTTTTGCGAGAAATATGGCACGGGGCCCGAGACGGCGGCAAACTGTGTGGTGCTTGAGGCAAAGCGTGAGGGGAGGAGTTGGTTTGCGGCGTGTGTAGTGCTGGGGAGTACCCGTGCTGATGTAAATGGTTTGGCCCGCCGCACGCTTGATGCGCGTAAAGTATCTTTTGCTCCTATGCCAGAAGCGGTAGCGCAAACGGGCATGGAGTTTGGCGCCATAACCCCTGTTGGTTTGCCCGCAGGATGGCCGATCTTGGTAGATAAAGCAGTGGTAAATTCGGCCCGCGTAATCATTGGCAGCGGCGTGCGCAAATCTAAACTGTTGGTCCCGGGCAGTTTTCTCGCATCGCTTCCTGGGGTGCAAGTGTTAGAAAATTTAGGTCAACCAAAACCGCAAGCATAAAATTCATGTAAGAATCACGCGGGTCGTGCGTTTATATACGTATGGCACGACTTTTCAAACAATTTACTCACCAGCAAGAAACGATGCTCGTCTTTTTACTCGCGCTTGCGGCGGTGCTCCTTTATTCGTGGTGGGGGTCCGGGATTTTGCAGGCTCACAAAGGCAATTTGACAGACTTTTCGCCCAGCACTAAGGTTGCAGAGGCTGTACGGTAGGGTTTGCAGCCCCGACTACCCCAACGACTAAATCACGAGAGGAGGCGATCGAATGTCCCGTGTGATCAAGATTTTCCTGGCGGTTATCGCTGCGTACTTTTGTGTTGGGCTCGGGTCTGCCTCGGCTACCTGGGTACCCACCGGCAAAGAAGACGCTGAAACGACCCTTTGGTTCAGCTTGGCCAAGCTGACACCTGCGGCGTGTGCACGGCTAAAAGTCATCGGCTGTTTGTGTTGTGCAAAAGCGGATCGTGTCAAGACCACCTTCCGTGTCGAGAAGCGGCGTGTCGACGGCACAGACAAGTGGGAGGACGTTTGGTACTACGAGGTCGAGAATAAGTGGCTCGAAATCCCTAACGACATCATCCACTACGAAGATGACCCTTTGATGCCACCGCAGCTCAAGCTCGAAGGAGTCCTGTTCATCTACAATGGCAACCTGAGCTGTTTTTGGCCGCCCCAACGAAACGGGGGTCAACTTTTGATTCCGAAGCGCTCCCATCTCCCCGACTGAGAAGGAGCGCTTTTTTTAATGCGTCCACCGCTTTTAGCGGGGTCCCGCCACAGGCGGTGATATACTTATAGCAATGGCAGAGAGTTCGTTTTTACACCCCGCACGGGCATTACTGAGCGCACATCTCCACGAGGGTGCGCGGGTTGCCGACTTTGGCTCGGGCTCGGGCTTCTTTACGCGTGCCGCTGCGCGCATCGTGGGCGCACGCGGAGTGGTGTGGGCAATCGACGTGCACCAAGACCTCCTCCCGCGCCTTAAAAATCTTTCGATCCAAGAAGGCCTGCAAAACGTCGAGGTGGTGCATGGCAACGTAGAGAAAACCGGCGGCAGCCACTTGGAAGAAAATAGTTTCGACCTCGTCATCGTCTCCAACATACTCTTTGGCGCCGAGCACCCGGACAAAATCGCCAAAGAGGCCCACCGCGTTTTGCGCCAAGGCGGCCAAGTGTTGGTCATCGATTGGAGCGACTCCTTTGGCGGCATGGGCCCGCACCCCGGCCACGTAGTTAAAGAAGACCGCGCGCGCACGCTGTTTGAGTTAAATGGGTTCGCCTACACCAAACCGGTACCCGCGGGCGAATTTCATTGGGGATTTTTGGCCAAAAAAGTTCCGGGTGGCGCTACCATAACATAAATGAATATGTCGTCATTTCAACTCGTGGTCGTTTCAGTCTTTGTGGCGTTTATCGTCATTGGGGTAGGGGCGTTTGCACTCTTTGGCGGTGTGTTTGGTGGTGGTGGCACGGGGCCCGTCACCATTTGGGGCACGATGCCGCAAGAAGATTTTGATTACTTGCTCGACTCGCTACGCTCGGGGGACAAAAGTTTGCAGGAGGTAAAGTATGTGCAGCAAGACGCGCGCACGTACGAGGCAACACTACTTAATGCGATGGCCTCGGGCCAGGCGCCCGACCTTTTTTTGGCGACGCAACAACAGTTGGGCCAGTTTACCGACAAGATCATTCCTATTCCTTACAGCACGGTGTCACAGTCGACCTACCTCTCGTCCTACATCGACGAAGGAAATTTGTTTTTAGTGCCGCAAGGTGCCTTGGCGCTGCCGTTTAGTATCGACCCGCTCATTATGTATTGGAATCGCGACCTCTTTGCCCAGGCGGGGATATCGCAGGTGCCGCAGTTTTGGAACGAGTTTACCGCACAAAACGGGTTGCCCGCCAAAATTAATGCTTTCGACAAATCACAAAACTTAGCACGCAGCACTATTGCTTTGGGTGCGTGGCAAAATGTTAACAACGCCAAAGCGATACTCTCGATGCTGTTTATGCAGGCGGGCGATTTTATTACCGGTCGCACCCAAGACGGTCAGTTAGCACCGACCTTTGGCACGCAAAACGCGCAAGGGAGCCCCGCCGAGTCGGCGCTGCGCTTTTATACCGAGTTTGGCAACCCGTCTAAAACTACGTACTCGTGGAACCGCTCGCTACCCAATAGCCGCAGTGCTTTTGTGGGCGGACAGTTGGCGGTCTACCTTGGCTTTGCAAGCGAGTATGCCGGTTTGGCGCAAGCCAACCCCAACTTGCGCTTTGGGGTTGGGGTAGTGCCGCAGCTGCAAGCGGGTAACGCGCTTACCTACGGACTTTTGACGGGTCTTACGATACCGCGCACCGCGCGCAATGTGGCCGGCGCGGCCGTGGTGGCACAAAAGCTTACGTCGGCCGCGGCTGCGGGAGTGATGATACAGCACAGTGGCATGCCACCGGCGCGTCGCGACGTGACCTTGGACACTACCAACAGCAGCGCGGCCGAGGTGTTTGCGCGCTCGGCTTTGCTTAGCCGCGGGTGGGTCGACCCCAACCCCACGGCGACCGATGCGGTATTTAAGACCATGATAGAATCGGTTATAAGCGGTGCCAGCGAGCCCGCAGGCGCAGTGTCGGAGGCTGCGCAGGAGTTCCAGCAACTTATCCCGACGCATTTTTAACGTATGAAATTTTCTTTACGCACGCTCGCACCACTCCTCTTAACGTTTGTTTTTATTTGTTTGCCGCTGGTGGGGTTGGCGGCGGATACTCCCGGCGCCGTAGGCAACCCTCCTGCAAACCCCGGGTATGTAAACAACCCGCCGGCAAATCCTGGCTACGTCAATAACCCTTCTGGTCTTTGCCCCGGCGGCTCTTGCAGTCTTAAAAATCCGCTTTCAGTGACCAACTTTTGCGACCTGTTAAAAATAATTCTCAAAGCGGCACTCCTCATTGGTATGCCCATTGCGGTGTTGTTTCTGGTCTACGTGGGTTTTAAGTTTATTGTCGCGCAAGGCAACCCAGAAAAAATTAAAGAAGCGCAGAAAAACTTTCTCTATACCCTTATTGGCATCGGCATATTTTTGGGTGCATGGACCATTGCGACGGTTATTGCCAACACCCTCACTGCGCTCGGCGCGCCGGGTCTCAACTCCTGTACGAGCTAACGTATGCTAAACACCTCCGGAGGCTTGCCGACCATCGTTGCTTCGATTATCCAGATTTTTAATCAGCTTATCCCGGTCATTGCGGTGCTGGGGATTGTCTTTTTTATGATCGGGGTCATCAAGTACATCTACAGCGAGGGCGAGTCTGACAAACGTACGATGATCGTGTGGAGTTTGGTGGCGCTCTTTGTACTCTTTTCGGTCTGGGGGATATTGCGGCTGGTGTGCAGCACCTTTACCGGCAACTCTTCCTGCGCGGCTGGCGTAGCTTCGTGCAATACGGCAAACTGCGGGCCCGGGTATTATGTACCGGGGCCGGGGACGACCTCGGGATTTTAGCCCCCGACGGGACGCCGAAGCGTCAGCTATCCACACATAGGTAAAAGACCCCCACAATTCTTGCTACAATAAAAGCTATAACAGTCAAATAATTTTTATGACACCAGGCAATCTTACGCAGCTCATTTCGTTTGCGGGCGATATCCTCAACCGGGTGATACCGGTGCTTATCGCGTTTGCACTCGTCGTGTTCTTTTGGGGGCTTATCCAGTACATCCGCACACACAAAGGCGGTAAAGACATTATGATCGCCGGCCTCGTAGGCCTCTTTATTATGGTCTCCGTGTGGGGCATCATCCGCTTGGCACAAAATACACTCTTTGGCGGCGCATCAGCCACCACCCCGGTAGGCGTTCCCCAGGTTCCGCAACGCACCTAAATGACGACCGAGCCCATCCAGGCACTGGTGGGTAAGATAGCCGCCGTTATCATCAACCCCATACTCATACTCCTCTTTGGAGCGGGTTTGGTGGTGTTTCTCTGGGGAGTGGTGCAATACCTCTACGACCTCAACGTCAAAGGCGAGCAAAACAACGAAGCCAAGTCGCATATGTTTTGGGGTCTTGTCGGGATGTTTATTATGGCGGCTGCGCTCGCGATTATAAAAGTGGTGGCTAACACTATTGGCACGCAACTCCCGCCGGGGTATTAAAAAATAAACCCCGACGCCTTGGTCGGGGTCCCGACTGAAACGTCGGGAAAGTAAACGGCCCCGCTCATTTGTTTTGAGCGGGGCCGTATTGTGTGTCGAAGAACGTCGGTCACTTGAAGTAGGCGATGACCGTGCACTCGTCCTTCGCCGCGCACGCCCAGTGCGTCGGGTTGAATCGGAACTTCTTCTCGCCGGGGGTGTTGAACACGTCCCGCTCGGCAGAGTCGCGCGTGGGGCCGCGAGTGACCAAGATCGCGTCCTCGAAGTCCCACGACAGGTTGCAGTAGGCGCCGGAGTTGATGCGCTGAGGGGTCCGGGTGAGTTTGACTTCCCGGGCCGCTCCATCGCATCTGCCCTCGACGCTTGCCGCTGTCGTCGCAGAGGCTGAAGTTGAGGCAGAAGTGCTTTCTCCTGGGCTAAAGAACACCCAGTAGAGGAACGCCGCCGTCGCAAGCCCCAAGCCCCCGATCATGAGGATCCTGAAGAATCTCGACGTAATCACCCGGGCGGGCTCAGTAACCGTGCCCGGGGCAATCCGAGTTGTTGACGCTGGCGCTGTGGCCATAGTGTCACCTCGTTAGGTTGTGCGACGCGGTCCGCGCGCGCTGGTAAGGGCGCGTGCAGCCGCGGCGATGGCAGGTGCCAAACCATTTGCCAGGCCGGCAATATGCTCGTCGGCCTCAAGACGGAAGACCTGGACGGCCTTCGTGACATTTTCCTTGGCGTTGAGCATCACCAAGTCGAGTGCGTCCCTGAATTTGAGGGTCGGCGGTTCGCCCGGTGCAGGACGAGAAGCGTCGACAAGGGCTTGAGCACTCTGCTTATAGATCTCCATGGTAACGCGGCCTTCCTGTGCCTCGCGATAATCTTGAGGCAGAGTTGGGACGCCCAAGGCGATTTTTTCGGCGCTGACGCCGTACTGCTCTTGGAAGCTGCTCCCGTGGATATCTTTGTATCTGTCCTCGGGGCTCTCCAAAGCCTGGTCGGCTTTAGTTTGGATCGCGGGAATTTCATTGACCACGTCTTTGATATCGACCTGGCCAATTCCTTCGCCGACGACGGTCTCGAAGATCTCGGTTGCACCCGCCGAGATAGTTTTCGTCGAGTGGCTTGCGTTGAGCAGCAACAGCTGCGGAAACACCCGCCACCGCAAGATCGGAGTCTCGAATTTGACGATCAGGGTGTCCCTGGTCGGGGTAGCAATCGTCCTCGTGATGATGTCGCTCCGGAGCGTCAGATAGTCGTTGGCGGTGACTTGCTCCCAGAAGAAACGGATATTGTATCCCTGGGTAAAGACGTGAACGCGTTTGGTGATGAGGTTCAGCGCCGTAACACCGACAAGTTTTGGTACTTCGACAAGAAATGCGCCCCACGTCACGCCCGCAACCATAGCAGCCCAGAGCCCGAGCTTAAACAGCATGCCGGGCGTTCCGGTCACCTGGAAGGGAAGCTTGCCGATCAGCCAGAGCAAGGCCCAGGTGAGCGCCGCCATGATGACGAGGTAGGTGGCGATACGCTCCCAAGTGTTGCCGGCTTTACCGGTGATCTTGAGGTGGTACCGAGCAGCGATGTCGCGCAGCTCGGCCGGCGATTTCGTCTCGAGCCCGGTAGATATGGGCCGATCCGGTTCGTCCAGCAAATCGCGCAGACGGTTGAATTGGGTTCGCACCCAATTCTTGGTCTGTGCCCAGGTTGGGACGGACAACCAGCCCATCCCGATCGCCACCAATACTACGAAGGCGAGGAAGAGAAGCGAAAGCACGAAGCTTTTCATGACATTCCCTCGTTGGTTTGCACAAATTTTCAGTGTTCTGGTGCGGCAAAGACGCGCCGCGGTCCACCCGCAATCATATCATATTTAAGTAGTAAAGTCAAGCGACGCAGCGTCGTGCCGTCGGGTGCAAAAAAGCCTTTAAAACAAAGGCTTTTTTGCTGAAGTGTCTGTGGTGGGCGAGGAGAGACTTGAACTCTCAAGGGTTGCCCCACATGGTCCTAAGCCATGCGCGTATACCAATTCCGCCACTCGCCCGTGTCCGCCCGCCTGGATTCGAACCAGGGACCATCTCCTTAAGAGGGAGTTGCTCTACCAACTGAGCTACGGGCGGATGAATGCGAACGAACAAAAGAAATGTATCACACGTTAGAAGATTTTTCCTCCCACAAACTTGTACAAGGTGGGTGGGTATTGCACAAACTCAAATCCAAAATGTGATTTAAATTCAGAAAATCCTTTCCATCCCCGCGGCTGACTCTTAAACCAAAAGTTGGTCGTCACCGCAAAGCTGTAGCCGCGTTCTTTTGTTTGTGCAAACCAATGGTCCACCAGCGCCGTCGCGGCAAATACCCCGCGACCTTCTTTGGTAATAAAAGGTGCAAAGTGAGTCGAGTGTTTACAAGTTGGGGAGTATATCACTCCGGTACCGCCTACGATGGTGCCATTTTTGTTACGCACAACCCACAACTCAGTGTGCTCTTTTGCGGCGGTCTGTTGTCGGCGTTCTAGTTGGTAGAGTCTTTCTAAGTCTACGCGTTTAGCAACCAAGCTTTGCCGATAGGCGTGTGCGTACTCACCGAGTAGCACCGGTTCGATCGTATAGTGTTGAGCGTGGGTTTCTTGCCACAAACGCAGGTCGCGCCGTGCATTTTTATGCCAACGGCGGGTGTAGTCATCGCCGGTCTGCAGTGGACATACTCCATCCACGCGCCACGGCTTTTTTGAAAATGCATACCAACCACGGGGAGTGTCAGTGCGCCGCACCCGGTGCCACATCACGGTGCGCGGACGCGCAAGGGTGCCCCCTCGTGCAGCGTCTATATCTGGTTCGCTGTCTCCGGTATATTCTTCAAAACAAAGTGGCCCCAAGGCCCAGCGGATCCCGCGAGGAAAGTTGCCTACCTCTTCGCGTTTGCAGATGCCTGCAGGGTCGGCGAGGTTGCCGTACTCGGGCCACACTTCCGGCGGTTGAAATCCGTCGGGCAGTGCTGGCAAAATCTCACCGTAAGGAAAGTCCATAAGGATTAGGAGGATCTCAGTGCCGAGGGAGAGACTTGAACTCTCATGAGGGTTTTAAGACCTCCCAGCGTTTTAAGCGCTGTGCGTCTACCATTTCGCCACCTCGGCATGTTTATATTTCTATCACAAAATGGTAGATTGGCGAGACGGCCACGTGGCGAAGAAGCAACGCGACGGTCTGCAAAACCGTTATGCGAGGGTGCGAATCCCTCCGTGGCCTCTAGTTTGAGAGTTCGTCTAACCGGCGACGATGTTTTTCCCCCATATCGATCTGAAAATCCACATGCGGAACGCGTAAGCCGCGCACTTGTTTGAGTAAGAATACGCCAAACTCGCCGCGGTTGCGGTTGGCAAATTTGACCGCGGGTTCCTCGCCCGACTCGGGGAAGACACTCAGGTAGATAATCGCGCGTTTGCCGTCGTTGCTCAGTTCGGTGCGGGTGACGGTGATCATACTCGTGCGGTTTGCCTCACGGTTTAAAAACTCTGCCGCTGCCGCGCGCAATGCCTCTTCTTGTCGCTCTTTCATTTTATGTAAATTCAACCTTATACACTTCGAGTTTGTCGTTTGGAGCCGGCTCGCACGAGGTTTTGAGCATTGCGCCAAACTCGCTCCCGGCCTCGACCTCGCGCACCTCTTTTTTGTTGCTCTGGAGGCCCACAATGGTGCCGCGGCCAATCTCTATATCGCGACGCATAATGCGCACTTCTTCGTTTTGTTTGAGCGATCCTTCTTCAACGCGTCCACCCAACACAATGCGGCCTTTGGCGGTGTTAAAAAGCTTCAGCACCCGTGCCAGGCCGATGCGCACCTGCGTTTCTTGTCGTGGGCGGCGTTTTTCTATCGCTTCGGCAAGCCACTCGGTGAGTTTGTAGATGATGTCAAAGAGTTGGATCTCGACGCCTTGGCGCTCGGCCAACTCGCGCGCTTCGCGCTCGACTTTGACATTGAAGCCTACAATAATCCCTGGTACTTTGCCGCCGCTGAGGAGCCGCACGTCGCCTTCGGTAATAGCGCCGACCGTGCGCCCCACTACCCGGAGCTCCATCGACGGATCGATAGATAGTTTTGCAAGCTCGTGAGCGACAGCCTCGCCCACGCCCGCGACGTCGGTCTTAATAAGAAGCGGCAAAATAAAAATTTCCGGTGCTTCTTCTTTTTCTGTGGCCTCCAGCCCAGTGTCCTTCTCGCTTCTCGCTGCTGCCGTCTGGGTCGGCATCGCGCTGCGGCGCTGCGATGACACTGCGCTTGCGGCCGCCTCCGCCTCTTTTTTGTTTTTTATAAGTTCAAACTGCACCCCAACCACCGGCAATTCAGAAAAGCCGATAATGCGCACCGGGCTGCCCGCATACGCCTCTTTAATTGGCTTACCCATAAAATTTTCCATAATCCGCACTGGCGCAACCGCCGCGCCCGCAACCACAAAGTTGCCACCCGACACCTGGCCGTCGCGGATAATCAGCGTTGCGGTGTTACCGCGTTTCGGATCAACGTGTGCTTCTATCACCAACCCTTTGGCAGGAGCCTCAGGATTTGAAGACAAGCCTTTAATTTCTGCCGCGAGCAAAATTAGGTCGAGCAGTTCGGGGATACCCTCGCCGCTTTTGCTCGAGATGCCAACCCACGGCACATCGCCGCCGAGACCTTCCAAAAAGATCTGATGCTCAAGCATCGACATTTTTGCTTTTTCGATATTGCTGCCGGGTTTATCTATTTTAGTAAACGCAACAATGTAGGGGAGGTTTACTTGGGTAATCAGTTTAAGTGCCTCGAGCGTTTGCGGCTTAACGCCTTCTTCGCTCGAAACGACAAGCACCGCAACGTCAGCGGCTTCCAAACCACGGGCGCGCATACCGGCAAAGGCAGCGTGGCCCGGCGTATCCAAAAAGGTTACCCGGTGTTCGCCGGACGCATTTTTGTGCACGGCCTCATAGGCTGAAAGATGTTGGGTGATCCCGCCCGCTTCACTGTCTACAACGTTGGTCTTGCGGATGTAATCGAGTAGCGTTGATTTACCGTGGTCGATATGTCCCACGATCGCAACAATAGGAGGCCGGCTTGCGGCTGTGGCAGTTGGTTTTGGCATAGGTGTTTCACTTTTTATGACGCGCGACTCGCTCACGTGCTTTGCGGATAGCCTCTTTTTCCTCCTGCGTGAGCTCAAACGATGAGGAGCCATTTTCGACCGGCTTGGCATAGACGCCGACCCGGTCGCGTGCGTAGAGGGTAGAGAATACCACGCCACTCTCCCTTTCGTCGAGGAGCGCCGCGGCAAAGCTTTGGTTGCCACCTTGGCCCTCGGCAAACGGATTAAAGCGCACCACACCTATCCCTTGGATGCTGCCGCGCAGGCGCGACTCGGCGAGCTTGAGATATTTTTCCAATTCGGCGCGAAATTCTTTATGATCCTTTGCCTCACGCAACAAATGATTGATCGATTCTTCCAATGACACGCCTTTGCCGACGCTGAGACGTTTAAGCCTCACTCTAAGCGCGATAGCGTAGCCAACGGCAATCAGTGCAATAACGAGGGCACCCAGGGCAATGTAAGGAGTAGCAATCTGAAGATAGTAGATAGCAAGCGGCATGTCTCTCAGTATATAGTAGTGCCATGTGGTTTAAAAAGAAGCGCGTATACGCCGATGCGGCGGGAGGAATGCCGCCACATTACAACCCTGGTGCTTTACATCAAGAAGGATTGGCGGCCAAGAAAAAGCTGGAAGCGGCGCGGGCACAAGTTGCAGCCGCGCTTAATGCCCACGCCGATGAAATCTATTTTGTAAGCAATGCCACCGAAGCAAACCGTTTGGTGATTGAAGGGCAGCCTGTTGGTGCAGGTACCATAACCTCGGCGATAGAACATAGGTCGGTGCTCGAGCCCCTGCGTGAGCGGGGGAATGTAACCGAGGTTGCGGTCGATAAAGAAGGAATGGTTTTCCCGAGCGCGGTTGCGTTGGCACTGCAACCTGACACTGCGTTTGTATCGATACAGCTCGTTAATAGTGAAATGGGCGCGGTGCAACCGGTGCGTGAGATTGCTAAAGAGTTGCAAAGAAAAAGAACAAAAAGCCCGCCTGCCGGCGGGCAGGTTTATTTTCATACCGATGCGGCACAGGCACCGTTGTGGATCAAATTGGATATGCAAAAACTTCCTGTCGACCTAATGACGCTCGACGGCATACTCTATATAAAGCGTGGAACACCGTTTACTTTGCCCCGGCAGGGGACTCCGGATGTTGCGGCGGCGGTTGCGGCCGCACGCTTTCTTGTTGATGCTCAAGCTGGCGTAGAAAAAAGAGTAAAAAAAGTAACGGCCGTACGCGATTATTTGTGGAACGAAATTAAAAAAGTTTTGCCCGACACTATTTTGAACGGACCAAGTATTAGCAAGGGTAGCCCTTGCTACAGAGTCGCTAATAATCTCAATATTTCTATCCCCAAACTCGATGCCCAAATGGCGGTGGTCTCGCTCGACGCTTTGGGCATCGCCGCCTCAACCCGCAGCGCCTGCAACATTGGAGATGAAGAGCCCAGTCATGTGATAAAAGCGATGGGTGTTAGGCCCGAATTAACGGGTACGGCGATACGGTTAACCTTGCTTCCTAACGCGTCATATCGCGACGCGCGACGCATTGTCGAAGCACTGCAAGAAACTGCCGAGCGCTACCGGCGCTGAATTTGTATTTCATAAAAAAAGTGCTATAGTTTTTATACGATGGACATCGAGCATCTCACCAAGCATCAGATAGTCCTCCTAACGTTATTGGTGAGTTTTGTGACGTCTATCGCGACCGGTATAGTCACCGTTTCGCTCATGGATCAGGCTCCGCCGTCGGTGACCCGCACTATCAACCAGATAGTCGAGCACACGATAGAAAAGGTGGCCCCGGCCCCTGCGGCAGTGTCCGTTTCGCAAAGCGGCTCGGTGGTAACCAAAGAGACGACCGTCGTCGTTAAAGATGATGATCTCGCCGCACAGTCCATTGCCAAAGTCCAAAAGGGGATCGTGCGGATCGTAAGTAAAAACGACCCCAACACGCTCGCCGCGCGCGGCATTGTCATAAGCGCTAAGGGCGCCGTGCTCTCCGACCGCGGAGCGCTCGAGCCACTCGGCACCGTTAACTTCGAGGCACTACTGCCCGATGGTACGCGGGTCCCCGCGGTTATGCGTGTGCCGGTTGGCACCACTTCGGTAGCCGTACTCGACTTGCAGCTTACCAGCACTTCGAGCGCCGTCGTACCCGTCACGTTGGCCGACCCGAGTAAGTTACAACTTGGTCAGAGTGTCATCCGCATTGGCGGTCTTGGCGTCGACACGGTTGGTACGGGTGTTATCGCCCGGTTGCCCGATGCTCACTCTGGCTTAATTGAAACTACGGTAGTGTCCAACACCCCCGGTTCCATCGTCATGACGGTCTTCGGCGAAGTGATAGGCCTCATGACCGGAAATTCGGCTGCCGAAGGAAGCGACTTCTACACGATTCCTTCGACTCCTTGATACTTGTTATTTGGAACTTGATACTTACATAAATTGTTTATGCCTCCCTTCAACCACTTCACCACAAAAGCAAAAGAAGCAGTACGCCGGGCCCACGAGCTCGCCGTCGAACGGGGCCAAAACCAAGTAAGCCCTATGCATCTGCTCGGTGCGCTCCTCTTGCAAGAGGAGAGCTTGGTCGTTTCTGCCCTTGAAAGGCTTGAGGTGGATATAACGCTGCTTACTGACACCGTACTGGAGGGTTTGGAGAGTGCGCAAGGCGGCTCGCTTTTAAATCCTTCCTATCAACTTTATTTGACCCCCGAGTTGGTGCAGGCGCTTGAGCGCTCGGCCAAAGTGGCGACCGAGTTGCACGACGAATTTGTTTCGACCGAACATCTTTTTGTCGCCGTGCTCGATGTTCCCGGCGCTGCGCGCGATATGTTGGCACGCTTCCGCATTACGCGAGAGGGGATTTTGCGCTCGCTGGTAGAATTGCGTTCACAAAAAAGCGCGCCGCAAGCCGAGCAGAAAAAGTTCCGCGCGCTCACCAAGTACACGCGCTCCTTGACCCGCGCCGCGCTCGAAAACAAACTCGATCCGGTCATCGGCCGCGACGAAGAAATCTCGCGCGTGATCCAAATCCTCTCCCGCCGCACCAAAAACAATCCTATTTTGATAGGTGAGGCGGGTGTGGGCAAAACCGCAATAGCTGAGGGTCTCGCCAGCCGCATTGCGGTGGGTGATGTGCCGGACTCGCTACGCGACAAAGACTTGGTATCGCTTGACCTCGGCTCGCTTATTGCCGGCACAAAATATCGCGGCGAGTTTGAGGAGCGCCTGAAGGCGATTATGAAAGAGATCGAGCGCGCCGAAGGGAAAATACTATTGTTTATCGACGAAATCCACACCGTGGTAGGTGCGGGTGCTGCCGAGGGTGCGATGGATGCGAGCAACATGCTCAAACCCGCGTTAGCGCGCGGCGACCTGCACGTGATCGGCGCCACTACCTTGCGCGAATATCAAAAGCATATCGAGCGGGATCCGGCGTTTCAGCGACGCTTCCAGCCGGTGTATGTACTTGAGCCTTCAACCGATGATGCGGTAGCCATTTTGCGCGGACTGAAAGAAAAGTACGAACTCTTCCACGGCGTTCATATTACTGATGGCTCAATTCTTGCCGCCGTTGAGCTTTCGAGCCGCTACATCCCGGATCGTTTTTTACCCGACAAAGCCATTGACCTCATTGACGAGGCCGCATCGAGCCTGCGCATATCGTTAGAAAATAAACCGCCGGTACTCGAAGATGCCCACCGCAAAATTATGCGATTGGAGGTAGAGAAGGAGGCCTTGCGCAAAGAGGCCCAGAATGCCGATGAAAGCTCGTCGACCGGCAAGCGCAAAGCGGCCGCGCGCGTAAAAGTGATCGAAAAGGACATCGCCGAACTTAAAGAAAAGACCGGCGAGATAGAGCTGCGCTGGAAGAACGAAAAGCAGGTGCTGCTGGATATCAAATCGATCAAAAAAGAGCTCGAGAGTTTGCGTATAGAGGCCGATGCCGCAGAAGCGTCGGTTGACCTCTCCCGCGCGGCAGAAATCCGCTATGGCGAAATCCCGGCGCTCGAGCGCGAGCTAGAACTTAAACAAAAGCGGCTCAAAAAATTGCAGTCAACCCGCCGCATACTAAAAGAAGAAATTACCGACAGTGATATTGCCGCTATTGTGGCCAAGTGGACGGGCATCCCGGTCTCGCGCATGTTGGAGGAAGAGGCGCAGCGCCTTGGCCGTATTGAGGAAGAGCTTTCGGCTCGTGTGGTGGGTCAAAAAGAGGCGGTGCAAAAAGTATCCGACGCGGTCAAACGTAGCCGCGCGGGCATTGCCGACCCCAATCGCCCGATTGCCTCGTTTATGTTCCTGGGCCCCACCGGTGTGGGCAAAACCGAGCTCACCAAAGCGCTCGCCAACTTTATGTTTGACGACGAAAAGGCGCTCATTCGCGTTGATATGTCGGAGTACATGGAGAAACACAGCGTTTCTAAAATAATCGGCGCGCCGCCGGGCTATGTCGGGCACGAGGAAGGGGGAGCGCTCACTGAGTTGGTGCGCCACCGGCCGTACGCGGTCTTGCTGTTTGACGAAATTGAGAAGGCGCACCCCGAGGTGTTTAACATCCTCCTGCAAGTCTTGGACAATGGCCAGTTGACCGACGCCAAAGGCCGCAAAGTCAACTTCCGCAACACGATCATCATCATGACGAGCAACATCGGCGCGCAATACATCGACAAGATGGAGCAGCTTGGCTTTGTCTTGGGTGGCCGCAGCGACGAAGCCGACTATCTTAAAGCTAAAGAAAAAGTGCAGGAGACGCTTAAAGATTATTTCCGCCCCGAATTCCTCAACCGCATCGACGAAATCATCATCTTTAATATCCTTTCGCCCGATGCGATCAAAGAGATTGTTGGTATCCAGGTTAAAGAAGTGGTTGAGCGTTTGGCACAAAAAGATATCACCCTTGCGCTTACGCCGGCAGTGTTTGAGTATCTTTCGAAGGAAGGCTACGACCCGCACTATGGCGCCCGCCCGCTGCGCCGGCTCATCCAAGACAAAATCCTCACCAAAGTTGCGAGCCTAATGGTCAGTCGCGGTGTGCTCTCCGGCGGATCGGTGACGGTGGATGTCCAAAAAGGTGAATTCGTGTTTGACGTCAAAAAAAGCGGCAAAGGCAAAGGCGTCAAAATCACTTCTGACGTCATTGCAGAAGAGAAGGTTGGAGCGTAATTAAAAAACCGCCCACAAGTACCGGGGCGGCGCGGTCTGCACGTTTACCTGCGTGAGTCAGGTTTAGCTACTCTTTGGGGTAGTCTCTCTCCCAGTAGTACTCCTCCTGACGTTCCCGCCAGGCATCGATATCGAAGTCGTCATCGTAGTAGTCTTCCTCATCGTCTCGCACTGGGTACAGCGTGCAGAAGACGATGTGCCCGTTCGGGCTGTTCTGCGGGTACACGGTCCGCGGATAGCCTGGGGCCGGGGAGGCGCCGCCCGTCATCACCAGCTTGTAGTGCTTGCCGGCATGTTCGAACGGGGCCCAGTACTGTTTGTCGCCCTTGTACTGCCCTTCTTGGAAGGTCGCGACGACGGTGGCAGGGAAGTCAGCAGGGAGTTGATTGACAGTCATGGACAGTCTCCATCTAGAGTGTGCGTTACCGCACCTCCAGAATGGATCTGTTTATCCAAAGGTGCGAAATGGGTTCAAGCCGTTAGGCTCTACATAGTCGCATGGCCCGCTCCTTACGATTGTTGAATGTTCAGATACGTAAAATAAACTACACTAAAGTATAGAAAAGTCAATAGAACCCAAAAAATCACTGGTGCGCCGGGTAGGATTCGAACCTACGTAGCCACAAGGGCGACTGGTTTACAGCCAGTTGCGATTGACCACTCCGCCACCGACGCAATAGGTAACGGGAACTCACACAGAGTACAACACTCTTCGAGAGAGCGCAAAATCTGGGTGTATGATTAAGGCATGAAGCTTCGTGCTTTGTTCCTTTTTGCCGCACTATTTCTTTTTGCACCACAGGTGCACGCGCAGAGTGCCACCTGTATTATGCAAGCGACCCCGGCCACGGTAGTGCGTGGGGGCAGTTTTACGCTCAAATGGCAAGCCAATGTCTCGGCCGGCACCATTACGGGTGTTGGTAATGTTTCTTCCACCGGAGCAATAAATTTAATCCCGGTCAACTCAACCCGCTATGTGGGGACCTTTCAGGCGGTGGGCGGTACCGCAACCTGTAGTGCGATCGTGGTGGTGCTCGAACCTAACGGCACCGCAAGCCCAGTAGGTGATGCGGTGGGTACCGTGCAGGCCCCTGGTACTGTTGCTCCACCTGCGGCTATTACCAACACCGACACGATGGCCCCGGCACCTGTATTGCCTGCCGGATCGACGCTAACGCCCAACAACACAAAACCGACGGGGCTTATACCGTGCACCGGCCTCAACTGTCAGGCGTGCGACTTAGCCGCGCTCGCACAAAAGGTTATCAACTTTTTGCTTGGGCTCTCTATCCCCATCGCGGCGGCACTCTTTGCGTGGGCGGGAGTACTCTTCTTTTCTTCAAGTGCGGTGGACAAACTTGATAAAGCACGCAGCATCTTTACTTCGGTACTCATCGGGTTCGGCATTGTGCTCGGCGCATGGCTAGCGGTCGAAACAGTTCTTAAGACCGTGCTCGATCCCACTTATTACAAAAATTGGAATACGATTGAATGTGTTTCGCCTACTCGACGTCCGATGGGGTTGACAATCAACGATCTTCTAAGCAGCCTCCCTATCTTGAATAGTAATACCCCGGCTCCTCCTATATCGGTCGGCGGCATATCATACAATGCTGCAGGGACCGTGGAGGCCGGATGTCGCGAGGGAGACGCAAAAAGCACCACGGACGGCAAATGTTATGCCTATGGTGCTACCGAAGGCTATGATCCCGTCCCTGCATCCCAGCTTAATGCTCCCAAGGGCGATTGTTCCGCGACCGCACTTGCAAGTTCTTGGGGGGATAATGCGGCAGCCATGTCATGTATTACACAGAAGGAGAGTGGCTGTGTGGTAGATCGCCCAAGCCAGTCTGACAGAAGTAATATAGACAAGACTGTATTTTCCTCTGGTCTCTATCAAATCAACATCAGCGCGAACTACATGCAGTGTGATGGATTTAATGGAGGACAAAAAGTTGACTGCCCGAGGGCGTTCAATGGTCGCAATTACAACAGTACAATAGCCGATCAAGAAAGGTACACTCAATGCATCAACATGGCTAACGACTTTGGTTGTGCCACCCAAAACGCGCAGCGTATTTGGAATACTCAAGGACCCCGGGCGTGGAGCACGGCTTCAGCATGCGGCCTATGATAGAATTTAATAAATGAAATACGCGGTGGTTATAGGTGGGATAGTAGTAGCGCTGGCGGCTTTTGTCGCGATGTTTGTATGGCTTAGTTCGAGCTCTGCGCCAAAACCCGCGCCGAGCGATAATTCAAATAACACCAGTATCTACAACAACGACAATACGTCGGTTGTCCCCACTCAATCTCCAACCACCACTCAGCAGGGACAGGTGGCTGTTGCGTCTGCTTCTGGCGGCTCGCTTGTGGTGCATGATTTTACCAAAGATTCCCGTGTTGTAGTCGACCCGCATAATGCTGGACACTACCACTTGGCCGGAGGCGCAGGTCTCGATCAAGTCGACGCACCGTACCTGATTGTCTATGTTGCCTCGGACCAGAGCTTTACCATCTCGCTCGAAAAGGAGCCGCTTTCACAGACCCGCTTGGATGCCGAGGCATATCTGATGCAAATGCTCGGGATTTCGAAGCGGGATATGTGCTTGCTGCGCTACTCAGTTTTGGTACCAAACGATGTAAGTGAGATTTATTCAGGCAAAAACCTCGGGTTTAGTTTCTGCCCCGGGGCGGTCGTGCTCCCGTAGAGCCTGCCCTGAGCTTGTCGAAGGGTTGCGCAAAAAAGCCTTAAGGTATATTCTTTTGGCATGTCACAAGACCGCCTCATAAAATTGCAGTGCTCCAAATGCAAGCGCATTAACTATTGGAGCTCCAAAAATAAGAAACTCGTTACCCGCAAAATTGAACTTAAGAAATTTTGCAAATGGTGCAAGGTTGCGACCGTGCACAAAGAGGCTAAAAAGTAGTATTCTTAGCCCACGGGCGATTGGTGAAATGGTATCACAACGGTCTCCAAAACCGTTAGTGGAGGTTCGATTCCTCCATCGCCCGCAGAAAGTTTTTGACGTGCAAAAGGGCCTCTGATTTATTCCCGACCCAGTTAATATCTTTGTTGCGCACAAACCACCGCATCTGGCGTTTAGCGTATTGATTGATCTCGCGTTCCAGTTGCAACTTGAATTCTTGTTTAGTTAGTTTGTTTTGTAATAAACGCGCCAAGTAACGATACTCGAGCCCCAACTGCTCCATGCGTTTGTACGACAAGCCGCCAGCGTGTAATTTTTTCGCCTCGGCTATCATCCCTGCTCCTATTCGTGAGAATAGGCGAATACGGATGTTCTTTTTTAGTTTTTCTGGGGTAGGGGATAGTCCAAGCCACAACACCTCGTACTTTGGTTCTGGGTTAGCGGGCGGATTTTTACCCAACGCTTTAGCTATCTCTATTGCACGCACCAAGCGGCGTGGGTTTTGCTTTTCGATAGTTTTGGCGCGCGCCGGGTCGATTTTTTGCAGCAGTGCGTACAGTTGTACCGCACTTTTTTTCTCTAGCTTTTTTCGCAGGGTAGGTTTGGGTGGCACCTGCGGGTAGCTCATGCGCCCGAGCAGCATGTCTACATACAGTCCCGTCCCACCTACTACCAATATCGTTCTATCGTTTTGCAAAATGTTAGAACATGCGCGGTCAGCGTGTTTAATAAAATCGTCCACTGAAAATTGTTTTTTAGGCGAGACAACGTCGAGTAGGTGATGCTTCACCCCCTGCATTTCTTTTTTGGTCACCTTGCCTGTCGCTATATTTAATCCTTTATAAACCTGCCGTGAGTCGGCCGAAATAATCTCCCCATTTATTTTTTTAGCAAGCCAAATACCCAAGGCGCTTTTGCCCGATGCGGTAGGACCAACAATGGCTATCACTTTCGGTTTAGGCACGACTTTCTTGTAGCACAATTTGTAATTAAAAACACGGTATCGCTACCGTGTGTTGAGGCCTTTTGCTACTCGCCACGCATTCACGCGGCGGTTGGTTTCTTGATAGTATTCCGCCGGCCACACACCGAGATGTACGAGCGCGGCGATCATGTCTCGCATCCGGTACAACACCAGACCGTTCGTATATCCTGCGTCGCTGAGTGCCTCGGTGCCGCCGAGCTCCCAGTCGGCAAAGGCGATGTGCCACATCTCCTTGGTCGGATATCCGTCTTCTTCGAGATGTTTGAGGTGATCGAAGTAGGCCTTTGCCGTTGAAACGACGTTCTCAACCGTGGCGGGGCTGTAGTGCTCCAGCTCAGGCGGTCCCGCCCACATGGTGTCCGCGGTTTTGCCGTGGCCTTTCTTGAGCTCACTGCGCAGCTGCCGGAAGCAGATGGTTGAGGTCAGTTGGCGTTGTGGATCAAAGGATGCCATTGCCGCCGCCTGTGCGAGAGGAGTACCGGCGGTGGGGATTCCGATCAAGCAGAACTTGGGCCCATGCGTGGGCCGAAGCCCCAGTATTGTCTTTTTGATCTGGTGACCCGCTCGCAGCAAGAGTGGGACATTATGGGTCAGGTCGCTTCTCATGCGCAGATAGACGTTGCACTGAAATCCTGAATTGAAGGTGACCTCCTTGTCACTCCACTCGATAGTCCTGTTGGCCTCCATCTCCTGGATGAGGAAAAGATCGTAGTAGTCGAGGATTTGACCCGACGGGGCACGAAACTTCTCGTGCCGGGGGATATTTAACATCGCTCACGCTCCTTGGGTTAAAGGTACGGGGAATTCGCCTACACAGTAGCATGCACTTATAAAATTAAAAGCACCTATTTATTGGGTAGGGTATACTGCGGCTGGAACCAACGCGAGGTGTTGCCGATGAACGCAAAAGCGCCAAAACAACTGATGGTGGGTAGCCTAGTCGTTGAGTTTGAGCCGGGCGGCGGAGCAAGCTTGCGGTCTGAAAAAAACGGCGGGCCATGTTATACGGTTGCCGCCGATGATTGGCAAAAACTCATTGCCGCCGCCCAAGCGGGCCGTCTGAACCCTCCTGAGGATTCTTCCTAATCTCTCCCACTGCTGTGGGAGTTTTATTTTATAAATTAAAAACACCTGCCGATTAGGCAGGTGTACTAGCTCATTTCTTCGCCCTGATGGCGCGATCGATCTGCTTAGTCGCGCTGTCGAGCTCGAAAGCAGGATTTGGCGCAAATATAATAGCCGAGCCGTTGTTGATGATGAGTCCGCCACCAGCTTCGGTGATTCCATTGTTGATGGTCGCGTCGACGTCTCCACCTTGCGTACCGATGCCCGGGACGAGGAACGGAAGTTCGGGCGCCATGGCCCGTATCTTTTTCATCTCCTCGGGGTAAGTGGCTCCAACCACCAGACCACAATTGCCGTGCTTGTTCCAATAATCCTTGACCTGCCTCGCCACGAACTCATAGATGTAGCGAGAAGTGTGCAGGTTTTCTGGTCCCTGGAACTCGTTTGAACCCTTGTTGCTGGTCTTGCAGAGAATGAAGAATGCCTTGTCCTTGCGGTCTAGCAGCGACTGCATGGCCTCTTGCCCCATGTAGTTGTGGAGCGTGATGGCATGTGCCCTGCAGATTCCAAAGGCAAAATCGGCGTACCAGTCGTTCGTGGTTCCGATATCGCCCGTCTTCTGGTCGATCGCGTACGGAATGTTCGGGTGATTGGCCCAAAGATACGCGCAGGTTTCCTCCAGCGCTTTGATGCCTTGATGCCCGCTTTGGAGGTAGGCACCAAGGTTTAGCTTGTAGCAAAGCGCTTGGCTGTGGGTTTGCTGGATGATGCTGCGATTGAACGCGAGGATACCATCAGCTGCCCCCGCATCGCGAAACCGCACGGGCAGTTTGTTGAAGACCGAATCGAGTCCAACGCAGACTCGTTTTCCTTCTGCCCAGCGCCCATCTGTCATGTTAAAGAACGGATTTTTTGCCATGGAACCCTCCAATTGGCGTTGCAGTTCTGCGCTACGGTAGCATAGAACAAACTAGATGTTAACTTTGTGCCGGGAGAGAGAATCGAACTCTCATGACCTTGCGGTCGAAGGATTTTGAGTCCTTTGCGTCTACCAATTCCGCCATCCCGGCATATATCTCGCCGTTGCTATGTTAGAATATCGCCAATGTCTCAGTTTTACAATAACGCGATTTTTTGGGTCGAGGTCGAGAAGATCCGCCCCAACCCCTTTCAGCCTCGCAAAGAGTTTGACGAAGCCAAGCTTGCCGACCTTGCCAAGTCTATTCGCCAGTACGGCGTGATACAGCCGCTCACCGTAAGCCGCAAAGAAGTCGAGCGCCAAGACGGCGGCCTCCAAACCGAGTACGAGTTGATTGCCGGTGAGCGCCGCCTACGCGCGGCCAAACTTGCGGGGGTGCGCGAGGTGCCGGTTTTGATCCGCGCTGGAGAGGACGACGACAAAACCAAGCTCGAGTTGGCAATTATCGAGAATCTCCAGCGCGAGGATCTAAACCCAATAGACCGCGCCAAGGCGTTTGACCAGCTCATCAAAAAATTCGGCTTCAAACACGGGGAGATAGCTGAAAAGGTGAGCAAGAGCCGCGAGTACGTCAGCAATACGGTACGGCTATTGGCACTGCCCGAGGCGATGCAACAGGCGCTCTCGGACGGCAAAATAAGCGAGGGCCATACGCGGCCACTCCTTATGCTTACGGACCGGCCGCAAGAGCAAGAGACGCTTTTCCGCGAGATTATCCTTAAGCGCGTTACGGTGCGCGATGCGGAGTCTATTGCGCGGCGTATCGCGACCGACCGTGTGCGCAAAAAAGAGTATATGTATGCGCCCGAAATTTTGCAGATGGAGCGCGAATTAACCGAGGCTCTGGGTACGCGCGTTGTTATTGAACCCAAAGAAAACGGTGGTAAGCTTTCGATCGACTTTATGTCCGAAGAGGATCTACGCGTAATTTTTAATCAACTTGCGGCAAAAATGCAGAACAATCAGCCGCAGCCTGCTCAGGAAAAAGTCCTCGGGTCTCCTGTCTCGGCCAAGCCGGAGGAGGCCGGCAGGCCAGACTATTTTCCTGACCAAGCTGCGGCAGCTCCGGTCGATGACCGCAGCAAAGAAGAAATCACCAAAGACGAAAATACGTTTGACCCTAACTCTTTTTCGCTCTAGCTCTTTTTTTGTTTGTCGAGGATAAGCCTAATGTGCCGGCGCGCGAGTGTTGTTTTAGTAAAGTCCAACCATTTGGAGATGGGCCACGCGTTTTTGCGCGTCTGGATGTCGACAATATCGCCGTTCTCCAGCACACAATCGAGGGGCATCATTTTGCCGTTTATTTTTGCGCCAAAGGTGTGGTCGCCAATGTCGGAGTGTATGGCGTAGGCAAAGTCGATAGGGGATGAGTCGGCGGGCAGGTCGACGACGTCGCCTTTGGGCGTAAAGACAAACACCCGGTGGGTAAAGAAGTCTGTTTTGAGCGCGTTTTCAAAATCAGGATCTTCCTCGGCATCGTCGCCCAAGTCGGCAAGCCACTCGGGGCCACCGCGCGCACCATAGCGCCGGCGCTCGCCGGGCGCCGTAAGCCGCCCGCGCTTAAAGCTCGGTATCAAACTTTTTATCCAGTCAAAACTGGTACGACCGCCCTTTTGGGTGCCTTCTTTGTACAACACGTGTGCGGTGATGCCGTACTCCGCCTCTTCGTGCATCGGCTCGGTGCGAATCTGGATTTCGACGATCCCGCCGTCGCCGCTAAAAACGGTCGTGTGCAAGCTTTGATATCCGTTTGGTTTGGGGAAGGCAATGTAGTCTTTAATTTTATTGGGCAGTGGTTGCCACAAATTATTGATGATCCCGAGCGCGCGATAGCAATCGGGTATATCTTTAACAACCACGCGCAGAGCCGCGATATCATAAATATTATCAATCACACCTTTACGTTTGAGTTTGCGCCACAAACTGTAGAGACCTTTCACCCGATAGTTTATGTGCATGTCCTTGAGCCCTTCTTTAGCAAGTTCTTTAAACAGCACACGCGACATTTTGTGCAGCCGCTCGAGGGTTTCTTTAGATTTCTCGGTCAAGACTTTGCGGATCTCGGCATACTCTTTGGGGAAGGCATGTTCAAACGCCAGGTCTTCTAGCTCGCGGCGCACCAAGCCCATACCGAGCCGGTGGGCTATCGCGGCATAAATCTCGATCGTTTCGAGTGCGATGCGCGTGCGCTTTTGTTCGGGCACAAAACGTAGGGTCCGCATGTTGTGCAAGCGATCCATCAATTTGATGATGAGTACGCGGGTGTCTTTGCCGGTTGCAATCAATAGTTTGCGCAGCGACTCGCGGTGGCGTTCGGCGCCGCGGTACTTGAGCCGCCCGAGTTTGCTCACACCCTCGACCAAAAACCGTATTTCTTTGCCAAACTCCGCTTCGAGTGTGTCAGGGGTGACGCCAGCATCCTCAATCGTGTCGTGCAAAAGCCCTGCGGCAACCACGCGGGCACTCATGCCGAGTTTGGCCAATTCGCGTGCAGTCTCGACCGGGTGGATGATATATGGCTCGCCGGAGAAGCGCTTTTGGTCTTTGTGGGCGTTTTCGGCAAAGAGGTAGGCCTTTTCTACCAAGGCGATTTCGTCGGGGGTCGCCCCACTCATCTTCTCCAAAATAGCCTTCAGCTCGTGCATTTCTTTAGTATACGCTTATTTGACACATTGACAATTAGGTTGTCTTCGTATAGTTTTTGAACAAAGTTCCTACTTCGCCATAGCAGAAAGGAGTTACTGACTTTTTTCTGCTGTGGCGAACCAATCCTGGTGAGCCTTAAACGTCTACGGGACGACAGCAATGTGGAGGTTGTCATCATGACGACTGATTATCGCACCCCTCGGTTTCGCTTGACTTCGGACGAGCGAGGCAGACTCGAAGGACGTTTCGATGAAATCAAGGCACGTCTCATGTCGGGAGCACTTTCTCTTCCGGTAGTGATGGGTGGCCTGCAGGACATCATCGAAGGCACAGGTGGAATCCGCGGCTTTAAAGTGTTTCAGACAATCCGGCCGCAGGGTTTGTCCGGTAAGGACTACTATGTGAAAATGGCAGAGGCTCAATGTGCTGTTAGTCTAAGAGTCCATAACCTCGTCGACGCTATCAAGGCGGGACAGCCGGATCAAGAGCTGATCTGTTTCGCTATCGTTGAGGGGAGTCGGATCACACCGCTTTGCAACAGGACCAACGGCGAAGTGTTGCTAAGAAACGTCGAAGAAGCGGCTCCGAGATTGGGGTTACTGCCGTGTGAACTATCAGATGGCCCCGAAATCCAACTTGCGCGCACCGCTAAGCATGCCGGTTCAAACGACCCGATCATGGTGCTCCGAGACGGAACTATCTGGGCTGCGAGTACAGCGGCCAACGCACAGGCGATGACGTATCGTCTTGGCGCAAGAGAAGGCTTCTCTCATATGTTGGGAGGGAGAGACGTCACAGAGCCGGTCCGCGCGAGTGAGTCCTTTATTTTCCGGATTCCTCCGGAATGGATCAAGGCCTACATGTCCTAGCTGCGGAGCTGGGGCATTTTATTTTTTTACTCCTCTTTCTTTTTCCGGGCAAAGCCGCGGCGTTTCTTTTCTTCTTTCAAAATTTCGAGTGCGCGTTCGTGCGTAACTTCATATACATCATCTTGTTTGAGCGAGCGGAAGTCGGGTTTAGGTTTAGTGTTGTGCGCAATGTATGGCCCAAAGCGGCCGACATTGGCCGTGATGCTTTCGCCGGTCTCAGGGTGGGTACCAAGCGTGCGCGGGAGCGAGAGATATTTAAGCGCTTCTTCCAGCGACACGTTTGCCGGGTCTTTTTCTTTAGGGATGCTCGCGCGCTTGGGTTTGGTCTTGCTACCTTTCTTCATTTCGCCCACCTGCACGTAGGGCCCAAAGCGGCCGTTCATCACATAAATTTTTTCTTGCGTTTCGGGATAAATACCTATCGGGTCTTGCGGCTCGTTGCTCAATATCTCGCCAGTCTCGGTACGCGCGCCGGTGCACTCGGGGAAGGTCGAGCAACTCATAAACTTGCCCTGGCGCGAGAGTTTGTAAACCATATCTTTGCCACAAATAGGGCAAGGGAATTCTTTCGGCGCGCTACCCAAGTCGGTAATTTTGCCCGCCTCTTTATCTTTTTTCTTAACTTCTTTTTGGAAGGGTGTATAAAAATCTTTCAGTGTCTTTACATACTCACGCTCGCCGCTCGCGATCTGGTCGAGCTCGTCTTCCATCTCGGCGGTAAAGGTGTCGCTAATGTAGGTGGGGAAGTTGGCTTCCAAAAAGGTCGAAACAACATCGCCCGTGTCGGTGGGTTTAAGCGAGCGGCCTTCTTTGGTCGTGTACCCGCGCGTCTCGAGCGTGCGCATAATACTTGCGTAGGTGCTGGGGCGGCCAATGCCGCGCTTCTCTAACTCTTTAACCAACCCTGCTTCGGTGTAGCGCGGAGGTGGGGTTGTTTGCTTTTCTTCGGCAGCAACTTCTTTTACGTCAAGCTTTTCTGCAGGTTTAACCTGCGGGAGCTCAACATCTTCGCCGCGCGCATCTGGGTCGGCCTTGAGCCAGCCATCAAATACCACGCGCGAGCCGGTGGCGGCAAACAGCGGGATATTTTTGTCTTTCGTCGTGGCTTCAATTTTAGTGCGCAAAATTTTGGCGTCGGCCATCTGGCTCGCCATCGTGCGCTGCCAAATAAGCTCGTAGAGTTTTTTCTGGTCAGGTGCCGACCCGAGTGACTCCTTTTCGATATGCGTAGGGCGGATAGCCTCGTGCGCCTCTTGAGCGTTTTTAGATTTAGTCGCAAAGGCGCGCGAGAAGGCATACTCTTTGCCGTATTTCTTTTCGGCAAGCGCCACTACCGAAGCGCGCGCTGCTGCGCCAATGTTAAGCGAGTCGGTGCGCATGTACGTAATATGGCCCGCTTCGTACAGCTTTTGTGCAATACGCATTGTGTTAGAGGGCGAGAATCCGAGTCGGGACGATGCGGCCTGTTGCAAGGTCGAGGTGGTGAAGGGCGGTCGTGCGGCGCGCTTGGCTTCGCTCTCGTTTACTTCGGTTACCGTCAGTCCATCCTTTTTAACTGCATCAATGATTTTTTCGGCAACTTTTTTGTCGCGCGGTTCTTCTGCACAAGTCAAAACCAAATCATCTTTTTTGGCAGTCTTGGTTGCCGCAGTAATGACATAAAATGTTTCGGGCACAAAGGCACGGATCTCGCGCTCGCGTTCCATCAATATGCGCAATGCCGGCGACTGTACGCGGCCGGCCGAGAGACCATAGCGCACTTTCTTCCAAATTAGTCCCGAAAGGTCGTAGCCCACCAAGCGGTCGAGTACGCGGCGTGCTTCCTGAGCCAAACGCAAATGCTCGTCGATCTGGCGCGGCGCCTTCATCGCCTCGGCAATAGCCTCGGGCGTAATTTCGTTAAATGCAATGCGCTTGGGTTTTTTGAGTTTAAGTGCCTCGGCCAAGTGCCAGGCAATAGCCTCACCTTCGCGGTCGGGGTCGGTCGCCAGTATCACTTCATCAGCCTTGGCAGCCAACGTTTGCAAGTCGTGTATCACTTTGGCCTTGCCCGCCACCACCTCGTAGTGGGGGACAAACCCGGCTTCGATATCGATCGCTTTTTTATTGGACTTCGGCAAATCGCGCACATGGCCGACCGATGCGCGCACGGTAAAATCGCCCGAGCCTAGCGCGCCGAGATATTTTTCTATCGTCTTCGCCTTCGCGGGCGACTCAACAATTACTAGCTTCATGGGTTATGGTTGCGTACGTTACTACACTCTTTCGATTTTACCAAGCCTCTCTACTATAAGCCCTCGAATCAAAAGCGACGAAAGCGCGATGTTGGCGTCTTGCGCACTTAGCTCTGCTTGTTCAATTAATTCGTCGCGAATCAAGCTTTCGGTTAGTGCATGAAGTACTTTCATTTCGGGCTCGCTTAAGTCGGTCGGGAGTGGTTGTTGTTTGGGAGTATCAAGCGGCTTGATCCCGAGCGATTGCAAAATATCATCGGCACTTCGCACTAGCGTGGCACCCTCACGGATAAGTCGGTTGACACCCGCGCCGGTCTCGCGGCCAAGCTCATGCGGGATGGCCAGCACCTCGCGGTTGTAGTCTAACGCTAGGCGGGCGGTAATAAGGGTGCCGGACTTCTCACCCGCTTCTATTATTAGAGAGGCGAGAGACATCCCGGCCGAAATGCGGTTGCGGCGGGGAAAGTCGTGGATCATGGCCTTGTGCGGCTCTCCGTACTCGCTTAAGAGCCCTCCACCTTGGGCCAAGATCCGCTGCGCCACTCCTTTATTAGTAGCGGGGTAGAGTGACTCGTCGTCGCACGAGGATGGTAGTACGGCCACAGTGGGTAACCCCACATCCATGGCTGCTTTGTGCGCCTCGCTATCGATCCCCAGCGCCATGCCCGAGACTATTGCCACGGGGTAGCCGGCCAAGCCCGCAATTAGCTGTTGGCAAACGCGCCGGCCGTAAACGGAAGTTGCGCGCGAGCCGACGACGCACAGATATTTGTAGTCGGCAGGCGGTAGCTCACCGCGGATAAAAAGTGTTTTAGGGCGGTCAGGTATCTCGCGCAAAAGCGGCGGATACTCTTTTAGGGTCAGTTGGCGAATAGGGAACTCGTCCGCGTCATTGTTATTCATATAGATATTCTAATCCACAAAATTCAATGCTTTGTATATTCTCTCATTCGCTCGAATGGTAGAATAACACTACCCATGCAAACACTGCGTGAGACAGAGCGGATTTTAAAAGTCTTAGCAAATCGACGACGGCTCGCCATTTTGAAATTACTGAACAACAAAGGTGCAACGCGGGTGGGTGCTGTCGCCGAGGAGATAAAGCTCTCACTCAAGGCCACCTCAAAACATCTCGGTGTTCTATCAGCTGCCGGAGTAGTTGAGAGCGAACAAATCGGTCCGACTATGGAATATTATTTAAAAAGTCCGATACATAAACTTACCAAATTAGCACTGGATAATTTTTAAAAGTTTTTGTTTCTATCTTTATTTCCTTTTATTCGCTCATTCGAGCGAATGGTGGAATAAAAAATTGGAGAAACAAAAAAGAGAAGACAGTGTCTTCTCTTACGAACTTTTGATGGGCTCGCCTCGGAGATGTTGTTCCGTAAGTCGATTTAACTCATCGATTCTTTCGGAAATCTCAGGGTCGTCCAACATACCCTTACCTTGGGCCCACAGGGGATTGAGTCGCTTTCGCACTGACTCGGTAGAAGGAACTTCTGGCGGCATTGCGCCCTCCTCGTGTATCCCGGTCATAGTATCATATCGCCAACTTTTCTGACTAATTATTGTGAGGTATGCTTATACCATGCTCGATATTAAATTTATCCGGGAGAATAAAGACGCTGTGCTCGCGGGTGCCAAGAAAAAGCATCTCGAAGTTGATATTGACAAGCTCCTCCAGATTGACGAAAAGCGCCGGGCGCTCATGGCTAAGACCGAGTCTTTGCGTGCGATGCAGAACGACGCATCCAAAAAAATTCCCTCCGCTTCGCCGGAAGAAAAGGCCAAACTGCTCGAGCAGATGAAGCCGCTGAAAGAAGAGTTTCAGGCCAAAGAAAAAGAGTTGCAAGAGGTTGAGCATGAGTGGCAACTCCTGATGGTGCAAGTGCCCAACCTGCCCGACCACTCGGTACCCGATGGCGACTCCGATGCCGACAATCAAGAAGTGCGCCGCTGGGGCGATGAGTACAAAGCGCAGCTTGCGACCCCGCGCAGCCATATCGACATTATGCAAACACTCGGCATGGCCGATTTTGAGCGCGGTGCCAAGGTAGCGGGCTTTCGCGGCTACTTTTTAAAGGGCGATGGTGCCCTTTTAAACTTTGCTATTTGGCGTTACGCGCAAGACTTCTTTTTGAAAAAAGGTTTTGTGCCGATGGTGGTGCCCTCGCTCGTTCGCCGGGTCAACTTCCTCGGCACGGGCTACATCCCGCAAGGCGAAGAGGATTTGTACAAAACCCAAGACGGCGACTTTTTGGCCGGTACGGCCGAGGTGGCGACGATGGGCTACCACATGAACGAAGTATTGGAAGCAAAAGAATTGCCGATTAAGTATCTTTCATTCTCACCGTGCTTCCGCCGCGAGGCGGGGAGCCATAGCAAAGATGTCAAAGGCTTGATCCGCGTGCACGAGTTTTATAAATGGGAGCAGGTGGTGCTCTGCGAAGCCAGCCACGAAGAGTCGGTCAAGCTGCATGAGTGGCTCAATGGCAACACCGAGGAGTTTATTCAGACACTCAAAATTCCGTATCACACCGTGGTCAACTGCGGTGGCGACTTGGGATTGGGTCAGGTTAAAAAATACGACATCGAGTTGTGGGTCCCCGGCGAGCAGAAGTATCGAGAAATCAGCTCGGCATCGTACTTCCACGACTTTCAAACTCGCCGGCTCAATATCCGCTACCGCGACGCGCAGGGTGCGATGCAATATGCGCACTCGCTCAACTCGACCGCAATCCCCACACCGCGCATTTTGGTTTCGCTGATTGAAAACTACCAACAAGAAGACGGCTCGATTGTCATACCGGAAGCGCTCCGTCCGTATTTTGGCAAAGACAAGATTTCTAAATAACCATGGCTCGCGTTGAGCTCCCAGAGTCGAGGCTTAAACTCCGCAAACGTCGGATGTATCGACGGGTAGCGCTCCTTTGTGTAGTAGTGCTTGTGCTTCTCGGTGCCGCTCTGGTAGGAGTCTCCTATATCCCCGCGCTCCGGGTGGACACCGTGGTGGTCCATGGCGTCCAAACCCTTGCGACCTCGAGCGTGGAGTATGAAGTACAACAGGCTCTGAGCGGGAACTACGCGTTTATTCTCCCGAGGGATAATATTTTCTTATACCCGCGGCAGTATCTGGCCACCAAGCTCGTGCGTAATTATCCCGTGTTGGGAAGCGTGGATGTCCATGCGGCAGATTTTCATACCGTGGTGGTCAATCTCGTTGAGCGACAGCCACGAGCGCTTTGGTGTTTGGATGAACCGCATTGTTTTTTTATGGACGAGAGCGGGATGATCTACGCGCCGGCGCCCACCTTTTCTACCGCCGTCTATGTAAGCTATTTTGGCACTACCACACACGGTGAATATTTTTGGCGATTTTTAACGCCCGAACAATTTCCAACCCTCTCGGCTTTAGTTGATGCACTGGCTCAAAAAGTCCCAACCGAAAAAGTTTTGCAAGTGGTGGTTGATGCCAACAGCGATGTATCGGTGGTGTTTGCTGAAAGTTTTACGCTCAAGTTTGGGTTACACGACCAAGGTGGCGATGTGTTTGAGCGTTTTTCGCTCGCCCTTACCTCTGCCGTAATCTCCGCCCACAAACTCTCCGACTTCGACTACATCGACCTGCGCTTTGGCGACAAGCTGTACTATAAGTTGAAATAAAAAAAGGCCGCTCAGTGAGCGTCCTTCTACTTGGTGGTCTGCGGCGGCGGATGAACTTGGCCGGCGGGTTTCAAACAAAAACGCTTGTGCATGCCCACCCGTTCAAGAAATCTACGGGTGTTCGGTTCGAGGCTGGCCCTCTCCGACATCCGCCAGTGGATCGCCCTTTCGGCGAGCCTGACTGCTTGCTGCAGACTGCGATAGTCGCCGTAGAGGTACGCTCCTGGTCCGTGACTGCTCATGGGTGTGGTCCTCGCGATCTTCCCGTTGACTACTGTGCATTTTTAAAATAAAGTTGTCAAATAATGTCGTCTGATAACTTTTGGGCAGAGCTGAAGAAACCCTTTTTTGTATTGGCGCCGATGGCGGATGTTACCGATGGGGCTTTTCGGCGCGTCATAGCAAAATATTCCAAACCCACTCAGTTTGTAACCTACACCGAGTTTGTGTCAGCAGATGGCTTGGCTTTGGCGCCTGAGGAGGGGCGAAAAAAGTTGCTGCGCGATTTGGTGTTTACCGATGCGGAGCGGCCGATTGTCGCGCAGTTTTTTACGAGCACGCCCGAGTATATGGAAAAGGCCGCGGCCCTGGCGCAAGAAATGGGGTTTGATGGCGTTGATATCAACATGGGTTGCCCCGCCGATGCGGTAGAGAAGCAAGGCGCTGGGGCAAAGTTGATTTTAAACCCGGAGCGTGCGCAAGAACTTATTGCCGCGGCAAAGCGCGGCGCGCCCAACTTGCCCGTGTCGGTTAAGACGCGCCTTGGTTTTAACACCGATATTTTAGAAGAATGGTTGCCCCAGCTGCTTGTGGCAGAGCCGGTCATGGTGGCTATCCACGCGCGCACGCGCAAAGAAATGTCGGCTGTACCTGCACGCTGGGAGCGTGTCAAGCGAGCGGTCGAAATCCGCAACGAGTTGGGAAGCAAAACTTTGATTGTTGGGAATGGTGACTTAAAAGATGTCGCAGATGCCGAACAAAAAATAAAAGAGACGGGGGCCGATGGCGCGATGTTGGGGCGAGCTATTTTTGGTAAGCCCTGGCTATTCTCTTATTCTCACGAATTAGAGAATGAAGAAGCGCGGCTCAGGATACTGGTAGAACATACAAAGTCATTTGAAGAACTTCTGGGCGACATTAAAAGCTTTGCGATTATGAAAAAGCATTTTAAGGCGTATGTAGAGGGCTTTACGGGTGCCAAAGAATTGCGGATGCAGTTGATGGAGGCAGAAAATGCGAGCCAAGTTGAGAAAATAATCGAGGAGTTTCTAAAAATGGAGTTATAGTTTAATAGGCAGCACATTCGCAATCCCTGTGGATGGCCAGCCTCGATATTTTTGGAGGTCCCATGAAGGACGACGTAGCGGCTGATGTCGCAGACGACTCGTGGGAACCAACACGAGGAAAAGACGGCAAAATCCAAGTTGGTGTCAATCACAACGATACCAACTTTGGTCGGTATCAGTTCGATACCGTGGACTTGCCACGCTATATCGAACTTCACAAAAAAGGTGCTTTGGATTTTCAAGATCCAGACAAACACAAGTCCAGACCCTCTCACTTGCCGACTCTGGAGTGTGCCGAGGCGGAGTTGAAAAAGGAAAGTGGAGTAGTTATTGCACCACCAAAACCTGATTTAGTGGAACCTGAACCCGCACCTCGGCGTCCCAATCCCGTCCGTAAGCCGAAACCGCCTGCCCCAGCTCCAACGCCTCCAACCGAAGGAGCGGAAGGAGATTCTGAGACAGAGTCGGACGACTTGTTGATTCGGGCGGAGTACCAGCGGGTTGCGGTCATTCTGCCGCAACGTACTCCGGAAGCTTTTGGGGTGGCACTCAGACTGGACCCCTCGATAGTGAGGAAGTTCTTCGGGGATAATCCTGTCTTTGCCCGAAGCCTTGAAGTTGTCGAGGCACCCAAGCCATTGCCGGCACCTCCTAAGCCGCCGGTAATCAAGCGCGCTAAGGCGAAGGTGAAGAAACCAAAGCCCAAGCCTCAACGTGCATTGGCTAAAAAGCCCGTCGAGAAGCGTACCCGAGCTAGGCCAAAACGTCGGAAAATGTCGCATGACGAGCAGCAGTTCCATAACTTGAAGTCCCAGCTAGTTGCCAAGATCAAAGCGACATTGGCCAAGATCAAACGAGGATGAGCCGACGAGAATACCGCCGGCTTTTTAATTTGTTACACTAAGCCCATGGCATCCTACTCCGCCAAGGCTACGCAGGATAAAAAAGGGGCTACTGAACGCACGCCTATGGCTTTGTATCGCAAGTACCGCCCCAGCGTATTTGGCGAGGTGCGCGGGCAAGAAGAGGTGGTGTCGGTGCTGCAAGCTGCGGTTAAAGATCGCACTATTGCGCACGCGTATTTGTTTGCGGGCGGGCGCGGCACGGGCAAAACATCGATGGCGCGCATTTTGGCCAAAGCGGTGGGCACGAACGACGAAGATGTTTATGAAATGGATGCGGCGAGCAATCGCGGCATCGACGAAGTGCGGCAGCTGCGCGAGGGTGTATCGACGCTGCCGTTTAGCTCGACCTACAAATTTTACATAATCGACGAAGCGCATGCGCTGACGCGCGATGCGTGGGGCGCACTGCTAAAAACTCTTGAAGAGCCGCCCGAGCACGCTATTTTTGTATTGGCCACGACCGAACTTGATAAGGTGCCCGAAACGATAGTCTCGCGCTGCCAGGTGTTTAGTTTTAAAAAGCCTTCGCACGCAACGCTCAAAAAGTTGGTGCTCGATGTCGCCAAAAAAGAAGGGGCAACGATAGAGCCCGCGGCCGCCGAACTTATTGCGCTCATGGGCGACGGCTCCTTCCGCGATACGCACGGGATTTTGCAAAAGGTGCTCACGGTCTCTGCTGATAGCAAACTCACCGAAGCAGAAGTTGCCAAAGTGGTGGGCGCGCCCAAAGGTGCACTCGTGAATCAATTTGTCGAAGCGATGGGAGCCAAAAACACCGATACTGCGCTTAGCGTGCTGCAGCAGGCCACCCAGGGCGGGGTAGAGCCGCGTGTTTTTTGCCTCTTGGCGGTCGCCAAAGTGCGAGCAATCTTGCTGCTGCGCTTTGCCCCCAAACAAAAGGAGGCGCTGCTCGAGGAGTTTGGCCAAGATGACGTTAAATTTTTAGAGACGCTCGCCAAAGGAGCCCCGGCAATAAACGCCGCCCTGTTGGCCGAGCTTTTGACCGCACTTATCGAGATTCCGCGCTCGCCGCTACCGCAATTACCGCTCGAGTTGGCCCTCTACCGGGCCCTTGCGTAAGGCTTCACAAACGGGTGTATACTAGGGGCGTTCATTATTACTATAATTTTTTAGACTATGGGAAAGACTTTATTGTGGATCTTCGGTGTTGTGTTTGTAGTGGTCGGCCTTTTGGGCTGGGTGGACAACCCGCTCGTAGGCGCTAACGGCCTCTTCCAGACCAACACCATGCACGACCTTGTGCACCTGGTCATTGGAGTCATCTTTATCCTCGTTGCGCTCTTTGCGGCAGACAGCGGTCCGATGGCCTTCAAGGTTATTGGCGTTGTCTACCTCTTGGTGGCAGTGCTTGGCTTTGTAATGACGCCGAATGGCGGCGCGTTGCTTGGCTTGGTGCAAACTAACATGGCGGACCATTGGTTGCACGTGGTCTTGGGCGTAGTCTTGCTTGCCATCGGCTTCCTGATGCCGGCAGACGACGCATCCTCGGGCTCCGCGATGGCGTAAGCCACGACCTCTGTGTTCTAAACAAACGCCCCGTAAGGGGCGTTTGTTATTTTCAGCAAGGTGGGGTGTTATGATTGGTTCATGACTCCAGAAGGGCTTTCTAAGGTATCCCAAGAAGTATCTTTAAAAGAAAATTTATTTGAAGCTGCTGATCGTGCCGATACTATACGCAAATGGGGGTTACTTCCAATTGCAACAGCCCTCGCTCTTACGACCATTTCGACTTATAAGGAAGGATCGGCACAGGCAGCGGAAGTGACTCCCGGCATGACCTGGGAGGAGGGATTTAACGCTTTGAGAGATGATGTATTTACTAATCCGAACGAGCAGGCAGCATATGTAATTGTCAAAAAAGATGGCACCGTGTATTGGTCGGGGTCGACGGCTGGACAACGAGGGCGAGTGTTGCCTTCGACGAAGACAATAACCGAAGCGTTGGGGCGCGAGGCCCCCGGTTCCTTACAAGGACTTTGTTCTTTTCATACACATCCGCCGCGATCAGGTGGTTTGATTTCGATTGATGAGAAACGCGTCCTCGGCAATAGAGCGACCACTTTTTCGGTACCACCAAGTGGAGGGGATGTTGGTGCTACAAAAGTCGTCGATAGGGAGATCCGCGCGTTACTCGAAAGGAGCAACGCGTATACAGTGGATGTCATTTTTGATCCATCTCGGGTGTGGCGTCATCGCATTGCCACCGACTCGGATCTTCAAAAATCTCCAATCGTCTGGAATGAGCTGGCCACCAGACGCGCAAACAGCGAGAAATACCGATCTCATATAGAGACACGATTGGCCGCTTTTTCTGAAAGTGAACTCGATCAATTTATTGCGCTTTTAGGACCGGAGGATAGCCGTTTCATCAAAATGGTCGAATCTAACCGGGGTAAAATCTTTTCTGACAGTGAGGTTATTCAATCCAAAAAATCGGCTGTGCAATACGCACTCATTAAAAATAATGTTGCTCTTATTGCTGCATTTTTTAAAAATGATACGAAGGGGGCAGACTTACAGAAGCTATGGTACGACGCTCTGAAAGAAGTTGAAAGAGAGTCGGATAGTTGGAATGACGTTGTCTACGGCCAGTGGGTACCCGCTTCGTATGAAGGGAAACTTACGCAAGATTTATACAAAAAGCTACAAGAGGCCTATCTTCGGCTGGGGGTTGTGCTCGAGTCGTTTACTTATGAAGAAGTTGCCAAAGATCCGTTAAAGCTTTGTAAGTGGCCTGAGAGATAAATCGTGTTTCTATTCAAGACCACGTTTTTCTGATATTCTCAAATCGTTATTGGGCATATATTGGGGGATCGTCCCTGGCCGGGCAGGCTAACGGTAGGACATGCATTACCTTTATATTCTTCGAAGTCTTGCGGACAAAAAGCATTACGTGGGAATAACCACTGACTTAGGTAAACGTCTTCGTTATCACAATGCAGGAAGGGTGCGTTCAACGAAAGCAAGAATCCCCTTTGAGCTTTTGTATAAAGAAGTTTATGCTACAAGAGTTGAGGCCCGGGCTCGTGAGAAGTACTTGAAGAGCTATAAGGGTTCAAAAGAGAAACTCACAATTCTGGAAAACCTCTAATTTTGGGGGATCGTCTAACGGTAGGACAGCGGCCTTTGAAGCCGTGAATCTAGGTTCGATTCCTAGTCCCCCAGCCAGTTAAAGTAGATTAAAAAACATGAGCAAAAAACAAATCTTAATGATCCATGGCGGAATGACTTTTAAAAACCAAAAGGATTATTTGCATTACCTAAAAACAAAAAAAGTTTCCGCAAAGAAGAGGCAGTATTGGGAAGCTGATCTTGAAGAGAGGTTGGAAAAAAAGTTTGAAATCATAAGACCTCGCATGCCTTTGCAAGATAATGCAAAGTATCGTGACTGGAAGATTCTCTTTGAAAGATACACACCCCTTCTCAAGAAAGACTACATTCTGATAGGTTCTTCGCTCGGGGGAATTTTCTTGGCACAATATTTGTCAGAACACAAAATGTCTAAGAAGGCCTTGTCAGTATATCTAGTATGCGCACCTTTCGATAGCGACATTCCGACGGAAGATCTTGTCGGCGGTTTCAAACTTAGGGGTGATTTATCTTTGTTGGAAAAGAACTGTAGAAATTTGTACCTGATGTTTTCTAAAGACGACGACGTAGTGCCGGTCTCGCACGCGGAGAAATATAGAAAGAGACTAAAAAATGCGAAGATCTTGGTCTATAAAGGAAAGAAAGGACATTTCACTGTTTCTAAATTCCCCGAAATCATCGGCCTAATTAAAAAAGACGTTTTGCTAAAGGTATAATCAGAAAATGCCGAGCCAAGTTATTTTTCTCCTCCTATTGTTCGTTGCGGTTGCGTTAGAAACTATCGCCGACATTTTGTTTAAGGCGTCGTACCTTCAAAATCGTTCAGTCTTAATTGTTGCGGGAGTCGTTTTGTACACTGTAGGGACGGTCATATGGGCGCTCTCGTTGCGCTATGAGTTTCTGTCAAAAGCAATTTCTATTTTTACGGTCTTAAATCTGATTGCGGTACTCTTAGCGGGCTTTGTTATTTTTAACGAACATCTTTCATTACTAAACAAAGTAGGCATTGGTTTGGGGATTATCAGTGTGATTTTGATGCAGCTTTAGCTACGTAAATTATGCAAATCATAAAAACAAAAAGTTTTGAGATAGCGGTATATGTCAAAGGAGATCCGCGGTCATCCAAACTCGCCATTGTTATACCCGGTAGACTAGATACCAAAGACTACATTCATAACACTAGCCTTGTAGATCTTTTGGCAGACAAAAATTATTTTGCCCTGTCTTTTGACCCGCCGGGAACGTGGGAGAGCTCGGGTGATATAGATTTGTATACGACAACCAACACTATCAAGGTGGTTGATGAACTTATAGAATATTTTGGTAATAAACCTACGCTGCTTGCGGGTCACAGCAGGGGTGGGACGGTTGCGATGCTTGTGGGGCCAACCAATCCGTATGTCACGCACATAATCCCAATTTTTTCGCACCCTGGAGCGCCAAGCGACCCGGAACCCGAGCGTGTAGTGGCTGGAAAGCTCATAAGTTATCGAGATCTTCCTCCGGGTACAGAAAAGACAAAAGAGCAGAAGAAATTCGAGCTGCCGCTTAGCTACTTTGAAGATGGGGCGCGGTATGATGCATTGCCAGGGTTAAAAACTTACACGAAACCAAAACTTTTCTTTTTTGGGGCGCTCGATGTCATGAATACGCCTGATGGGGTAAAAGAAGCTTTTGATGCAAGCGCAGAACCAAAAGAAATCTGCGGTATAGAGTCTGAACATGATTATCGTCTGAGAGCTGAAGCTGTACGAGAAGTGAATAGCAAAATAGGGAAGTTTTTAGAAAATTTTACCTGGTAAACCTCTTTCGTTTATGACCTACCACCCAACTGTAGAAAAAATAAAAAGCCTGCTTATTGAAAACGGGTATTGGTTTGAGACGTTTGAACATGAGCCGGTGCGCACGAGCGAGGAGGCTGCAAAGATACGGATAGGGTACACCCTCGAACAAGGCGCAAAGGCTATTATTGCCCGGGTAAAAGAGCTCGGCGTCGGCAAAAAGTTTGTTATGTTGGTAATGCCCGCGAATAAAAAATTTGATCCGGCCAAAATTAAAAGCAATTTAGGATTGATTGATATTAGATTTGCCACCGAGCCAGAAGTTACAGAAATTACCAATGGGGTATTACCGGGCGGCGTGCCCCCGTTTGGAAATTTGTTTAACCTGCAAGTATTTGCAGACAAAACGCTGTTTGATAACGAAAAAATAGTATTTAACGCCGGCGACCGCAGCTACTCTATTGCGATGAAATCAGCCGACTATCAGAAGATTGTTGTCCCGACCGTAGCAGACATTTGCCAATAGAAAATTTTGATGTTATAGTTGGCCTATCTATGGCCGACTTTAAACGGGGCGGGTTTGGGAAGGGCAAATTTGGCGGTGCGCCGCGGCGCGAGTCGTCGGGCCCGGTGGTGCTGCACCAAGCTATTTGTGCGCAGTGCCAAAAAACCTGCGAGGTGCCTTTTCGCCCCAACGGCAAAAAGCCGGTCCTCTGCCGCGACTGCTTTGGCGGCGCTAAGTTTGAAGGCTCTCAGCGCAAAGAGCGCCATGTGCCTCGTCCAAACTCTCATTTCGACTCTCGCCCCGACAATGTAGCCGCACAGATTGCCGAACTCAACGCAAAAATTGATGTGCTTACCCGCTTGGTCAAAGACCTCGCCAACTAGCTTTTCCGCTGATTGCGGTTATGTACGACCTCATAGTTATTGGCGGTGGTGCATCGGGGCTCATGGCGGCAGGGCGCGCGGCCGAGCTGGGAGCGCGCGTATTGGTGCTCGAAAAAAATAAACGCGTCGGCGAAAAGTTGCGTATATCGGGTGGCGGGCGGTGCAATATTACTAACGCCGAGCCCGACCCGCGGGTGCTGCTTCGTGCCTACGGCAAAGCCGAGCAATTTTTGTATTCGCTCTTTGCACAATTTGGCGTCAAAGATACGTTTACTTTTTTTGAGTCGCGCGGTTTGCCATTGGTGGTGCAAGCTAGGCAGCGCGCCTTCCCCAAAAGCGAAAAGGCTGCCGATGTGGTCAATACCTTGCTCGCGTACACGAAGAAGGGGAATGTAACTATCAAAACCAGTGCGGCCGTAACACGGGTACATTCGGGCCCCAGCGGCATCGAGGGTGTGTCGGTGGGTGCCGAAACCTATCAGGCCAAAAACTATTTGTTTGCAACCGGCAGTGTCTCGCACCCGGAGACCGGTTCGAGTGGCGACGGCTTTGCCTGGCTGCGTACGCTTGGCCACACGGTGCGCAAGCCAACGCCAACGATAGTGCCGCTGTCGGTTAAAGAGGAGTGGGTCAAGCGGCTTGCGGGCGTGTCGATGGCGGGGATGAAAATAACTTTTTTTGTTGAGGGGGTAAAAGCGTTTGCCGAGAGCGGCAAAGTATTATTTACGCACTTTGGGGTTTCGGGCCCACTCATTTTAAATAGTGCACACAAAGTTGCCGATCTTTTGCACGATGGGGCCGTGACGGCAACTATCGATGCGTACCCCAAAGTTGATTTGGGTGCTCTTGAAAAAAAGATACTCGCTACGTTTGATGCCAATAAAAATAAAACACTGAAAAATGTGCTCAAAGAGTTTATCCCCGAGGGTACGACCGCCGGGATTGCCCATTTGGTCGGTGCCGAGATAGATATAAATAAAAAAGTACACTTGGTAAGCAAAGAGGAGCGTAAACGCCTGGCCTCTTTGCTCAAAGCGCTCCCACTTACGATTAATGGGCTTATGGGCTTTGACCGCGCGGTGGTTGCCGATGGTGGCGTGCCACTAAGCGAAGTGGACATGCGCACCATGCAGTCAAAAAAAATCCCCAACTTATATCTCACCGGTGACCTCCTCGACATAAACCGCCCCTCAGGCGGCTACTCACTGCAGCTGTGCTGGTCATCGGGTTTTGTCGCAGGGACGCATAGTGCAAAGCAAAATTGAGATAAACAAAAAACCGGATGCATTTTAGCGCTTCCGGTTGAATTTATTGAACACAGTCGGGCATCATCGCAACATAATTTTCCTTCTTACCGTCGAGGATGATCAGGCCCTGTTTGCTGGAACGGGGAGGGAATCCGACTCGCGTCTCACCAAAATCCGCAGCAGCAACGGCGCCTCGGCGGTGTGATGGGAAGCATGTATCCTCCTGCCGCATATTGCGGCTCTAGCAGAGACTCACCAGGGTCGAATATAGCACAAAACAAATGGCTGTTTTGTACGTCCGGGAGTATTAAAAAGAGCACCCCCGAAAAGGTGCTCTGAAGCTAGCGCGGCTCTACGATGATGCGGATCATTCCTTCGTCTAGATCGCGCTCAAGCATTGCCCGCATCCACCTCTCGAAGCCGGTGTTGTACTCCCGGCGGCGACCGGCCACCATGAGACAGCCATAGGTTGCGGCTGCACCAAAGTGGATTTGGATATTCTGTCGCGGGGTTTCGCTCGCACCGATGATGGTGTAATCGTTTCCGCATTTCTCTTCGTACAGCTGGATGCGGAAGCCGACCGGTCCATCTTCGCGTATCCTGCCAAAGTAGGGTAGATCTCCACTCGCCGGGCACTCTCCCTTCTCGCCAAATGGGTTCTCCGGCATTATTTCGCGGAAGGCGTGGTCCGAAGAGTCCCGCACCACCGCAAAGTTGAAACGCTCGCCACTGGGCAGAAGTTGAGCGAAGGCGGCGTAGGTGCGGACAAACTTGCGTCTACCTTGCTTGCGGGGCAGCTCATAGAGAAGGGCTTTTCTCATAGTGAGCTTACGGGTGATGTTTATCACAATCACGGGTCGCTCCCTGGCTGGAGTGTTGAAGAGCTAGTTACTTCGTCACCACTGTATACGAAATAGGTACTTTGGTATACTGTCTCTATGAAAAAATTTGTGGTTATCTATCGCGTGCCGGCCGAGACCATGCAGGAGTGGAAGAGCAAGACCCCGCCCGAGGAGATGAAAAAGCAGGGCGAAGAGTTGGGAGTCAAGATGATGGCCTGGACGAAGAAGAACGAGAAGTCGTTTGTTGGCCAAGGTCTGCCGCTTGGCAAAAACACTCGGGTCACGAGCGCGGGTGCACAAGCGGTGACCAACGATCTTAACTATATGTGTGTAGTCGAGGCAGAGTCGGCCGATGCGGTAGTGGCGATGTTTAAAGATAACCCGCACTTCGATATACCAACCTCTTACGTCGATATTATGGAAGTCCCACACATGGGGATGTAGGCATGAAAATAATGATTATTGGGAGCATGCGGTTTGCTAAAGAAATGCTCGAGACAAAAGAAAAACTCGAGCAACTAGGGCATACGGCCGAAGTTCCGTGTGATACCGATTTGCACGTGCAAGATCCAAATTTGCGCAACGATTTTGAGCGCGACGCCGCCCATGTCAAAGAAAATAACATTATGCACCGTTGTTTTGAGTTGGTGGCTGAGAGCGATGCGGTGTTGGTACTCAACCACAAACATAATAACGTTGATGGGTATGTTGGCGCTTCAGCACTTATGGAGGCAGGACTCGCGGCCTACTTGGGCAAGAAACTGTTTTTACTCAACCCAATCGCTTCTACCGAGCGATACCGCCATGAGTTCGATGTGTTAGGGGGCGTATGTATCAACGGTGATCTGATCAAAATTGCTTAATATGAAACAAAAAAAGATTTTTATTTATGGCAAACACGCGGTGAGCGAAGCCTTGCGGCATGCACCACAGTTGCTGCGCACCGTGTACCTATCGCCTTTGATGAAAGACAAAGAGATTTTGTCGCTCATTAATCGTGCAAATATAAAAACCGAAAAGCTCGACCCCCGCAAAGCAACCTCGCAGGTGGAGGGCAACGCGCCGCACCAGGGGATTATTGCGCTCATGTCGGTGTTTGGATTGGCGCTCCCGTTTGAGGATTTTATAAAAGACTTCAATCCTGCCGGCTCGCTGCTTGTCTACTTAGACGGAATACAAGACCCACACAATGTTGGTGCGATTATCCGCGCCGCAGCAGCCTTTGGTGCCAGCGGGGTACTCTTGCCCGGGCATGGCCAGTCGCCGATAACCGCCGCCGTGATAAAAGCTTCTGCGGGTGCGGTGTTTAGCGTCCCGCTTGTTAGCGTCACTAACACACAGCAAACACTCGCCGAATTGCGCCGCAAAGGAGTTGCAGTATACGGTCTTGCGGGAGGGGGCTCGAGCATTGTTAAAGAAGAATTTACAAAACCAACGTTGTTTATTTTGGGTAATGAATCCACCGGCATTTCACCTGCAGCGCGCGCGGTGTGCGACAAAATGTTGGAGATTCCTATTTCTAAAAAAGTAGAGTCACTCAATGTGGCAAGTGCCGCCACCGCGGCGCTCTATGCCTGGAGCAGCAAAAACTCCTCTTAATGCTGAGTTCAGGCTCATCTGTTAGCCTAAATCTCGGTCGAGCATTATCCAAATATCACTGAGATATATGGACTACAACAACGACAAAGATAAGAAGAAAGACGCTCAGGGCACGACTCAAGTAGAGGAGAAAGTTGAAAAAAAGGAAGATGGTGAGAAAACACAGCACGATAAAGCAGCCGACAAAATAGGTAAGTTCTAGCGAACCGCAAACGGCCCTGTCTTCCGGGGCCGTTATGCGCTCAGAGTGTAGTATTATCACTTAACCAAAATTTTTATGTTAGTAACCATCGCGGCAGTATTGGTAGTTCTTTGGCTGTTGGGGCTCGTTACGTCCTACACCATCGGTGGTTTTATCCACATCCTCCTGGTCGTGGCCATCATTATGGTGTTGGTGCGGCTCATCCAGGGTAGAAACCCCATAGCGTAACGAGAGTTATAGTGAGTGCATGAAAGTATTTTGGTTGTGGCTCTACGCAGCAGTGCCCATTACGGCCTTGTGTGTGGGTATTTACTGCGCCGGGCAGCAAATGTACCGGCAGTTGGCTAACGACCCGCAGATTCAACTTGCCGAAGACGGCGCGGCGCGTCTCAATGGCGGCGAGATGCCAGCGGCATTAGTGGAGCGGGGGGTACCACCGATAGATATTGGCAGCAGCCTTTCGCCATGGATTGCGGTGTATGACTCAGCAGGCACGGTGCTTGAGGCTTCGGCAGTGTTCGATAACGCGCCACCCAAACTTCCTGCGGGCGTGTTTGATACCACCAACGCTTCGGCGCAGGTTGATGACCCTATTTGGATTAAGGGTGAATACAAAGTCACTTGGCAGCCGCGCGCGGATGTTCGGCAAGCCGTGGTAGTTGTGCAAACAAAAGATAAAAAATATTTTGTAGCGGCGGGTCGGAGTTTGCGGTTGAGCGAGGAGCGCACCCAGTTGCTTGGCGGAAGTATGATTTTTGGTTGGTTTGTCACGCTTGTTGGACTTTTGGTTGTATTATTAGGGTATGGCTACGTTAGCGGAAGAACTCAAAAAGATACTCAAGGGCGAGGTTGAGGATAGTGTGGAGGCACGCGAGAAGGTAAGTCGGGATGCGAGCCTCTTTAAGGTGCTCCCCGAGGTGGTCGTGCGGCCTATTGACGCGCAAGATGTCTGCAAAGTAGTGCAGTTTGTCACCGAGCAAAAAACCAAAAGCCCAAAATCCACTATTTCGCTCACGGCACGCTCGGCGGGGACCGACATGTCGGGTGGGCCGCTTAACGACTCGATTATTTTGGATATGACGGCACACCTCAACAAGCTTGTTGAGATGGTGGAGTAAGACGCGGTGGTGGAACCGGGGATGTATTTTAGAGATTTTGATAAAGAAACGAAGAAAAAAAACTTAGAGTTGCCGAGCTACACCGCAAGCAGGGAGCTAAACACGGTGGGTGGGATGGCCGCCAACAACTCGGGTGGCGAAAAAAACTTAAAATACGGTAAGACTGCGCGCTACGTTGAGGGGCTTGAGGTGGTTTTGAGCGATGGGCAGGTACATACTTTGGTGTCACTTGAGGGCGAGGTGTTACAGAAAAAACTACAGGAGCAAAGTTTTGAGGGAGAGTTATACCGAAAAGTTGCCGCGCTGGTGGGGACTCCGGCACATGCCAAAGTGATCGAAAAAAATAAACCCCAAGTAGAAAAAAATTCTTCGGGCTATGCGGTATGGGATATTGGGGATGGAAAAACTAAACTAAACCTCGCGCGGCTTATGGTGGGGGCGCAAGGCACACTCGGCATAATCACCAAAATACATTTTAAGTTGGTGCATCCCAAGCCCTACGCTTCGATGGCGGTGATTTTTGTTAAAAATCTTTCACAACTCGGCGAGCTGGTGCCTGAGGTGTTGAAGTATCAGCCCGACTCATTTGAGTCGTATGACGACCACACCTTTAGTATTGCGATGAAGTACTTACCCGAGCTCGCAACGCAGATGAAGTCGGGGCTCTTGTCGCTCGGTATCTCATTTTTGCCGGAGTTATGGATGGCCCTTACTGGTGGCATCCCTAAGCTCGTACTTATTGTCGAATTTAGGGGCGACACTCAGGCCGAGGCTCTGCAAAAGGCCCAAAAACTTGCGGGAGAGGTGGCTCATAATAAAGACCACGTGTCGGTCCGGGTGGCTAAAACCGAGGCACAGGCGCGCAAATATTGGGCCGTACGTCGTGAGAGCTTTAATTTGTTGCGCAAAAAGGTGCGGGGCAAGCGTACCGCGCCGTTTATCGACGATTTTGTGGTGCCGCCGCACACCCTGCCGGAGTTTTTGCCCAAATTGCAAAAAGTTATGGCAGAGTACCCCAGCCTCACCTACACGATTGCGGGCCATGTGGGGGACGGCAACTTTCACATTATCCCCTTGGTCGACCCCAACGATCCAACCATCCGCACTACGATCGACGAGTTGAGCCACAAAGTGTATGACTTAGTGGTGCAATACCACGGCTCAATCAGTGGCGAGCATAACGATGGTCTTATCCGCACGCCGTATGTCGAAAAGATGTTTGGCCCCGAAATGTACGGATTGTTTATGGAAGTAAAAAAGATCTTTGATCCGCAAAATATCTTTAATCCGGGTAAAAAAGTCGGTACGACTTTTAGCGATGCGCTCGCAAAGTTGGATTTACCGCCGCAACCTTCAGTCAAAACTCAGCAAGGCAAATGATATAGTAGTGCAATGAAGATAACGAAGTTGGGGCACTGCGCGATGATTGTAGAGCACGAGGGGGTGCGGCTGCTTACCGACCCGGGTAGCTTTACCGCTGACGCGCAAGATAAGCTTACTGGCCTGCACGGTGTTTTAATTACGCACGAGCATCAAGACCATCTGCATATCGACTCGCTCAAACAAATAATCGCCAACAATCCGACGGCGATTATTGTCGGCAACAGCGCGGTGGCAAAGTTGGTGGAAGAAGCTATTGCCGATACGGTGGTAACGGTAGTGGGGGATGGCCAACAAACTGAGGTAAACGGGGTGGTGATTGAAGGTTTTGGGAAAAATCATGAACCAATTTATGGCACGATGGGGTTGGTAGAAAACACGAGTTATTTTGTGGGCGACCAATTTTATTTCCCGGGCGACGCCTTCAACAATCCGGGCAAAAAAGTTGACGTATTGGCGCTCCCCGTTGCAGGTCCGTGGATGAAGATGTCGCAATGCATTGATTATGCTAAAGAAATGCAGGCTAAGCGTGCGTTTGGCGTGCACGACGGCATGATACAGCCGTTCTTCCGCGGATTTGTTTATAAGGCGCTACAAATGTTTGTCCCGGGCACCGAATTTATCGAAATCAAAGACGGCGAGTCTAAGGAGTTTTAAGCGGCCTCGCGCTCCTGGAAGCGGAAGGTCACGGTGGCGAGGGTAATAAGGATTACTCCCCACACCGCCATGCCCAAAAGGTCGGGCCACAGCGTGGCGAGACCAGCGCCTTTGGTCATAATCTCGCGGAGCGAATCGGCAAAATAGGTGAGCGGCAGGAGTTTGGCTACAACCTGCAGCCAGCCCGGCATATTGGAGATCGCAAAGAAGGTCCCACCCAAGAACATCATCGGGAAGACAATAATGTTGGCAAACACGGGCACGACATCGACCGTCTTAGCGAGCCCCGAGATAGTAAAGCCGAGCCCCAAAAACATCGAGGCACCGAGTATGACGCACAGCAGGAGTAGTGCGTACGAGCCAACGACGTGGATGTGAAAGAGCAATATGCCCATCACAATAAAGATGACTGCTTGCACGACGCTCACCATGAGCCGCGTAATGGCGTTGGCTGCGACAAATTGGATTGGCTTCATCGGCGTGGCAAGCAAGCGTTTGAGCACGCCGTTTTGTTTGTACTGCGTAAACATAAACGAGACCGAGAATACCGACATTTGCATAATCGAGAGCGCCAAGATGCCCGGCAGTAAGAATTCGATGTAGCGCAAGTTGTGGGCGTTTACTTCGTGACTCTCTACTTTAACGAGGGGAGTGACGTGTGCTGATTGTAGCGTGGCCGAAGAAATAAATTGATTGAGGATAGACACTACTGCCTGACTTTCGGGCTTGCTGGCATTAGTGTAGGCCACGATGCTACTACCGCTAAAATCCAACACCGCCGCGCGATTGCCTTGATTTAGCTGTTCTTGTTCGTCGGCCAGCGTTCCTTCGTGGATGGTGAGGTTGGGGAACTTTTTTATCTGCTCGGCTAGAGCAGCGGTTTGAGGCGTTGGTTTCTCAGACGACACACCCACATCAATAAGTTGCGGCCTATCAAACCCGATGTAGCCGAAGATGAGCATAATAAACACCGGCATAACGAGGGTAAAGAAAAATGCTTGCCGGTTGCGCGTCAGCATCTTGATTGCGGCGATGGTGAGTTTGTAGGTGGTATACATATTATTCGCGCAGGGCGTGGCCGGTGGTTGCCAAAAATACATCCTCTAAATTTGCTTTTTGTTGCAGTACTGGTTTGCTAAAGCCTTTTGCAAGCAGTTGTTCGATCAGCATGCGGGGAGTATCAAGCGAAACAATCTTTCCGTGATCCATAATCGCGACGCGCTCGCAAAGTACCTCGGCCTCATCCATGTAGTGGGTGGTGAGCACCACCGTGGTGCCTTTTTTGCGTACCTGCAAAATGAGGTCCCACAAATTGTGCCGGGCTTGCGGGTCGAGCCCGGTAGTCGGTTCGTCCAAAAAGAGCACGCGCGGGTTGTTGACCATGCCTATCGCAATAGAGAGGCGCTGGCGTTGGCCGCCCGAAAGTTCTTTGGCTTGTGCCTTGGCTTTGTCGGTAAGTTGCACCTCCTCTAAAAGTTCCATAGGGTCGACGCGGCGGTTATACATCGCGCCAAAGGTGTCGAGTAGTTCGGTAAGGGTAAGCGCCTCAAAAAAGCTTGACGATTGCAGCTGTACGCCAATAACTGCCTTAACCGCCTCGGTCTCGCGCTCCACATCCTTACCGTCGAGCATAATACTGCCGCTGCTGGGGCGTTTGAGCCCTTCGATCATCTCGAGGGTCGTGGTTTTGCCGGCACCGTTGGGGCCCAAGATGCCAAAAATTTCCCCCTCTTTTACGGAGAAAGAAATATGGTCAACCGCCAATAACTCGCCGTATTTTTTGGTGAGGTCTTTAACTTCGATGATATTGGGCATGAAGCATCCATTATACTCTTTTCTTCTCTATGTTTTAAGTGAATTAAAAAAGCGACGCTCGGGTGAGTGTCGCTCTATTCTGCTGCTACCGGAACCAGAGTTTCGATCTCCACCTTCGGTCGTGGGATCATCCCCCAATTCTCCCGGTGTAGTTCGAAGTCGAGAGGGGGATTTGAGGGTTTGTAGTTGATAGCAATCCGCACTGCCGCCGTGTTGTCAAGACGGTTTGCAGGGAAGTACGCCGACAACATATCTTCCGAAGCCACCAGGAAGTAGGTTTCTCCATATCCGGCCACTGCCTGGTAGAAGCAGTGACCGACGGTGACCCCCAATACCTCCCGATGGGTTTTGCTATCCATGTAGAGGTGGTTTTTATTCCCCCAACTCGTGTGACTGTTGTACAGCAGATGGAAGAGCCAAAGGCCCCCGTCCACGGTAAATCCACGCAAATTGGTTTTTGGGCACCGCAGCCTGGTAGCTGCCAGCGACAAAACCTTAACCTTGAACCCAGCTTTCCTGCCCGCCTCCCAAACCTTTTCTATTTTTGGACAGGTGGGACGATCGATGATCGGTTCCTCACATCGCTCGACCCATGCACCGAAACCTGACGGTGCACCAAGAATGCCGGTAGTCATCTTTTTACCCCCTTTGTACGTACCCAGCAAAGATACCTCCGTTTAAGCTTGGAAAGCAAGGTCAATTTTCCACCTTTTTATTTGTGTACCTTGTGTACGGGCAAAAGAGTATAGTGTGGGTATGGAGCCTCTCGCTAATAAAATACGTCCAACAACCCTCGACGACTTTGTTGGTCAAGAGCACTTGGTAGGCGAGGGCAAACCTTTGCGCGAGGCAATAGAGCAAAAGCATCTTTTTAGTTTTTTGTTGTGGGGGCCGCCGGGGAGCGGCAAAACAACGCTTGCCCGGATTTATGCCAACGCGCTCGATGCCGAATTTCATGAACTCTCGGCGGTCGATGCGGGTAAAGAGGATATCAAAGAGATTCTAGGTCGCGGGAAGGTCAGACCTTCCCAAAAAGGGCTAAATTTCCCACAGAAGCCAAAGATAGTGTTTGTCGACGAAATCCATCGGTTTAATAAAGCGCAGCAAGATTTTTTGCTGCCGTTTGTAGAGCGGGGTGATTTGACGCTCGTTGGTGCAACGACCGAGAATCCCAGTTTTGAGGTCATTGGCGCACTCCTTTCGCGGGCGCGAGTATTTGTGCTTAACGAACTTTCAGAAAAAGATATGGAAAAAATCATTGCGCGTACTAAGTTGAAGGTGCCCAAAGATGCTAAAGAGTGGTTGATACAACTGTCGCAGGGCGATGCACGGCAAGCAATAGGGGTTTTGGAAAATGCGCAAAAGTTATACGGCAAAATTTCGCTTGAGACGCTCAAGGAAACCGTGCAAAGCAAGCACTTGCGCTACGACAAAAAAGGCGAGGAACATTACAACACTATCTCGGCATTTATAAAATCTATGCGCGCCTCGCAGCCGGATGCCGCGCTTTACTATTTGGCCCGCATGGTAGAGAGCGGGGAGGATCCGCTGTTTATTGCTCGCCGCATGGTGGTGTTTGCGAGCGAAGACGTTGGCTTGGCCGCGCCGACCGCGCTCGTAGTTGCCAATGCCGTGTTTGAGGCCTGCGAAAAAATTGGTTATCCGGAATGTGCGATCAATTTGGCGCATGGCGTGGCCTACTTGGCCGAATGCAAAAAATCCCGCAAAAGTTACGACGCGTATTTCGAAGCGGTAGATGATGTCAAAAAATTCGGCAATCTCCCCATCCCCATGCGTGTGCGCAACGCACCGACTAAATTGATGAAAGAGCTTGGCTATCACAAGGGCTACAAGTTGTATGACAAAGAGTCGTATTTGCCGGATAAATTAAAAGGGAAGAAGTATTTGAAAGAAAAATAAAAACAGGCCGTTAGGCCTGCTATAGAACACGGTTTCGATAGGCTGGTGTGCCAACTTGGCTATTGGACCGGTTTAGAAAGTGCCACCGAAGTAGCGGTTCCTTATAAGGTCCATTGAGATAGATTGCCGGAACGGCTTTTTCGCCGGGAGGAGCTACCAAACGGTAGCGAGACTTTGCGGCGACAACCCCGTGTCGAGTAAGCACCGAAGTATGCGTACATAGGGCGATGATCTCGTAGAGATTCATTACCCAGCGTCCTTGGTTGGCGATCCCGTCGGCCGCAACCGACGGAGGCATGCCACAGATGGTATCGCCATCCGTTGGGCGCACAAGATAGTACGGTGTGGACGGTACCATTGCCCCAACTTCTGGTATTAGCATTTTCGGGTTGAAGTCAGTTGTCCCAGTTTTACCAGTGAAGCTCACCACCAATTGCATCTGTTGGACGCTGCTGAGCAATGAGGGTGGGATAACCGGAATAAATGGGACGACGTCTGGACGGTCATGTCTCATACGGACATTGGCCGCACTAGTGAGCACCGCCGTTTTTTTAACCGCCAGCAGTTCAAGAAGATTTTTCGGCGCCCCTCTTCTTTCTAATGTTTCCAATTGTCCGTCGAATAGTTGGTCGTAGCGACTATGTCGCGCCGATTGGGTTGGCAAGGTGGTCGTGCCATAGGTTTGGGCCATAGAAAGCTCCTGAGGCCGTTTGAGTGGTTACGATAGGAACTACTTAAATGCTAAAATAGCATGGTATGGACCGGGAAACCATAGTTTTTGGCGGGGGATGTTTTTGGTGCACTGAGACCGTATTTTTGATGATCAGAGGTGTCGAGAGTGTAGAGCCAGGATATGCAGGCTCGCCGAAGGCCGAGGTGGTAGAAATAAAATACGATCCCGATGTAATTTCATTTGAGGAACTACTACAAATTTATTTTTCGACCCACGACGCCACTTTGCTTAATCGCCAAGGGGCTGATGTAGGGACACAATATCGCTCGATAATTTTGTATACCACCGAGCGACAGCGCGAAAAGGCTCAACATTATATTGACGTAATAAATAAATCTGCAACTCAGCGTTTGGTTACCGAAGTGCAAAAACTTGACCGGTTTATACCTGCAGAGGAATATCACAAAAACTTTTACCAAAGCGGCCAACGTCCTGATTATTGCGAGCTTGTTATAGACCCAAAAATAGATAAAGTGCGGGCAAAGTTTAAACATCTTTTAAAATAATGACCCGCGAGGAGTTTGAAAAAATAATCGAGCAGGAGTTTGAGCAGGCTATACCGGAGAAATTTCGGCCACATATTAAAAACGTTGCTTTTTTGGTAGAGGACGAAGCATCGGGCAAAGATTTGCTTGGGTTTTATCACGGTGTCCCCACCCCCGAACGTGGCGATTGGTACGGCATGGGTACCACGATGCCCGACACGATTACCCTCTACCAAAAAACTATCGAGGAGCACGCGCGCGAAACAGGCACTCCGGTAGCCCAGGTAATCCGCGAAACCATCTGGCACGAAGTGGCCCATTTGTTTGGGATGGACGAACACGAAGTTAGGCAGCGCGAAAGCAAAAGGGATCTGCTAGAATAGGGGGCATGAAATGGCTTGCAGCGGTTGTGATACTACTTGCGGTTGCGGTTGCAGCCTATGCTATTTCGGTTAATAAAACCCGCTATAACGTGCCTAGCGACACAACCACCACCGTGCCGGGACAAAGTTATTTCTCCTCCGAACCGCTCCACTTAAGTTTTTCGTACCCCTCTCTATATGAGGCGACAACTACTCAATTGAATAATGGAAAAGATTCGTGGGATGTCGTGACCCTGGTACCCAAAGGTTATGTTGCTCCCGAAAATGGTGATGGTCCGGCGGCGATAAGTGTGCAGGTGATCCCCAATAATAAAAAACTTTCGGTCGAGCAGTGGATTATGAAAGATGCGCGTTCAAACTGGAAGTTGGCCACCGACCCAGGCGGCTTGGGCTCTACAACGGTGGGTGGCGAGGCGGGGATGGCATACAAATACTCAGGCCTCTATAACACTTCGGCGGTAGTGGTGGCACACGGCGGCTCGATCTACTTCTTTACGGGTGAGTGGAACTCATCGGAAGATAGATTGTATGCGGATTTCCAAACGACGCTGCAGTCGGTTAAATTTAATTAACTGAAATTAGTATGGATAATAAAATTTCTATCACTCCTTATATTTTGCTTGCGCTTGCCATGATTGGTCTCGGCGACACCCTTTATCTTTCGTACTTTCAATATTTAAATTTGGTTCCGACCTGTGCGATAAGCGGCTGCGAGATAGTGCTCACCAGCGCACAGTCAAAGTTTTTTGGTGTGCCATGGAGCTACCTTGGGTTGGTCTACTACGCCTATATGTTTTGTCTTGCCCTGCTGCTGTGCATCGAACCGCGCTCGTGGGCGCTCCGGTTTGGAACGTTGGTCTATGCCGGGATAGGATTGCTGTACTCGATTTGGGCGATTTTTTATATCGAACTTATGGTGATTCATGCACTCTGTCAGTACTGCGCAATCTCGGCAGTCACCACGTTGCTATTGTTTGCAGTAGCGGTATGGCATTGGCGCGCTAGTACGCAGGGCGTCTAAAGCGCCGCACGATTCGCCAGAGCACGTACAAAAATATAATCGCGATCAGCGGATAAAACACCGCGGCGCTGCCGACAATAAACCGCAAGAGAGTTAGAAGGTATAGGTAAAGTGTTTGCAAGATATACCAAAACGTACCCATCGGATCTGAGGCGGCATTTTTAGTTTGTTGGGCGCTCAAGACGTCGCCTACATTCCCGGCACTGGGGCCCAGGCGTGTTTTGGTTTGAACAATCTGATTGTCGAGCGCATCGGCAGTCGCGTTGCGTCCGCCGTCGACCATCACAAAAAACGGCGCCACGGTGCTGGCTGCCGTGGGGGAGAAGCTCGCAATACCTTGCTGTATCGGTTGTGATGATTCCACGGCGGCCGGTTGGCTAGCCGGGGGAGGCGGAGGAGGCGGCTTTGGTGAGACGTAAAAGGTAATGGTGACTGGCACAGCTCCTGCAGTTTTGGTTTCGCTCAACTGAAAATCCTCACTATTTTTTGCCGATACCGCGGCAGTGACCGGCACCCTCGTGCCATTAACCGTAGCGGTTTGGGACAGCGTCAGTTCGGTCGAGGTGCTGGCTGCGAGCGCAAACGCGGGCAGGAACAACAAGGCAAGAACCGGGGCCAACTTCATGCTAAAATTTTACCATGTCATTTTGGAGCAAGGGCCCTCTTGTACCCTCGCGCGACAACGCCTACCGACCCCACTTGTTGCGCCGCGGGCCGCTCCTGTGCCTACTCGGCTTAGCCCTGTTGACCGAGGCGCTATTGGTGGGTAATTTGCTGCTGCGCCCCGGGCACGACTTTTTGGCCGCCGTAGTACAGAGCGAAATTTTGACCCTCACTAACACCGAGCGGGTCGACAACCATGTTGGTATGCTCACCGAAAGTGAGCTCTTGGACAAATCGGCGCAAGCCAAAGCCGACGACATGGCGGCCAAGGGATACTTCGCGCATGTGAGCCCCGACGGCAAACAACCGTGGGATTTTATTACCAACGCCGGATATGACTACCACTATGCGGGCGAAAATTTGGCCGTGCGTTTTGTCGATTCTAAAGATGTCGTGGATGCGTGGATGGCATCGCCCTCGCACAAAGCCAATATTGTTAAGGGGGCGTATCGCGAAATAGGCGTTGGCGTTGCGCAAGGGACCTACAAAGGCGAGCCGGCGACCTTTGTCGTTGAGCATTTTGCCAGCCCTTCGGGTGTAGTGCTTGGGGCGCAAGTGGCGCAACTCAACAACTCGATTGTGCGACAAGTTGGCCGATTGTTTGCCGAGCCGCGCACCACGACCGCATGGGTATTGGGCGGCATTGCAGTCCTCCTGCTGGTCGCGTTGGCGTTTGCCTTCTTTCATCACATACAAATTCAGGCATACGATCTGCTTGTCCCCGGCGGGGTAGTGGCCGCAGTGGTGCTTGTCCTGCTGGTGCTTAATGCTAATGCGCTTTCAGCCCCAGCTACCCAGACTGCCAGCGTGGCCGGGAGTGTCGATACATCCGCCGCGGTGGTTATCAACGCGGCAGCGGCGAGCACTTTGCGGTAGTGCTATACTCTTGCTATGTCAAAACAGTTACAAGTTGGGATAGCGATTGCCGCGGGTCTTGCGGTGGTTGGGTTTTTCTTTTTATATCAGCAATTTAATGTAGGCAGCATGTTGACCCCTAGTTCCTCCGCAGATAATTCTTCGCTTGTGGTCCAAGACGAGGCAGCGGGTTCTGGTTCTGAGGCACAGGTTGGCGATACGGTTACGGTCAATTACACCGGTAAATTTGAAAACGGCACGGTCTTTGACACTTCGGTGGGCAAACAACCGTTTAGCTTTCAGCTTGGCGCGGGGAACGTAATCCCCGGTTGGGATCAAGGCTTAGTGGGCATGAAAGTTGGCGGCAAGCGCATGCTCATTGTGCCGCCCTCGCTCGCGTATGGCTCTCAAGATTATGGCCCGATTCCGGCTAACTCCACATTGATTTTTGAGGTAGAGTTGGTGAGTGTCAAAAAGTAAATTAGCAATTTTGCATCGCGGACCGGGGCTTGCCCGGGCTGGCGTGCTGCATACCCCGCACGGTGACATACAGACGCCGGCGTTTGTTGCCGTATCCACCAAGGCCGATGTTAAAGGCGTGCCCGCGACGCGTTTTGGCGAGCTGGGGATACAAACGATTATTGCTAACACGTACCACCTCTACCTTTCGGGGTTAGAGGCGATAGAGAAAGCGGGCGGGGTCGCCAAGTTTATGGGCTTTAATGGCCCTACGATGACCGACTCGGGCGGGTTTCAGGTATTTTCGCTCGGTGCCGGGTTTGGTAAAAAACTTTCTAAATTTTTGCCCGAGCAAGCTTCGCCCGAAGAGGCGATAAGCGTGTACGACGAAGAATTGGCAACCAGCCACGGCAAGCTCGCAATAATCGACGAAGAAGGGGTTTCGTTTACCTCGCATCTCGACGGCTCGCTGCATCGCTTTACTCCCGAGCGTTCGATAGAAATCCAGCACCAACTTGGCGCCGATATTATTTTTGCGTTCGACGAATGCACGTCGCCCACGGCCGATCATGCCTACCAAAAAGAGGCAATGGACAGGACACACCGTTGGGCCGACCGGAGTTTAAAAGCGCACCGGCAAAATATTGAAAAAGATTCAGAGCAGGCGCTCTACGGGATAGTACAGGGTGGACGTTTTGAAGATTTGCGATTGGAGAGTGCACAGTATTTAGCGGCAAAAGATTTCGATGGTTACGGCATCGGCGGTTCGTTTTCTAAAGATGATATTTTGGGAATTTTAGATAAGGTTAACCGCGAGTTGCCCGAAGATAAACCGCGTCACTTGTTGGGCATTGGCGAGCCGGAGGATTTGTTTATTGGTGTCGCGGCAGGCGTCGACACCTTTGATTGCGTGCTGCCAACGCGCAATGGTCGCACGGGTGGGATTTATACGAAACGCGGCAAAATCCAGATCCCCAATGCGGGATATCAATATGATTTTGGGCCACTAGACGAAGGGTGCGAGTGTTCGGTATGTCAAAATCATACGCGCGCCTATGTACACCACTTGTTTAGAACGCACGAAATGCTTGGGCCAATTTTGGCGAGCATGCACAACCTCTACTTTCTCACCACCCTCACCAAAAATATTAGAGAGAGTATTCTTAAGGGGAATTTCGAGGTGTTTCGTGATGACTTCTTGTCAAAGTATAAGAAATAAGATTTAGTGAGGTGGGGAGAAAGCGAGGTGTTGACGTGGATCTTTCAAAGATCATGACTCCTAGCATGATTGTATTACGATTCGAACGTGGCCGGAAAGATGCCAAACTGTTTGGACTTCGTTATCTTTGGAAACGAGGAGATGGTGAGGCAACCTACGACGCAGTCGAATTCGAGACCGGGAAAGACTGTCAGGTGACTTTGAAAACCGAAGGTCCTGCCGTAGTTGTCGGCGACGAAGACATTGCCGGCGAATATTCCGAAGCAGTCTATCCGTGGGAAGAACGCCTCATGGTGCAAGACTTTGCTAGCGGATGGGGTGCACGGCAGCGTGCAGTCGAAAAGGCCAATCAAGGCCTCCGGGACTATATCCGGAATGCCCGTAACTTTTGCTCCGCAATGAACCTCACCCCTAGCCCTTTCATGGAAAAAGAGTACAAGGAGAAGTGTTTGGGGAAAGGTCGAGTTTAGCCGATGACTATGTCGTCGGCTTTTTGTTCTCGGGTTGCTCATTTGAGCGAGGTCGAACCTCGCTCACTTCCGTAACCTATCCATCCTTGTATTTCTTTTTTGAACTCTTTGGGCGTAGGAAAATAATTCGGCAACACAGTTTTGTTTAATATTTTTCCTTGGGGACGCAATATGCCAGCAAGATCTGAGTAGCTTGAATATGGATAGTCGTCTAAAGTAACCCTTTCCTTTGGATTAATTGGATTAAGGTGTATGTAAGCAATTAAATATTTTAAATATCGATCTTCTCCTGCATGTACAGATTTAAATTTTCCTTGAAACAATGCGCCAGTACGTTCGTTTTTGGTATTGAAATACATGGTGTATGCTGTTACAAGTTTTTGCATAAATCGACTGATACCGTTATCAACTTGTTGATGTAGTAAAAGATGGAAATGGTTAGGCATAAGACAGTAGCTAACAATAGCGACCAAAGGCTCGTTTCGGTCAACTTCGAGCGCACGAGTGAGTAAGGTCGAGCCTCGTTCAGAGCGGCGGATATTTTCTATCTTTATAGATTCGGAACTGTTGGCTAAATACAAGAGGGAAAGAAAACGTTCGTAATCAGTTTTTGTAAGAAAAATTTTGCGTTTTTCGGTGCCGCGATTATAGATGTGGTAAAACTCGCCCTTACTTAGAGGAGGTCTATTTCCCATATCAATACTTTACCATGAGCGAGGTCGAACCTCGCTCAAATATAACACCCGAATTATATGAAATATGCTAAAGTAGTTTTTCATGGGGAAGTTTAAACTTAAAACACCACACCGGCCGGCGGGGGATCAGCCCAAGGCTATTGAGGCTTTGGTTAAGGGGCTCGAGCGCGGCGAGCGGCACCAAACGCTGCTGGGCGTCACCGGCTCGGGCAAGACCTTCACCGTGGCCAATGTTATAGAAGCGGTACAAAAGCCGACCCTCGTTATTGCGCACAACAAAACGCTCGCGGCACAGTTGGCGCAGGAATACCGCGAGTTTTTCCCCGATGCAGCCGTGCATTATTTTGTTTCCTACTACGATTACTACCAACCCGAGGCCTACATCGCGCACTCGGATACGTATATAGAGAAGGAGGCGCAGATTAACGAAGAGATCGAGCGCCTGCGCCATGCCTCTACCCAAGCCCTGCTCACGCGTAACGATGTCATCGTGGTCGCGTCGGTGTCCTGCATTTATGGTTTAGGGAGCCCGGATGAATATCGCAAAGTGCATTTGGAATTAAAGGCGGGTGTGGCAAAAAATCGTTCAGAATTAATTCGCGAACTCATTGGCGTGTACTTTGAGCGCACCAATGCCGACCTTACGCCGGGCACCTTTCGTGCAATCGGCAACAGTGTGGAGATTATGCCGACCGGCGAGCGGGTTTTGTATCGTGTCGAGTTTTTGGGGGAGAAGATAGAAAAGTTGCGCGTTATTGATGCTATTACGCGCGAGGAAAAATCTGCGCCAGACTCGATATTTTTGTTCCCCGCCAAACATTATGTAACCCCCGAAGATGAGCGCGACCGCGCTATTGCCGACATTCGTGCCGAGCTTAAGGAGCAGCTGGCAAAGCTTGAGCGTAAAGGCAAATTGCTAGAGGCCGAACGTCTGAAGCGCCGCACCAACTACGACTTGGCGATGATACGCGAGCTTGGCTACTGCAACGGGATCGAAAATTACTCGCGCCACTTTGACGGTCGCAAACCGGGCGAACCGCCCTACACCTTGTTGAGTTATTTCCCCGAAGGATTTTTGACGGTGATAGACGAAAGTCATGTAACCGTGCCGCAGATTGGCGGTATGTATAATGGCGATCGCGCACGCAAAGAAACGTTGATCGACTTTGGATTCCGTTTGCCGAGCGCCGTCGACAACCGCCCCCTGCAGTTTGAAGAGTTTGAAGAGCGGGTGGGACAGGTGATTTATACTTCGGCGACACCCAGCACCTACGAAAAAGAAAAATCGGGCAAAAATATTGTCGAGCAGATTGTGCGCCCCACCGGACTTTTAGATCCGATTATAGACATCCGTCCGGTTATTGCGCAAAAAAATTATCCGGGCCAGGTGCAAGATGCGATAGAAGAAATTACAAAAGTTGTTAAAAATGGCAACCGCGTGTTGGTCACGACACTCACTAAAAAAATGGCCGAAGATTTGAATGACTATTTGAAAGAACGCAAGATCAAATCAACCTACTTGCATAGCGATGTTGAAACGCTTGAGCGTATCGAGATACTCACGAGCTTGCGTCGCGGCGAGTACGATGTGTTGGTGGGGGTTAACTTGTTGCGCGAGGGGCTCGACTTGCCCGAGGTTGAGTTGGTGGCGATTTTAGATGCCGACAAATCCGGATTTTTGCGCAGCGAAGTCTCGCTGATACAAACGATTGGCCGCGCCGCGCGCAACTCGGCCGGCCGCGTGGTGTTGTATGCCGATGAAGAAACGCCCGCGCTCAAAGTAGCGGTGAGCGAAACACGCCGCCGCCGCGCTGCACAAGAGTTGTATAACAAAGAGCACGGCATCACGCCCACGACGATCAAGAAAAATATCAAAGATATTACCGAGGAGTTGCGTAGCGAACATAGCAAGGCGGTGGTGGGGATGTTGGAGGTAGACAAACAACTGTACAAAGAAAATCCAAAGAAATTTATTACCGCGAAGCGCCGCGAGATGGCCGATGCGGTCAAAGAGCTTGACTTCGAAACCGCAGCGCTAATCCGCGATGAGCTGTATGCTTTAACAGGCGGGAAGAAAAAGAAATGAAAAACAAAAAGACTACGATATATCGTAGTCTTTTTGTTTGTTGAACGGAATACTTATCTCCAGTGGCGGTAGCCGGAGTAGGCCAAGAAGAGCGCCACTATCGCGACAACCCAAGACACCTCAACCGGCACCACCCAGCCCATAAGGTTTACCGGGAGCGAGTAAAATGCGCGATACAAATGCACGAGACCAACAATAGTAAAGATGACCGTTGCCACCTGCACAAAAGTACTTTTATCCATATGCACTATAGTGTACCGCTCATAATTTTTTTGAAGTGCGTGGTTGTGTATAAGTCAAAAACAAAAAAAACAGACGGAGTCACCGTCTGTTAAGGGTATACAAGCTCAAACTGGCCAGTCACACAATCAAGAAGCCAGGCTTGAGAGTACTCAAGCGCACCATGCCTAATATTTTGTCCCAGCACGGCAGAGGCATATTGCCCGGGCAACCCCGACCAGTCGCCGGTCAGCTCAAGATGGCCAACAACAATCACCGTGTCGGCCTCTTCGGCGAGGTCCATGGTAGGACCGAGGTATGGTGTATTTATTGCTCTGCTGAGCAAAGGGTCTTCCTCTGCTTGAGTGCCAAACTCCTCGGCGATAATCTTTGCGCTCAACCGACCTCTTGCCATATCGGAGCATTTTACTCGCACCAGAAGATTTTGCGGAATACGGGCACGGAGTTTCTTTGCAACCGAGCGAGTTTCCGCCTCTCCTTTTTCGGTGATCCCCTCCGGTGCGGGGGAGATCGTTGGTTCAGCGTGGCGAGTGACCACGATAAACCGGGCTCTTCGTTTTATCATGCACGATCTCCCTTTTTGTGCTTTGAAAGAAAAATAACATTGCCTCAATGATTGTCAATTTTTTAACACGATATGCTATACTCGTCCGTACCAACCCCCTGGAATAGCCGCGGGGGCTGTTTGCGTGGAAGGAAAAGTTGTGTACCCGTTCGGCAAGCTCAGGGTAAATCTATGGAAGAGCATATTCATATCAAGGGGGCAAAGACCCACAACCTAAAAAACATCGACCTTAAAATCCCCAGAAATAAAATGGTGGTTTTTACGGGTTTGTCTGGCTCGGGCAAATCATCGCTCGCGTTTGATACTATTTTTGCCGAAGGGCAGCGCCGCTATATCGAAAGTTTGTCAGCCTACGCGCGACAATTTTTGCGCCAGATGCAAAAACCCGATGTCGAGGAGATCACCGGACTTTCGCCCGCAATTTCTATCGATCAAAAATCGCGCAGCAATAACCCACGCTCAACCGTGGCGACGATTACCGAAATTTATGACTACCTGCGCATTTTGTACGCGCGCGTGGGCAAGCCGCATTGTTTAATTTGCGGCCGCGAAATACGCAAGCACTCGAACGAAGAAATAATCCAAAGTGTAGTTGAGACCGTTTCTTCTCATGTTCCTAAAAAAATCAAAAAAGTGATGGGGGTCGAGATCAGCGACGATGTGGTGCGGGTGTATGCGCCCGTGGTTGTCGGTCGCAAGGGCGAGTACTATCAATTACTTTACGATTTGTTGGGCAAGGGTTTTGAGCGTGCCAAAGTAGACGGCAAGCTTATTTCTTTGCGCGAGCGGGTTGAACTTTCGCGCCACAAAAAACACAGTATTGATGTGTTGGTAGATGAGCTTTTGATTTCTGAATTCCAGCGCGAAAAAAAGCCGGCAATCGAGCGTTTGTCCGAAGCCGTTGAACGTGCGCTGCAAGAGGCGGACGGCTTGGTCAAAATAGAGGAGGCAGGACAAGAGCGGATTATCTCGAGCAAATTCATGTGCGCCTATGACGGATTTTCTTTCCCCGAAGTTGAACCTCGTCTGTTTTCGTTTAACTCGCCGTATGGCGCATGCCCCCACTGTAACGGCTTGGGTACTAAACACTTTTGGTCCGATGAGCCGTGTCCGGAGTGTAAAGGCAAACGTCTGCGCCCCGAAGCGCTGCATGTGTTTGTAAGCACGAAATCCGAAGCACGAAATCCGAAAAATATTGTAGACGTTACGAGTCAATCGATTAAAGAGGCGTATGATTTTTTTGAAGGACTTGAGCTTTCTAAAAAAGATCAAGAAATTTCTAAAACGGTCGTCAAAGAAATCTGTGCGCGGCTTAAATTTATGCTCGATGTGGGTCTCGACTACCTGACGCTCGATCGCAAGGCCAACACGCTCTCCGGCGGCGAGGCGCAGCGCATACGGCTGGCATCGCAGTTGGGGAGTGGGCTGGTGGGCGCTCTCTACGTGCTCGACGAGCCGACGATCGGCTTGCACCAGCGTGACAACGAGCGGCTGATTAAAACACTGCTCAACCTGCGCGACTTAGGTAACACGATTATTGTGGTCGAACACGACGAGGATACTATCTATTCTTCGGACTACATTGTCGACATTGGCCCGGGCGCCGGCGTGCACGGGGGCGAAATTGTAGTGGACGGTTGGCTCGAAAAATTATTGACCGCTAAAAAGAATGACAGCGGCTCGGTCACGTTGTCCTACTTGCGCGGTGAAAAGGCAATAGAGGTGCCCGAGGAACGCCGCGAAAAAGATAAAGGCAGCCTCAAAATTAAAGGTGGCAACGCGCACAATATAAAAAACTTGGATGTCGAAGTGCCGCTCGGCCGACTATCGGTAATCACGGGTGTTTCCGGCTCGGGTAAATCGACCTTTTTGTACGACCTGGTGTATGAAAATTTGCGCGCGCGATTCGACAAAAGCCATCGCACCAACAAAGTGCACAACGCGGCTAAGTTTGAGGGTACCGAGCATCTGTCACGGGCAATACTTATCGACCAAAGTCCTATAGGCCGTACACCACGCTCTAACCCGGCAACCTACACGGGCGCGTTTTCGTTTGTGCGCGAGTTGTTTGCAGAGAGTTCGGAAGCTCGCGCTCGCGGATGGAAGGCGTCGCGCTTTTCGTTTAACGTCCCGCAGGCGCGCGGTGGCGGGCGTTGTGAGGCCTGCGAGGGCAACGGCATGATTGCCGTCGAAATGCACTTTTTGCCAACCGTCTACGTTACCTGCGATGTTTGCAATGGCAAACGGTTTATGAAGGAGACGCTCGAGATTAAGTACAACAAAAAGAGCATTCACGACATACTCGAGATGACGATAGAGGAGGCCATCAAATTCTTTGGCGATATCCCGGCGATCTATGATCGGCTCAAAACCTTGGAAGAGGTTGGTTTGGGGTATTTAAAACTGGGTCAATCGGCAACAACGCTCTCGGGTGGCGAGGCACAGCGCGTCAAAATCTCTGCGGAGTTGTATCGTCCTCACTTGCAAAAAACTATCTACTTGCTCGATGAGCCCACCGTTGGGTTGCACTACGAAGATGTCCGCAAACTCATCGATATTCTCAATCGCCTGGTGGCAGCGGGGAATACGGTGCTCTTGATTGAGCACAATATGGACATCATCAAATCATCTGACTATGTGTTGGACTTTGGACCCGAAGGCGGTGTGGGGGGCGGCAAATTGGTCGCCAAAGGCACCCCTGAGGATGTGGCTAACAATAAGAACTCCCACACAGGCAAATACTTGCGCAAAGTGTTATAAAAAGAGCGCATGACGCTCGAGCAATTTAAGAAGAAGGCCAAGCAAATACCCGACTCGCCGGGAGTGTATTTCTTTCTTGGCCCGCCGAAGCCTCGGCGAAGGGGGCTTGGGCATACTAGAGAGATTCTCTACATTGGCAAGGCCACCAGTTTGCGCGACCGCGTGCGTAGCTACTTTGCTAACGATTTGGCCGAGACACGCGGGGCGCTGATTGTGCAAATGCTGGAGAAGGCAGTGTCTATTGATTTTAGAAAGACCGATTCGGTACTCGAAGCACTGTTGCTTGAATCGTCGCTGATACACTCGCACAAACCACCGCACAACACCGACTCCAAAGATGATAAGAGTTGGAATCATGTACTTATAACTGATGAAAATTTTCCCCAAGTGTTGGTAGTGCGGACGACCAATCTTGGGGAGTACAAGGCCAAAAAAATATTCGGTCCCTTCCCACATGGGCTCCAACTACGCGAGGCGATGAAATTAATCCGCCGAATATTTCCGTATCGCGATGAAAAATGCAAGCCAGGTCAAAAGAGGCCGTGCTTTAATCGCCAAATTGGTTTATGTCCCGGGGTCTGCACCGGCGAAATTTCTGCAAAAGAATACCGCAAGACCGTGCGACACATTGTGTTGTTGTTTGAGGGCAAGAAAAAGCAACTCCTTAAGAGCTTGGCCAAAGAGATGCGCGCCGCCGCAAAAGAAGAAAATTTTGAACAAGCAAAAGAGCTTCACCGGCAACTATACGCACTGCAACATATCCAGGACATTTCGCTGATAAAATCCGAATATCGAAATCCGAAATTTGATGGTTTAGCATATCGGATTGAGGCGTACGATATCGCACATCTGCAGGGTTCGGCTCATGTCGGAGTAATGACCGTAGTCGAGGGCGGGGAGGCGGCCAAAAGTCAGTATCGTAAGTTTAAAATCAAAACCGCCAAGCAGGGTGACGATCCGGGCGCCTTGCGCGAGGTGTTGAGTCGCCGCCTGGGGCACGACGAGTGGCCACTACCACGATTGATAGTGGTAGACGGCTCGACCGCGCAGATTAATGCCGCCCAAACGGTGCTTGCTGAGTACGGTATGAGTATCCCGGTGGTCGGTGTAGTGAAGGACGAAAAGCATCGACCGCGCAATATTTTAGGTGGTCGCGAACTTATTAAAACTAAAGAACGCGAGATTTTGCTTGCCAATGCCGAAGCCCATCGGTTTGCTATTGGGTATCATCGCAACAAAAGTCGTAAGAATCTCGTTATATAATTAACGGATATGCGCACAGTCGTAGCGGTAGTTCGCGGTGGCCCAAGCTCGGAGTACGGCGTGTCTCTAAAAACCGGCGCCTCGGTACTGGAATCGCTGGATAGAGAAAAGTACGAGCCGCGCGATATTTTTATTGATCGCATGGGCAATTGGCACTTGCACGGAGTGTTGGTACCACCCGAAAAGGCTCTTTTTGGCACCGATGTAGCGTTTAATGCCCTGCATGGCGAGTTTGGCGAGGATGGCGGCGTACAGCGACTTTTTGAGCGCCTAGGCATGCCTTATACGGGCTCTGGCCCGGTTTCATCGGCGACGGCCTTTAACAAACATCTGACCAAAGAGCAGGCGCGGAGGTTTGGCGTCAAAGTGGCTCATGGGGTAGTGGCAGACCGCTCGGATGATATCGAGGCCCTCAGTCATCAGCTATTCCGTAGTATGCCGCACCCGGTGATTGTAAAGCCGGTCGCGGGCGGATCGTCGGTAGCAACGACAATCGCTCATAATTTTCAACAACTACAAAATGCGCTCGGTACGGCATTTGATCACTCGCCGCAGGCATTGGTTGAGGAATTTATCAAAGGTCGCGAGGCGACGGTTGGTGTGATTGATAATTTTAGGAATCAAAAGACCTACGCGCTTATGCCGGTCGAAATAATCCCGCCCTCGCATCAGCCTTTCTTTTCGTACGATGCGAAATACGGCGGCGAAACTATCGAGCGCGTGCCGGGCAACTTTTCGCATGCAGAAACTACTGAGTTAGAAAAGATAGCAAAGTTGGTGCACGAAGGTCTCAACCTCAGCCACTACTCACGCTCTGACTTTATTATTTCGCGTCGGGGTATTTATTTTCTCGAAGTTAATACGTTGCCGGGTCTTACCTCTGAGTCTCTGCTGCCTAAAGCATTGCGTGCAGTAGGCTCTTCTCTCGGACAATTCATCGACCATGTGATACAGTTGGCCCGCCGTCGCTAAAGCTATGGCGGGGCAAGCCCGCAAAACGAAATGAGTAAATTATCTAAGAAAAAATGTATACCGTGCGAGGGTGGGGTAGTGCCGCTGACTGAAGCGCAGGCCAAGACCATGATGCCCGAGCTCGATCAGGGTTGGATGCTTATCGATGGCGGCCGCATGTTGGCTAAAAGTTTTAATTTTAAAAACTTTGTCGAGACGATGAAGTTTGTAAATAAAATTGCTGACGTTGCCGAAGAAGAAAATCATCACCCGATGATGACGGTTACGTATAACATGCTTTCGATCGAGCTTATGACCGACGCCATTCAGGGTCTTTCAGAAAACGATTTTATTTTGGCGGCGAAGATTGATGAGTTGAATTAATGGAAAGGAAGTCAAAAATTGTTTGGAACAAACCTGACGACGACACCTTAGGCAGGCCAAAGTCCCTACCTGCAACTGAGTCGATAGACAAAGTTCAAGAGGCCCGAGAAAAAATGGCCAAGATGCCCGAAGGTGTCATGACGAAAAGACTGTTGGGACATTTTGCACCCGTATCGACCATAGAGACAATTCTCTCGGAGGGTATATTATCTCCAGCAGAACAGAAACGACAATACGGACGCGTTGCTAAAGGAGTAGATCCTGCTTTGCAAAGGATTTTATGTGCTTGGGATTATATTTCTGTCTTAGACCCGTGGACAGGATACGGCACTAATCCCCAAGTTATTGCTAACCTGAAAAAGGCACTCCCTCAAATCAGCGCAAAATTACGACCATACGCAGCATCAACCCTACCGCGCTATGAAGATACAAAAGCCCTGATTGCGTATATAGACAATAATTTCGTTCATTTCCAGGGAAATGCACTGGAATGGAATCTCGCACGTTTAACAGGAAATACAAAAAATTTGAGGATTGAGACGACGTTTGAGCATGCAGTAGATCCGCAGTATCGAGATGTCGTTGCGGAGGTCAACCAAATATTTGAAGAAGCAGCAATGTATGTTGGCGACTTACCTGATTACTCCAAGGACTATCTGCCAGTTAGTGAATATGGAACAAAAGCCTTTCCTCCCCACCTATATGGAAAAGATGGCGAGATAAATCCTGCAGAGGTTTTCCATGACTTTAAAACGATGCTTTTGATAGATCCTGCAAAAGAACGGTTTGCGGGACCAAGTGCGTGGCCTGCACCGGAGTCTCTAGTGAAAAACAAAATCTCCCCTAAAGATATCGTCGGAATTATTATGGCAGATCCGCACCCAAATTCGAAGGATCATCCAAAATTTCGTCTCCCAGATAACTATGAAAAACATATTTTAAATCTTGCACAAAAGTCGGGTACACCACTGTATCGTTGGAAGGAAGAAGTAAGGAATTGGAAGCAGCGTGCACAGGCTAGCGATTTGGAGTTGATTTGGCCAAAAAACGACGGATCGAGTTCCATCTCCTGAAACGTTGTGGACCCGACCGGGATCGAACCGGTTACCTCCTCATTGCAAATGAGGCGCTCTACCAAGTGAGCTACGGGCCCGTAGGGGCGTCGCTCATACTGTACAGCAAATCTTTTTTCTCTGCTACTATTGAAGTATGAAATCCGTGCTCGGTGTTGCGATTATGTTGGCGCTCCTTACGGGAGGTTTTGTGCACGCTGTGGTGCCGCACGACGATGGAGACGACCACCACACGGCCACGGGCGTAGTGTGGGGGAGCTTGCACGCTGCTATACAACACGAGGACAAGCAAGTTGCCGCGCTACCCGCGATGTTTTTCTTGGCGATTTTGTCGGTACTATTTGTTGAACTCTGTTTTGTATCATTTCGTTTAATCCCCGCGCGCGACGAGCTGCGCAGAGGCATAGCAGCATATAGGCGGTTTGGCTAACGAAGAGACCTTTCTCTTATTTGCGTTAGCTAAGCAAAAATGAAAAAAATTCTGTTTGTTTGTTCGGCACTGTTTTTGTGCGCGCCTTTTTTGGCGAGTGCGCATCAGCATGGGACGTTTACCTTCGGCGGTTCAACCTACAGCTTTGTGGTGGGCTCGCTCAACGAGCCGGTCGCCGTTGATGACAAAACCGGTGTCGACCTCACGGTTACCAAAGGTGCGGGGACGCCGACGATGTCAGCTGACGGTGACATGGATGGTATGCCAAAAAGTTCGACCCCGGTAACCGGTTTGGAGAAGACGCTGCAGGTTGAGCTTTCTGCCGGAGGAAAGACCAAAGTTCTCGCGCTCTCTCCCGCCTATGGCAAACCGGGTTCTTACACCGCGCCGTTTTATCCGACCGTTGCGACCTCTCTTTCGTACCGTTTTTTCGGCACGATTGATGGTACGAAAGTAAATATTACTTTTGTTTGCCGGCCAGAAGGTGCAACCGCAATCGACGAAGGACAAAAAGATCTCGGCGGTGGCGTGATGCAAGTGTCCAAAATGGGTGGGTTTGGCTGCCCGATGGATAAAGCGTCGATGGGCTTCCCTGAACAGTCAGCGTCGGTCATCTCATTGAGTAGCGACAGCAATAGCGCGCGCACCTACTCATACGCAGGCATCGTGCTTGGCGCGGTCGCGTTGGTGTTTGGGTTGATGTGCCGCCGCAGCAACTAAGCACGATGCGGAAGATTGCAGCCATAGTGCTCGTGCTTGCCTGCGCGCCGCTCTTAGCGAGCGCGCACGCCACACCCGTCTCATACGAGCCGGCGTCTTCTGCCGTGCTCACAAACCCTCCTAAAGAGGTTTCGATCCACTTTAGCGAAAGGGCAGATGCGGCAGCCAGTTCGTTGCAAGTACTTGCGCCGGATGGCGAGGTGGTGTCGCAGGGGAGTCCGCGCGTCGCACAGGGCGACGCGCGAGTGCTCTCTGTGTCTATCGTTGCAACGACGAGCGGTACCTACGTGGTTAATTGGAGCGTCGTGTCGGCAGATGACGGGCACTTTACCAAAGGAGGTTACTTGTTTGCCGTTGGACAAGCGGTTGATGCCTCTAAACAAACGTCCTCGTTTGAGTTAGTGACCACCAACAACATTCCCGAAGCACTCGGCATGACGGTCGAGTTAATGGGGCATGGGTTACTGTGGGCAATCCTATTATTTTTTGTATTCGCATTACGGCCGGTCTTAGGGCGTTTTATTGCTGAAAAACCCCTGTTGCGTCGATTGCATGCACGAGTGCTTTTTGGCGCCATCGCACTCGTCATACTGGGCGGACTGTTGCAGCTTTACACCAAGTCGTCTGATCTTTCGAGCTTGCATAGTGTTGGATTGCTCTCCGCCTTTTGGCTGTATCTCGGCACTTCGGCTGGGTTAGCCACACTCGTTCGTATGGGAGCCGCCACAATTATTGCGATCGTTTTTGCTTTTGCAAGAAAAAAGATTTTTGATTCTGCGCATTTTACGCTGTGGGAGGGAATAATTTTTGGACTACTCTGTATTTTTGCTTTCGCGCGGGCAGTTATTAGCCACGCTACCGCAAACCCTTTTCATCCGTATTTTTCTATCCTCGTTAACTTTTTCCACGTAATAGAGAAGGACGTGTGGGCCGGTCTGCTATTTATTCTGCTCTTGCTACTGCTTATGCCGCGCCTGCGCGGGGTCTTTAGTGCGGTCGTGCAACGGGTGTTTGTGATGCTTTTGTGGGATGCAGCGGCTGTTGCGGTAACGGCAAGCTACATCGTATGGCTGCATCTAAAAAGTTTTAACAATCTCTTTTCGACCGAATGGGGGACCGCGTTTTTATACTTGCTTTGCGCCGCAGTGGTGTTGGTGCTGGTGCGGACTTGGAGCACGTGGGCACTTTGGCGCGGCCATGCCAAACAGCTCCCACTGGCGCTTGGTACAGAATTTATTTTTGCGGTGTTCGTAATCTACTTCTCGAGCATCGTTATTATTACCTCACCGCCGCTGTTAACGCCGCCAACTAAAGTTTTTAGCACCACGAGCCAAGGGATGACGATTAATCTTGGGCGCGACACTTCAGATGATTCCGCGCTTTTGTTGCGCGCGGGCGGTGCGCCAACGGTTAGGATCGACTCACTCTCGGTCGACGCACACGCCCGTTATCCGGGTGCCTACGACATTCCTTTGGCCTTGCTTACCGGGACTACTACACACACAGTTTCGATCACCGTGCCACAGCAGAGGAGCTATGATGCGCACGCTGAGTTTGAAGTTACAAAAAGTGATTTTGTGCCACCGGCAGGATGGGAGTCGCAGCGACCGTTCGACTTTTTTACCATCGCGATAATCGTACTGGCTTTGTTGGCACTCTTATACTCCTTTGGTCTTTTGTGGATTTTGCGGCACACAAACGCACCTCCTATGTTGGTGGGCGCTACGACGCTTCAGGTCGCTGGCGCTGTGGTAGCGGCAAGTGTGGTTGGTATAGGATTTTTTGCCATCGTCATGAGTCTGGGCCTGGCAAATCCCTTTAAGGCGCTCTGCGAGAGCGACGGTAACAGGTGGCACACGATGCCGCCCAGCATAGCGGGTGTCGCGACCAGTATGACCCCGCGCGAGGGCTGCATGTGGGGGATGGGTAGTTACACTTATCTTTTTGCCGATCAACAAGAATATAAATATTATGAATCATTGCCACACGCAGAAGTTTCGCTCGCGGCGTCGCCAAAAATATTGGTTGCCGGAGTGCCCACCACGCTTACCGTATCGCTCACAAATGCAGACGGGACTCCGGCGACGCTGTTTGTCGATATGGAAAAGTTGGTGCACTTGGTAATTGTCAGCAAAGACGAAACTACGTTTGCGCATATTCATGCCGCGCAAACTGGCGACGAAATTGCGGCGTCGACTTATCACTTTACATACACCTTCCCCAAAGCGGGGGAATACTTAGTGTCAGCCGACTATGCACATGGACTGACATTCGAATCAAAACAATTTGTAGTTATGGTCAGAGGTGCTCCGACACAAACAGTACAAGCAAAAGAGTATCCATCGCCCGGCGCTTTTGGCGGTTACCAAGTTGCGCTTAAATACGCGCTGCCGCTTGCCGGCAAAGTAGCAACGCTGCAATACACGATTACTAAAGATGACAAACCAATTACTACGATTGAGCCGTATCTTTCGGCTGCAGCGCATGTATCGATAGTAAAAAATGATTTCTCAACTTTTATTCATACGCACGGTGAGTTGCATCCGCCCGGCGTGCCGCTGCCGCCTATCGTCGTTAAAAACGGCCAAGTAGTGCACACGATGGCACAAATGATGAATGTGCCCGAGCATTTTGGCCCGCTGGTGGAAACGCATCTTATTTTCGGAACGGCGGGGCTGTATACGGTTTGGGCAGAGTTTAAAGTAAACGGTACGGTAATTCCTACCGCATTTACGGTGCGGGTGGAAGAGTAGCTTTTTATTTTGACTAATTTCCGCTATAGTTTCCGTGCGCACCCTTAGTCCCGACGCTTGGGTCGGGATCCCGACAGAATCGTCGGGACTCAGAGATAGGAAGTGTGCCAAAGGCACCCTTAGCTCAGTTGGTTAGAGCGCACCCTTCACACGGGTGAGGTCGGGAGTTCGAGCCTCTCAGGGTGCACTGCTTCGCCAAGGCTTCGCAGTGCGAGCACAGGCAAGCGATTCGGGCTGTAGTATACCGGTAGTACGCGCGCTTCGGGTGCGTGAAGACTGGGTTCGATTCCCAGCAGCCCGACAAAGTGATATAGTTTTTTGGCTTAAGGGCCCATAGTAAAGTGGTATTACGCGTCATTCGCATTGACGAGGCTCGAGTCCGATTCTCGATGGGTCCACTGCTTCGCCAAGGCTTCGCAGTGCAGGCACAAGAAGCCAGCAAAACTCCCCAAATGGGGAGTTTTGCTTTAAGTGGAGAAGCAGTGTCCTGCGTAGCTTTAGCGGAGCAGGGCTATAATCGAATCATGCACTATGTGTATATTCTCCAAAGTCAGGTGGATGGAAGTTTATATGTGGGTGTCACCGAGGATATAAAACGTCGTTTTGTCGAACACAATAATGGTAATGCTAAATATTCAAGCTCGAAACGGCCTTATAAACTGAAATGGTTTTGTGCATTCCCAACGAAACAAAAGGCACTTATCTTCGAAAGATATCTAAAACACGGTTCCGGTTTTGCTTTTGCACGAAAACATTTAATTTAAAAATAAAAAACAGACATCGTTAGTTAGTGTCTGTCAGCTTGCGGCATGAATTTGCCGATCTTCGCCAGAATTTCCCCGGCGATCGATGTGGATCAGATCACCTTCTTTCGGGTAGGTTCTGGGTATATCGAATTTGATCTGGAAGCTCGGGGCTTCCAGGACCCGTTCGGTGACGTCTAGCCGCCATACCATTTGTCGTGCCCTTTTGTGCGTACCCTACTAGAAACTACAGAAGATTAAGAAAAGATACAATCGCGTTATACTAGGGATATGGGGGGTTCAGAAACGATAAGCATTGCGGTGGCGCTGTTGGCGCTGTTTTTGGTGTTGAGTACGGCGCTCAAGTATGCCGTGCGCGATAACTTTCATCGCACGAGGCTTATCATGACGCTGTTTTTCTTTTTCATTATCATCACGCTCACGATGGCGTTTTGGCGCTACACGCTCGCCTCGTTGCCCTCTACCATCCCTGCGGCGCTTGCAGGCGTGGCGCTTGGCTATGTGGCGGGAGTGCGCGAGGCGCAACGCAAATTAATGGAGCAAGGAGTTGAGTTTTATCGCGAGCACTTCCATCACGTGCACTTTATGGATATCCAAAACCTCAGTTGGTGGAGCGTTATTAACTTTTACTCCGTGATGGGCGCATTAGTGTTGATTAACCTGGTAGGATTGAGCACCGTATTTTTTGTTGGGCGCGAGTCGTGGGCTATTGCGAGCTGTGTGGTGGGCGCCCTCCTTTTAGGATCCTTGGTGCCGTATCTCGTGCACCTGTGGAGCCTGCCTGCCGGCAAGGCAGGTATTAAAGCAGCGGACTAGCAATAAGCGCTGCACAAGCAAACAAAAGTACGATAAGCGAGCTGTGGAATATGCGGCGCGCGATCTGGCGTGTGTGGTTGCTTGGTGTTTGGTGGACAAATAACGGCACTCCGGCTGCTTGGTATTCTTCGTAGCGATAATACGCAATTGCCATAAAGTGCGGTATCTGCCATAAAAATAGCGCCGCAAAAAGTATGAACGCATACCAATCGAGCAGGTTGGTTGCTGCAACATATCCGACGACCGGCGGCATGGCACCGGCGAGTGCTCCAACCCAAAGCGCGTGCGGGGTTTTTGGTTTAAGGGGGGTGTAAACGAAGACGTAAATCACAAATCCCAACAAACCAAATACCAAACTTAAAAGGTTAATCTTCCACAAAAGGACAATACCCAGAGTTAAAAATGCTGAAGCAAAGAGTATCGCGTGCCGTACACTGATGCGCCCTGCAGCGATGGCGCGGTTGTTGGTGCGCGCCATTTTGGCATCCATGTAGCGATCGGAGACGTTATTGCAAACACAGGCGGCGGCGACTACGCACGACAACCCGATCAACAGTTCCCAAAAAGGAATACTTGCGCTGAGCGTAGTCGAACCAAAAAAGAATCCCGCTACTGCCGCGAGCGCGTTGCCCGCCACCATGCGGGGTTTGGCGAGTTCGAAATAATCACGGAGCGTCCTAGTCAAGTTGGTGTTCGGGGGATGGCTCGCCTATAAACATTTCGGATTGATTGTGTTGGAGATTGCTCATGATCCATAGCGAGCCACCAACCACGAGCACGACTATCAAGATTGCAAAACCATAGACAAATTTGTTCCACCCATTGCCTTGAGGTAGGTGCAAGAAATACACGGTTTGTACCAACAGTTGAGCCACCGCAAACAGCGGTAATACAACATAGAGCAGCTCGTGAGGAATTGCCGTGTGATTCATATGCACATGCATCCCCACCAATCCAAAACTCAAAAGAGTAAATAAGAGCGAGAGGATCAGGCCGTCAAAATAGTGCTTCATATAATTCCAAAGAGATACACAAAGGTGAAGATAAAGATCCAGATGATGTCGAGGAAGTGCCAAAAGAGCACGAGACGCTGCAGTTGATAAAACCGTTGGGTGACGAGCATCACCAGCATCCACAAACATCCTGCGGCAACATGCAGGCCGTGCGTGCCGACGAGGGCAAAAAATGAGGAGAGGTAGGCCGAGTGAGAAGGTCCAAAACCCTCGAGCATTAAATTTTTAAATTCGTAGACTTCCAACCCAAGAAAGCCCAAGCCAAGCAGAAGGGTCAGTATTAGAAAAGTATTTTGTTTTTTAGTGACAAAAGCGAGCCCGACCGTAAAACTTGAGATAAGCAGGGCGAGGGTTTGGACAAAGACGAACGGTAACGAAAAAATATCTTCGCTGCCGCGCAACACCGCAAACGTAGCAAAGAGGCTCGCAAAGAGCACGCAATCGCTCATGATATAGAGCCAGAATCCCAGCGTTGTTTTGTCAGTCGGCATATTCTGGTTTAGGGAGAGTGATGAGGGACAACAAAATACCGATCAAAGCCAGCGCAGCGAGCCACCAAATGTGCCAGATGAGTCCAAAACCAAAGAGTGCGGCGACCGCGCCTATGGCGACGCCGCGTGCGCTGCGCTCATGCAATGGTTCGGCCGGTTCTTGCCACTCAGGGCCCTGCGAGCGCCACGGATTTTCGCCCACATGATGTTTATGTTTATTCCAAATGCTCACGATTATTTGAATTATTTGGAATAGGACCGCGAGCGCTATTACGGCTGCACCAGCCGCTGCGATATCAAATAACCAATGTGCCCACGGTTGTGTGTACAAGCCACTTGCAACGTCGATATGGTCGAGCCGGCGGGTGACGCCCATTAACCCAAGCGCGTAGAGCGGCATAAAGGCCATAAGGAAGCCCACGATCCATGCCCAAAACGCAGCTTTGCCCCAGCGCTCATTTAACATAATCCCCGTAAATTTGGGGAACCAGTAGGTAAACCCGGCAAAGAATCCAAACACCACGCCGCCGATAATCATGTTGTGAAAGTGCGCGACCAAAAACAAACTGTTGTGAAGCTGAAAGTCGGCTGCGGGGATAGACATTAAGACGCCCGTCATTCCGCCAATGGTAAACGTGGTGAGGAAGCCTATAAACCACAGCATCGGTGTGGCAAAAATAATCCGTCCGCGGAACATCGTGAAGAGCCAGTTAAATACTTTAACCCCGGTGGGGATAGCGATAGCCATCGTCATGATGCCAAAAAAGGCGTTGACATCGGCACCGGCGCCCATGGTGAAGAAGTGGTGCACCCACACCATAAACGACAACACCACAATGAGCATGGTGGCGACGACCATGGAGGTGTAGCCAAAAAGTTTTTTCTGCGAAAAGGTCGCGACCACTTCAGAAAATATGCCAAACGCGGGGAGTACCAAAATATACACCTCTGGGTGGCCCCACGCCCAAATGAGGTTGACGTACATCATCGCGTTGCCGCCCAGATCGGTGGTAAAAAAGTGGAAGCCGAGCGTGCGGTCAAGTGCAAGCAGTGCCAACGTGACCGTGAGTATGGGGAAGGCAAAAATAACCAACAACATCGAGCCGAGGGTTGTCCACGTAAACATTGGCATTTGCATGAGCCGCAGGTGGCCACGCATGGTGGCAATGGTGGTAAGAAAGTTGATGCCCGAAAGTAAAGTACCAATACCCGCAATTTGGAGGGCCCAAATATAATAGTCGACACCAACCCCCGGGGAGTAGGCAAGTTCGGAGAGCGGCGGGTAGGCAAGCCAGCCCGTTGCCGCAAATTGTCCGACGACGAGCGAAAGGTTTAAAAGCAACGCGCCGGTTGCGGTGAGCCAAAAGCTAATCGAGTTGAGGAGGGGGAAGGCGACGTCTTTGCTACCTAGTTGGAGCGGCAACACCAGGTTTATGATGCCAAACATAAACGCCATTGCCGCAAAAAAGATCATAATGACACCGTGCGCGGTAAAGAGTTGGGCAAAATGGTCGGGTGAAATATAGCCTGGCGCGCCAACGGCAAGCGCTTGCTGCGATTTCATCATCAGTGCATCGACAAAGCCGCGGCCAAACATCACAAACGACAGCAGAATGTACATGATGCCAATGCGTTTTGGGTCAAGCGAGGTGAGCCACTGTTGCCAGAGCCATCGCCAACGACCTAAGTAGGTGATCGCGAGTACGGTGACGAGCACTGCGACAATAACGATGATTTGCGCGCCCGTTTCGATAGGGCCGTGGATGAATGCTTGCGGAGTTAGGAGTCCAAAGAGCGACATGTTAGTGGCCGAATTGTTTCAGTATCGCATGGTAGAGGTCGATGCGATATGCATACGTGCGTTCTTGTTCGGTACTTGGTGCGCGTAGCGCGCTGTAAGTTGCCTGATCGAGCACGGGCGAGGTAGAGGCAGTTGCAGCTACCCACGCTTCAAAATCTTTTTGAGCGACCGCGTGCACCACAAAGTGCATACCGGCAAAACCCGCGCCGCTGTAGTTGGCCGAGTAGCCGGGATAATCACCGGGTTTGTCGGCCATCAAGTTGAGCCTATTATCCATCCCGGTCATCGCATAAATTTGCCCGCCTAACTGTGGCACCCAAAACGAATTCATGGGCGCATCGGCGGTAATGTGGAACTCAACCGGTATGTTGGCCGGAATTTCTAGCGTGTTAAGGCTGGCAACCCCAAGAGAGGGGTATAAAAAGAGCCATTTCCACGGCAGTGCGACGACCTCGACTTGTAATGCGGGGACGGTCGAGGGGAGGGGTTTACGGGGATCGAGTGCATGCGTGCTGCCCCAGGTGAGTGCGCCGAGTACCAAAATAATTTCGAGCGGGATCGCCCACCAAATAAGCTCGTCCATCTTAGCGTGCTCCCAGTTAGGAGAGTAGCGAGCTTTGTGGTTACCAGCGCGATAGTAGTAGGCAAAGAAAAAAAGCAGCACAAACACCGGTACCACGACAATAAGCATAAGAAGCGTCGCTTGGATAATAAGCGACGCTTCTTGGCTCGCGATGATGCCGCTGCTCTGCAGCAAGTACATCGCTACATTATATGCCGACTTTTATACCGGTCTCGTGATCGGTCTTAATTCCGCCCTCGCCACCCTTAACACTCGTGCCGGTTTGCACCTGTACGTTTGCGTTGGTGTCTGCGTTGTTGTTAGTAGTTTCGGTTGTTGAAGCTTCAGGATGAGTTGCCGCATCAGCAGTAGCTTTAGCCGAAAGTTGTGAAGCAACGTCGAGGGTTGCCCGCACGTTGTTGATGACGACACCGAGCGCTGCTTGCGCGTTCGTGTTGGCGTGAGCGCTTGCTTGGGCAAGCACCTGAATGCGCGAGGCTACTGAGGCTTGAAATTTGGCCGCAACATCGGCGGCGGCTTGGTAGTCGCCATCGGCCTGCAAGTTGGCGATGCGCTCAGCAACGCCGCGTGCGTGGGCGTCAAAGTTGCCCTGCAAGTCGGCCTCAAGGTTGGCATCGAGCTTGTTTTCTGCGGCAAGTTTTTGTGCCTCGTCGAGGCGTGCTTCGGCAAGGGCGATGTCCCAGTTAGCCTTGGCTTCGTCGCCCACGGCGATAGACTCGGCTACGCGTTCGTTAACCTGAGTTTTAAATCCCCACAAAGCGTCGCCCGGGAGCGCGTTTTGCGCCGCGACGGAAGTACCGCCGCCAATGGCTGCGGCAAGAATGAGTGCTAGTGCAATAAAAGGCATGGTATTAGTTTTTAGTTACTAATCTATACGAACAGTATATATGACGAGCTCAGCTATGAGGACTTACACGTAGACAATAGAGTCTTTTTTCTTGGCCAAATATAGGCTAAAATACCTTTATCTATGGAATCAGGGTTGCATATTACGCTCGCTGCAGAGCGCTTGTTTAGCGTATGGGGTATACCCGTCACTAACACCATGCTCACGATGTGGGTGGTCACGGCGATACTCATTATCTTGGCGCTCGTGGTGCGCTACCGGCTTTCGATCATCCCCGGCAAACTTCAAAATGCTTTTGAAATGTTTTTTGAGTATCTCATCGACATGATGGAAAAGACGCTCGAGAATCGCCGCATCGCCTTGCGCTACTTTCCGCTCATCGCCACGATCTTTCTTTTTATTTTCATCGCCAACATGGTCGACTTTGTACCTATCTTTGGCACACTCAAGGTGAGCGACGGCAAGGAGTTGGTACCGCTCTTCCATCCGGTTAATGCCGACCTCAACACGACCCTCGCGTTGGCTATCATCTCGTTTGTCGTTATCGAGCTCTCCGGCATATTCACCCTCGGTGTCTTGAAGTACGGGGCTAAATTTGTTAATTTTAGAGGAGGGGCGATGGGGTTTGTGGTGGGGCTCCTTGAGCTCATCGGCAACCTTGCGCGCTTAGTGTCGTTTAGTTTTAGGTTGTTTGGTGCTATTTTCGCGGGCGAGGTGTTACTCTTGGTTATCGGGACGTTTGTGCCGTACTTCTTGCCGGTGCCGCTCATGGCCTTCGAAGCGTTTATTGGGCTTTTGCAAGCAGGCATCTTCGCGATACTAACCTTGGCGTTTATAAAATTAGCAATTAGCGAACATTAATATGGATCTTGAGGTAGCAAAGACATTGGGCATGGCAATCGTAGTGGGTCTCGGGGTTATCGGTCCGGGTATTGGTCTTGGTATTTTGGTGTCAAAGGCGCTTGAGGCTATTGGCCGCAACCCTGAGGCAGCCGGCACTATCCAAACCACCATGTACATCGGCATCGCCGTTACCGACGTGCTCGCGATCTTCGCGGTGGTCATTGGCTTTATCATAAAATTCACCTAAACGTTTGTGCAGGCAATTCTTACCACATTCGGGATAGATTGGCGGCTCTTGCTCGTCAACATCATTAACTTCGGGCTCTTGCTCGCGGCGTTGTGGTACTTTTTGTACGGTCCGGTTACCAAAATGTTAGAGGAGCGTCGGCAGCGAGTCGCACAAGGGGTTGCCGACGCTGAAGCGGCTGCGCAAAAACTTGCCGAGGTAGAAGTAAAGCGCCGCGAGGTGCTAGGTGCCGCCGGCAAAGAGGCCGACGAAATACTATTGGGTGCGCGCTCTGCGGGTTCTGCAAAAGAACGCGAGTTGGTCAAGAAGGGAGAGTCGTCTGCGGCAGCGGTATTACGCGAGGCAGAGGCTCAAGCCGCCGAACTAAAGACCCGCGCTATCGACGAAAGTCGCCAGGAGGTCGCCAAACTGATTGTCTTGGGGATAGAAAAGGCTTTAAAACAATGATAGAAGCTGATTACGCAAAAGCGCTATATGCACTCGGGGATAAGGCATCTATGCCGGCTTTTCTTGTCACACTTAAGCGTCATCGGCACCAAAAGCTCTTATCAAAAATTTTTTCTGAATATCAAAAACTTATTTTGCAAGGACAACGATTGGCGATGCACAAAAAAGTAACTCCTGAACAAGAACAAACACGGGTGCTGTTGGAGTTGTATAGAAAACTAACCCATGTCTAATTTTATCGAACAATTTAAAAAAGAAATTGAAGGCTTTATCCCGACCGAGCGGCCTAAAAATGGCGGCGTAGTGCTGCGCGTGGGTGACGGTGTTGCCGAGATAGAGGGGCTCGAGGGCGCAGCCATGTCGGAGATGGTCAAGTTTGAGGTGTCGCACGGCAAACAACTGAAAGATGCAATCCAAACCCGCGATGTGTTTGGCGTGGTACTTAACCTCGAAGAGACCTCGGTACGCGTGATTATTTTAGGCGACAGTTCCACGGTAACAGAGGGGATGGGTGTTACCCCGATGGGTCAGGTACTCTCTATCCCGGTCGGTGATGAGTTGCTTGGTCGTGTGGTGAGCGCACTTGGCGAGCCGCTTGATGGTTTGGGCGCGATTAAATCGACAAAAAAGAATGCAATCGAACGCGAGGCCTATGGTGTGATGGACCGCGAGTCGGTAAAGCAGCCTCTGCACACGGGTATTAAAGCGATCGACTCGATGATCCCCATAGGTCGCGGCCAGCGTGAGTTGATTATCGGCGACCGCTATACCGGCAAAACGACCGTTGCTATCGACACCATCCTCAACCAAAAAAGCGAGCCGAAAGAAAGCCGCCCTGTTTGTATTTATGTTTCGGTGGGGCAAAAAGAAAGTAAAACCGCACGTCTGGTGCAACAACTTAAAGAAGCGGGCGCGATGGAGTACACGATTGTGGTTGATGCCGGTGCTTCGGCTCCGGCGGCGCTGCAATACCTAGCACCATTTGCGGGTGCCGCTATTGGGGAATTCTTTTTGGACAGCGGTCGCGATGCGCTCGTAATTTATGACGACCTTTCTAAACACGCGGTAGCGTATCGCCAACTCTCGCTCTTGCTGCGCCGCCCCCCGGGCCGCGAGGCATACCCGGGCGACGTGTTTTATCTCCACTCGCGCTTGCTTGAACGTGCGGCAAAGCTCAATAAAGAAAAAGGGGGTGGATCACTGACGGCTTTGCCGATTATCGAAACGCAGGAAGGCGACGTCTCGGGTTACATCCCAACGAACGTCATCTCTATTACGGACGGACAGATCTTTTTGGAGACTGATTTGTTTAACAAAGGTATGCGCCCGGCAATCAACGCCGGTATCTCAGTGTCACGCGTCGGTTCATCGGCACAAACCAAAGCGATGAAGAAAGTCTCGGGCCGTATCAAACTCGAGTTGGCGCAATTCCGCGAGTTGGAGGCCTTTATGCAGTTTGCACAAGACCTTGATGCGGACACTAAAAAGCGCATCGACTCCGGCCAGCGCATGATGGCAATCTTGCGCCAAAAAAACGGCAACCCGTTGTCGTTTGAGAATCAGGCAATCGTCATTTATGCCGCGGTTAATGGCTACTTGGCCAAGGTGCCGGTAGCGCGCGTGCCGGAGTATGAAGAAAAGATGCTGCAATTTATTGAGGCAGAGGCTAAATCTATCCCTGAGTCTATTGCACGCTCTAAAGAGATTGCCACACAGACCGAAGAGGAGTTGAAGGTGATGCTCAAAAAATTTGAAGAGACACATCCAGATTTATTTCAATAATCTATGGCACTTAAACAAATAAAATCTAAGATCCTGGCAATGAAAAAGTCGCAAACCGTCACCAAAGCGATGGAGGCGGTCTCGGCTGCCAAAATGCGCAAAAGCCAACTCAAAGCTCTGAACGGCCGCGCGTACGCTAAAGCGGCCGTTTCTGTCCTCTCCCGAGTATCCGGGAGCCGGCTTTTTTCGAGTTTGCCGCTCACGACGGAGCGTAGTGTTACTGCCGCACTCTACATTGTGATCACGAGCGACAAAGGTCTCGCCGGGGCACTCAACTCAGGGGTGTTGCGGACGGCGGTGGCCGACATACAAGCCTCGGGACTTAAGAAAGATGTCGTTTCGATTATTGCGGTAGGCAAGAAAGCAAGTGACTTTTTTGAGCGGCGCGGTTTTCATGTCGTACATCACGCCAACACCGACCACATTTCCTCCGAGTTTATCGACACGGTGGTCCGGCAGGCGATACAACGCTTTTTGCTCGGGGCGGTTGACCTCGTGAAGATCGCATACCCCAACTTAATTTCAACGTTTGAACAGCGCCCAACCATGAGGACGATATTGCCGCTTACGCTCGGCGAATTACAAAAAGTAGTTAGTGATATTGTTCCGGCTCGTGGTGTAGCAACCTCTGCGTTGGTTGAATCCACAAAAAAAGTAGTACAGTCCTATAGTCTTGAGCCTTCAGAAGAGGAGATATTAGAAATGATATTGCCCAAACTCGTTTCTATTTTTGTATATCACGCACTGCTCGAGTCGCAAGCATCCGAGCACTCGGCGCGTATGGTGGCGATGAAGTCGGCCTCGGACAAAGCAGGGGAGATGCAAGAAAGTTTGACGCTGAAGTTTAATAAAGTGCGGCAAGCAGCTATTACGCGCGAGGTGAGCGAAATTACCGGCGGTATGGAAGCAATGGCGAGCTAACTAAAATTATATGAAAGGAAAAATCGTACAAATTATCGGGCCGGTCGTCGACGTCTACTTTGAGAGCGCGCTGCCGGCTATTAAAAACGCGCTTGAAGTTAAGCACGACAACCGCACGGTGGTGCTTGAGGTTGCTCAACACGTGGGTGTAGGTCGTGCTCGCGCTATCGCCCTGCAAGACACCACTGGGTTGAGCCGTGGCGCCGAAGTAACTGATACGGGCGCGCCGGTGCAGGTGCCGGTTGGCGAAATGGTACTTGGACGACTCTTCAATGTCGTGGGTACACCGATAGACAACAAACCCGCGCCGCAAGGAGCGCCGCGCATGCCAATCCATCGCGATGCACCGCCGTTTAGCGAGCAGGCAACCAAAGCCGAAGTTTTTGAAACGGGTATCAAGTCGATCGACCTTTTGGCACCATTTATCCGCGGCGGTAAGGTGGGCCTCTTCGGCGGCGCTGGTGTGGGCAAGACTGTGCTTATGCAGGAGCTAATCCACAACGTTGCAACCGCGCACAGCGGCTACTCGGTGTTTGCCGGAGTGGGCGAGCGTGTGCGCGAGGGTAACGACCTTTACCACGAGATGAAAGAATCGGGCGTCATCGACAAGCTCGCGATGGTGTTCGGTCAGATGAATGAAGTCCCTGGTGCTCGCGCACGCGTCGGCCTTTCGGGCCTCACCATGGCCGAGTACTTCCGCGATGAGATGGGCAAAGACGTTCTCTTTTTTATGGACAACGTATTTCGCTTTGTGCAGGCAGGCTCAGAAGTATCCTCGCTGCTCGGTCGCGTACCATCGGCGGTGGGGTATCAGCCAACACTGGCCGAAGAGATGGGTCAACTCCAAGAGCGCATCACCTCAACTAAAAAAGGATCTATTACCTCGGTGCAGGCAATCTATGTGCCGGCCGACGACCTCACCGATCCGGCACCCGCAACAACCTTTGCCCACCTCGACTCAACCATCGTGCTCTCACGCGCACTTACTTCGATCGGTATTTATCCGGCTGTCGAGCCGCTCGAAAGTAGCTCGACTGCGCTTGCGCCCGAGATTGTCGGCGAAGAGCACTATGCGGTAGCGCTCGAGGTTAAACGGGTGTTGCAGCGCTACAAAGATTTGCAAGATATCATCGCTATCTTGGGTATCGAAGAGCTTTCGGACGAAGACAAACAGTTGGTGTATCGCGCACGCAAAATACAACGCTTCCTCTCGCAGCCGGTGCACGTAGCCGAAGTATTTTCGGGTATCAAAGGCGAGTTTGTACCGGTCGAAGAAACGGTACGTTCGTTTAAAGAAATCTTGGAAGGCAAACATGACGACAAACCCGAGTCCGCTTTTTACATGAAAGGAGGAATAGATACCGTAAAAAGCGAAGTAACAAGTAACAAATAACAAGTATCAAACAAATATAAAAGTATAAAAACTTAAATATTTAAAATTTGTTACTTATTTGTCACTTGATACCTGATACTTGATACTTACAAAATTATGCATTTAGTAATCGCCAAAGTAGATGAAGTTTTATTTGAGGGCGAGGCACACTCGCTGACGGTCCCCGGCACAGCTGGCGAGATGACCGTGCTCGGCGAGCATATGCCGCTTATTACGACGCTCAAAGCGGGCGAGTTGCGCGTGCATCTAACCGTGCATGATGAACCAAAAATATTTCCGGTCGAAAAGGGTGTCCTCGAAGTCCGCCGCGACGGGGCTACGGTGATTTTGTAAACAAAAACCCACCCAATAGTTTAGAAGGGTAGGTTTGTAGCTTTAACCGCCTGATGCGGTCAGACGTATTCGGCGCGTTCCTGGCGTTCCTTCTCGACCTTGTTGGTCGGCTTGGCCGGTAGGGTGAGGATGGTCGCTTCCTGACCAGCGAAGAGCGTGGTGAGCAGCACGATGTTACCGTCAGGGAATTCCAACGCATCGTGGTGGCGATCCTTGTGTTGCTGGTCCACCTGGATGAACGTCGCGACGCGCTCGGTGGCCTTAGGCGGCACGCCGATGATCCGCTTGGTCGCGCTCACCATCGCTTCGATCGGATTGGTGGTGACGGTACGGATCGCCTTATCGAAGCTCAGCTCAGTGCCGGGTAACACGCAGATAGCCGTAGCGCTGGCAGCCGCACCCTTGTCGTTGGTGGCGCGAAAGCCGTTGGTGCCGGTCATGAAGTTATGCGTCGTAATCTTGTCACCGACCACTGCGGGACGGGACTTGACACCCTTGAGGCTGTAATCGCACATGGGGGTAGCCTTTCCTGTTGATTTCAGACTATGGAGACGCGAACTGAGCCCTCCGTACTTAAGGGTACGCTCCTCTTTTAAAAACGCAAGCAAGAAAAAGCTTTTTGGTTTTATATGGATTTTCTTTACACCCAGAAACGTTTCTGCAATAGTTGATACGGAAGTCGGATTAACCACCAACCCCAGGGGGTAACCATGGGTGTGATGTCGATCTCGGCAGCAACCGTCAAACCAACGGCTGCAGTCGAATTCAAGATTGGCTGGGGCGCGGTGGGCGAGCAGTTTGCCACGGCGCTTTTTGAAGTTGAACCTCAGCTACGAGAGATCATCGAGCGGCAAGAGGTATCGATCGAGCCCCTGAAGAAGGCGTTTGCAATGGTGTTTCAATATACCACTGCGGTGCAGAGCGTACGCTTGGTCGGCAAGGCGGACTTCAGATCGTCGATGACTGATGAGACTCGAGGCGCGATCCTCAAGGATCAATCGATAGCAGATAACAGGGTTACTTTGCGAGTGATCCTGCACAAGAACTTCTATGTCGACCTGCGACTGGAACTTTCCCCGCCGGGAGTGCTCGCGCGTTCGGTGGTTCAGATGAATGACGGAGTGCGGGACTATGCCCCAGAACCTGAAGTAAATGCACTTCTTAAAGCCGATCAGGAGCGTTTTGATCGCCAAACTGAGGCGCTCAAAGATCTGTTGATTGAGTACTCCGCTACAACGCTAGAAGACTATGTGCTAGTGGCGCTTGAGGCGTTCCTCAAGTCTGTCCGCGAAAGCAAAGTAAACGGTAAGCGTCGCACCGCTTTCTCTCGGGCACGTATTGCTCAGGTGTTGACGCGAAGCTACAAGGAAATCTGTCCGACCGTCACCGCAGGCGAAAAGGCAGCCGAGCAGCTGATTGAGAAAGGGTTGGTACAGTCGGTGGAACGCAAGCACTCCAAACACACGCCCTCCAACCTGATTACCTTTACCCCGGCCGGCACGCAACGGCTTTTGGAGTTGAGGAAGTAGTTCGAGAGGCAGCACCGTGCTGCCTTTTTTGTTTTATAAAAACAGTGGCGGCGCCCATAAATGGACGCCGCTGGGGTAGATAGGGCATTCGAGGCTGCTCCGCACCTTGGTAAGAAACCCGCAATGGGTTGCCAACTACATGACACGCTCTCCTTGTGTCTAGGCGGTATATTGTACTCTTTATATTTTATTTGTCAAGTTTAGAAAATTATGTAAAATAAGGAGGAAAAAAGGGCCCGCCCGACACACTAGAACGGCCTTGCAAGACGACATGTACTACGTCTATTTGTTGAAAAGTAGAAAAGATAAAAAATTGTACACGGGATACACTGACAACTTGCGTCGTCGTCTTGCAGAACATACCTCTGGTAAAAATATTTCTACCCGTTCACGTTTACCTCTCGATTTGATATATTACGAAGCGTACTTGTCGAAGGCTGACGCGATATCCCGAGAGCAGCGTCTCAAATCGTCACTTGGTGCTCGAACTGCACTTAATCGCAGAATAGGGGATAGCCTTCGACTAGGCCGTTCAGTGTGACGGGCCCGTAGCTCACTTGGTAGAGCGCTTCCATGGCATGGAAGAGGTAACCGGTTCGATCCCGGTCGGGTCCACAAAGTGCCACATTAATAGGTTTTTGTCTTCTTGTTGCTCATAAGGAACCCATTTATAGTGCCTTCATGTATACCCATAAACTAGGGCTCGGGGGCACTTTTATTATCTCCGCATTCATTGGCTTTAGTTTATTTTTGGCCATTACCGCACACGCGGCAACGGTCTTGCATGTAGACAATACGGTTACTTGCGATAACGCAACCGTAGATTCGTCCGTAACTCCTTTTTGTACGATTAGCGCAGCGGTGACTGCCGCAACTGCCGGCGACACGATCCAAGTTGCCGCAGGAACGTATAACGAATCAGTGGTCATTGATAAAACCCTCACGCTGCAGGGTGCACAACAGGGTGTTGATGCGCGCACGCGCTCCGCGTCTGAATCTGTAATTAATGGCACCAGCCCTATCGCGATCATGGCAGATAACGTCGTGATAGACGGTTTTACCATCCAAGGTTCAGATAGTAGTAGCTTTATCTCCGGTATTTGGGATAACCCAAGTTACTCGGGTACTCATGGTGGGTTTCAGATTCTCAATAACATTATCCAAAACAATGTAAGCGGCATAGGAGTAGGCAATGACGGCACTATTCAAGCGTTAGTGGAGTACAACCTCATAAAAAACAACAATACCGCTGGCCCAGGAAGCGGCAACGGCTTTTCGGCTGCTTTTGAGACGAAAAACGTCGTGATCAGCTACAACACGTTTGACAACAACCAACTCTACGTAAACGGTTTTGAGTCATCGGGCAGCACCGGGGTACAGAATGTTACCGTTTCGTACAATGAAGTTGAAAATGTTTCCTCATCGGGCTTCTTCCTTATGGGTGCTTCGGGAATGACGCTCAGTGATAACGATATCCATGACAACGCAGGAAATGGTCTTTCTATGGCCGGTGCCGTTGATAGCACCACCATCTCAGGTAGTACGTTTAAAAATAATACCGGGTACGGAGTTAAGGTTTCGGACGACTACACGGTAGGAGCCAATAGCAATATTTCTGTGCAGACGAGCGACATAGAAGCCAATACTCTTGGGGGTCTTTTGGTTGATGTGGGCACTTATACGGGAACGCTCGATGCGTCTCAAAATTGGTGGGGAGCACTCTCAGGGCCGGCTAATGCAACTACTAACCTCTCTGGCACCGGTAACTCAGTGTCCGATGGGGTAACTTTTAAGCCCTGGTATATCGATAGTGGTCTTACCACCCTCAGTAACGCGGCACCGACCATCGACACCTTTACCATCCTCGGTGATGGCACGGTCGATCAGGGCACCAAAACAGTTGCCGTAACGGTAGCGTACGGCACCGATGTTACGGCGCTCACACCAACCTTTACCTTTACTGGTTCATCGGTCTCGCCAAACAGTGGTGTGGTAAACAATTTTTCGACTCCGCAAATTTATCCGCGTATTCTATCGACGGCACGGTAACCGAGGCTTACACCGTCACGGTCAAGCAAGCACAAGCGATCTCGCCTATTATTTCTGCACCGGCGAGCGCCAACTACAAATCGAGTTTTAATGTCGCGGCTATAGCCAACTCAGGCCTGAGTGTTGCTATCACTACGACCGGCGGTTGCTCGGGCAGCGGCACGGGTGCAGCAGCTATAACCATGACGAGCGGCACGACCGCTTGCGTGGTGCACTACAACCAAGCCGGCAATGCGTCATACGCTGCAGCCACCGAGGTAACCGAATCAACCACGGCACAAAAGCTCCCCCTTACGGTCACGGGCGTCACCGCAAACGACAAAGTGTATGATGCCGGCATAGTGGCATCACTCAACACCGGCAGCGCGGTATTGGTAGGCGTTGCAAGTGGTGACACCGTTAACCTCAATGTCGCAAGTGCCGCGGGAGCCTTTGCCAACAAAAACATAGGTTCTAACAAAACAGTAACGATTACCGGTATTACGACCGATGCAAACGCCAACAATTACTCACTCTCTCAGCCAAGCACAACTGCTTCTATTACTGCCCGCGCACTCACTATTACGGCAAACACGGATACCAAAGGATACGACGGCACCACCAACTCGAGTGTCGCGCCGACGATCACCTCGGGAGTTATACAAGGCAGCGACGCGAATGGTTTTTCTCAAGCCTTTAGCACCAAAAACGTTGGCACCGGCAAAACCTTGGTCCCGAGCGGTGTCGTCAACGACGGCAACAGCGGCAACAACTACACCTACACGTTTGTTAATAACACCACGGGTGTTGTTACGGCCGCGCCGCTTACGTTGACCGCACAAATTAACACCAAGGTGTACGACAGCACCACCAGCGCTGCAGCGGTGCCTACGATCTCGGGCCTTCAAACAGGCGACAGCGTAACTAGCCTTACTGAAACCTACAACACGGCAAGCGTTGGTACGGGCAAGTCGCTCTTTGTCTCGACCTACACGGTTAATGACGGCAACAGTGGCAACAACTACAGTGTTTTGTTGATCTCAACCAACTCTGGTGTCATCACGGCGCGGCCGATTACGGTTACGGCAGATGCGCAGTCTAAAACGTATGGCTCAAGCGACCCCACGTTGACTTACCAAATTACCTCGGGCGCGTTGCAGGGGAGTGATACGATCTCTGGCTCGTTGACGCGTACTGTGGGTGAGACAGTCGCCAGCTCGCCGTACGCAATTGCGCAGGGTACGCTCAGCGCGGGTAGCAATTACTCGCTCACCTTTGTTCCTTCGACTCTGACGATCAATAAAAAGGCGTTGACCGTAAGCGGTATCACCGCAAGCAAGGTTTATGACGCAAGTACGGCAGCTACGCTCGTTACCTCGGGCGCATCATTTACCGGTGTGGTCGGTAGTGATGCAGTCACTCTGGATAGCTCGGCGGTCTCGGCTGCAACTTACGCTGATAAAAATGTCGGTACCGGCAAAAGCATCTCTTACAGCGGCTCTTTTGCGCTCGGTGGTGCTGATTCGGGCAACTACACGCTGACGCAACCGGCTATTACGGGCACTATCACGCAGAAGGCGCTTACGGTTTCGGCAACGGGTATCAATAAAACCTACGATGCTACGACCGCGGCTACCGTCACACTTTCTGACGACAAAATTTCTGGCGACACCGTCACCGACAGCTACACAACGGCGACGTTTGACACCAAAAATGTTGGCAGCGGCAAGACCGTAAGCGTTAGCGGTATATCGATCAGTGGCACGGATGCGGGTAACTACTCCTTCAACACCACGGCAGCGACGACCGCCACGATCATCCAAAAAGCCCTCACGATAACGGCACAGACCAACACCAAAACGTACGATGCAACCACCGTTGCCGCAGCAACGCCGTTAGTATCAGGCTTGCAGGGTAGTGACACGGTAACCGGTCTTGCCGAGACGTATGCCAACGCTAATGTCGGCACTAGCAAAACACTCTCGGTTTCGGCATACACGGTTAATGACGGCAACAGTGGCAACAACTACGCGGTCTCGAGTGTTAACGACACGACTGGCGTGATCAGCCAAAAAGCTATTACCGTAACTGCTACCGACACCAGCAAAGTCTACGGAAGTTCTGATCCTGCGCTGGCTTACACTGCGAGCACACTTTCGGGCAGTGATACTTATAGCGGCACCCTTGCACGTGTTGCGGGCGAGACGGTCGGTACCTACGCCATAGGGCAGGGGACGGTAAATGCGGGTAGCAACTACAACATCACCTTTACTGCCGGCACGTTTACCATCACGATCGGTCCTAGCAGCTCGGCGGTTGTTTTGACCACCACAACCAATCTTGATGGCACCAAGTCGGGTACGACCCCAACCTCCAGCAATACCTCGACCTCGACCCCAACTGAAGGGAAGAACATCACGGTTAGCATCCCGTCTGGTTTGACGGTCACCGGTCCTTCGACCTGGGACGGCTCGATCAACTTCCTCCCCGCTGATGTTGGTGCCGTATCGCCAGTGGCGCCATCGGGCAGCTCGGTAGTTGAGCAAGGTTCCATCAATCTTGGGTTTGGCGACAGCACGCTGACCTTCGACAAAGGAGTACGCATACTCTTTAGTGGTAAAGCAGGCAACCTGGTGGGTTACTCGCACGGCGCGGGTACCTTTACCGAAATAACCGCCGCATGTACGGCTGATACACAGGCCGCGGGCGATGCACTCTCCACAGGTGGTGATTGCAAAATGGACGTAGGTTCCGACCTCGTAGTCTGGACCAAACACTTCTCGGCCTTTACGCTCTACACCTTAAAATCGACAACCTCTTCGTCGGGCGGGGGTGGTAATGGTCCTGTTGCGGGCGGCGGTGGCGGAGGAGGAGGTTCTAACTTCTCCACGCCAGCTTCGGTATCTGCAACCTCAAACGGGGGAGGCGAGGTATTGGGTGCAGAAGGATTCAAATTCACCCTCAATCTCTCGCTCGGTATGCACAACAGCGATGTGACCGAACTCCAAAAACTACTGATCGCGCAGGGCTTCCTTAAAGTTGCCGCGCCGACGGGATGGTTTGGTCCGCTCACGCAAGCAGCGGTAAAGAAATATCAAACGGCGCATAAGATCTCTGCTACCGGTTTTGTTGGTCCGCTCACGCGCGCGCAACTCAATCTGGATATCGCCAAGCAATAAAAAAATCTTTGGTGATACACTGAAGGAATGTCAGGGGGCGAATTGCTGCAGCTAAGCATCTATATTTTTCAGCAAGCGGGCATCATGCTCGGCATTGGCGCGCAGACCGTAATACTCTGTACGCATTTGCTCGTGCTGCACCGCCATGAAAGTGAGTCGACTGAAGTTACGCTCGAGAGCGCCGCACGCACCACGTTGTGGATTAGCTTTGCCCTGATTATATTGTCGGGCTTGGGTGCGGTTGCGCTGCATTGGCAGGCGGTGCAGTTGGAAATTTTGCTCGCGCCCGCGTTCTTGTTTAAGTGGATACTGATCTTGGTACTCTTGTTTGCCCTCGCGCTCGAAAGCACTCTTGGACATTGGAATGATGCCGCGCGCGGTTTTGTGGGGGCAACCTGGTATGCACTTTTTGTGATACATACACTCGGGCTTGCGAGTTCGTGGCTAACGCTCGGCATACTGTATGCGGTGTGGCTTGTCTTTTTTGGCCTCGTGTGGAGTGTGTTTGTGTGGATGTTGCGCCGACACAATGGGGGAGTTATTCCTGAAATTAAAAAAGAAGTTCCAAAGCCTGTTCCTCCGCCCAAGCCCTTGCCCCCTCCTCCACCTATACCAAAACCTATACCTCCGCCACCTCCGTCCCCACCTCCCAAACCCATTCCTCCCCCCGCACCTTTACCGATGGTAATACCGCCCCCGCCTCCTCCTAAACCAGTACCACCACCTGCTCCGGTCGTACCTCCACCTCCTGCCTTGCCCGCCGTAGCCTTGGCGAAGGAGGGACCTAAACCTCTGGTCCCTCAGCCGATAATCGCCACAACGCCTGCACCTACCACTACAGAGCCTGTCCATAACCCCGACGTCCCCGCATTGCGCATCATGCCGCAGAAGCCTGAGGATATCGGCAACGCGACACGCCCTCAGGTGGTAAAATCCTAACAGCATGGGATTTTTTACCGACCACGGAAGGCGCAAGATTGTACTTTTGTTGGGACACCCCAATAGCGATCCGACACTCTCGAGCGAGTTAGCGCTTATTTACGAAGCGGCGGCCAAAAAAGCCGGGCACGAGGTTAAGCGGTTTAACTTAACCGATATAAAGTTTGACCCGATTTTGCACAAAGGATACAAAGCGATCCAAGAGCTCGAGCCCGATATAAAAAATTTGCAGGAGGCAATAAGGTGGTGCGATCATTTTGTACTTATTTATCCAAACTGGTGGCAAACCATGCCCGCGCTCTTAAAAGGATTAATCGACCGCCTATGGTTGCCGGGATTTGCGTTTAATATGCGCAAAGATAAAAACGGCAAGCAAACAATTGGCTGGTACAAACGGCTCAAAGGCAAAACGGCGCGCGTGTTTGTGCTCTCGGGCTCGCACCCGCTGCTTATCTGGCTCTTTTTTGGCGATTACACTAACGAAATTAAGATGGGGATTTTGTGGTTTGCCGGATTTAAGACAAAAGTTTCGCGCTTTGGCCCGACCGACCAAGCGCCCGAATGGAAGAAAAACGAATGGCGCAAAAAAGTGGCACGGCTTGCGACGTTAGGGGAGTAACCCTTCGACAAGCTCAGGGTAAATTAAAAATCGCCCCGCGCTCACTTAGTGAGTAACATCAGGGCGACGATACCAATGCCGATACAGACCCCGCCTAATACAAGGCGCCACATCAATTTCGCGGGATGGGGCCGGGGGAAGTGATATTCGGCGCTGGCTCCGAGCTGCGGGGATTCGTGGGCGTATTCGGCCCACGGCCGAAGACGAACACCAGCAGCAGGGCCATCACGATGCCGCCGGCAATCCAGCCCCAGACGGCATTGGAATTTTCGAGCTCTTGCATGCGGCGGCGGCGTTCGTCCGCCGAAACTGGTTGGTCAGAAAGGCGCGGGTCGGTGTAGCGGGGGTCCGACATGGTCGGTGCTCCTCTATGGGTGGACCGTGTACTCAGTACGGAAAGAATAATAGGACAAAGTAGAAAATTGTCAAAAGTGTAAATTAAAAATCGCCGCAGAACAAGTCTACGGCGGAAAACTAACGGATGATCAGTGGTGCGAAGAGGGAGAAGGCTACTATGGGAATCACCACAGCCATACCCAGTCGAATAGCCCAATCATTCTCCGGCTCGGCGTCTCCGCTCCACTCGAGGTCTTGTTGGTGCATGCGGCAGCTCCTTAGCGCGGTTGCGTGGTGACGTAGGTGTTACTTTTCGGAGTAACTTTTTTAGCACCTCCGAAAAACGGTGACAATAAAACGCCAACTATACCAATCAGAACCCACGTCAGTGGTTTCTGAAGGAGGGTGTTTATGCGTGAAAACATCTTTCCCCCGCGGGTGTTGGTGATTGCGAAACTTGTTCTGACTTGATAATGTAATCCATACATGAGTTTGTCAATTGGCATTGTGGGGCTTCCCAACGTGGGGAAGTCGACCCTTTTTCAGGCGCTTACTAAAAAGAGCGTGCTTATTGCTAACTACCCGTTTGCAACAATCGACCCCTCAGTTGGGGTGGTTGCGGTGCCTGATGAGCGGCGCGAAAAGCTGGCTGCGCTCAGCGAATCCAAAAAAGACATTCCTGCGGCAATAGAGTTTGTCGACATTGCGGGGTTGGTACGCGGCGCAAGCGAGGGTGAAGGGTTGGGCAACCAGTTTCTCTCGCACATTCGTGCCGTGGATGCTATTGCGCATGTAGTGCGGATTTTTGAAAACCCAAACATCACCAACACCCAGCAGCTTATAGACCCGCTTGCCGACATCGAGCTTATCAACGCCGAGTTGATGCTTTCTGATATCGAACAAAAGGATAAATCCAGATTACTGGCGACCAAACCGGTGTTGTATGTTTTAAATAAAGAAGCAGAGGGTCATAACTTAAGTGACACACCCGACGATGGGCGTTGGATACGGTTGATGGATTTTTTGAAGGATAAAAAGTATGTGATAGTCGATGCCAATGTCGAAAACGAGCTGCGCGAGCTGCACATCGACGACAAACAACAGTTTCGGCAGGAGTATGGGATGTTTGATGACGGCATTAACGCGCTTATCCGCGCCGGTTATGAGTTGCTGGGGCTTATGTCATTTTTTACAACCGGCAAAGATGAAACACGCGCTTGGACTATCAAAGTAGGTTCAACGGCCCCGCGTGCGGCTGCAGCCATACACACCGATTTTGAAACTAAGTTTATTCGAGCCGAAGTAATTAACTGGCAAAAGCTGCTTGAGGCAAAAAGTTGGTCAAAAGCGCGCGATTTGGGTTGGATAAGAACAGAAGGAAAAGAGTACATTGTCCAGGACGGCGATGTGATAGAATTTCTGCATGGATAAACCTAAAGCAACGCCGAAGGATTTCTTTTTGTGGGTAGGGGCGATGGTTGCTTTATACGTAGGTGTTTTTTCTTTTATTGGTCTTTTGTTCGACTATCTTAACTACGTTTTCCCCGACACCGCACTTTCGTACTCGTTTAACCCGTATCAGGGTTCTATCAGCTACGAGATGGCAAGTTTGATAGTGCTTGCGCCCGTTTTCTTGATACTGATGCGCGTTATCCGCCGCTCTATGCAAACCGACCCGTCTCGACGCGAAATTTGGGTACGCCGTTGGGTGTTGTTTCTTACACTCTTTGTTGCCGGCGCCACGGTCGTTGTCGACCTGATCGTGCTACTCAATACCTTTCTGCAAGGCGAGGAACTCTCGATGCGGTTTATCTTGAAAGTTCTGGTAGTACTGTTGGTGATGAGCGCGGGCTTTATGCACTTTATGGCCGACCTCTGGGGTTATTGGGAGCAGTTTCCGCAACGTGCCAAATCGGTATCGTGGGGAGTTGCGGCGCTCGTGGTGCTTAGCATTGTCGCTGGTTTTGTAATAATTGGCTCGCCGCAGACGCAGCGCAATTATCGTCTCGACGAGCAGCGGGTTTCTGATCTCCAGGGTATTCAATCGCAGATAATTTATTATTGGCAGCAAAAGGGTTCGTTGCCCGCGCAGCTCGCTGACTTAAGTGATTCATTATCCTATTACACGATCCCGGTCGATCCGCAGACCAAACAGTCGTATGAGTACAAACGGCAGTCGCCTCTGGACTTTACCTTGTGCGCTACATTCGCCACAGAAAACATGACAGATTCGCCGACTGCTGGCCCCGCGTCTTCTCCAAATCGTGTTGGCACTTCGGACAAATGGCAGCATGGCGAAGGACAAGTCTGTTTTGACCGCTCCATCGACCCGCAACTCTACCCGCCGGTTCCAAAAGGGCGGTAAAAAGAATTAAAAAAAGACACCTGCTGACAAAGTGGGTGTTTTTGTGTTATTTTGATATTCAATGGCTGAGAAGTACGATCATGCAGCGATAGAAAAAAAGTGGCAGGAGCGTTGGGAAAAAAGCAACGCTTTTGCGGCGGACGATACTTCTGCTGAACCTAAAAAATATGTACTCGACATGTTCCCGTACCCCTCGGGCGAGGGGCTCCATGTCGGCCACCCAAAGGGTTACATAGCTACTGACATATACTCCCGCCATATGCGGATGAAAGGTCACAATGTTTTGCACCCGATGGGCTGGGATGCTTTTGGCTTGCCCGCCGAAAACTACGCGCTGAAAAATAAAATTCATCCGCGAGTCGCGGTTGAACAAAACATTGCGACGTTTAAAGCACAATTGGCGCATATTGGGTTTGATTACGACTGGAGCCGTGAGATAAACACTACCGACCCGAGCTACTACAAATGGACACAGTGGATCTTTTTGCAACTGTTTAAAAAGGGTTTGGCTTTTCAATCTAACGAGCCTATTAATTGGTGCCCGTCTTGCATGACTGGTCTTGCGAATGAAGATTTGGACGGTGCAGCCTGCGAACGTTGCGGCACGGTCGTTGAGAAGAAAAAGCTCCCGCAGTGGGTGCTTAAAATTACCGCTTATGCCGACCGTATGCTTGCCGACTTGGATGCTTTGCAATGGCCGGAGCATATTAAAGAAGCGCAACGCAACTGGATAGGGAGGAGTGAGGGTATCAATATTACTTACGAAATTGTTGACTCTAATGAACGTGTAGTTTGTTTTACTACTACCCCGGTAAACTTCGGGGCAACGTTTATCGTACTCGCTCCGGAACATCCTCTCGTTTTCAAAATAACCACTAAAGATCAATCTGCAGCTGTTGTGGCATATGTTGAGCAAGCTCGAAGTAAAGATGCTATTGAGCGTGCAGCACAGAAAGAAAAAACAGGAGTATTTACGGGAGCCTATGCCCTTAATCATGTAACCGGAAAACAAATTCCAATTTGGGTTGCAGATTTTGCGTTAGCAGATGTCGGGACGGGAGCTGTACAAGGTTGCCCGGGCCATGACATGCGAGATTTTGAGTTTGCTAAGAAATATGGCATTGCAATTCCACGAGTGGTGGTAGGAATGGATGGAAATACGGGGCCGATAGATTCTCCGGAAAAAGTTATTGAAAAAGGCACTCCAGGAAAAATGATAAACTCCGATTTTCTCGATGGTTTAGAATTTTCTGTTGCTATGGAAAAGACCAAAGATTATTTTGAATCAAAAGGTTGGGGTAAGAAGGTAGTTAACTACAAACTCAAAGATTGGGTATTTAGCCGCCAGCGCTATTGGGGTGAGCCGATACCGATTGTGCATTGCCCTAAAGACGGCGCCGTTGCCGTGCCTGAAAAGGATCTCCCGGTATTATTGCCGGAAGTAAAATCATACGAACCGAGCGGTACTGGCGAGTCTCCGCTTGCCGCTATTACTGATTGGGTCAACACCACGTGCCCCATGTGCGGCGGCCCGGCCAAGCGCGAAACAAACACGATGCCGCAGTGGGCGGGGAGTAGTTGGTATTACTTGCGATTTATGGACCCGCACAATGATGCAGCTTTGGTAGGAAAAGATAAAGAAAAGTATTGGGCCCCGGTCGATGTATATGTTGGCGGCGACCATGCCGTGCGGCACTTAATATACGCGCGTTTTTGGCATAAGTTTTTGTACGATATTGACATGGTAAGTACTATCGAACCCTTTGCGCGGCTCGAGTTTTTGGGCTTTATTTTGGCCGAAGATGGTCGAAAAATGAGCAAACGCTATGGCAATGTCATAAATCCAGATGATGTGGTTAAGCAATATGGGGCGGATGCCTTCCGATTGTACGAAATGTTTATGGGTCCGTTCGAAAATACCACCGCTTGGAACACCGCTTCTATCAACGGCGTCTCACGCTTTGTCGAAAGGGTGTGGCGTGCCCAAGAATTAGTGCAAGCGGAGGACTGCAAAGCGTTGGAACGCTTGCTCGAGCAGACAGTCAAGAAAATTGGTGAAGATATTGAAGCTTTTAAGTTTAATACGGCCGTAAGTCAGATGATGATACTGCTCAATGCCATAGAAAAAGAAAAAACCGTAGGCAAAAATCAATGGAAAAAATTCTTACAGCTCCTTACTCCCTTTGCTCCGCATATTGCTCACGAATTGGCAGAGAAAGCAGGATGGAATAGGGAAGAGTGGGAACAATGGCCAACCCATGACCCTGCCAAACTCGCTGCAGACGTAGTAAAAATTGCAGTGCAGATTAATGGCAAGGTGCGGGCCACTATTGAGCTTGCACCGGATGCCCCGGAAGCTGAGGCGCTCATGGCAGCCCGGGCAGCCGTCGAAAAGTGGCTTGCGGGAGGGGAGAAAAAGGCGGTCTACGTACCGGGCAAGATTGTAAACTTGGTGGTCCCCGACGCACAAAGTGGTCGGGGCGCCGACTAACCGTCGGCGTTGACACTCAGAATACGCCGTGATATACAATACCACACATGACTAGCGTTGCGGCCGATAAAACCGGTTTTAAGCCTAAAGCTATTGTTAAAAAGCTCCTCACGGCGCTCCCTGAGCGCTCGCGTATCGTTCTGGAGAGCCGTTTTGGCTTGGGCACCTCTCCGGAGCGCGTAACGCTGGAGGCCATTGGTAAGCGCTACAGCATTACCCGCGAGCGCGTCCGCCAGATCGAAAATCACGCTTTAGCGAGCCTCAAAAAGTCGCCTGCGTTTGCCCAAGCCGAGGGCGCTTTTAACGAGCTTGAACGCATTATCGACAGCCTTGGTGGCATTGTGTGTGAGGAGGATTTGCTCGACTTTATGACCAAGGATAAGTCGATGCAAAATCACATCTACTTCCTCCTGGTGCTCGGCGATCCGTTTAAATACCGCAAAGAAGACGACGAAACCAACCGCTGTTGGTATGTCGATGCCGAGCTTGCCCAAAAGGTTGAAGGCGCACTCAAGAATCTTTATTCAGGACTGTCGGACGAAGATCTTATCCCCGAGGGTGAGATGATCGACCGCTTTCTTAAAGAGCTCCAAAACATCAACGATAAACACCGCAACAACGAAGTCTTGCGCCGTTGGCTCTCCATTTCAAAAAGCATCGGCAAAAACCCACTCGGTGAGTGGGGTCAGGCGCACTCGCAAAATGTTAAGACCAAAGGTGTTCGCGACTTTGCCTACTTGGCGGTTAAAAAACATGGCTCTCCGCTGCACTTCCGCGAGGTGGCCGGCATGATTGAGCGCATGTTTAACCGCAAGGCGCACATTGCCACCACCCACAACGAACTGATTAAAGACCCGCGCTTTGTGTTGGTAGGCCGCGGTATGTATGCGCTGCGCGAGTGGGGATACACCGAGGGTGTGGTGCGCGACGTCGTGCGCGAAGTGTTGCGCAAAAACGGTCCTCTGACTAAAGATCAAATCATTGAAAAAGTGCTCAAAGAGCGCCATGTCAAACCGGGCACGATCGTGGTCAACCTCCAAAATCAGAAATACTTTAAACGCGGCAAAGACGCCAAGTTTACGTTGGTTAAGTAAATTAGCAAAAAGTAACCCTTCAGGAGGGCAGAAAATTTTTTATAAATTTTCCTAGTGCTCGCGCCCGTCGCGCTGCGCACCCTCCTGCAGGGTTCTTTTTGCTTTATCGTTAGTGTCCGCCCCCACCTCCCAAACCAGAAAGGAATTTAGTTAACGCTGGCCACCAGGCAGGGAGTAGTAGAATAATCACTAAAACAATAGTCGAGCCTGGCGCTTGGCCAGCGATGATTCGTATCAGCTCCCAAAGGCCGAGCGTGGCCATCATTAGGTAGAGTCCCCACACTACCCGGACGCGTGCGTGCTGGAGGTGTTCGTCGTGCCCGTGCATGTGGAAGAGATTTCCTACTCCAGAAATAAAACCACGTAGAAAAATTAAAAACGCAAACCCGCCAAGGATGGCAAAACAAACTCCAAGGTAGTACCACGGATTTGCTGCAACCGTATTAAATAGGGATTCCATGGCCTCTCTTGCGGTATACTATACCACGTATGCTCCACGAGGCCGCAGAAAAAACAGAGAAATATATAGGCTCTTTCAATATCGACATGGTAGCGGTAGTACCATTTTTTGTAGCCCTGTTGGTGTGGGTGGCTCTAAGCCTAGATCCCGACGCGGTGGCCGGCGTTATTGCCGCGCTTATTGCCTTTTCGCCCCTGTGGTTGGTGGTTTATCTGGGGACTATTTTTTGGGTGATCTGGATGCATTACGTGCGGTTTAATTTTTGGTTTAACACGCCGATGACGCTCCTGCAGGTAGAGTTGCCGCCCGAGGTAACTAAGTCGCCACTCGCCATGGAAGTATTTTTTGCGGCGCTGTGGAACACCGGCGGTGAGACGACTTTTTTTGATCGTTTGTGGAATGGTAAGGGCCGACCTATTTGGTCTCTCGAAATAGCCAGCAACGAAGGTCGCATCACCTTTTATATACACCTGCGCAAGATCATGAAGGATGTGACCGAGGCAAAACTTTATGGACAATATCCTGAAGCACGCATTACCGAAGTAGAGGACTATGTCGACAAAGTCGATTTTAATTTGGAGGAGTATGACATGTGGTGCGGTGAATATAAAAAGTCGGCAGCAGTAGGTGGACACCCGGCTGATGCAGTGCCTATCAAAACCTACATCGATTACGAACTCGATAAAAACCCCGACACCCCTGAAACCAAGACCGATCCACTTAGCAACTTGCTCGAACTTATGAACACCCGCGGCCCGGGGGAGTATTTGTGGGTGCAGATGATCATTCGTGCGCATGCCAAAGACGACTGGTATGGATTGCAGCTTAATCACGACTCCTTTGCCGAGCCTGCTAAAGCAAAAGTAAAAGAAATAATGGCCAATGCGGCTAAACGGGCAAAAGAAGTCATTACTGAAGAAGATATTACCGAGGGCAAAATGGCACTTTTGACCGAAGGGGAAAAGGATTTGATCAAAGCCATTGACCGCCAGACCGGTAAATTGGTCTTCCAGTGCGGGTTTCGCTGTCTTTACATTGGTAAGCGCGAGATATACCGCGGGATTACGGGCGCTTCTACCTTCCGTTTGTTTGATTCCTATCGTAGCGGCGGTAATGAATTGCGCGGCACCCGCGGAATGGTCGGGTTTGATTATCCATGGGAAGACTTTAGAGGTATCCGCAAAGCACACCTTAAAAAAATGTTCTTCTTCCATTACAAACACCGCGCGTACTTTTATGTGCCGTACGATCAGGTGCCGGTGTATCTGACGACCGAAGAACTCGCCTCGCTGTGGCACTTCCCCAACTCTGCGGTCAAAACACCGTCGTTGGTACGCGTGCCGAGCCGCCGCTCCGACGCCCCGGCTAATTTACCGGTGGGGCCCGGTCTCATTTAACGTATGCGTTGGAGCGACCACTTTCCAACCTTATTGCCGTTCTGTCACCGCGTAGCATTGTGGTATGGGGCCCGCGACTTGTTTGAGCGCGCAACAATCACTGCGGTGGGACTGGGAGGCGTATTAGTTGTTGGGTTTTTCTTATTTTTTGCTGCACCAGCAGGGTATCCAACCGGCGCGTATATAAATGTAGAAGAAGGCATGCCGTTACAAAAAATCGCCAGCATGCTTGAGGAACGAGGCGTCATAAACAATGCCGCACTCTTTTCGCTCATTGTGCGCACGCTCGGGGATGACCGCCATTTACCGGCAGGGGAGTATTTTTTCTCGCGACAAGAAAATATGTTTTGGGTAGCGGAGCGTCTTATTGCCGGTAGTTTTGAAGTGGAGCCGGTGCGGATCACGATACCTGAAGGTTTAACCGTCAAAGATATTGCTCATCTTTTGCTCATTAAAATACCCGAGTTTAATTATCGGGAGTTTGTCGACCGTGCACGCGAGGGGTATATGTTCCCCGACACCTACTTTTTTCGACCCGGACAGTCAACCGACTCGATTCTTGCCGTCTTCGACAACAACTTCAATAACAAAATGTTGAAGATTCAAAAAGAGGCAAACGCTTCCGGTCATACTCTTGACGAGTTACTGACCATGGCCTCGATTTTAGAAAAAGAGGCATCCAAGACTCAGGACCGGCAGATGATCTCCGGTGTGTTGTGGCACCGCATAGCTATAAAAATGCCGCTGCAGGTTGACGCCGTGTTTCCCTACCTGATCGGCAAAAACACTTTCCAATTGACCCTCGACGATTTGCAGATTGACTCGCCGTACAATACCTACAAATATAAAGGCTTGCCACCGGGGCCGATAGATAACCCGGGTCTCGACTCTATCCTTGCTGCCGCAAAACCGACGAAAAACAATTATGTATTTTTCCTTTCTGATGCAAACGGTAATTTCCACTTTGCGACCACCTATGACCAACATCTCGCTAATAAAAAACGCTACCTCAACTAGGCCTAAAGTATTTGTAGGACTCTCCGGCGGGGTGGATTCGGCCGTGTCGGCCGCGCTGTTGCAACAACAAGGGTATGGCGTGACGGGAGTTTTTATCCGCATCGCACTAGACGGCTACCCGTGCACGGCGGGGGAGGATAAGCTGAGCGCTCAGCGCGTAGCCGCACATCTTAAAATTCCTTTTGTAGAAATAGATCTATCAAAAGAGTATAAGCAAAAAGTTTTTGCGGTTTCTATTCGCGAATTTGAGAAGGGCAATACCCCCAACCCCGATGTACTCTGTAATCGCGAAATAAAATTTGGGTTGTTTTTTGAGTGGTGCATTTCGCACGGTGCCGACCTGGTGGCGACCGGACACTATGCGCAGACCAAAGACGGATTACTGTATGCGGGTGTTGATACCGAGAAAGATCAGAGTTATTTTTTGGCGCTGGTGCCTGAAACGCAGCTGCGGCAAACGCTGTTTCCCATCGGTAATCTGCAAAAATCGCAGGTACGAAAATTAGCTCAAAAATTTGGATTGCCAAACGCCGATCGCAAAGACAGTCAGGGACTGTGTTTCTTGGGCCCTATTTCTATCTCGGATATGTTGCATAAAGAATTGCCGCTAGTTGAGGGGAAGGTACTGAATGAAAAAGGAGAAGTGGTGGGTACGCACGAGGGCGCCGCAACTTACACCCTTGGGCAAAGACATGGATTTACGGCTTCATACTCAAGCGAGCCGCTGTATGTTGTCGCCAAGGATATCACTCAAAATACTATTACGGTTTCGCCCAATAAATTTCCAAATACAAAAGAAACTCCTGTAACTTTGGCCGAGACTAATTGGATAGGGGAGGTTGTAGACGGATCTTGCTATGCACGCTACCGTTACCGGCAAAAATTAATCCCCGCCACTAAAGCCTGCGACTCGATAGTGTTGCATGAGCCGCATTATGTGCCGGTCGGGCAAGCGTTGGTGCTGTATCGCGGCACGCGATGCTTAGGCGGTGGTATCATTAGCTAAATGGCGCTGCTTATTGCCAAAGCGGACGGAACGCAAGAACCGTTTAATCCTGAAAAGTTGGTTGCCTCGCTCATGCGTGCGGGTGCGGACCATGGTCTTGCGCGCACTATCACCGACGATATTGCTAAAGAACTTTACGCGGGGATCACGACACAAGAAATTTATCGCCATGCGTTCTCACGATTGCGCGAGGCAAGGCGCGGTGCGGCAGCTCGCTACTCGTTAAAGCGCGCGATACTCGAGTTTGGCCCGTCCGGCTTTCCTTTTGAAGCTTATTTAGCCGAACTCTTTCGGGCCGAAGGTGCTAAAGCAAAAGTCGATCAAATAGTCCAGGGTGCGTGTGTCGAACACGAAGTCGATGTCGTGGTGCATAAAGGCAAAGAAGTTACCTTTGTGGAAGCCAAGTTCCACAACGCGGCCGGTTTTAAAACCGATTTAAAAGTTGCACTCTATGTCAAAGCGCGACTCGATGATATTGCCGCCGCCCGCAAAGCCAAAGGAGTCGAGGAGCCGATGCGTGGACTTTTAGTCACCAACACTAAGTTTACCGACAAGGTTGCCCAATATGCTGCCTGCGCCGGTGTCGACCTCCTGGGATGGGAGGAGCCCGACGGTGCAACGCTCCATGACCGTATCGACCGGGCGCAACTTTATCCCATAACCGCCCTCACAAGTCTAGGGAGGCGTGAAAAAATGGCTCTATTAAGCCAAAAAATAGTGCTCTGCACCTCACTCGCCGAAGATGCAGGGGCGTTGGGCGCCGCCGGAGTACAAGGGTCGAAGGCCGAGCGGGTACTCGAAGAGGCAAGTGCCTTGTGTATGCCCGTTAAGCGTATAAAATAAAGACGCCCGCCCAAGGCGGGCAGGGGCATTTTAATAAGTTTTATTACAACCGTATGCAGAATAACAGCGATAATCAGAAGCCCGGTCTCTCTTGGTCAGCGCCCGCGTCTACTCCTAAACCTGCGACTCCGGCACCGTCGATGCAGAAGTCCGCACCGGTCACTACTCCTACAGGCCCGAGCACGGCGAAATATGTTGGCATGATAGTGGTTGGCGTTATTATTGGCGTACTTATTGCCTGGGCATGGTCGGCAGCGCATACACCAACTGACAACACGCAAACAACCTCTACTTCAACTTCGCAGAATTCCAACGACAATAGCACCGCAACTACCGATACTAATTCTGACTCCGGCACCCCAGCCGAAGGTTCCGACCCGTCACTCCTGGTTATGAGCCCGCAGAAAGCCGGCAGTTCGGTTGCGATTAGCAAAGCAATAGTGACCGAACCGACCTGGGTGGTGATTTATGAAAACAAAGGCGGCAAGCCGGGCAACGCACTTGGTGCGGCACTCTTCTTCCCCGAAGCGCAAGCGGGTACGGTAGAACTTTTGCGCCCCACGGTTGCGGGCAACTCGTACTTGGTAGTTAAGCAAGTCGACAACGGTGACCGCAAATTCTCACTACACCAAGACCAAATCTTGACCGAAGGTGGTCAAACGCAGTGGGTAATGTTTGACGCCAATTAATCATGAGTATCGAAAACGAATTCATACTCCGGCTCGTCGTGGCAACGCTTCTTGGTGCACTCCTTGGGCTTGAACGTTCGCTTGCGGGCAAACACGCTGGCATGCGCACGTACGCACTGGTGGCGATGGGTTCGGCCTTGTTTGTGGTCGTTGGGATACTCTCGAGCGTCCAACTAAGTATGTTCCCCGGGATCAACCCCGTGCAGATTGCAAGTTCGGTCGTCATTGGCATCGGCTTTATCGGTGCGGGGCTCGCCGCGTTGCGCGGCGAGCATCCCGAATTAACTACCGCATCGGGCATCTGGCTTTCAGCCGGTATCGGCATGGCAGCAGGTTTTGGACTCTACGCGCCGGCACTTGCGGCAACGGTCATCGGGTTTATTGTCTTTTGGGGTTTTGCCAAACTTGAGCGTCAGCTCAGTTCTAAATACGGGATAAACCACGAAGGGTAAAAAATGCTAAACTGGTTGTAATGAGCCAGTTTTACAAACCCAACCGCAACCCCGATTACAGCTATGGTGGTGCCAAATGGACACTGTCGCGCTCGAAAATAGATTTATTTTTGGAGTGCCAGCGCTGCTTTTACCTGGACAACAAGTTGGGTGTGGCGCGGCCGCCCGGGTTTCCGTTTAATCTCAACTCTGCGGTCGACGCACTGCTTAAAAAAGAGTTCGACACCCATCGGGTAAACGGCACTCAGCACCCATTAGCCGAAGAGTATGGTCTTGATGCGGTGCCGCTCGCACATGCCAAGATGGATGAGTGGCGCGATGCGCTTAAACGCGGCGTCAAATGCGTGCACCAGGCAACGGGACTTGTGGTGCGTGGCGGTGTCGACGACATTTGGGTGGGCAAAGATGGTAAGTTGATCGTTATCGACTACAAAGCCACGAGCAAAGAAAGCAGGATAGAGTCGCTCGACGAAGACTGGCATCGCGGCTATAAACGCCAACTCGAAATTTATCAATGGCTGTTGCGCCAAAATGGCTTTGACGTCTCTGACACCGGCTACTGGGTATACGCCAATGCCACTAAAGACCGTAAGGCATTTGATGGGCGGCTGGATTTTGAACTGACGCTAGTCCCATACAAAGGCTCAACCGATTGGGTAGAGGGTGCTTTGCTACAATTAAAGTCATGCTTGGATACCGAACAGATACCCGAGGCGGGAGTAGAATGCGATTATTGCCGTTATCGCGACGCTGCCGGGGTTGCATTAAAAAAGTATGTCCCGACGCGCGAAGCGGTCGGGATCCCGACCAAAGCGTCGGGAAAAAAGAAGCAAGATGAAAAAACGACATCTAAACTTTTCTGAAAGAGTGTACAGGGTTGTTGCCAAGATCCCGGCGGGTAAGACGATGACCTACAAGCAGGTTGCTACCAAAGCGGGGAATCCGTTTGCAGCGCGAGCGGTAGGCACTTTGATGTCTAAAAACTATAATCCAAAAATCCCCTGTCATCGGGTAGTGCGTTCGGATGGCAAAATAGGGGGATATAATCGCGGCGGCCCTTCGCGTAAAACAGAATTGTTGCTCGAAGAAGCATATCGCAATCGTTAAGCCTATGCGCCAAGACACTTTGTTGTATGTGATTGACCGTCTTCACAACCGGGTGTTGCTTGGTATGAAAAAAACAAAATTCGGCGCCGGCAACTACAATGCGCCGGGTGGACAAGTCGACCCGGGCGAAACTCCCGAGCAAGCCGCGGTTCGAGAGACGTTGGAAGAGATTGGTGTCGTGGTTGTGCTTGAGGACATTACAAAATTCGCAGAGATCCATTTTAGTTTTGAGAGCAAACCCGAGTGGGAGCGTATGGTACATGTCTATTGCGCCGAACGGTGGAGCGGAGAACCTACCGAAAGCAAGGAGATGAGGCCCGAGTGGTTTAGTCTAGATGCTATTCCGTACGACAAAATGTGGATCGATGATATCCACTGGATGCCGCAAGTTTTGAAAGGCGAGAGGATTAAAGCCGAATTTCATTTTAATGCCGATGCTTCGCAGATCCTTAAACAAGATGTTCGCAGTTTTGATTGACCGGTCTATATTTTTAGTGTTTAGTTATCTCGATATGGTCCTCGGGAGGTGCCCATGCCTGATTGGGTGTTGTCATTAATACTGGTCATACTGGTCTGTCTTCTGTCCCCAAGCCGGGTGCGCGATTTCTTGAGCGATCTGTTCATGCTCGCTCTGGCTCTCGTCCTGAGATCGTTCAGCGACAGACATGAGATCAAGTAAGTCCTTGGTATACGTACCGAGGGCTTTTAATTTATACTGTCGGTATGGACGTAAAGCTTGAGCCGAGTTGGAAGGAAGTGCTGCAGGATGAGTTTGAAAAGCTCTACTTTGTTTCGCTCACTGATTTTGTAAAAAAAGAATATAAGAGTGGTGCGATATATCCGCCACCAAAACAAATTTTTCGCGCTTTTGAGTTAACGCCGTTCGATAAAGTTAAGGTGGTGATACTCGGGCAAGATCCATACCACGGAAAAGGCCAGGCAAATGGGCTGAGCTTTGCGGTAGGCGAAGGTATAGCACTGCCGCCATCACTGCAAAACATTTATAAAGAAATCGAGGTTGACATTGGAGAGAAACCCGCTCGTACGGGCGATTTGGAGCGTTGGGCCAAGCAGGGCGTACTTCTTTTAAATGCGACTCTAACTGTTAAAGCGAGCACCCCTGGCTCGCACCAAGGCAGGGGTTGGGAGGAATTTACCGATGCCGCTATAGCGGCTCTTTCAGAAAAGCGCGAGCACTTGGTTTTTATTTTGTGGGGCAACTACGCACGCCAAAAAGGCGCCCATATCGATCGATCCAAACATTGTGTGATCGAATCTCCGCACCCCTCGCCCTTTTCGGCTTACAACGGCTTCTTTGGCAGCAAGCCGTTTTCTAAAACCAACACCTACCTGCAAAAGCAGGGTATGGAGCCCATTAATTGGTTATAAACACGCGGCAAATTTGTTGTACGGACATATTCGTACGAATAGTAGAATAAGAACATGAAAAATGTTGTTCAAGTTGAGCGGATACTGAAAGCGCTGGCAAATCGCCGACGGATTGCGATCGTCTATTACTTATCTAAAAATCCTGGCGCTAAGGTTGGCAATATTGCCGCAGAAATTAAACTTTCATTCAAATCGACCTCCCGACACCTGTCAGTTTTACTCTCTGCCAATATTGTTGAGCGTGAACAAGTGAGTTTGGAAATGCACTATACGCTCGTCAATCCACCCCATCAGATACTCAAGAACCTCCTATCTATTCTCTAATTCGTGAGAATAGGGGAATAGAAGAATTAAAAAAACTGCTAGCCTTGTCGGTTCAGCAGTTTTGACGGGCGCGCCAGTTAATGAGGGGTCGAAGGACCCCATAGATGGCGACAGCGTAGATTGGAGCAACTACTGCGCCTGCCGCCACGAAGGTTCCGACGGCTGCGGTGATTGCCCGGAGACTCGGTTGGTCGTGGAAGAACGGAACTAGGTCGTAGGCTGTCATGGGCTTATAACCCCTGTGAACACCATCCCTATACTACCAAATCTCGGCACGCTTGTTTGGTGCGCGATACAATTTGTCTTTTTTAGTAACCCCGAACGTTTTATAAAACGGTTCAAAGTTTGATACCGGAGCGTTGATGCGAAATGCGGGCGCTGCGTGCGGATTGGTAAGGGTGCGCATTTTGAGGACTTCGGGGCGCGCCAGCTCGCGCTCCATTTGTGCAAACCCTAAAAAGAAACGTTGTTCGGGCGAAAGACCATCTATAATTTTGCGCCCGGTTTTTTGTAAACGTTTTTGATAGGCGTCGTAGGCAATAACCAGGCCGCCAAGATCGGCGATATTTTCCCCAAGCGTAAGTTGTCCGTTGAGGTTGATACCCGGGAGCACTTCGTATCCGTTTGCTTGCTGTACTACCAACTTACTTTTGCGCTCAAAGAGTTTTTTGTCTTTAGGAGTCCACCAGTTTTTCATATTTCCTTCCAAATCAAACTTTGCACCGTTGTCGTCGAATGCATGGGTCATTTCATGACCAATGACCGAGCCAATGCCCGCGTAGTTAATTGCATCATCTGCTGCAGGATCAAAAAACGGCCACTGCAAAATAGCGGCGGGGAAGACGATGTCGTTGAGGTTTTGACTGCAATAGGCATTGACCGTTTGTGGCGACATAAACCATTCATTACGATCAACCGGTTTAGAAAGTTTGCGCATCATTTTGGCGTAGTCATAGGCATGTACGCGCATCATGTTGCCAAAATAATCGTCGGGGTGAATGGCAACCCCTTTGTACAAATCCCATTTCTTTGGGTAACCGATCTTACGGCTTATCGCACGCAGTTTGCGGATGGCCTTGCGTTTAGTAGCGGTACTCATCCAGTCGAGATTTTTCATCCGCTCTTCGTAAACATCAAAAAGGTCGCTCACTAAAGTATCTATGCGCTTTTTTGCGCTCTGAGGGAAATATTTTTCTACATACAATTTACCCAGCGGCTCGTCTAAAGCCCCGTTGGTAGCCCCTAGTGCTCGCCGCCAAAGTGGCTTCATCTTTTTATTGCCCATCAGAGTGCGCGAATAAAAACTGAAATTTTCCTTAACAAACGGTTCAGAAAGGGCGCCGGCAAAATCATTAATAAGATGCCATTTGAGGTACGTCTTCCAGTCGGGTAAAGGTACTTCTTCGAGCATTTTTTCTACTTCGGCAAAAAACTTTGGTTGACCAACTATAAGATGCCGGATGTTTTTAGCGCCAATCAAAGCGAGATACTTCTTCCAAAACACTGGCGGAGTGACTTTGTGGTACACCTTTTCTGGGTCGCGCGCATCCTCTTTGGGCATCGAAGCCTTCGCCAGGCGCGTCTCGAAGTTTATAATTACTTCGCGTGCGGGTTTAATGTTTTTAGTAGCAAACCCGGCTAGTTTGAGTAGCTTATCTATGTGTGCAATGTAAGCGTCGCGAACGCGTTTTTGCTCGGGCTGGTCTAACAAATAGTAGTCGCGTTCCGGCATACCTAAACCTCCTTGCCAAAAATGTAGGAGGTAGGAAGTGCTGTTTTTAGAATCCTGATCGACAAAAAAGTTCCACCCGCCTGAAGCCCCTGATTTATGCAAATAGCCAATAGTCTCTAGCAGCTCTTTATGCGAAGAAATGTTTTCAATCCGCATACGGAGCTCATGTAGGGGTTTAATACCAAGCGCATTGCGTCGTGGCATGTCCACCGCCGAACGGTAATAATCGCTCACCATCTGCGCGGGCGTACCTTTAGGATGTCGGGGATGTTTCAGGAGCGCGTCAACAATTTTTTTGAGTTTCTGTTCGGTATCAAACCGCAAAGTATAAAAACTACCCCAATGCGCTTCGTCGGCGGGGATTTTAGTCTTCTTTATCCAACCGCCATTAGCGTAGTGGTAGAGGTCGTCCTGTGGTCGAATCGTTTTATCAATATTCTTCGTATCAAACCCCCAGTAGTTTTTGTTCATGAGTGCATGATAGCAAATAAGCCATTTTTATTGTACTTTTATATTCAATGACTCCAAATCAGGTGCGGGAGAAATATCTTGCGTTTTTTAAGTCTAAGGGACACACCGTACTCCCCAGCGCCCGCCTTGTGCCCGAAAACGACCCGACGACGCTCTTTACCGGCTCGGGCATGCAACCTCTCGTACTGTATCTTTTGGGCAAAGACCATCCTGAGGGCAAACGGTTGGTTAACTCACAAAAATGTTTTCGTTCGATGGATATCGAAGAGGTGGGAGACAACCGCCACACGACGTTTTTTGAAATGCTCGGTAATTGGTCGCTCGGCGATTATTTTAAAAAAGAACAGCTGGCTTTTGCGTTTGAGTTTTTTACTAAAGAAATTGGTATTCCTGCCGAACGTTTGTGGGTGACCTGCTTTGCAGGCGACGCCGAACTTAATTTGCCCAAAGACACCGAGAGTTTTGAAATTTGGAAAAGTTTGGGTATGCCGGAGGATCACATTAAATTTTACCCTGCCAAGAAAAACTGGTGGTCACGTGCGGGCGAGCCGCAAAACATGCCGGCAGGAGAGCCGGGCGGCCCGGACTCTGAAGTCTTTTACGAATTTACACACATCAAACACGACCCGCAGTTTGGTGCGGAGTGTCATCCCAACTGCGACTGCGGCCGGTTTTTGGAAATAGGCAACTCGGTCTTTATGCAGTATCTCAAACAGCCGGATGGAAGTTTTGCTCTTTTGCCTAAACAGAATGTAGATTTTGGTGGCGGGTTGGAGCGGATTGTTATGGCTTCGCAAAATGTTGCCGATATTTTTGTTGGCAATCATGGACCGATTCTACATTTTCTTGCAGGCGCCACGCATAAACGATACGGAGAGAACGCAGAAGAAGTTAAAGCTTTTAGGATTGTGGCCGATCACATGAAAGCGGCTGTGTTTCTTATCGCTGACGGCGTAAACCCAGGTCCCAGCGACCAAGGATACTTCGTACGACGTCTTATTCGCCGAAGCGTCCGCTATGCCGACAGTTTGGGGTTGCACGAAGGCGGCCTGTCCCAGGTGGCTCGTATGGTGTCGGAGATGTATGGAAGTTTGTATGCAGAAATCGCTACCCAGGTTGATGAAATCGAAAAGACAATACATTTGGAGGAAGAGCGTTTTCGCAAAACTTTGCAGCGCGGCATCAAAGAACTCGAGCGCTTTGCAGGCGATGGGACTATTTCGAGCGAAGATGCATTCCAACTCTTTACGACCTACGGCTTTCCGCTCGAACTTATAATTGAAGAGGCTGGCGCACGAGGGATCAAGCAGGTTGATGTCGAAGGTTTTAAAGAATTGCTCAAAAAACATCAAGAGCAAAGCCGCGCCGGCTCGGAACAAAAGTTTAAAGGTGGTTTGGCTGATACGTCTGAAAAGACTACTCGTTTGCATACCGCTCACCACTTACTGCTAAAAGCATTGCAGCAAGTGCTAGGCGGCCACGTACACCAGCGGGGGAGCAACATTACGCAAGAGCGCCTGCGCATCGACTTTAGCCATCCAGAAAAAGTTACCAAAGAACAGTTGGCCGAGGTAGAAAAAATCGTAAATCAAAAAATTAAAGAAGATCTGCCCGTTGTTCGCACCGAAATGCCCAAAGAAGAAGCCGAGAAATTGGGCGCCGAGCATGAATTTGGGGCCAAGTATCCGGACAAAGTCTCTGTATATTCAGTCGGCCCTCTTGATTCGGCTTTTTCTATCGAATTCTGTGGAGGCCCGCATGTCGCAAGTACTGGTGATCTTGCCAAGACCGACAACCCCTCGACTCCGCTCGGGGCAAAATTTAAAATTTTGAAAGAAGAAGCAGTTGCACAAGGGGTACGACGCATCAAGGCAGTGTTAGAATAAGAGCATGTTGTTTGGGCGAAAAAAAGATGATGCGCGCACCGTACTTATTATCGATGTCGAGTCGGGGAGTGTCGGCAGCGCTCTGTTGCGCATCTCGTCGCAAGATGCACCAAAACTATTTGGTGAAAAGAGAGAACTCTTGCCGGTGCCGGTAACTTTGCGCGGTTCGGCACTGAGCCACGAGGTTGCCGCAGCAGCGGCTCACGCACTCCACCATGCGGCCGAGGTAGCGTCGCGCATCCGGTTGCACCCAACATTGACCGACTCGGGCGTCGTTGAACGTGTCGCGATAGTTCTCTCGCCGCCGTGGGGTCGGCCCAACCTCGCCGGCGGCTCACCGGAGTTTGTAGATGCTATGCAAAAAACTTTAGCTCATTTAGTGCGCTCATCGGTAGGCGAAGTACCGGTGGCTTTTTATACCTCCGCGGGAGCAGCCGCATACGGCACCCGCGCGTTAGTCGGTACTGAACCAATCTTGTTGTGTGTCATTGGTGGCGAAGTAACCGAACTTCTGCGTATGGATGAACAAGGCGTGGTTGCCCACGCAACGGTGCCGCTGGGTACCCACTCTCTCCTGCGCACGCTCCAGAGTCACGGGGTGATGTCCGAGGGTGAAAGCCGCTCCCTTCTTCGCCTAGACTACGAAGGGCAAGCCGCAAAAATGCGCGAGCCTTTTGCGGCAGTCCAAGCACATTTTGGTGCGCACTTTGCCGATGCGGCGCGCGACATTATGCAAGGCAGCACGGTGCAAAATATATATACGGTCGGCGAACAATCGGCAGCCGAGTGGTTTGCACGAGCGCTTGCGCAAGAAGAGTCGGTACAAGAATTATTTCCACAAGGCGGAGCAGTCCGCGCACTCCGCGCACATCATTTTTTGCCCCATTTGGCCGCACATGCCGAGGTTCCCGACTTGCGGCTCTCACTGGCGGCGCTTTTTGTGGATAATAACCACTAGGAGAGGGTATACTAAACGCTATGCGCGATATTACCGAAAAATCGATCCGCAATATTTCAGTCCATAAACGCCGCGCCGCTGTGCATGCACGCGACTACGAAGTTGAGACTCCGCGTCGCCGTAGCCGCCGCCCCAGACACTACTGGCTGATTGCGGTCGTGGTTGTTTTGGTGTGTGTGGCGGCCGGCTTCCTGCTCTCTGTAATATTTGCCGGGGCAACCGTGACGATCCACCCGCGTACCCAAACGGTAACGTTGCCCTCGACCCTGCAAGCACAGGTTAATGCGCCCGTCGGCGTATTGGCCTATCAAAAAATATCGGTTACCCGCTCGGCGTCACAAAGCGTACCTGCCACCGGCACGGCCCACGTATCACGCGCCGCGAGTGGCTTGGTGACTATTACCAACACCTACTCGGCGGCAGTGCAGCGGCTGATTGCCAACACGCGTTTTGCCGCAGCCGATGGCAAAATCTACCGCATCCACGACTCGGTGATAGTCCCCGGCATGACCGCAGGCAAACCCGGCACGGTGACGGCAACTATTTATGCTGATAGTCCGGGGCCAACGTACAACCGCACCGATGTTACTACCTTTACGATCCCTGGCTTCAAGGGCGATCCGCGGTACACCAAATTTACCGCCCAATCCACGGGTGCGATAAGTGGCGGATTTATTGGTGACGAACCGGCCGTAGCCCCCGCCGACCTTTCGGCCGCCAAACAAGCACTACAAAAAAGCGTCGAGGCGGATGTCCGCTCGGCGGCTACCTCGCAAATACCCGCAGGATATGTGGCACTTCCCGGTACGCTCCAAATCAGTTTTGCCGATATCACGCAGACAAAAGGCGAAAACAATACGGCCAACCTAACCCAAGCGGCCACCGCAACGGGGGACATTGTCCGCCAAAGCGATCTTGCGGCGGCCATAGCGCATAAAACGGTACAAGACTATCACGGCGAGTCGGTGCTCTTTGGCGCCGGGTCTAACATGACCGTCGGTGTTGCTTCCTCAACGTTGCAGAGCGATACCCTCACCATAAATTTAACCGGTAGCGCTACTTTGGTGTGGCAGTTTGATCAAAACGCAATAGCACAAGCACTCGTAGGCAAAAATAAATCTGAGTTCGAGACCGTTATAAAAAGTTTTCAACCCGCGGTAGCTAAAGCCGATGCAAGCATCCGGCCATTTTGGCAGGGTAAGTTCCCTGACACGGTAGATAAAATAAAAATAAAAGTAGCTCAGTAAAAAAGAGGAGAGCCCGCCCAGATTGCTCTAGGGGGCCCTCAAGTTGATGGTGGACGCTCATCCAAAGCGTCGCGGTGCATTGTATACCAACCCACTATTTTTGTCAAGTGTCAATACTGCGCGGGGGAAAAGAGCCCTCAACCACAACCTCGTTGACACCCCGCAAGGCATAGGCTAGGATGTGAAGGTCGTCAGACGGATGGATACCCAAGCACCTGAAATACAGGGCGTCGTTGAAGAGGCCCTGCCTAATACGTTATTTAGAGTATCTCTAGAAAGCGGTGAGGTGGTGTTGTGTTATCTTGCAGGCAAAATGCGCCTCCACCGGATAAAGGTGCTGGTGGGCGATAAAGTGTTGCTTAAGCTCGAACCCTACGGGGGAAAAGCGCGTATCACGAGACGGCTCTAAGAAAACCGAATGAAAGTAAAAGCTTCAGTCAAAGCGCGTTGCTCGCTGTGCAAAATTATCCGGCGCAAAGGCCGGGTCTACGTTGTCTGCACCAACCCGCGGCACAAGCAGCGCCAAGGCTAACCCTATGAGATTTGCTGGTATAACTATCCCCAATAAAAAAATTCCGTATGCGCTCACCGCGCTCTATGGTATTGGTTTTCCGCGCGCGAATGCTATTTTGCTTGCCGCAAAAATCGATTTGAATAAAAAAGCAGATGACCTTACGGCCGAGGAGGAGAACGCCATCCGCAAACAGCTCGAGGTTTTGAAACTCGAAGGCGATCTTAAGCGCGAGGTCGCACAAAATATTAAACGTCTCAAAGATATCGGCAGCTATCGCGGTACTCGCCACAGCAAAGGATTGCCCGTACGCGGTCAGCGCACCAAAACCAACTCGCGCACCCGCCGCGGCAACGTCCGCAAGACCATGGGTAGCGGCCGCCGTAAGGTAGAAAAGACCTAAAAATTATGGGAAAGAAACGCATTGTTAAAAAAGGAGGTGAGGAGGGAGCTGCAGGAGCGGCCTCTTCGGCACGCGGCGGTAAGCGCAAGCTTGATGCCGGCATCTTGTACGTGGAGGCAACCTACAACAACACCAAGGTGGCTTTGGCTGATACTTCGGGCAATACCGTAACGTGGTCATCCTCAGGCAGCCTTGGATTTGCGGGTGCTAAAAAAGGCACGCCGTTTGCCGCCGCTAAAGTGGGCGAGCTGGTTGGCGAGCGCGCCGCCGCGATGGGCGTTAAAGAAGTCTCGGTGATTGTAAAAGGTGTTGGCGCCGGGCGCGAGTCGTCTATCCGCGCATTTTCGACCAAAGGCATACACATCAGCGGCATTCAGGACCGCACGCCGGTACCGCACAATGGCCCGCGCCAACCTAAACCCCGTCGCATCTAATATTTATTTATGATTATCGGACCAAAATACAAAATTTGTAAGCGCCTCGGCGCATCGGTATTTGAAAAATGCCAGACGCAGAAGTTCCAATTGGCCGAGGCGCGCGCTCCGCGCAAAACGCGCGGCAAACGTGGCGGCAGCGACTACGGCGCTCAACTTTTGGAAAAGCAAAAAGCGCGTTTTACCTACGGACTTTCTGAAAGCCAGTTTAGCCGCTACGTGCACGAGGCGATGGAGAAAAAAGGCTCCGACTCCGCACTTGGTTTGCTTAGCCGTTTGGAGAGCCGTCTCGACAACGTGGTGTATCGCGCCGGCTTTGTGAAGACCCGCCGCGCCGCACGTCAGATGGTTGGCCATGGTCACATTTTGGTAAACGGTCGCCGCATCGACATCCCGTCCTACAAAGTAGAGGAGGGTCAGACGATCAGTGTCCGCCCCGAAAGCCGCCCGAGTGCCCTGTTTACAAACCGCGCAGAGGTGATGGCCGAAACGAAGGCGCCTGCGTGGCTCAAATTTGAAGATCAAGGTTTTGCGGTCAAGGTGACCGAGAAGCCCGGTCTTGGAGAAGGGGAGGCGCCGTTTTCGGCACCGGTCATCATCCAGTTCTATAGTCGTTAGCCAAATTTTGTCGAAGATTTGGCCAAAAAAAGAGATTATTAATTTTTTAGAATAGATTGAGTTATGATGGAATATTCTATAACCTTGCCGAGCAAGCCCCGCGTCGTTACTGAGGCGGAGTTTGAGGGCGTGTACGAGATCGATGGTTTGTATCCGGGCTATGGACACACGTTGGGCAACAGTTTGCGCCGCATCGTGCTCTCGTCGCTCCCGGGTGCTGCGGTTACGAGCGTTAAGATCGAGGGCGTTGAACACGAGTTTTCGACCATTCCTGGCGTACGCGAGGATGTCGTTACTATTTTACTTAACCTCAAAAAGTTGCGCTTCGAGATACTCTCACAAGAGGCACAAACAATCGCTTTAAGCGTCAAAGGTCCTAAAAAAGTTTCTGGCGCCGATCTTACCGTCCCCGGCCAGGTACGCTTGCTCAACCCCAATGCTTATCTCCTTGAGATAACCGACAAGACCGAGCTGAATGCCGAGTTCCGCATCGAACGCGGCCTGGGTTACGTATCGCGCGAGGCACTCAAAAAAGATCGCGTCGAAATCGGCGAAATTTCTGTTGATGCAATCTTCTCGCCTATCCGCCGCGTAAACTACGAGGTAGAAAACATGCGCGTCGGCGATCGCACCGACTTTAACCGCCTGCGCATTTCTATCGAGACCGACGGCACCATTACGCCGCGCGCCGCGCTTGAATCTGCTATCGAAATTATGATCACGCAGCTTAAGGCGGTGGTTGGTTTCCGCGAGGAAGAGCTTGAGAGCAAAGAAGTTGCCGTTGATTCGGCATCAGGCTCGCCTGAAGCGGCAACCGAGGCGATGAAGACCCGCATCGAGGATTTGGAACTTTCGACGCGTACGATTTCGGCGCTCGAAAAGGCCAACATCCGCACCATAGGCGGTTTGGCGCGCAAAAAAGAGCAAGATCTTGTCGAGATAGAGGGTCTTGGACCCAAGTCTATCCAGGAGATCAAGCGCGCGCTTGCAAACTTCGGTATCGTCCTGAAATAAAAATTATATGCGGCACGGCAACGTAAACAGAAAATTCGGTCGCGAACGCGGACAACGCCGGGCCCTTTTGCAATCCTTGGCACGCAGTTTGGTGTTGCGCGGCAAAATGCAAACCAGCTTGGCCAAGGCTAAAGAAGTTCGCCCGATGGTTGAAAAGATGCTTACCCGCAGCAAAAACGCGACGCTCGCTAATCGTCGCCACTTGATTGCACAGTTGGGCGATGTGCGCATGGTCGCCAAACTTATTAAAACCGCCGAGCAGTACAAAGACCGCAAGGGCGGTTACCTGCGGATTGTGAAGATGGGTCCGCGCCTTGGTGATGCTGCCGAGATGGCACTGATTGAATTCGTATAACCTGTATGATTACTATCGACGCACAAGACAAAACACTCGGCCGCGTAGCCTCTATGGCCGCGCACGCGCTCATTGGTAAGCACAAAACAAACTTTGTAAAGCATATGGTCATGGGCGAAGAGGTCACGATCAAAAACGCTTCCAAAATTAAATTGTCGGGCACCAAGGAGCGCACTAAAGAGTATGTCCGCTACTCGGGTTACCCCGGCGGTCAAAAAATCGAGACGTATGCGCAACTCACCGCACGCCGCGGACAAAAAGAAGCGATTCGCCGCGCCGTCTACCGCATGTTGCCAAAAAACACTCTACAGACTAAACGCATTAAATTGCTGACGATCGAAAATTAGTCCTCGTCAGGATAAATAAAATTTATATGGCTACCAAAGAAAAAACAGAAGAGAAGTATGTAGCGTCGGTTGGTCGCCGCAAAACAGCGATTGCTCGCGCACGCCTTACGCCCGGTACTCGCACGGCGGTGACGGTCAATGGTCTCGACCTCAACACCTACTTTAAAACTCCAGCGCTCCAAACTGCCGCGCTTGAACCGTTTCTTAAGGTCACACTCCCCACACAGTTTGTCGTGACCATTACCGTGAGTGGTGGCGGTATCTCGGGCCAAGCCATTGCGGTACGCCACGCTATCTCTCGCGCGCTGATTATGCATGACGTGTCGCTGCGCGGTGCGCTCAAAAAAGAAGGATTCCTCAAACGCGATCCGCGCGCCAAAGAGCGCCGCAAACCGGGCCTCGTCAAAGCTCGTAAGCGCAAGCAGTGGAGCAAACGCTAAGACTGAATTGCTTAGAAAAATCGCTGAATTTGACTTCAGCGATTTTTTGTTTAGAATGATGCAACGTATGAACGATACAGAAGAAGAATTTGTATCGGACTTGCCCGACGAAGCCTCGGCGAAGTCGGGGGAGGAGGTACTTAAACGACTGCGCGAAAAATTAAAAAAAACGGTTGAGGAAAAGCAACAATACCTCGAAGGCTGGCAGCGCTCCCGAGCGGACTTTGCCAACTACAAACGCGAGATGGCCGAAGGTCACACCGATTCTACCGCACGGACCAAAGCTGAGTTTGCCGAAGCCTTGATACCCGCACTCGACTCGTTTGAGATGGCGTTTGCCTCTAAATGGTATGCTGAAGCGCCGCCGGAGTGGAAGGGGGGAGTGATGAGCATCTATCGCGAGTTGGTGCGATCGTTAGAGCGGTTCGGGATCAAACTTTACAACCCGCTGCACGAGCCGTTTGACCCGATGAAACAAGAAGCCGTACGGCAGACCGCGGTATTAAAAAAAGAAGAAGATCATACGGTTGTTTCGGTCGAACGTTCCGGCTATACTATCGGCGACAAAATTATTAGACCCGCACAGGTGACCATAGGAAAGTACGAAGCACCAAATATCAAATCCGAAACAAATTAAAAAATTTAAAAAATAAATTATGTCTAAAATACTCGGAATAGACTTGGGCACCACTAACTCCGCGATGGCAATCATGCAAGGCGGAGAACCTCGCGTACTCGAAAACGCCGAAGGCGCGCGCACCATGCCCTCGGTTGTCGCGGTATCTAAAACCGGCGAACGATTGGTGGGCCTTATTGCGCGCCGCCAAGCGGTAACGAACCCCAAAAATACGGTCTACCAAATTAAGCGCTTTATCGGCCACATGTTCGATGAACCGGCGGTACAAAAAGACCGCGCATCGGTGCCGTACGAAATGCGCAAGTCGGCAAACGGCGGAATAGAGGTAAAGCTCGGCGAGTCTTGGATGCGCCCGGAGGAAGTGTCGGCAATGATTTTGGGCAAACTTAAAGCCGATGCCGAAAAGCGCCTGGGCGAGCCTATTACCGAAGCAGTAATAACTGTCCCCGCGTACTTTAACGACGCGCAACGCGCCGCAACCCGCGACGCGGGTAAAATTGCGGGCCTGGATGTTAAGCGCATCATCAACGAGCCAACCGCCGCTGCGCTTGCCTACGGCTTTGATAAAAAGAAAGACGAGAAGGTAGTGGTGTTTGACTTCGGCGGCGGCACCTTTGACGTGTCGGTACTTGAGGTTGGCGCAGAAGTGATTGAAGTTAAGTCGACCGATGGCGACGCACACCTCGGTGGCAAAGATATCGACCAAAAAATAATCGACTGGCTCGCGACCGAGTTTCAAAAAGAGTCGGGTATTGATGTGCGCAACGATCCGCTTGCACGCCAACGCCTTGACGAAGCAGCCGAGAAGGCAAAAATCGAACTTTCTACCGCCATAGACACCGAGGTAAACATTCCGTTTATCACCTCTGATGCCTCGGGTCCACGCCATTTGTTGGTAAAAATGTCGCGCGCAAAGTTGGAAGAGTTGACGGCAGAGTTTATCGACCGCGCCATGGCTATTACCAAACGCGCGATGGAGGCCTCGCCATTTAAACTCCCCGATATTAACGAAGTAATACTCGTCGGTGGTCAAACCCGCATGCCGGCAATCCAAGCAGCCGTCGAAAAATATTTCGGCAAAAAGCCCAACATGTCTGTTAACCCCGACGAGGTGGTTGCCGTTGGCGCGGCCATCCAAGGCGGCATCCTGGGCGGCGAGGTGCGCGATGTGCTCTTGCTCGACGTGATTCCGTTGTCGCTTGGGATCGAGACGATGGGCGGCGTTGCTACCAAATTGATTGACCGCAACACCACTATCCCAACCAGCCGCTCGCAAGTGTTCTCCACCGCTGCAGACAATCAAACGTCGGTAGAAATCCATATCTCACAAGGCGAACGCGCAATGGCAGCCGACAATAAATCGCTCGGACGATTTGTGCTCGACGGGATCCCGCCCGCGCCGCGCGGTATGCCGCAGGTTGAAGTTACGTTTGATGTCGACGCCAACGGTATTTTGACGGTGAAGGCCAAAGACAAAGCGACTAATAAAGAACAAAGTATACGGATAGAAGGCTCATCGGGCCTCGGCGAGGCTGATATTGAGCGCATGCGCAAAGAGGCCGAGGCTAATGCCGCTGATGACAAAAAGAAAGTTGAGTTGGTCGAAGCGCGCAATGTGGCCGACCAAAGCATCTATGCAGCCAAAAAAGCGCTTGCCGACAATAAAGAAAAAATCCCCATGGAGCTTGCAACCGCAATAAACGAGAAAGTATCTGTAGTTGAAAATAAAAAGGGAAGTGACGATGCTGCCGGTATTAAAGCCGCGACCGAGGACCTTGGTCGCGAACTCTCTAAAGTCTACGAAGCCATACAAAAAACAGGCGGCCAGCAAACTCCTCCACCAGGTACTCAACAAGCGCCTAACGACAATCCGGAGCAGAAGTAGTAAACTGGGGTGTAATGCAGTCCGAAACTAAAAAAATAGCGCCCGCAGGCGCGGTCGTTGCCGCGTATTGGAAGCATACCCTCAACTACAAGGGCTACGTGATTACGGCGCTTGCTTGTATGGTCATCATACAGGTGGCCACGATCGCAGGCCCGCTCTTTTTGCGTCAACTGATAAACGCACTCAGCGGTGCACAATCGGCAAGTGCTTTTGCCGCAGCCTTTACCGCATTACTAGGCTACGCTCTTATGCAGCTTACAAATTGGTTAGCTTGGCGGATCGAAATGTTTTCCGGCACCCGCGCCTGTGCAAAAATTATGGCCGAACTCACCAAAGAGGCCTACGGCTACCTGATGTATCATTCGTATCAATTTTTTACTTCCTCTTTTACCGGATCATTAGTGCGACGGGTTGGCCGTTACAGCGATTCTTATAATCGACTTTGGGACTCATTGGTCGAATCTATTTTGCCAGCGTTGCTTTATACGTTTGGAGTTATTGGCGTGCTCTGGTTCCAAAACCCTTTGCTAGGGGCAGGTTTGGCGGGAGCGGTCGTGGTCTTTGTAGCCTTGCAATGGGTAATGTCTCGCTGGCAGCAGCCGTTGCGTGTTAAACGTGCCGAGGAGGACAGCAACGTGACGGCAGTATTAGCGGACTCTATTTCTAACCAAAATACGGTACAACTTTTTTCGGGTAATCGACATGAGAAATCGTTGGTTGATACGGCAGTCAATCGGCTGCGTGAGGCTTTTATACGCACCTGGACCTTTGATAATTGGGTCTTTAGTATTCAAAGTTTTATTTCTATCGCTATTAACGTCGGTCTGTTGTGGGCGGCGCTTTTGTTGTGGCAAAGGGGGTTACTCACCATCGGCGATTTTGTGTTGATACAGGCCTACTTTATCGGGCTTATCAACAACACCTGGAATTTGGGGCGTCAGTTCCGTACCATTAACACCAGCATGGCCGACGCCGGGGAGATGGTCTACATACTTAATCTCCCGCATGAGATCAAAGACCAGCGCGGAGCAAAACGTCTTTTGGTTGCGGAGGGCGAGTTGTGGTTTGATGATGTGTCGTTTGGCTACTATCAAGACGGCATATTAAAAAATCTCAATCTAAAAATTGCCGGTGGAGAAAAGGTGGCACTCGTGGGGCCATCAGGTGCGGGGAAAACGACGGTCACCAAACTTTTGTTGCGTTTGTACGATGTTAAAAACGGCGAAATTAAGATAGATGATCAAAATATTGCCGAAGTAACCCAGGACAGTTTGCGTGAAGCTATTTCGTTTGTGCCGCAAGAGCCGATACTCTTTCATCGCACGCTGATGGAAAACATTAAGTACGGCAAACGCGACGCGACCGACGAAGAGGCAATCGAGGCTGCCAAAAAAGCGCATTGTCATGAATTTATTTCTAAACTGCCGCTTGCGTATGACACCTATGTCGGTGAGCGGGGGATTAAACTATCTGGCGGGGAGCGCCAGCGTGTAGCTATTGCGCGGGCGATACTAAAGAATGCGCCGATTTTGGTGTTAGACGAAGCGACATCGTCCCTCGACTCAGAGTCCGAAGCACTGATTCAAGATGCGTTGCAAACATTGATGCAAGGCAAAACGGTGGTGGTTATTGCACACCGACTTTCTACCATTATGAAAATGGATAGGATTGTGGTGATGGAAGAAGGTTCGATTGTTGCCGAAGGTACACACCTTGAGCTGGTTAGTCAGGGTGGGCTGTATCGCAAACTTTGGAGTATACAGGCAGGAGGATTTTTGGGTGATGATGACAAGCAACCAACCGGTGTTTTAGATGAGGAAGATACTGCTGAGCTTGCAGGGGAGTCGGAAGAAGAGTAGACTAACTTCATAATGTCTACCAAAAGAGACTACTACGAAGTGCTCGGGGTTGATAAAAAAGCATCGAAAGACGATATCAAGAAGGCCTTCCACAAACTGGCCCATAAATATCACCCGGACAAAAAAGAAGGCGACGCCGATAAATTTAAAGAGGTTTCTGAAGCTTATTCTATTTTGGCTGACGACAAAAAACGCGCGGAGTATGACAGCTACGGTCGGGTGTTTGGCGGCCCTTCGGGCGCCTCGGGTTCTGCAGGGGGCTTTGGTGGTGCGGGGTTTGACTTCTCACAATTCCAAGACGCCTTTACCCAAGGGGGGTTTGATATGGGCGATATTTTTAGCGACTTCTTTGCGGGTGCGGGCAGCACTACGCGTGCGCGTCGCGGCCGAGACATTTCGATAGATCTCGAACTTTCATTCCACGATTCTATTTTTGGGGTTAAACGCAGCGTGCTGCTTGCTAAAACCGGTGTCTGCGATGCATGCCAGGGCTCAGGTGCAGTCATGGGTACCGAAATGGATACCTGCAAAAACTGCAATGGCCAAGGAAAAGTACACGAAAGCACCAACTCGTTTTTTGGCACCATCACCATGGTGCAGCCGTGTCGCCATTGTCGCGGCACCGGCAAAGTCCCGCGCGAAAAGTGCCCAACGTGCCGCGGCGAAGGTGTCTACAAAAAACAAGATGAGATAGAGATCACCGTCCCGTCGGGTATTGAGGGCGGTGAGATGATCCGCTTACAAGGCCAAGGCGAGGCTATCGCGGGCGGCACTGCTGGCGACTTATACGTCAAAGTGCACGTCAAACCTGACGCTCGATTTAAGAAAGAGGGTTCAAACTTAGTAACCGAGCTTTCGGTCAAACTTTCTGATGCACTGCTTGGTGCCGCCTACAAAATAGAGACGCTTGAAGGTAGCGAAATGGTGGATATCCCCCAAGGAGTCCGCCACGGCGAGACGTTGACGGTCAAAGGCAAAGGGGTACCGCAACCGCGCGGCAAACGCGGCGACTTGTTGGTGCGTATCAAAATCAACCTGCCTAATAAACTCTCGCGCAATGCTCGAGCGTTGGTAGAAAAGCTAAAAGAAGAAGGTATCTAAACTATGTTGGAATTCATCAAAAAACTTATCGACGTTTTGCTTCCTGAGCCTGAACTCGCGTTCGAACCGATCCCCGTAGAAAATAATTAAAAAACACCGCCTTTTTGGCGGTGCTGTTAGCCCGGTTCCGAAACGCCGAACGCGGTTTGGATGGCTTGGCTGAGCACATGCAGGTCGATCTTGCCATCCTTGTTTTTTTCCGCCTGCATGGCCGCGGCGAGTTGTCCGCGGATCAGCTCGTAATCATCACGAAGATTTGGCTTAGCAGGGAATGCTGTCAAATCGATCACCCGGTACTTATCGAGTAGGAACCGGGCTGCCAACAGCGTGTAGGCTTGGGCGCCAATATAGACGCCATGGGGATCAGCCGCGCGGCTCCTAACCCGCTCATCCCCGATGTTCAATACAAGGACCGCCGCACGCGCCCGCTCCTCCGCCGTCATTTCTTTGCAGAGCAATTGGAGGGTGGCGTCGTGCATATCGAAATCGTAGTCCGTCATCCGCATGATGTTGAAGCAGGTCATGGCGTGTACGATGACCGCAAGAGCTGCCTTACGCTTGTGACCACGATGCGCCCACATAAGACGGAACGCGGCGTCGATGGCGTCGATCGGCTTGTGCCAAGCAGGCACCTCGTCGAGGCCGACCAAAAACCGCCAAATCAAGGTGAAGGTGTATTCGAGTTTGTTGTGGAGCTTATCCAGCTCCACCGAAGCAGCGCCGGAATTGAGCTTGGTGAGCTTATTCAGTTCATCTAACAACGCGTCATTATCGGCCATCGTAGGCTCCCTCATGTTTTGGGCATTTGCCCCAGGATCTTTTTCGAACGCAATATACTTATATAAATTGTTTTTGTCAATTTAGCGAGCGGCAGGTATACTAAGGCGCATGGCGAAGAAAAAGATTTTTACGGGCCTACAACCCTCCGGCACTTTGCATATTGGCAACTACTTTGGCGCCCTTAAACCAATTGTCGAGTTGTTTAAAGACAACACCGGCCTGCTCATGATTGCCGACTATCATGCGGTTAACTCTCTTAAAAACGCTGCCGAACTGCGAGCAAATATTATTTCAGAAGCCAAAGATTTTTTGGCAGCAGGGGTCAATCTCGATAACGCTATTGTATTTAAACAGAGCGATGTACCTGAACATACGGAGATGGCGTGGATTTTTGACTGCTTAGTAACCGTGCCTTTCCTGATGCAGTCGCATGCGTATAAAGATAAAGTGGCCAAAGGGCTTGAGGCTAACGCAGGGCTCTTTACCTACCCCATGCTTATGGCCGCAGATATTCTACTGTATGACACCGAGATAGTACCGGTAGGGGAGGATCAACGCCAGCATGTGGAATATGCACGCGAGGCGGCGTCAAAATTTAATCAAGCCTATGGCGAGACCTTTATCGAACCAAAAGAACTGATACAAAAAACAGTCGCGGTGGTGCCCGGCACTGACGGACAAAAAATGAGCAAGAGTTATAAAAATACTATTCCACTCTTTGGTACTAAAGACGAAATCAACAAAGCGGTCATGAGTATTGTTACCGATTCTTCGGGCGACAAGCCAAAAATTGTCTACGACATCCACAAATTGTTTAAGACTGAGGCTGAACTTGAACCGCTGTATGTCGC
>CALQYT010000003.1 GCA_943348815.1 Candidatus Nomurabacteria bacterium
GATATCCAACATTTACTCAAACAAATCGACGGCAAGCCCGAGGCTACGCTTATCCGCACCGCCACACTGCGCTCGATGGCCAAAGCAATCTACTCAACCAAAAACATCGGACACTTTGGGCTCTCGATGCGCTATTACACGCACTTTACCTCGCCTATCCGGCGCTACCCCGACATGTTGGTACACCGCATCCTTGCCTCGCACTTAGACGGTCACCCGTTGACCAAGCGCGAGTTTGGCGACCTCGAGCGCCGCTGCATTGCCGCAAGCGAGGCGGAGGCCAAGGCGGTGGACGCCGAGCGCGACTCTATCCGCTACAAATTGGTGGAATTTATGCTGCCAAAAATCGGGCAGACGTTTGACGCCGTAATTTCGGGCGTTACCGATTGGGGCGTGTATGTTGAAGAAAAATTGAGCTCGGCCGAGGGTTTGGTGCGCATCAGCACGCTTGGTGGCGGAGATTTTTATAATTACAACCAAAAGGAGTACGCCCTGGTGGGGCAAAAATCTAAAAAGAAATACGCGCTCGGAGACTCCGTGCGCGTTAAGTTGGTTGCGGCCGATATGGCCACCCGTCAGCTCGACTTCGAGCTAGTCTAGATCGCCATCGATGGCGTGCCACTGCGAGACTGATCGACCGCTTTTTGTTTGAGGTGAGCAAGGTTTGGAGGCAAATCAGCAAGCTCAACCGACTCCCAGCCAAGCTCTGTCACCTCGCCCGCAACCAAGCGCCGGCGAATTGTGCCGTCCGAAAGTACTTCGTAAGCGTATTCACCGTACACCGACGCCCCCACCACAGTAGGCGGAGAGACCGGCATCGCTGGCCCAATCATGGTCATTCCTCCTGTTCTTTCTCGCAAACTGTACAACAGAGAAAACTATTTTGCCACTGCAAGTGCTTCTTCAAATTTGACTGAATGTGAATAAAAACCGCGATGGTTGATATTATTCACAGACTATGAACAATTACTATGAGGTAAGTTTAAAACGGCGAGTCAGAAGCTTTGATCCTTCGAGCGACTCGGCTACCAAAAAAGTCACAAAAGATCGTACTTCGTGAAAGTCTGCTACTACCTCGACTTCGTCTAGACAGGGAAAAGGGAGAGCAAAACAAGATTTTTGTATTTGCACAAATCCCATTTGTTTTAACCCCGCGGCAAAACTATTGCGATTCCTTTTGAATTGCTCGGGTATGTCAAACAATACAATCCGCCATTTTTTATCCCACACTGACGGGACGGATGGGCGTAAGTTCTCAAGGGCTTTTTTGTCCACAAATCTTTTACCTTTATGAGTTAATTCTACATGGGTCCGTCCGTTTTTCTTTACTATAACTACATATTTTCCTTTCATGGCGTAACGAAATGTGTCTTGCAATTGACGGTTAGTCATTTTCTGCAACTCATCAAACCGCCGAAATACCTGATGCGCTCCGCGGGAAGTACGGGTAGTGGGCAGAGAAAAAGCTATGGCCGCATTTGCCAAGGTTGAAAGAAAGCGCGGAAGCAATGACGATCCTTTGATACGCATACTCTTTGGTATCAGTATAGGTGAATAAATTGCACTATAGTTGAAGTTATTCACACTCACTTCTTTTAAATCTTTATTACAAGTTTAGAAAAACGCGAGCCCCACCGAAGTGGGGCTCAAAACTCACTGAGATTCCAAAATAAGTACGCACTCGGTACCGTTATCTTTCACCTCTAGGCAGTAGGTACCGCTTTGGCAAAGACCTTTTAGACGCTCCGCCTGCTCGGGATTTAACTTAACCTGCAAACGAAGACTTTGTACTTTTACTCCCTCAGGTCCCTCCGCGACAGCAATGGTACCGGGACTTTTGGCCATGGTTGACTCCTTTGTGCTTGCTGACAAGCGGGCTGCCTGTCTGTGGAGGCGACCACTGCAGAAGCCAAAGGACCAGAAGTTTGTGTCGCGTCTGTATGCGACACACCCCTCCTACAACCGCAGACAATAAAACATAAAAACAAATTTACGTCAAATTAAAAAACGCGTCCGGTATTCCGCACGCGCTTAGAGTTTGAGTGACTCGCGGGTCACGCCTTTGAACCGGGCAAAGATATCGCGCAAAGGGCTCTCGTCGGCTTGAGGCAAATTGCCGGAAGGCATGGGTTCCCACGAATTCCCGTCGCCGGGACCGTGGGTGAAGCAACGAACGATCCCTGCTTCGTTTCGCGAGATCATGAAGTCACGCAGGCCGCAACGGAGGGTCACTTCGTATTGACCTCCTGTTGGAATTTGATCGAGATCAAACGCTTCTGTTGTCATCGTCAGCTCCGATTGCTACTCCCCGTACCAGGCGGGTTGCCGTTTTAATACCATGAATTTTTTTACTTGGCAACCGCAAGCGCCTCTTCAAATTTAACGCTCAAAAGTTTAGAAGTGCCGTCGGAGCCCATGGTGACGCCGTACAAAACACCCGCACGCGACATTGTTTCGCGATTGTGGGTTATCAAAATCAACTGCGATTTTTTGGCGAGGTTTTCGATCATGTCGCCATAGCGGCGCGAGTTGGCCTCATCGAGTGCCGCATCCGTTTCGTCCAAAATAAGAAATGGTGGCGGGTTAACTTGGCTCATGGCAAAGATAAGCGCGATCGACGTGAGTGCACGCTCGCCACCCGAGAGCATGTGCAAGCCCTTGATGCGTTTGTGCGGCAGCGCGACCGAAATCTCAACCCCCTCTTCAACCTCCACGTCCTCCTGCTCCCCTCCCTCATCCTCCCCCAACTCAACTCCCCTTTTTATTTTTTGCTCTTTCGTTACTTGCAGCGATGCCGAACCGCCGCCGAACATTAGTTTAAAATATTCATCAAACTCTTTGTTGATAAGCCCGATGCCGTCGACAAAGCGCGTTTCGAGCGTCTTGGTCAAATCTTCAATCAACACCCGCAGCGACTGCGCGCTTGCTTCCAAGTCTTGCAGCTCGCGTGTCAAAAACGCGTCGCGCTCGACCGTCTCTTGGTGCTCCTTCAAAATCTCGCCGCTGTTGCCGAGCCCCGCCTCCTCGAGCCTAATTTTTAGCCGCTCGAGTTTGCGGCGGCGCTCTTCTTGAGCTCCACGCGACTCATCCTCAACCACCATTTGTCCTTCGTACTCCGGGATTTTTTGCAACAGAGCACCCGCTTCGCGCACCTCCTCTTTAAATCGCTCTTCCTCGCGCATCAGCGACTCTTCTTTAGACCGCAAGAGTGCGAGTGCACTTTCCAAACTCGAGCGCTCCGCCATTGCGGCAAACAACTCGCGTTCGGCATCGCGGCTCGCGTCTTTATCACTCTCTATCTTTTGGCGCAACGCGGCGAGCTGCTGCCCGACCTGTGCCTCCTCAATCTCTAGCGTTTTGATCTCGCTTTCGAGCACACGCTTCTTGGCCTCCAACTCCTCTTTAGCGCGTGCTACCTCCCCGCCGCTCGTTAACTTTTGCAAAAATGAGCGCGCGAACGTAAGCAGCTCTTGCCACTGTGCACCCTCGGCAAGCTGCACTATCTTTTCGCCAAAACTACGCGCCTCGCGCATCGGCACCGTACCCTCCTCGCTCCCCATGCGCGCTTGCGCGCGCAACTCGCCCTCAACGCCGCCTAACTCGCGTACCAAACTCTCGCGGCGCGAGCGGGACTTCCGCGCGCGTTCCTCAAGCGCAATCAGCTCATCACTCCCTTTGTCGTGCTTTTTCTCCAATCCCGCACGGAGATGCGCGATTTTAGTATCCAACTCTTTGCGCTGATGCTCGGCACCACGCTCCTCCTGCAACTCTGCCCGCGCACTCTTTAAATACCAATGTTCGCGACTTAGATAGTCGGTATACGACACGGCCAGCTCCTCGCGCAGACGCTCGGCATTCTCTATCTTTTTAACCTGCGATTGCAAAAATTTTAGATGCGGCCCCAACTCGCGGCGCACTGCTTCGACCTCGCGCATATTCTCTGCCGTCTTGTCTAACTTTCGTTCCGCCTCTTCGCGCTTGTACAAATACCCAGTCAATCCGAGCGCATCCTCTATCATCTCGCGACGCTCGCGCGCCGATGCCGAAAGCACGCGGTCGGCTTCGCCTTGCGAAATAATGTGGTGCCCCGACGCGCCGATGTTAGCTTGGCTCAGCAGTGCCTGTATGTCGCGCAGACGCACCGACGAGCCGTTGAGTGCGTAGTCGTTGACGCCGTCGCGGTGCACGGTGCGCTCCAAGCTGGCTTGGTCAAAGTCGAGGCTAAGTGCGCGGTCGGAATTGTCGAAAATAAGTTTGACCGACGCGCGCCCGGCCCGCGGCACGGCGCTTGAACCATTCCAAATCATATCCTCACCGCGCTTGCCGCGCATCGACTTCATAGACTGCTCGCCGAGCACAAAGCGAAACGACTCCGCTACGTTGCTTTTGCCCGAGCCGTTGGGACCGACAATAGCCGTGATGGCGGTATCAAATTGCAAAGCCGTTTTTTTGGCAAACGACTTAAAACCGCTTAGTTCGATCGACTGCAGGCGCATTGGCCTCTATTCTACCAAACAAAAAGCCCGGGATCGCCGAGCTTTAACCGACTGAATTGCAACTGTAGACCGACACCGTCGGTTCAAGCGACCAACCCCGCCAGCGTGGGACTATCGCGAAGGCCGTTCTTCCACCCTTCACTCGAAGGGTCAAACGATACTGCACGGCTACCCCTGCTGGAACCAAGGATTGGCCGGGAATCCAGTTGGCATAGACCTCGACATTGATAACCTTAGCCGGCTCGGGCCGAGCAGCTAAGAAACACAGGCTCGCAAGAACAAAAGGGCTCATGGCTCTCCCCAACTTCTGCCGTTTTACTCTATTCTCACCACCCCTTTTTGTCGAGCGCGGCCCTTGCGGCGGCCTGCTCGGCCTCTTGTTTGCTTTTGCCCGAACCTTCGGCAAGCAACGTTTCTTTTATATAGACACCCACTTCAAACTTTTTGTCATGGTCGGGGCCGCTCTCGCTTAGCACCACATAGTGCGGCGTAACGCCGTGATGCTCCTGCGCTTTTTCTTGGAGCGACGACTTGGCATCGAGCCACAACTTTTTGCGGACGATGTCGTCAATTTTGGGGAAGAGATTCCTTTCTATAAATCCGCGCGCAGCGTCATAGCCTGAGTCTATATATATTGCGCCAACGAGCGCCTCAAACGCATTGGCAAGCAAAATGCTGCGCGCGCGGCCGGTATCTTTGGCCTCGCCACGACTCAGCAACAAAAAATCATTCATACCGAGTGACTCGGCGACTTCGGCGCACGTAACCGCGTTAACCAACGCCGCGCGGTAGGCGGTCAGCTCGCCCTCATTTTCTTGCGGATACTTCTCATACAAAAAATGCGTCGAAATAAGTTCGAGTACCGCATCGCCCAAAAACTCGAGCCGCTCATTGTGCTCAAGGGTTTCGCCTCGGTGTTCGTTGAGGTAGGAGCGGTGCGTAAACGCCTGCCGCAACAACCCTAGGTCATTAAACTCAACCCCAATCGACGCTTCGAACGATTTAAAATCTTTAGGCATTTTTCTTCTGCTTTTGTTTTTCGGGCCTCGTAAGTTTGTCTACTGCTTTTTGCACAATCGGGAGCATATCTTCGTAAAAATTGAGTTCGAGCGCGTCTTGCAATTTAAACCACCGTGCGTCATCCAACCCTCCTTTTTGCTCGAGCACAATGTCTACAAACGATGCTTCGGCCAAAAAGTACGTGACATGTTTGCGCTTTTTGCCGGTCGCGGGGTCCGAAGCTACATACTCGTTCTCCCCCACCTTTTCTTTAAGTTTGATATCGAGACCGAGCTCCTCTTTAATCTCGCGGATGGTACCGTCCTCGACCGTCTCGTTGGCAATCTCCGGGCTGTCGCCGATTTTGCCTTTGCTCAATGTCCAGTGGCCAAAGATATCGTGCACGAGCGCCAAGTATAGCTCGCCCTTATTCCGCGCATACACCACCGCGCCACCCAGTCGCTGCACGGGCATCTGGTCGTAGGGCACATCCTTTTTCTTTTTAGAAACTTCGTCTTTGCCGGGCTCGCCGAGCTCTTTGTACACGGCGCCCAACACGCCGTTGACAAACCGGCCGCTATTTTCGCCGCCAAACCGCTTTGCTAGTTCGATCGCCTCGTTGATAGCAACTTTAGCGGGCACTTTGCTGCGGTCGCTAAACAACAGCTCAAAGAGCCCAAGCCGCAACACGTTGCGGTCAACCGGTGCGATCCGCGGGAGCGGCCACTCAGGTGCGGCCTTAGCAATCACCAAGTCCAAGTCTTTGTGGCGCTCAATAGCGCCGGCCAACAACTCCTCCATAAACGGCAAATCGCCCGCTGCCGGGGCGAACTCTTGCGCATTACGCGCGAGCGCTTCTTTGGCCACGGCAAGGGACGCAGAGCGGAGATCCCACTCGAAGAGTGTCTGGAGGACTACTGAGCGTGATAGGTGCCTGTTGGCCATTCGTATTTTTAAGAACGCACGTCGCCCGCGACCCAAACGATGCAAAGTTCAGATGCCGAAGCCGACGCCTTGGTCGGCTCCCCGACTAAAACGTCGGGGCTACTTCTGCGCCTGAGCTTTATCTCTTTTTGCCTTGCGGGCCGCCTTGGCCGATGCTTTGCCGGCATGGTCAACCACGACGCGTCCGCGGTAGCGCCCGCAGGTCGGGCAGGCACGGTGAGAGACGCGCGGAGCGCCGCACTCACAGGCCATCACAAACGCCGCCTTAAGCGCATGATGTGAGCGCCGTTGGCGGGTCTGGGAGCGGTTATGTCGCATCCTTACTACCATGCCGCTACCTTATCATATATACCTAAAAATTAAAACACCCTCCTGTTCAACAGGGGGTGCTTATTCTTTCTTAACGAAGTGACCACACTGGTCTTGACGAAACGGAGCCCTGTTCCACCCATTAGCTTCAGGACAGAAAACTGTCGAAGCTATGCCCAGGCCGCTCAGTTCAAAATTGGGGTGCCCGCGATGAACACAGCCGTCGCAGAGCATTTTTGCTGTTTTTGTGCGTCCCGTTCTCGGCGACGCTTCGGCAGTAGTTAATTCCACGTATCTTCCCCTCGTTCGAGATTCCAGATTTTTTTACGCACGGAACAACTCGAAAACCATACCATCCCTATTGGCGTATCGTCAAGTGATCAGTTCACACTTCCACAAAAGCTGCGGCGGTGGATGTTGCACAACCCGTGCCGGCGGATGGCCCGGCGATGGTCTTGCGTGCCATAGCCCATGTGCTGCTCAAACCCATAGTCGGGGTAGAGCATCGAAAGATGTTCCATCGTGCGGTCGCGGGTAACCTTGGCCAAAATTGAGGCGAGTGATATCAGCGGCACGCGCGCATCGCCGTCTATAACCGTGCGCTGGGTGTAGCCCTCGGGTGCGCGCAACAACCCATCGAGCAACACCGTGCTGTGTGCCGCTGGAGCGAGTGCACGTACGCCACTATGCAATGCCACCCGCACGGCGCGCGTGATTCCAAACCGGTCTATATACTGATGATCCGAAAAACGGACGATAAACCGCAGGTCGCCACGGCTGGCGCGCCGCTCAACTTCGGTAAAAATAAGCTCGCGTTTTTGCCGCGAGAGGAGTTTGGAGTCACGCACGAGGGGGAATTCTTTTAACACATCAAACCCGGGCGGTATGGCCACGACGCCCACCGATACAGGGCCGGCGAGCGGGCCTCTCCCCGCCTCGTCCACCCCGATGATGAACTCCATCATTAGATTTATTGTATCAGAGGGCGGGGAGCGTATACTGGGCGTATGTCACAGGGTTTTGTACCGCTGCATGTCCACTCGCACTACTCGCTTCTAAAAGCATTACCTAAAATCCCCGACCTCGTGGCGCGCGCCAAAGCGTGCGGGTATGAATCGATGGCGCTTACCGACCTCGATAATTTGTATGGCGCGCTCGAATTTTATAAAGAGTGTAAAGCGCAAGGTATTAAGCCAATCATTGGTCTTGATGCCAAACTCGAAGGCGGCGCACGCATATTGTTGTTTGCCCAAAACGAACGCGGCTACAAAAATTTGATGGTGCTGGTTACCAAAACCCACGCGCAAGACGCGCAGGGCGTACCACTGACGCACGAACTTTTGCGCGAGCATCAAGAAGGTATTTTGACGCTCGACCCGCGCGATGCAACCGTAGCGCTGCCCGAGATTTATTATCTTGACCCGGAAGACCGGCGTGCATGGGAGGTAATGCGCGCGATAGAAAACCGCGGCCCAAGCGAGAGTGGCAATGTGGCCGAAGAAGACGAAGCATACTTCTTCCCCAGCGCCGACCAAATCGCCGAGCGCTACACACCTGAGCAAATCGTCAAAACCGCTGAAATTGCCGCGCAATGCACAGTAGAACTTGAGCTGGGCAAATGGGTGTTCCCCGACTTCCCCATCCCCGCAGGCTCAAATTTTAATGACGAACTCCGGAGCAAAATTGAAGATGGAATCAAACGCCGCTTTATTTCGGCGACCACCGAGGTGCGCGAGCGCGTTGAATACGAATATCAAATTATTACCGACAAAGGCTACGCGCCGTACTTTTTGGTGGTCGCCGACCTGCTCGCTTTTGCGCGGCAAAACGGCATCTTGACCACGATCCGCGGTTCGGTTGCCGGCAGTTTGGTTACGTATGTTACGGGGATTACGAATGTGAATCCGCTCGAATATAAATTGCCGTTCGAACGCTTTTTAAACCCCGAGCGCCCGTCGGCCCCCGATATCGACATGGACTTTGCCGACAACCGCCGCGATGAGGTGATTGAGTATGCGCGCAAAAAATATGGCACCGAGCACGTGGCACAGATTGGCACCTTTGGCACCATGTTGGCGCGCGGTGTGGTGCGCGACGTTGCCCGCGCCTTGGGCCACCCCTACGGCTTGGGCGACCGGCTGGCCAAAGCGGTGCCGTTTGGCTCGCAGGGCTTCCCCATGACACTCGAGCGCGCGCTCGAGGAAAACCCGGAGCTCAAACAAATGTACGATTCCGAAGAAGAAACTAAAGAAGTGATCGACCTAGGCAGAAAAATCGAAGGCTGCGCACGCCACGTGGGTGTGCACGCCGCGGGCGTGGTTATCTCACCACTCTCCTTGGTCAACTACTCGCCGCTCCAACTCGACCCAAAGGGCGGAAAAATTATTACGCAGTACGACATGTACTCAATCGAGGACGCCGGGCTGTTGAAGTTTGATTTCCTCGGCATCCGCAACCTGGCCATACTCGCCGACGCGGTGCGCTTGGTAGAAAAAACGCGCAATATAAAAATCGATATTGAAAATGTTCCCGTCGACGACAAAAGCACCTACGATATGCTCGCGCGCGGCGAAACGGAAGGAATTTTTCAACTCAACGGCGCGGGAATGACGCGCTACCTCAAAGAGCTGCGCCCCACGACAATCCACGACATCAACGCGATGGTGGCGCTGTTTCGCCCCGGCCCCATGGAAACGATCCCGATGTATATCGAGCGCAAACACAACGCAGCACTCATCCACTACCTCGACCCACGGATGAAGGAGTACTTAGACTTTTCGTACGGTGTATTGGTCTACCAAGACGACGTGCTTTTGACCGCTATTACGCTCGGCGGCTACTCGTGGCTCCAGGCCGACATGCTGCGCAAAGCAATGGGTAAAAAAATCCCGGCCGTGATGGAAGCCGAGCGCGAAAAACTGACCAAAGGGTTTATTGAGTACGGCAAACTTTCGAAACAACTCGCCGACAAATTGTGGAAATTAATCGAGCCCTTTGCCGCGTACGGATTTAACAAAGCGCACGCCGCAAGCTACGGGCGCGTGGCCTACCAAACCGCGTATATGAAAGCCAACTTCCCCGTCGAGTACATGGCAGCGGTGCTCACGGCCGAGGCGGGCGACATCGACACGGTGGCGGTGATGGTCAACGAGTGCAAACGCATGGGCGTGGCGGTGCTGCCGCCGGATGTAAACGAAAGTTTTGGCGACTTTACCGTAATCCTCGCGGCTCCTAAGGACTCTCCTTTGGAAACGCCTAACCCCCGACGGGGTGCCGATGCGGCAGACGCTATAAGGTTTGGCCTCTATTCAATCAAAAACTTTGGCAGCGGGGTGGCGGATGAAATTATTAAAGAAAGAAAGGCGGGCGGCAAATTTAAAACCATCGGCGACTTTTTAGAGCGCGTCAAAACGCAAGGACTCAACAAAAAAGGTTTGGAGAGTTTAATCATGTGCGGAGCGCTCGATAGCCTTGGCGAGCGCGGCGCGATGTTGGCAAGCCTCGAACTTTTGCTCGAGCATCAACGTGCCGGGCGCGATGGGGCCCACGACTCGCTTTTTGCAGGTATGGACGCTGAGACAACCTTTGTAGTTCCTCCCGCTCCAGCTGCGGAGCTTGCGGTAAAACTTGGGTGGGAAAAAGAGTTGCTCGGCCTCTACGTGTCGGGCCATCCACTCGACCGCGTTAAAGACAAATTGGAAAAAGCGCATCAAAGCGGCAAGTCGATGAGTATCAAACAACTGCGCGAGCACGCACAGCCGGGCACTACACTGGTTGCGGCGGGGATGATAGAGACCGTGCGCACCATACTCACCCGCGGCGGCGACCAGATGGCGTTTATTAAGATCGCAGATTATGGAGGCTCCATTGAGGCAGTAATATTTCCAAAAAGCTTTGTCGAATATAAGGACATTCTCAAGCCCGACTCGTGCATCGCGCTCAAAGGCCGCGTCTCAAACCGCAATGGCGAGCTGTCCTTGGTTGCCGAGGCACTTAAAGCGTTGTAAAATGGCTCCGTCGTTCCTATAGGGGGTCTGCAATGAAACCAGTCAAAGGCGTTCCAGGAGCGATGCTCTTGGAAACCGACGAAGAAGCAGCGGCTGCTCTGGCGCGGGCACGAAAGCCTATTCGCACTGAAAAGCAGCGGACACGAAGCGAGCAGGGCCAAGGAGCCCATGAAATTGACGCGAAGGTCATCCAGATCCGTTCGAGGATGAACTAGAGCCTCGCCCAATCCAACGGCTCCGACTACAACGTCGGGCCGTTTTTAATTTCAATAATTTGGGGTAGTATAGAAAGCACCTTATTTTATGGCCGAAATCGAACATATCCGCCATACCCTCGCCCACCTTTTGGCTGCCACGGTGCGCGACCTTTACCCTGGAGCAAAAAATGCGATAGGCCCGTCGATCGACAATGGCTTTTATCAGGACTTCGACATGGGCTCGCACAAAGTATCCGAAGAAGATTTCCCAAAGATCGAAAAGCGGATGCGCGAAATCTTAAAGACCTGGACAACGTCGTCGCATCGCGAAGTAACGGCTGAGGAGGCGCAAAAAGAGTACGCGTGGAATGAGTACAAGGCCGAGCTTGCCAACGAGTTTGCGCAAGGCGGCAAAACTATTACCTTCTACCGGCTCGGCGACTTTGACGATCTTTGCAAAGGCGGGCACTCAGAAAATCCTGAAAAAGAAGTAAATCCTGACGGTTTTAAGCTCGACCGCGTTGCCGGTGCCTATTGGCGCGCCGACTCATCCAAGAAAATGCTTACGCGTATTTACGGACTCGCGTTTGAGACCAAGGGGGAGCTTGACCATTACATCGCCATGCGTGAAGAGGCCAAAAAGCGAGATCATCGGAAAATTGGTAAAGAACTTGATCTGTTTGTTTTCTCCGATCTTGTCGGCGCCGGGCTTCCTTTATTCACACCCAAGGGTACCGTGTTGCGTGACGAGATTAGTAACTTCACCCAAGAGTTACGTATAAAACGCGGCTTCCAAAAAGTTTGGATTCCACATATCACCAAGACGGACCTATATAAGACCTCAGGACACTGGGCAAAATTCGGCCACGAACTCTTTCTGGTGAAGAGCCAGGAAACAGACACTGATTTCGTGCTCAAGCCCATGAACTGTCCTCACCATCAGCAGATCTATGCGGGCAAACCCCGCAGCTATCGCGACCTCCCCTTGCGTTATCTCGAGACGACTACGGTGTATCGTGACGAAAAGACCGGCGAGCTCTCGGGTCTTTCCCGCGTACGCGCCATAACTCAGGATGATAGTCATATATTCTGCACGCCCGAGCAGATCGAGCAGGAATTTCAGAGCATTATCGAAATGGTAAAGATTTTTTTCACTGCCGTTACCATGCCGTTTAGAGCGCGGCTCTCGTTTAGAGACCCGAAAACTCCAGAAAAGTATCTTGGTGAGGAAGCGCTGTGGCAGAAAGCGCAGGATATTATTCTCACCATCGCGAAGAATAATAATCTTGACTACTTCATCGCAGAAGGCGAAGCCGCATTCTACGGCCCGAAGATCGACTTCATGGCCTATGACGCGCTCGGCCGCGAACATCAGCTCGCGACACCACAGCTCGACTTTGTACAGCCAGCGCGTTTCGAACTCAAGTACTCCGATAAAGACGGGACGGAAAAAACACCTGTTATGATTCATCTCGCCGTTGCGGGCTCATTGGAGCGTTTCTTGTCCGTATACATCGAGCACACGGCGGGCGTGTTTCCCCTTTGGATTTCGCCCATACAGGCGCGCGTACTACCTATTGGCGAAGGACATCAAGCTTTTGCCCACGAAGTGCTCGAACAACTAAAAGCAGCGGGCATACGCGCCGAGTTGGATGAAAGTAACGAAAGCCTCGGCAAAAAAATCCGCGAAGCCAAGCAGCAAAAAGTTCCCTACCTTTTGGTAATTGGCGATCAGGAAGTTGCCGCTAAAACCGCCACCCTAGAATCCCGCGAAGCAAAAATCGGCGCACTCCCGATTGCTGACATAGTTTCAAAACTTACTGCAGAAATAAAGGCGCGAGCTTAGCTAAGGCTTAGACAAAACTTGGTTGATTCGCTTGTAGATCCGCTCAGGTGGGATAGACGACGCGCCAATCTTCTCGCCATTTTCCTCAATGTAGTAACCGCTCTTCCATTTTTGATCCCACAAGAGCGCGTAGGTACCCGTACGCTTGCGATAGTTTTCGAACGCTTTGGCGTGTGTCACTCGAATAGTTTTGGGTTCTGACCACTGAATAGGATCGCCCAAAATAAGCATCACGTTGGGGGTGCCCAGTGCTGCAGCAAAATGTCCGAGTCCTGTATCAGGAGTTACCACCACTTTAGACATAGCAAGAATGGGATTTATAAATTCGGCATTTTCTTTTCCTACTGAAAAACGGCGGCCAAAACGAGTCTTAAGCCGCTCCATAAGTGACGCGTACCGGCCTCTGCGCTCTGCGCTTGGATCTTCCAAAAATAAGACATGTGCATCTGCGTGTTCCGCAAATATTTTTGTAAGTAGTTCCTCCCAACGCTCAGGAGCATATTCTTTAGGCTGGACTCCCGCGCCCGCTGAAATAGTTATTACCTTTTCGTTGGGCTGAATATCATATTTGGTACGGAGTCGTTCAACCTGTTCAGTGTGGTCGGCACGTTTTCCTATAAACGATTCGACCTTCTTAATATCCTCAAACAATTTTTGACCGGTCATGAGCTCGAGATTCCGCATAACCCTCTGTGGGATCATGTCGTAACGTTTGGTCAATTTACCTTCGCGTGGCGCTTCCTCCATAAGCCAACTGTTCCAGTCGACGGACATGACATAGCCGGGGTCACCCGCGCGCCTAGGTGCGACACCCAATGCTGCATAATCCTTATACGTTTTGTCTGCATTAATCACAAACCTCTCTCTGTTGGGCGCACCCTGCACTAGTGCTTTTACCTCTGCAAGATTGACGACACGCAAACCAGGATACTGTGTTTCCAGTGCTCCAAACAAAGCTTTGTTGTGCTGACTCACTACCGTAATCTGCTTGGTCGTACCGTTTTGTTTAAAATAGTGGTCGAGCGCCATGATAACCGGCATAGTTACGACGGAGTCGCCGACGGGACCATCAAGCATAAGGATTACTTCATCGGCACGCTCGAGACCCTTACGCAATGGCGAAGTTTTATAGAATTCCTCAGCAAAAGGCTTTCCTCCTACTTTTGACTCCTCGATAAAGATGTTTTCAATCTGCCGATAGGTACGGTCTAGCTGCATATCCACAAATCTGGAGAGAGAGTAGTCGGTGTTGTAGCGCTTATTGTGTTGCAACCGCTCTCCTTCAAATACTTGTTGTGCACGCGCCGGAAGATTTTCAAAATCTTCAAGCTCTTTGAGTCGGTTCAACACCGAACGATATTTAACGCGCAAATCTTTTTCATACTTAAGACGCTCTACTAACTCTTTCATTCGCTGGGAGTTTTGGGTATTGCGGTACACCTTCTCAAGATCGGTGTAGTCGTTTTTCATGCCGCCTGAACCACGCTCATACCCATAGCCCCCTGCAAAGTGCCCTGGCTCTTCGGGCGAAGGTCCGTGTACCGGCGTGCGCAGCGGATCGGGATTCCTAAGACGCTCCAGTGGCGTGCGCGGAATAAAAGGAATAAAGGGCGGTGGATCAACCTCAGGGTCAGCAGGGACATTGATCGTGGTGTCCCACCACCGGATTGTTTCTTCTCGCGTAACTCTCCTTGTAATTGCATCTTCTGTACGATACGTAACTTTGTCAGGAACACTCGGCCTATCTTCGCCCACTTGTGTTGCAAGTATGCGTACTCCTGTGGCATCTTCGCGCACACGCATGGTCTGCGCCACTTCGGCAAAAGCACCTTTAAATACTGCCCGGCCTTTGGCATCAGTTTCAAATAATAGTCTTGCTACTTCACTGTCGCGTGGAATGATTGCCTGACCATTGCGATCTATCGCCACCTCAAACACTTGGTTTTGAGTACCCTTAGATACTGAAAGCAGGAGCGAGAGTTTGCCAGTGCGCATCAATTCCTGCGCGTTAGCGCTATGTGGACCGTGGAACGAACCGTCGGGCCGCATACCTCGCACAGTGTATACATAGTCACCCGCGGCATTGACTCCGGTATTGTTAGGACCTCCATACCAAAGACGCAATTCATTTTTATCAAATACTGGCTTAGGCGTGTTGTTGTCGTACCATAGCTCGCGTTTTATGGTCTTGGTGTCGCCACGCTCGGCATAGTCTTGCACTGCCTCCCCGACACTCATGGGCGTGCGCACCGCTACCCGCTTACCCGGCTCGGTTACGGTAGTATCAATATAATTGATTGCCGTGTGAGGACCCCCCGTGAGGGCAATATCATGCTTTTTGAGCAAATCTTTTGCAGCATCAGTAAAGTTGCCATCACGGTCGGTGGTGAGCCCACTTACCACCACCTCGCCATTACGTATAAGCGTAACGGTGTCAGCAACTTTGGTGAGCGAAAAGCCGTCAGGCATACGGATATGGTTACTGCCGATCTGATCCATAACCGGCCCGCCCATAAGCATGTAAGAAGGTTCACCATTGATAAGGTGCGACGCCTTCATACGCACCCACTCAAGTGCCGTAACACTGTCTGGCGGATTGACCGGTTTTCCTTGCGTAAGCCGTTCAATCAGCCCCATCTGGTTTTTATTAAAGAAAGCCATGGTTTCTTGAGCCACAAGACCAACCCCAAGACCAACCAACGCTCCTACGGTTGCTGCCTTAAATACTTTGCGATCTTTAATTTGGGAAAATAAAGCGTCTTTCCTTTCGCGTTCAGTTTCTCGCTCTCCCCTGACAAGCGCGCGCTGCGCGACCAGCTCAGCATTTACCGTGCTACTCGTCACATAACTATGGAGCTCCGAGTCGGTGCTTAGAGTCCCGTGAATGGCCGCGCGCAGTTGTGCGCGCAATACGTCAAGCTCACAACGCTCTTTAACAATGTTTTGAGGATTACTAAAATGTATGTAGTCTTTCTTTTCTTCATTACCCTTCTGTACCAAATCGTCTACTTCAGCCAAGGCCAAAAAGCCATCCTTAAATAAAACGTACCGCTGCTCAAGCGTCATCCCTGGCGGCTGATTGCGTGCTATTATCACGAGCGACGTTTCCAGCCGCTGCGCAAGCTCGCCGGCCGATTTGGTTTCGTACCGGGTCTTTTCCATCTCTTCCCGCCGCTTTTGACCTGGCTCGATTTTTTTACCCATTGCCATTTCACGACTATGCAACGAACGGTCTTTCTCCATCCTTCGACTCTCACGCACCGCCGCGATACCACCCGCTACAAGCGCGGTTAAACCTAAACTTGCCCAAGCGGCGCCCCGACTGGTCAGCGCCTTGGCTCCAAAAACGCCTACACTCGCTGCCATGCCGAGTCCTGCCGCAACGGTCGCTTCGTTTACAAGTAGAAATTTGCCTACTTTGCTGGATTGTATTCTGTCCACAAGACCGTCAACGCGCTTGAGCTCTTGGTCGGTCCTCACATTGCTGCGCGCACGGCCCGCAACCACTTCAAACTCCAGATCAAGCAGTTCTGCACCAGTGCCGTGTGCTACCTGTGCTTGCACCTGCCACACCACCTCCTCGAGATTGTCGGCAAAGAGCCGATTGCGCTCACCTGCTTTTTCATCCAACACCTCGCCCTTAGCTGCGGCTACCGACTCGATAATAGCTTTACGCTCTATCGCAAACGCTTCGCGCACCTGTGGATCACGCATATCTTTGAGTGCATACTCCTGCACCATCTCTAGGATTTTCTTTTTTATTTCTTTCTCTGCAGGAGTATCTTCGAGCACGGCGCGTTTTTCGCCCGCATCTTTATGCACCGCATATTGTGCATACTCACTGGTAAACTGCTTAACCACGGCACGGATAGATGACTCTACCGCCTCGCGCTCAGGCCCGTCGGCAACGGTCTCCCGTAGGCGCTCCAGCTCGTGAATTTCTTTTTGAGCTTTCGTTATTTCCTTTTGGCGATAGTAATCGTATGCATAGTTGTGCTGCCAGAGCTTTTTCAAGAAACCTTTGAACCCTTTTAATTGATCCGCATTTTCAGTAAGACGCGCCTCGGCAGTGTCGCGCGCGTTCTCTTTAACACTATGCGTGCGCTCGACTATGGCAATCTTAATTTTTTGCTTGCGTGGTGCTTCCATTGCGGGTGCGCCTTAGGCGGACAAATACAAAGATTTAAACTCCACCAACTCTTTGGCAATGACTTCGTCGGCATGGGGCACATGGCGCGCGACAAATGCCTGCACTGCGGTGTCGCTCCCCGCGTCGAGTATCTTTTCAAAATTAACCACTTCCTCCGGCGGCATTGCCGCAAGCATGGCGATGTTGATCCGTCGCTCCACCCGCTCAAGCAGGTCTTGCTTCATTTGATCCTGTACCTCTTGCGGCAGGGCATCCGCACCTTTTTCGAATAAAATTCCCTCTATAAAAGAGCCCAATGCGTCTGAAGTCTCCATACCCCTTAGTATATAGCAAAAAACACCCCCGGCTGGAGGTGTTTTTGCTGGGTACTTACCCAAGAAAATTAGTTTATTTCGCGCGAGAGATCTGCGACGCGATGAACGGGTCGATACCAGCGTACTTAGAAGGAGTGCTGGTAGCAGCCTGACGAACCGGAGCGTGGGTTACCGTTGCACGAGTCGGCGTCGAGCCAACCATCCAAGCAACGATTTTGTTTTGAATTTTCTTAACCGCTACAAGATATGCCGCGATCAAGCACCAGAGGACGAGGAAGCCCCAGTAGGCTGCCGTGCCCCACGTACCCAAGTCGAGACCCGTGTACGGAGCGGCTGCCAAAGAGACATACGGCTGCGCGCGGTAAACCGTCGGCTGTTGGTAGACCGGGTACTGTGCAGGATATTGATACTGTTGAGTGTAGATCGGCTGTTGCGGAGCATAGACCGGCTGTGATACCGGAACATACACCGGGTAAGAGCCGCCGTTGCTGCCACCGCCGGCGATAGTAACCGTCGTCGGAGCGTTGAAGATCGAGTGATCGTCGACGTTGCAGGAGTTGACTGCCGTACAGGTACTCACTTGAGTGAGCGTGTTGGTATTGGTGTTGACGTTGGTATTAGACGGCATGCCGCTAAAACCACCGAAGCCGCTGGTGAAGCCGCCGCCGCCAAAAAAGCCCGGCGAGCTGAAGCCACCCATACCACCGCCAAAACCGCCCATACCGAGATCGCCGCCGCCGATGTCACCGCCCATGGGGATCCACGAGTCGATAGTTTCACCACCGCCAGGGATAACCGGGAGGTCTGCTGCATACGCCGGCAGTGCAAGCACAAAGAGCGCCGCAATAGCAAAAGCTGCCACAAGCGAGATTCCAAAAGTTTTCTTAGTAATTGTATTCATAAATTGTTTGCTTACCGTCTCGCCTGTAATAATGGCTTAACAGCACTATTATATCAGAACCTTATAATTTGTCAATACCCACGCTCCGAGCTCAATTTTTAGTTAGATTAAGCTCAGAGAATGAAATTAACGAGCCCCGGCGACCACGATTCCTAAATCGTGGTCGCCGAAAGCTTTGGCAGGGCCTACAGGCCCAACCGATTGATCGTCCCATCCGGGCAAGAATGCCGGATAAGGATCATCCGCGTCTGCGGATCAGGGACTTGGATAGTCTTGCATCCCTTGATCTGTGCGATGCCGCCACGGGCGGTATGCTTTGTCGTCTTTGCGGCGCCGAGGACTTGCACCACCCGGGCCGGCATCGCAGCCTCGTTTACCTTTCCCTTGCGGGGACTGGCAGTCCGAGTGGCTGGCGGCGTGACCGGTTGTGCATCAGCGTCGGGATCAGCCTGCGGAGGTGGCGGCACTTGCGGCGCCGCGACCTTAGCCTTTTGTTCGAGAGCCTGAGCCTTCTTGATGAAGGCGGGCCATTCACCCTTGCAGTTGGCGAACAGCTTTTCAGCCTCGGCCTGGGAATAGCTGTCCAGGACTTCGCGGAAGATTTCGGCGTCGATGGTGCCCCACTGAACCTGGCCGCTGCACTGGCCATTCAGCAGGTTAAGCCTGGCGGCCGGTTTGAGCGAGTCCCAGTTTTTGAGTGCGGCAGCCATTGCAGGATTAGTCACCGTCGGAGGTGCCTTCTGCTGCGGACCGGCGATAGGCGCCGGCGGAGGCGTCGTGTTGGTAGTCGTAAACGCCGTCTTCATCCACGGAGGCACTCCATCGCTGAAGGCCCAAAATGAGATGCTGACGATCGCAACAGCTCCTGCTGCGAGCAGGTAGCGTTTGTTGACAGGCATGGCGAGTCACCTTTCAGGTTTGCGCCGCGTGATGCGGCATGAGAGTTAGAGGAACGTCTGCCTTCGGGACTCTTACGAGCCATTTCCGAAGGTATAGTTGGTCGCAAAATTCTGCGCGCAACTATACCCTCACAAAAAACTTTTATGAATTACTCACCGACGACTGATACGCACCGACAAAGTCGGCCGTGACGATGTAGCGTTGAGACTTCGTGCCAAAGGAGTCGCACGTAACCAAGGTGAGGAACTTGCCCGTTGCAGGGAGTTCTACCACATCTTCGGTGGCATTGGCAAGCCTTACGCTAGTGACGCGGTAGCGATACTCCAAAGTACCCGAGTAGACGCTCACCACGTCCCCTGTTTTGAGATTTTGGATACCGTTGAAGGCTTTGAAGTTTTGGTTGTGGACAATAGGCAGGTAAGATGAGTGGCCAAATAACAGCACCGTGCCATCAACGCCCAGCTGCGCCGAGGTCGGATAGCGTACCGCGCCCTTAAGCAAGTCTTCGTCGAGCGCCTCGACATCGGTCGAGTCGGGGTTGGCGACGCTTACATCCAAACCAACTTTGGCTGCGACAACGCGCACCGGCAACTCGGCTACAAAGTTTTGAGTATTAGTAACTTCGACACTCGTGTCGACAGGGGTGGAAGCGTGGTTGGAGATGGGGTCGGGCAGCAAGTCGAGCGCGCCAAATACGGCAAAAGCGAGCACAAAAAGTGCCACAAAGGTTACTGCAAAGCTCCAATACGTCTTTGCCATGGTCGCTCTAGAGTACCACAGATTTAGTAGAGGGTCAACTTGCACACTTGACAAGTAATTGGTAGTATGCTACCCTCATCAGGTAAAACTTTATATATGACTATTAAGCATACTTTTAAAGAAAACGTGCTCCGGGTTGTTGCCGTTATAGGCCTTATTGCCGTGCTCTTGCTGGGTGCGTGGGGTATTATCCAGCTCGCCTTTGTACTCCCGGGATTCTTTTCGGGTTCTAACTCGGGCAACACCGCTAGCGCTAAAGAGACGCTCGTAGTTTCTCTCCCCTCTGCCGTTACGTCCGAACAAGCTTTCCCTATTAGCTGGAATCATCGCGGCCAGAGCGGCACGTACTCGTACGCTATTTCTTACTCGTGTACCGACGGTGTCTCGATGAAGACGCTCGTTCCGACCGGTGCTTGGCAAACGGTTGCGTGCAACACGCCGTTTAATTACACCAACGCGTCTACGACGACGGGGCTGGTGCCGATTCTCACGGGCACTAAAAATGTTCCGGTCACTATTACCGTGGCGGCAACTAAACTTGCAACCGGCGCCGTAACGGCAACCGGCAGCGGCACTACGATGGTGGGCGGTGCACAAAAAGTTACGGCACAAAAAACGGTTACGGCTAAAACTTCGAGCTCGAGCACCAAATATGTGCCGGCTGCTCGCACGACTAATCTTTACGGCTATGCCGACCTCGCGGTCTCGGTCGTAAGCGCTCCGAGCGCCGTGCCTGCTGGCTCGCGCACGTCGATCCAGTTTGTGGTCCAAAATATTGGCACCAACGTTGCTCCGGCTGGTTGGACGCTCAACACGACGCTTCCGTACACTCCTGTTTACACGTATGACGCCGGCCCGCAGCGCGCGCTTTACCCTGGCGACAAAGTGGTCTATACGCTGACGTTTGATGCGCCGTACAACTACAACAATAATTACAATCCGTGCACCGGTTGGAGCTTCCCTTGCACACAACCGACGCCGGTTAATGGTGGCCCGGGTACGTGCAACCAGTATGGTCCGTGCAACGTCCCCGGCTATCCTGCCAACAACTACGCTTACACCTACCCAACGCCCAACTATGGCGGCACCTCGGTCATCACGATCCAGGTCGACCCGTACAACGCGCTTTGGGAAATGAGCGAGGTTAACAACACCGCCACGATCCCTCTCCAGGTTTACTAAATCGGAAGGTTAAACCTTCCGACAAAACCCCGCTCATTTGAGCGGGGTTTTGTTTGACATTTTATAAAAAAATTGGTATTACTGTCGCGAACGCTCTGCAAACAAAACGGGAGAGACCGCCATGGATAGATATGGCAAAGGTCGGTGCCCGTCTTGTAGGGAACCGATCCAGTGGGACATGAACAGTCCCCAAAATCACTACTGCCAGAATTGTGGCAAGAGTTTTGTTGTTCAAGAAAAGAAGCCGCCTTCTCCTCCCCCACCCCATGACCCTGTAGCAAACTCGCTCCAAATGGCCAGACGGTGGGTGGATCGATATGAAAGTGGTACCAAAAAACCACCGGAAAGGTCGGTGCAACGCCGCTATAAACTTAGACGCGTTGGCCAAGGCTGGTTAACAGAATACCCGAAGCCAGTGGAGGTAAATCGTCATCTGGCTTTGCTTGATGACAACATCGATCTGTTGTACTGGATCGCGACGCGCGAACGGCTGTACGGTGTCCACTACAATCAGTTTCAAGTTGGATCCGCAATCCTGGCCTACAATCCAAATAATCCGGGGAGACCGTATCGCATCTTTAGCGGGATGAACTCCAAGGTTGTCAGTAATGGACGACCCACCTGTGCCGAGGTTGTGGCGACTGCTGAACTTTGGAAACATGGTTACACCCAGGTGATCGCCATCATGGTGGTAGGGCTTCTGCGAGACGAGGACAAGGGGGTGCTCAAGACATTACATCCTTGCGACTCGTGCCAACTGTTCTGCGCCCATCATCCTGCATACCGCCCATGGAGCCGGATCATCACCGCTTATCCTCCGAGCCAAGAAGATGAGCAAACCGGCGTCTATTCGGGTGTTTACGAAGTGCATTCACTACAGATGATGTTGCGAGTGCACAACCAACCCTTCAGCTGCACCTAACCCGTGCAGCTGTTTTTAATTTAAAAACAAAGAGGGTTCGATTGCCTTCAGCGCGTCGGCGTACTCGATTAGTGCGGGGGGAATTTTGCTTTTTAATTCGGCTTCCCGCTCGAGATTCACCTTTGCGGCACCCGCACCGGGCAGCTCGGCACGCAGCGCATTCCAGAGTTCTTGGTCGCCATGGTAGGAAAGTTCTGTTTTGTCTTTCTCATAGGCATCCGGTTGCAGCGTCGGATTGACCCCCGCCCAAAGCGCAAACCCTGCCAGCAATGGTCGAAAATTTTTCTGAGCTTTGATTGCTTCTTTAACCGAATTATATTGTGCTTCAACTTCATCCGCTATTTTTATGAGTTCTTCTTCAGCGGCAGGCCCTTTTGCTACAGCATCCCTCTCCCATACCTCAAACGCCTTCTGCACCCGCTCGGGCAACTCCTCTGCTTCTCTTTCGGCAGGAGTCAGACTATCAATGACCGGCTGCAGTGACGCCGGCACAGGCGGGAGTGGGAATGGTGGTTTTTCTTCTAAATAAAAATACGGATCAAGGTCTGCGTACTGTAGTTTTTCTGCAAAAATTTTTGCCAGCGGCAGGAGTGCCCGCAACCGCACCGTGTATCGATCGGCTAAACCATCTAGCGTACTCCCGGGTCCTCCTTCGGCCGATACCATGGGCACATTATACAGGGCACCCAAGCAAGGTTCGACCTTGCTTACAACACTGCTTTTTCAAACGCCTCGATAATCGGCAGGAGATATTTGGAGATTCTTTCTTTGGCAGCGGGAATAGCAAAAAACTCGCCACGATCACACTCGGGTATCTCAATCTTTTTACCCGAGCGCGGCGGCCACTCGATCACAATTTTATTGCTCACGAGCTTAGTCGTATCGCAATCACCCTCAAACATCCACGCCTCAACGGTTTTGCCTGTTCGCTGCGCAGAGCCCACATAGATAAAATTTCCTTCAGGTTTAAGCCCTGTCTCTTCTTCAAACTCGCGCTTGGCAACATCAATAAGTTGCTCCCCTTCTTTAGACTCACCTTTGGGGAAGCTCCAACACGCAAAATCTTTTTTAGCCCAAAAAGGGCCGCCCGGATGTACGAGCAACACCTCAACAACGCCGTCGGTGCGGCGATACATCAGCAGCCCGGCGCTCAGCACCTGCGCCATACTTAAATATCTAGGTTAGCGAGCTTGGCGTTGGATTGGATAAACGATTTGCGGCTCGAGACGTCCTCGCCCATCAGGATATCAAAGATTTTATCAGCGTCTTGCGCGTCTTCAATATTGACCAACTTGAGCACGCGGTTGTCTGGGTTCATGGTCGTCTCCCACAGCTCTTCGGGGTTCATTTCGCCCAAGCCTTTGTAACGTTGGATCGAAACCTTGCTGCTTTTCTTTTTGACCTCAACTTCTTCCACACCTTTTTCTTCGTCCGCCACAGCGTTGGCGTCGGCGGGGTCATCACCCGAAAGCTCAGTCTCTATCTCGTCTTTGCCAACCTTGGCGTTTTTTTCCTCATCAGAATAGGCGTAGCTAATTTCTTTGCCTTTTTTGATTTTATACAACGGCGGTTGCGCAATAAACAGGTAGCCGCCCTCAACTACCGGACGGAAGTGCCGGAAAAAGAGTGTGAGGAGGAGCGTGCGGATGTGTGCGCCGTCTACATCGGCATCGGTCGCGATAATTATTTTGTGATAGCGGAGTTTAGAAAGATCAAACACATCGCCTATCGCGGTACCCAGCGCCAAAATAAGGTGCTTAATTTCTTGCGACATGAGCATTTTGTCCAAGCGCGCACGCTCAACGTTGAGTATCTTGCCGCGCAACGGGAGTATTGCTTGCGTGCGGCGATCGCGGCCTTGTTTGGCCGAGCCGCCTGCGGAGTCGCCCTCTACGATAAAGATCTCCGACTCGCTTGCCTCTTTGCTTTGACAATCCGCTAGTTTGCCCGGCAGACCAAAACCCTCGAGGGCGCCTTTGCGCAGCACCGAGTCTTTGGCCGCCTTAGCCGCTTTGCGCGCCTTAAGCGCTAATACCGCCTTGCCGGCTATAAAGCGCGCGTCCTCCGGATTTTCCTCGAGCCAGGCCGAAAAGGCTTCGCTAAATACGGTTTCTACCGCGCCGCGTGCCTCAACACTGCCTAGTTTTGCCTTAGTTTGCCCTTCAAACTGGATTTCGCGCAGCTTAACCGAGACGACGGCCGACAAGCCTTCGAGTACATCCTCGCCGGTAAAGTTTTCTTCGCTTTCCTTCAGTGCGCCGGATTTGCGCGCGTAAGCGTTGAGGGTGCGCGTGAGCGAAGTCCTAAATCCGGTTACATGCGCACCGCCCTCACTCGTGTAGATATTGTTGGCAAACGGGAGCACGCGCGCGGTGATGTCGTCGACATACTGGAGTGCAATCTCCACGCCGACACCGGCCTCCTCCTTCTCTACATAAAAAATATTTTTGTGCACCGGCTTTTGGCTCCGGTTAGTAAACGAAATGAGCGAGCGCAAGCCGCCCTCGAAATAAAATGACTGCGAGGGCTCCGCGTGCAAAAGATTGCGGATATACAACTCTTCGCCCACTGCCGGAATTTTTACCTCGGCCTTACGGGCATCAATGATCGTGATCCGCAGTCCTTTAACCAAGTAGGCTTGCTCGCGGAGGTGCGCCACTATTTTGTCAAAGTCGTAGGTAACGCCGCCGGTAAAGATGTCAGGGTCTGCCGCAAACGAAGTCACCGTGCCGTGGAGTTTGGAGCTGCCAAGCTTTTTGACCGCGGCCTTCTTTTTGCCGAGCCCGTATTCCTGCACATACGCACTGCCTTCGCGGTGCACCTCGACCACCACCTTAGTCGAGAGCGCGTTGACTACCGCGGCACCCACACCGTGAAGACCGCCGGAGACTTTGTACCCTTCGCCGCCAAATTTACCACCAGCGTGCAGCGTGGTCATAACCGTCTCGAGTGCGCTTACTTTGGTTTGTTTGTGGACATCAACCGGGATACCGCGGCCGTTGTCGGCAACACGCACAACACTACCGGGCAAGAGTACTACCTCAATATCGTCGGCAAAGCCGCCCATTGCCTCGTCGCGTGAGTTGTCAAAAATTTCCCACACCAGGTGATGCAGGCCATCGGGGCCGGTGGTGCCGATGTACATGCCGGGGCGACGGCGTACGGCCTCGAGCCCTTCCAACACCGTAATATCGGCAGCGGAATAACTGCCCTGCCTGCCGGCAGGCAGGCTTTTTTTGTCTTTAGAGTCGGCCATATTCTTACTCCTTTATTGTACCAAAATACTAGCGTATTTCAAAGCCCTTATCCACCAAAATAGCCCCTATTTTAGCCATAATTTGGTTGACTTCCACCTCGGTTAGTGTCCTATCAAACGACTGAAAGATTATGCGGTAGGCGAGCGAAGTTTTGCCTACTTTTTCGAACCGGTCAAACAGGGTTACTTTGTGCGCCAATTCCCCTGCTGCTTGTTTAATCTGGTTCAGTACCTCGACAGGCTCGGTAGCATTTGGTACCCAAATGGCAACATCGCGCACAATATAGGGATATTGCGAAAATGGTTTAAATGGACTGAGATCATAGCGCTTTGGCTCGTACTCCTTACCGTACTCCTCAAGTTTGGCGACATTTAGATTGTCGTGCGTTGGAGTACCCTCCCATGCAACTTCTGTCATACACAATTCCACATATTCGCCCGCTGTTGGAAATACCGAACCGACTTCAAACAATTTTGGCTTCCTGTTAGGCGGCAAGATGAGCGGCGCGTATTCTTTTGCTTTCTTGAGCGCGTCTGTAAGCCCTTCTTCAAGTGAAGTTCGCAGATACGGTCTACTCTTATCCAATGGATTTGCGAGCAAAATGTCACCCTTTTTTGCAAACGACTGTGTCGAAACCTCAATGAATCCTTGTTCGACCAATTCATCTTTCATGCGCTCGATACCGCAAAATCGCGCCTGATCCGGTGACACAGATGGTGCGGGAAGCTCTTTAGGCGCAACGCGGTCGTAGCCCAAAATACGACCCGTCTCTTCCGCGAGATCTTCGGGGATAGTTAGATCAGTACGCTCGAAGGGTGGAGTCACCGTAAATTCCTCACCATCCACTTTGGTTATAAGATTGAGGCGTTTAAATACATTGAGAATTTCTTCTTGCGAGAAATCGGAACCCAAGAGTCCGTTGATACGACTTCGGGTCGTTGTGACTGATGCAAGTTGCTTCGGGGACGGATAAAAATCCACAGCACCGATGAATTCCCCACCCGCAATCTCTTTGAGGAGTGCAAGGATGTCGCGCATGCCATAGGCACATAGTTGTGGTGACGGGCGGTTTTGATAACGCTGGCTCGCGTCCGTAAAGAGTTTTAACTTCTGACTCGCACGGCGGATTAACGTACCATCGTAATTCCCCACCGAAAGAAAAATGTCTGTCGTAGATTCTGTTACGCCTGAATCAAGGCCGCCCTTAATACCCGCGATGTCGAGCAGTGTCCCCCCGACCGCATCAGTAAAGACAAACATATCTTCCGAAAGCTCATATGTTTCTCCGGTGAGCACCTTAATCTTTTCTCCGGTTTTTGCGCGGCGGATAGAAATCTTCGTGACGCCATTTTCAAGTTGAATTTTGCCGAGATCGAATACGCCTGAGGGTTGTCCGATGTCGAGCAAAACATAATTCAAGATGTCTACGACATTGTTAATGGAGCGTTGACCAACCGTGGCGAGCGCGTCTTTGAGCCACTCTGGAGACGGCCCAACTTTTACACCACGGATGATAGCGCCCATATGCCTTACAACGTACGCAGGGTCAGTCTCGATAACGAGCTTGTCGGTTTCTTTAAGCGGGGTCAATGGCTCACGTAGAGGATCGTATTTTAAAGGAATACCGAGGGTAGCAGAAAGTTCATAGGCAATTCCTCGATGTGAGAGTGCATAGCCGGCCCTGTCTGGAAGCACTTTTAGATCGAGTAGGTCTCCTTCTTGTTCCTCAACTTCAAATGCATGAAAAGTGAAGGTATCGGCAAAAACCTGCCCTTCGGGCAGCTCCTCGTTAAAGTATTTTTGTAGCCATTTACGCGAGACTTTCATGCTGATTTTTTATAAAACGCATCGACAAAACGGGCGTCACCATTATGAAAAAGGCGCACGTCAGGAACGCCATATTTCACCATTATCGCGCGCTCAAGACCCGGACCAAAAGCAAAGCCTGCGACCTTTTCAGGATCAAGCCCGGCATTACGAATAACATTCGGGTGGAGCATGCCCGCGCCGAACATCTCGAGCCACCGCCCTTCTTTACCCGGAGCCTCGAACCACAGATCAACTTCTACAGATGGTTCGGTAAATGGGAAGAAGCTGGGGCGAAAGCGCACTTTTGCATCAATGCCGAGAAACTCTTGATAAAACCGCACCCAGGTACCTTTAAGATGGGCAAGCGTTACGCTACCGATTGGACCAACGGCAAAACCGTCATACTGGTGAAATTGTGCCTCATGGGTGGCATCTGTCGCCTCGTTTCGGAAAGCCTTGCCGATGCAAAGCATGCGCTTCTCCGTCTCGCCTGCTTTCGCCATCTTCTCGAGCTCGCGAATAGTGACGGCCGTAGTGTGTGTGCGCAAAACCGTGCCGGGAAAGTCTTTAACCCAGAAGGTATCCTGCATATCGCGCGCAGGGTGATCCGGGGGGACATTGAGTGCAGTAAAGTTGTACCACTCACTCTCCATTTCAGGACCATAGGCGATCCCGAACCCCATCTTGCCGAAGATAGTCGCAATATCGCGCGTAGCGACACTCATAGGGTGCAAATGCCCCTTTACATCGGCTCCCCCTTCATTGTTCATACAGGGGATTATACGCTATAGTGGCTGTCATGGATATTGGGGCCCTTGGCCTTTATGTATGCCTGTTTGTGGCCCTCTATTTTGAGGTCTTTTTGATGATTTCTTTCCTCGAAAAGCGCCCCGAAAAAAAGACCAAAATCTTGCCCCGTCACTACCCGACGGTTTCCATGCTCGTACCCTGCTTTAACGAGGGCAAGACGCTCGCCGGCACACTCGACTCCTTGTTGGCACTTGAGTACCCCAAAGACAAGTTGGACATCGTAGTTATCGACGATGGTTCGCGCGACAATACGGCAACGATCGCACAAGAGTACGTGGCAAAGCATCCGGAGCGGATTTCTTTCTTCCAAAAACCAAATGGTGGCAAATACACCGCGCTTAACTTGGGGATAGAAAAGAGCCACGGCGAAATTTTGGGCTGCCTCGATGCCGACTCGTTTGTAGTGGCTGATGCGCTAATAGAAGCGGTCAAAAAGTTTGAGACCGACGCCTCGATTATGGCCATTACTCCGGCAATGAAAGTGTACCGTCCGCGTACGATTTTGGAGCTGATACAGCAGGTCGAATATACGTTCGGCATCTTTTATAAAAAAATGTTCGACAACCTTTCGGCCATCAACGTATTGCCCGGCCCCTTCTCTATTTACAAACGTGCGGTGTTTGAAAAGATAGGCAACTTCCGCCACGCCCACAATACCGAAGACATGGAGATAGCCTTCCGCATGCACGCCAACGGGCTGCGTATTGTCAATGCACACACGGCCGAGGTATACACCACCGTGCCTAAGACGATTCGCGCTCTGCTGCGCCAGCGCACGCGCTGGTCGCAAGGATTCCTCCAAAACGCCCGCGACTATGCCTACATGTTTTTTAACCGCCGCTACGGAAATTTTGGTCTCTTAATCTTGCCGTTTTGTCTTGTCTCGATGTGCGCCGGCATATACACCGCGCTCTACGCCGCCTACCGGGTATGCTCGTTTGCAACCGCGCGAGCACTAGAGTTTTTTGCCGCGGGTGTACCGCCGCACTTCCCCGTGGCACACCTCGACTGGTTTTACGTCAACACCACCATGATGACGTTTGTCGTCGGCTCGGTACTTTCGCTCACCCTCGTTGCTATCTTGCTTGGCAGCCGGTTGTCTGAAGCGCGACTGACCTTTAAATCGTTTGTCGTCTACTTTGCGTTTTTTGGTCTGCTTGCACCGCTTTGGTTGATGCGCGCTACCTGGGGCGCACTCCTTGCACAAGAGAGCCGTTGGCGTTAGAGTGCTCTCGTGAATTATCAAAAGTATGCACTTGCGTTTGTCATTACGGCAGCCATTTTTGGCACCGCGTTTTATATTGCCAACCGGCTCGACGCTCGCCGCATTTCTGACATCCGCACCACGCAAGAGGCGGTAGCAACCGATATACTCTCGCTCGAAACCCAGTTTGACCTCTTAGGTAGCATCGACTGTGCCACACTCCCTGACACGCCTATTCTCTCCGAAGAGCTCGCTTCGCTAGCCTCGCGCCTTAGTGTGGCCGAGCAAAATTTAGGGAGTAACAATGTCGAGGTCTTGGCGCTCAAAAAACAATATACGCTGTTGGAACTAAAAGACTACGTGCTGATGCGTCAGATAACACAAAAATGCCCGAAGTTTAAACCGGTCTACGTTTTGTATTTTTATTCTAACCAAGGCGACTGCCCACAGTGCACGGCGATGGGCGACGTCCTCACCTACCTGCGACAAGAATACCCGGCGCTGCGCGTCTACTCGTTTGACTATCACCTCGACCTCTCGGCTCTGCGCACCCTACTTACCCTGCGCAAAATCGATGCAGAAAAAGGTCTCCCTGCCTTTGCGGTCAACAATCGCGCCGCGGTCTATGGGGTTAAAGATCTCGAGGAGACCACCAAGCTGATCCCCGAACTGAAAACCCTTGCTACAAGTACTCCTTCCTCTCAGTAACACTCACCTCTGTAGATTGCAGAGCATTCTTGCCCGCAATATCCGGATTAGCCTTGCTTGCTGAGAACAAGCGCGATTTCGTCTTTGGAATCCTCATCCAGTTCAGGCAACGCTGCGGGTATACCCGCAGCGTGAGTAAAACCGTGTTCAATTTCGGTGAGGATCACCCCATCAAGATCGTGTGGTGTGATGTTGATTCCCATAGTGGAACAGTGTTCTCTCATAAACTCTTGGCTCATATGCTGTATATATTCTTTTACAGCTTCCTCGTCTATCTCTCTTAAAAGATCCCTACTAAGCAAACCGTGTCTGCGCAGCTCCTCCATAGAAATTTCTTGGTCGTATATATCTGGATACGCCCGTACCGCAGTCCAAAAAGTTCCCAGTTTTCTTCTATAGAGGTTTAACACGTCGTCAACTTTACCACCATCGATATTTTTGTCTTTAAAGTGCTGACGTAACGCCTCTCGATTTTCCATTTCCTTTTTCAAAACATCGCTGAGCAAATTACCTTGCTTATGGCCGCTCATTCCGCCGAGTCCGTGTTCCCAGTGCGGCATCGCTTCCATAAAAGTGTCTCGGTCATTTTTATCCATCAACCCGTTTTCTACCAAATCTTGGAATGCGCCACGCAAGGCCAATCTGGTGGCAAAAACATGAGGAAGTGGGAGGGTGGCGCCACCATGAAGAAACCGCCGCGCTAAATCAGCGTCCGCTTTAGCTTGCGGAGACCTAAAGTCCTTGCTGCGCTCATCGATTGAAAGTTTGAGGTTAGGACGAACCTCGCGATCGAATCTCGTTTCAACTGCGTGAATAAACTTTGGCCAGAATCCTTTTTTATAAATATGGGAATTCGCGTCAGTGTCTTTTTCTAAATCATCCAAAAAAACATCAACTTTTTTGCATTCATTGAAAAATTGCTCAACCGAAGAAATGCCTTCCGGTGACGCCCCTACAATCCCCCGATGGGCTTTCTTATCTGACCCAAGTGTATCGTCGTCAGGTCGGGCAAATACTGGTCTGTTTTCCTTCATATGCTCAAATAGTAGCATCGCTTAAATCTTTCATTTCTGGAGCCAGCGCGAGGATTCGAACCCCGGACCAATCCCTTACAAAGGGACCGCTCTACCAACTGAGCTACGCTGGCCTAAAACACTGTATTCAGCTATCCAACTCACGATATGTTTTAACAGCACCATATCCGAATACTGCACTGATACCGTACCATATTGCGACTTCTTTTTGTAACTCCCCTTCGTATTGAGGTGGGTATGGGAACGGTAAAACTGTTTGGGGGCAATATTGAGAGTCTTGCTCCAAAATTTCTTTATTAATTCCTCATTTTGATCTTGGTAATGATGCAGTGTTACGTGTAGACGACTTTCATCAATACCACAAATTTCTCTCAAGAATCGGACAAAAAGGGTGACCATGGCGGGATCAGAATTCGCCAAAGCAACGGTATAACCCTTCTTTGTGCCCTCTCCCCAATAAAGCATGCTACCCGCGAGTTTAAGCTTTTCTTGCTTAGTAGTAAGTTTGGTAGCTAAAACAAATTCTTTCTTTTTGAACTTAGTGATATGGATATAGCGGACTGCTTCGCTAATACTTCTTTTTTGAACTTTGTATTTCTTAAGAACCCAACGGACGCGAGACGGATTAACTTTGAGACGAAGAGCTATTTGTGTTTCAGAGAGTTTAGAAACCTTATATAGATCAACTATCTTTTTTTCCTCTTTATCCACTCATCAATTATAGTAGACTGCCTATCTTAAAACAATTGGTCTGCTGTTGATAAACTAATCCTCATAAATAGCGCCCTGCTCGCCATTTTGGAGGGCTTTTTTGTGTTCGGCAACCTCGCGCAAAAACTCTGAAGGCTGCTCGCCGCGCGGGGCCGAGGTGCTGTGGCGCAACAAGTGGAGCGTCCGCTCCAACAAACGCTCGGCATACAGCACCAAGAGCGCTACGAGGCGCAAGACAAACGCAAAGATGCGACGGTACCAATAGTGCACGGCACGACGCACGAGCGCGGGCAAGTGCCGCTCGACCGCCACTGCCGCTGAGCCCAAAAAGGCTCCGACATGCGGGCGACTCTGTGAGAGCAACATTTTGCCGGTCGTAAGCTCCCAGCGCTTAATGCTGAGCAGTGCCACCAGCCCCACAATAGAAATACCAAGCAATACGACAAGGAAGATAACCATACGTATAAGTATCAGGTATCAGGTGACAAGTATCAAGTTAACGCACAGAAAAGCAGCTCATCTGGGTTATTTCAACACGCTCACCAAACTTTTGCGTCGCAGCAGCAATAAGGTCGGCAACGGTCTTAGACGGATCTTTAATGAAGGCTTGCCCCATCAACTCCTCTACATTTTGCGGGCGCATCGCGGCAACATGCATAGCAATATCGCGTGCGAGCGTCGCAAAGTCCTCGTGTTTAGAAACAAAGTCGGTCTCGGACTGGAGCAGTACAAGCGCGCCCACTTGGCCGGTGTTGTGCGTGTAGGCCGCAACGGTGCCGGCACCCAGCGCACGGTCAGCCTTTTTGCCGACCGACGCTTGCGCGCGAGCACTCAGCACCTCGAGCGCTTTTTGCAAGTCACCGTTGGCCTCGGTAAGCGCTTTTTTGCACTCCGCAAACGAAACGCCGGTGCGCTCGCGCAGCTCTTTGACCTGCTCGGAAGTAATATCCATGTGCGTATGTTACTACGCTACCGGGAGAGACTCCAGGTAACTCTTAGTAAGTTGATCGAGTACAAACGAGATGGTTTCGCGCGAGGAGTCATTGCACGGTATCGGATACGCGATTTTTGTGCGGTCACAGTCGGAGTTCATAAGCGAGATAACGGGGATACCCAACTGCACCGCCTCGGCAACCGCACCGGATTCTTTGCGCGGGTCTACCACGAGGAGTGCGTCGGGGAGTTTGGTCATGCCGCGCAAACCGCCAAACATGAGTTCGAGATCGGCAATCTCTTTATCAATGAGGCTGCGTTCGCGTTTGGTAAATTTGGCCAGCTCGCCCTTCTCGCGCATCGAGGAAAGTTCCTCAAGCCGCGCCAAACGTTTTTTGATTTCAGAAAAGTTGGTGAGCGACCCGCCGATCCAGCGGCCTGCACAGTACGGATGGCCAAGCACCCCGGCCGCGCGGCGGACGCTCTCGCGTGCCTGCGGTTGACCACCTACAAAGAGGATAGTTTTGCGCTCGGCAGCCAACGATTTGACGTACGCGACGGCCGCATCAAGGAGCGCCGCTACTTGCTCGAGATCAAACAGCTCTACCCCACCCTTTTGTCCAAAAATGTAGCGGGAGGTCGACGGATGACGGCGCGACGGTATAAGCCCAAAGTGTGCTCCGGCGGCAAAAAGCTTTTCGATGATTGGATTTTGTTCAGCCATATCAAAAAGGGCGCGAGCCCTTTAGTAGCAAGAGAATATCATGGCAGGGTAAAGTCCGCAATACCCGCTGCCGTAAGGATTTTTTGCCTATGCTCCCCCTGGGCTACGCTCACTTGTTGATCCTCAATAGTGAGCGGCACCAAGACAAACGAGGTGTTTTGCTCTCCAAAATCAACCCGCACCGCTAAGCTATGGGTGGTCTCCCAGGAGAAGTTTTGGTCAAACAAAAAATTGCCCAGCGAGTAAAAAATAGCCTTACCCTTGTAAGTCTCAACCTCTTCTACCACATGAGGGTGCGATCCAATAACCAAATCGGCTCCTGCATCGATAAATGCGTGGGCATCCTGTTGCTGTGCTTGGTTAGAGTGCGTCTGATACTCCTGCCCCCAGTGGGCAAACACCACTATTTTCCAACAATTATTGGCATGCAGACGCACAACCTCGGCGAGTACCGGGGTGGACGAGGCGTCAAAGGTTGCATTGTAGCCGACCAAGCAAAATGACCCATCTTTTGTCTGGAGTGTTGTAGAGGGATTCGATTCATTAAACGGTTGACCGAAGGACGGTACGCCCCACTGCCCTAAATTAAAACGGGTATCATCATATCCAAACTTTCCAAAATCTAAGGTGTGATTATTAGCGAGTGACACCGCATTGAAATGCAAAGTAGTGAGAACATATTCCGCTAATTTTGGATCAAACGTAAATCGCAATATCTTGCTATTGCGCTGTGCAATGGACGCATTGGTAGTAATCGTCCCCTCCAAATTCCCTACCCGCAAATCTGCACTGGCAAACAAGTCCCGGGTGCTCGTGGCAATGAGTGACTCTTGCCCGAGATCATGCGCGGCGACAGCGACATTTCTATCGAGCATAAGGTCGCCTACAAACAACACCCGCACCGGTTTGGGTAGCATAGGCGTCTCCGGAGCCCGCACCGGCGCAGGACTAGCACCAAGCTCGGCAGCAACAACCAGCAGTACGGCCGCGCCGATGATTACGTCCTTCATTGCGCGGGAGTCGCCGCAAGCAGAGCGTCGATAATCGGCTCGATGCCACCCGCAAAAATCTTGGGCAGGTTATGCCAGTCTTCTTTTATCCGGTGGTCGGTAACGCGGTCTTGCAAAATGTTATAGGTGCGGATCTTTTCTGACCGGTCGGCGGTGCCTATTTGGTCTTTGCGCACCTGGGCGTGTTTTTTAGCCTCCTGTTCTTCCTGCAAACTCTCGAGTTTGGCTATCAGCACGGACATCGCGCGCTCGCGGTTGGCGTTTTGCGAGCGCTCCTCCTGACTGCGCGCATCGAGCCCCGTTGGTTTGTGGATGATACGCACGGCGGTCTCAACCTTGTTGACGTTTTGTCCGCCTGCACCACCCGCACGGCTAAACTCCATTTCCAAATCGGCAGGATTAATTTCTATCTTGTGCTTTTTGCGGATCGGCAAGACCGCAACCGTGGCCGTCGAAGTATGTACGCGGCCGGATTTTTCGGTTGACGGCACTCGCTGGATGCGGTGCACGCCCGTCTCGAACCGCAACTTTTCGTACACACCAAGACCGCGCAGCTCAAACGCCGCTTCTTTATAGCCACCTAGGTCAGTCTTGTTTTCGTAGAGCAGGCGGCTCTGCCAACCCTGGGCATCGGCGTAGGCTCGGTACATGTTGCCAAGCTCCTCGGCAAAAAGAGCCGCCTCTTGACCACCCACGCCCGCGCGCACTTCTACCACCGCTTCGTTAGGAAACTGATCGTTCCCCTCCTCGACGGCGAGGATTTTATCCATCTCGGCGATGAGCATCTTTTGTTGCTCTTCGTCACCCTCCATCATCTCGACCGCTTTGGCGAGATAGGCGGTCTTTGGGTTTTGTTTATAGTTGCTGAGGTCCATCTACTTCGACTTTTTTGTCGTAGCAGCTTTCGACTTGCGGGCTTTAAACTTCTCCACGCGGCCGGCGGCGTCGAGAATCTTCTCGTTGCCGGTATAAAACGGATGGCAGTTAGAGCAGATTTCTATCTCCAATTTTTCCTTGGTTGAGCCCACGGTAAAGGTCCGCCCGCATGCGCAGACAACTTTAGCCGAAGCATAATAGGTCGGATGAATATCAGCTTTCATGCAAAGTAAGATAGCACGCGGAAAATGCCTTGTAAAGAAACTAATTTTCTTTCAGGAAGTCGATATTGTCCTGGAAGGTTTGTGCCTTTTTAACTACCGAATCGCCATAGGTGTAGTTGGTCGGGCGCCTCGTATCACACGAGCGGCCCGAATAATACTTGCATGCCGCGTTGCGCTCGCCGCTGTAGGTTTGCGAGCCAGCACCTAAGTCGGCGAGGTAGAGCGCGGTGGCCATAATAGCGTCTTGCGGATTCCACGGGTTGGGTTGCGATACACCGAGCGCCGTTTGTAGCCGCGGGCTAAAGATCTGCCAGGTCGACGGTATAAACTGCGACGGCCCCATTGCCCCACCGTAGCCGCGGCTGCTGCTGTAGACCTTGCCGAGCGGGCAGGACACCGGCGTTGTGGCCCAGGCTAACCCGAGCGCGGAGGTTATCGCCTGAAAGGGCCCGGTATCGCGCGGGGCTTTCATAACCTTTTCGTAAAATGAGTTGTTGGTTTTGCCAATACCATCGCCCGTGTCGATGTTGGTGACCAGGCACGAACCGATGTTTTTGCCCAAGTCGGACTCTTGGGAGAGTATCGCGAGTATCATCGCCGCACGCACGCCGGTCTTCCCCTCGGCCACCGTGGCGTACTGGAGCGCCGATTCAAACGAGATCCCCTGTGTGTCGCGCAGGTCAAAGAGCGCGTTGCGGATGGCTTCGGCCTTGCGCTGCCGCTCGGCTAACACTTGGGCGTACTCGGCTTCTTGGTTTTTAGTGATGGCGAGGAGCTGCTTTTTTTGGTCTTGGTCGGTCTTAATTTGTTTTTGTTTGGTTTGCACCACAAACCGCGCATCTTCCTGTGCGCTTTTTTTTGCAGCCAGCACATCCTTTTCTTTCTGAGTTTGGTCTTTGGTTTGCCGCAAATCTTCAAACAACACCTGTAGGTCGCGATCTATCGAGTCGACCGCCTGCGCGTCGCTAAAAAAGTCAGAGAGGTTGTCCGAGGAGAGTGCAAGTATGGCGAGCGGCTGCTGCTCGGCCTCGTTTTTTTGCCGCATCAGCTTGGCAAGCGAGTCCATGCCGGTAGCAAGCTTGTCTTCGAGCGTCTGCACGGTTGCCGCTTTTTGTTGGATCTGATCTTGCAACTGACCAATCGAAACCGTGCGCTGCTTAATCTCCGCCTGCGCTTTGTTTATTTGTGCAGTTAGCGCCGATACATCGCCGGTTAAAGTATTTTTTTTGGCGCGGGTGTCGTCGAGCACCTTTTGCCACTCTGCTATCTCTTGCTGCAGTTGGTCATACTCGGCCTGGCATTGGGCTTTTTGGGCCGGAGTGTCACACAACGGCGGTGCCGTAGCGTCGACTTGGGCAAAAGCGAGCGGAGCGAAGGCAGCACAATAGCCGCTTACCCCAACGGCAACACCGACCATGAGCGCGAGACTATAGCCCCGAGTAACTTTCATCGATTCTTCAATTGTATCAGACGCAGAAAAGCTCAGAAGATTACTTCTGAGCTTTTCATTCTCTCCAAAATAACGAGTGCTACTCTTTCTTTTCTTTCGGTTTGCTTTCAGCCTTAGGCTCAGCAGCAGGGGCGGCACCTTCCTCGCCCTCTTCGGGCTTCTTGCCGCGCTCTTCGGAGATCTCGATTTGCGAGATATCGGCAACGGGTGCATCAACCGGCTCTTCTTTAGCAACCGAAATCATCGCCACCACTTCATCCGCATCGATAGAAATTTTGGCCGAGGCCGGAAGCTTGAGATCTTTGACTTTAATCTGGTCTTCGAGCGTTGCGAGGGTCGAGACATCCACGTGGATCGCGTGTGGCAGTTCGGTCGGGTCACACTCGATCTCGAGCTCGTGCATAACCTTGGTCAAAATACCGCCCAGATCTTTAACCGCCGGCGGGGTGCCCTCAAACTCGAGCGGGACCGACACGGTCACCGTTTGACCCTTTTCAATGGCATAAAAATCGGCGTGCATGGCGACACCCGTTACCGGGTGCACCTCCACCTCCTGAATAAGTGCCTGCTTGTCGGCATCGAGCCCTTTGAGGGTAATTACCGTTGTTTCGCCGGCGGTACTAAGCAGCTTTTCAAACGCTTTGCGGTTGACGGCGATAGGGGTCGAGGCCTCGGAACGGCCGTAGACGACCGCGGGTAAAACACCCTCCAAGCGGAGCGTATTAGGACTTTTGGTGTTGTCGCGCTTCGTAACCGTCAGTTCCATTGCCCGAACACTATATATAAGTTTCGTGCTATCCGCAAGCCGTATCGTTGACTTTACTGACCTTTTTTAATCTAATACTTATGAACCGTCCTCCATCCAACGGAGTCTGCCCATGCAGGTACACTCGCCTAGTGCACCACTAAGTTCCGGACAGACTGCACTTACGTCTGTCGGTTTGTTCGCGCTAATCAGCCTGTTGGTAGGGGTTATTCTCTACCTTGTGCTTGACACCGCGTTTCCCGCAGTACTCCATCCCAAGACCAAAGGAATCATGGTTGGAATCGGGATGTGGGCGGTGTGTTCGTCACTCATGTTCTGCTATTACCTCGTGAGATACCTCTGCCGTCGTGGATGAGCACGAGGGTCTCATGGATCACTCCATCGCCCCGTCTCTGACGTGGCGATTTTATTGTCCTGCAAAAACTTTTAACTTGCCCGCCACATACTCCTTCATCCGTTTGACTGCCGGCTCAAGAAACCGGTACGGCGCGACTTCGCCGGGGTTAGAGCGTATCGAGTCAAACAACCCGTCGCGGTATATGACACGCAACTCGGTATTGATATGCACAATGGCCACGCCCGCCGCAATGCACGCTTTAATATCCTCTTCGGTATTTCCTGACGCGCCGTGCAAGACGAGCGGAATAGTAAGCGCCTCAGAAATTTCTTTAACCCGCTCAGGATGCAACCGCGGCTCGGCGGCGTTTTTTAACATCCCGTGGATGTTACCCACCGCCGGCGCAAAGCAGTCGACTCCGGTCGAGCCCACAAACTCTTTGGCGTCGGCAACGGTAGTGAGATTCTCTATACTTACTCCTTCCGGCAAGGCATCCAATTGTTTTGAAGAAGTGCCGATGTAGCCAAGTTCGCCCTCCACCACCACATCGCGGTGGCTTGAGCGCGCATAGCTAACTACCTGTTTGACCATTAAAATATTTTCGTCCATTTTGAGCTTGGCACCGTCGACCACAATCGAGTCTACGCCGTCGTCTATCGCTTTCTGCGCTTTTTCTAAACTGTACGTATGGTCGGCGTTTAAATAGAGTTGCAGCCCTTTGGATTGATAGATGGTCACGAGCGCACGAGCGTGCGACAGTGGAAAATAATCGCGCTCCCCTTCGGAGAGCCCGATGATTGCCGGGAGGTTAGTTTCTTTGCTCGCAAGGGCAATCGCGTGGAGTTGGTTAGAGTCGGAGATATTAAAGTGCCCTATTGCTTTGTGTGCCTGTTTATAGTCGGCGACGGCCTCGCGCAAAGATCGCATATACTATAAGTATATATGGACTTTTTAGCGGTGGGTGACACGGTGGTAGATGACTTTATCCGGTTGAAGGATGCAACGGTGCACTGCAACATCGACCACGAAGCCTGCGAAATAAGTATGCGTTGGGGCGACAAGATCCCCTACGAGTTTCATAAACTGATTCCCGCCGTCGGCAACGCGGCTAATGCAGCTGTCTCGGCGGCGCGCCTCGGAGTATCTTCCGCATTTCGCGCTTACGTGGGCAAAGATGCGTACGGCGCACAGTGTCTTGATGCCCTCCGCAAAGAAGGCATCGACACCACCTACGTCGAGACGGTTGAGGGAAAGTTCACCAATTATCACTACGTACTTTGGTTTGAGTCGCAACGCACGATACTGGTTAAACACGAGCAGTTTGACTACCGTGCGCCTACGCTTGCGACCGCCCCCAAATGGCTTTACCTTTCTTCGCTCGGGGAAACATCGCTTCCTTACCACCATGCACTCATGGATATGCTCAAAAAATATCCTGAGTGCAAACTCGCATTCCAACCGGGGACGTACCAGATCAACTTTAGCGAGCACTGGGTCAACCACAAAGAAGATTTTGCTGACGTGTATGCGCGTACTGAAATCTTTTTTTGCAACAAAGAAGAGGCTGAGCGGATTTTGGACAAACCTACGGGGAGCGACCTCAAAGACTTACTCCGCAGCATCAAAGCACTCGGTCCAAAAATGATAGTCATTACTGACGATGCCCGCGGAGCCTACTCGATAGACGAGAGTGGCGCTATGCTCCACTGCCCGCGCTACCCCGACCCTAGAGCTCCGTATGAAATAACCGGTGCCGGCGATGCGCTCGCGTCAACGACGACCGTAGCACTGTCGCTCGGCAAAGATTTGGCCACCGCATTGCAATGGGGCGCAACCAACGCCTCGGCAGTGCTACAAAAAATTGGGGCCCAAGAGGGCCTGCTCACGCGCGAACAGTTGGAAAAAAACTTGGCTAACCCACCGGCACCGTTTGTGGTAGAGTCGCTAGATAATAGCCCGGGCAAAGCATCATGATTATTGGGATAACCGCCCCCTCGGGCGTTGGCAAATCCTCTTTTGTAAAAGCCTTTTTTGACGCACAACGGAACGCGCACTTTTTGGTAAGTACCACCACACGCGTGGCGCGCGAGCGCGACCTGCAGCTGCATGGCGAGAGCGAATATGAGCACGTAAGCGAGGTTGAGTTTGAAAAGATGGTACCGCAGTTTTTGCAGCCCTTTGGCCACTACGACGCACGCTACGGTACCCTGCGCTCGCGGTTTGAAGAAGCGTTGCGCTCGAGCGAACCGTATTTGGCAGCATTGGTGATCCCCGCCGCGGAACGTATGTTTGCCGAAGCACAAAAAATAAATCTGCAAAATAATCTGCAGTTGTTGTATTTGGACCTACCCAACGAAGAGGAGCGTTTGCGGCGGCTCGGCGAGCGCGGCGAAGAAAATAAAACGCGCTTCGTCCCCGAGTTGGAGCAATGGCGCACGCAGGCGCAGGCGAGCAAACTCCCCTATGTATTTATCGAGGCCACTAAACCGCCGCAAGAGTTAGTGGAAGAAGCGCTACGGCAGCTGCGTCTCGGTCTCTAAATATTTTGAAAGAGTACTTTCAACCGGATCATGACCGTTTGCTGCGTGCCATACCAAAAGCCCTGCTCCTCCACCCCACACTAACAAAAACAAACTGCCGATAAGTGTTCCTACGCGGGCCTTCAATACATGAGCTTCAGAAATAAGCATACTATTTTCGTCCCGCTACTTTGCGGATTGCATCGGCGATATGCGGTGCGGTAAGTTTGTAGTGCTCGAGCAGCTCTTTTGGTTCGCCGGATTGTCCGAACATGTCTTTGACGCCAACAAACTCTATGGGAGTCGGACATTGTTGTGCCAGAACTTCGGCAATCGCACTTCCCAAACCACCGGCCACCTGATGTTCTTCGACTACCACCACCGCGCGCGCTTCTTTGGCGTGTTGCACGATAGTTTGTACGTCTAATGGTTTGATGGTGTGTACATTAATGACCACCGTTGGTACTGCTTGCTCGATTTGTTTGGCAGCCGCGAGTGCTTCGTACAATAGCGGCCCTGTGGCAAACACCGCCACCTCGGCACCATGTGCAGACTCCCACATTACAGTAGCCTTACCAATTGCAAAGGGTGTCTCGCGGGTCGTCATGACTGGCGTCTTTTCGCGGGCAAGGCGGATATACACGGGGCCCGGATGTGTCGCGGCCGCGAGCGTTGCTTTGCGCGCCTCTTCCTTGTCGCACGGGCTTACTACCGTCATCCGCGGTTGCACGCGCATGAGCGCCATATCCTCAAGCGCCTGATGCGTCGCTCCATCAGGACCAACCGAGAGCCCGGCATGTGAACCGACAATTTTAACCGGCACATTGTTTAACGAAATAGTGGTGCGGATCTGCTCGTTGTTGCGGCCGGGGCTAAACGTCGCATACGAAGCAATAAATGGAATTTTACCGTAGTTAGCGAGGCCTGAGGCCACCGTGGCCAAATTTTGCTCGGCGACGCCCAGCTCGATGTAACGTTCGGGATATTTTTCTTTAAACGCCAACATGCGCGTGCTCTCGGCCAGGTCGGCACAGAGTGCCACGACATTCGGGTTGGTCGCTCCCAACTCAAGGAGCGCCTCGCCAAATCCGTCACGCGTATATGCAACTTTTATTTCTTCTTTATCACTCATGTTCGCTTTGTATTTTGCCCTTTAGCGTCCGCAGTTCGGTCAAAAACTTTTGCGCCTCTTCTTTGTTGGGCGCCTTGCCGTGCCAGTGATAATCAAATTCTATTTCTTTAATCCCTTTCCCGGGGATCGTATGCGCAATAATGACCGTGGGCTTTTCGTATATTGCTTTGGCTTGCTCGACGCACGAAATAAAACCGGCGATATTGTGGCCGTCGCACTCGAGCACATGCCAATTAAAAGCCTCGTACTTTTCGCGCAAACGCTCGAGCGGCATTACCTCTTCGGTGTAGCCGTTAATTTGTATGTTGTTGCGGTCTACAACGCCGGTAAGGTTAGAGAGTTTGTTGTTACCCGCAAACATCGCCGCCTCCCAAAGGGCACCCGCGTCGTGCTCGCCGTCGCTCATAAGGCAGTAGGTGCGGAAGGTCTTTTTATCCATACGCGCACCGTAGGCAATACCCGCTGCTTGGCCAAGCCCCGCACCGAGCGGGCCGGAGGTTGTTTCGACGCCCGGCAACTTTTCGCGCTCAGGGTGACCCTGCAGGCGCGAGCCAAATTTGCGCAGCGTCAAACACTCTTCTACTGCAAAGTACCCCGCGTGTGCCATCGCCGAGTAGCGGACGGGCGTGATGTGACCGTTGGAAAGTATCAAACGGTCGCGCTCCGGCCACTCAGGGTTTTTTGGATCATGGTTAAGTAAATAAAAATAAAAGGCAGTAAAAATATCGGCCATACCAAGCGGCCCTGCCGTGTGGCCGGAGCCGGCAGCAAGAAGCATCTCGATTAGCGTCTCGCGTACCGCCTCGGCTTGCAACTCAAGCTCTTTTATTTTTTGTGGAGTAATCATACTACCTGGAGCTTACGGATTGACTATATTGTACAACTCTTTGTACGCGGCAACCGGGTCTTTGGCACCAAAAATTGCGTGGCCTACCACGAGCCGGTTAGCTCCTGCTTGCGCCAATTTTGCAGCATCGTCCACCGTGACCGACCCATCAACCTGGAGCGGCAACTCCGGGTAGCGGTTGCGCAACCGCTCGACCAAAAAGAGCGCGCGCTCGTCAAACGGCTCGCCCTGTTTGCCCTCGTGGTCGATCCCCATCACCTGGACAAAATCAAACTGTGCTTCAAACGGTTCGAGTTCGTCGGGCTGTGCCTGCGCACCAAGCGCCACCCCCGCTTGCACCGCAAAGGTTCCCATCTCATCGCGGCGGTCAACTACTAGTTGAACCGCTTCAACCGCGCCGGGCGCGTGGGCATGCACGACTATTTGGGTTGCCCCCGCCGCCAAAAAATCTTTTAGCTGCAACTCCGGATGCTCAATCATCAAGTCAAACTGAAAATCCAACTCATCCCAAAACGGCAGTCCGTGCTCGGCCTCAACAATTTTTTTAAAACTCTCGGTGTCACGGTAGGGCCAGGTTTTGTGTTTGGCGTAGCGACCGTCAACCACATCGATCTGTACGTGCTTAGCGACACCACGCACCAAAGCTAAATGTTCTTCTAAGTCTTTAAACGACTGTGGCAACACCGCAGGAATTATTTCGACCTTAGTGCTCATGGTCTAACTTTTCTATCCGGCGGACGTGCCGTGCGTCGCCTGAAAACGGCGTTTGTAAAAAAAGTTCCACGGCGCGCTTGGCTTCGTCTGTGGTTATAAACCGCACACCGAGCGACAGTACATTGGCGTCGTTGTGTTCGCGCGCAACTTTAACCACCTCGAGATTACCCCCGTAAAACTCCGCCGCGCGCACGCCATCAATCCGGTTAGCACTCATCGCCTCACCCTCGCCCGAGCCGCCAAGTACAATACCAAAACTCCCCTCATTGAGGGCGACCTTGTGCGCCATAGGCGCAATAAAATCTGGGTAGTCGTCTTGCGGATTAAGTTCCGAGGGCCCACAGTCCTCGACCTCGTGGTCAAGCGATCTTAAAAACTCGAGCAATACTTTTTTTAATTCAAACCCCGCGTGGTCGGATGCAATAAAAACTTTCATACTGTTTATTGTACGATGCTACTGTGCTGCGTCATCAAGGTTCGACCTTGATGTATAATGCGTGGATGGGTGACCGCGTTCCACTTATATCTGAGGAGATATACCACGTTTACAATCGTGGCACAGATAAAAGAAAAATCTTTTCAAACAATAAAGACTACGAGCGTTTTCTTGCACTACTATACCTAAGTAACGGTACTTCCGCGGTTCATATAAGCAATCATCAAGGTTCGACCTTGATGGATTTGTTGGGGTTAGAGAAAGGCAATCGCCTCGTGGATATTGGGGCATATTGTTTAATGCCGAATCACTTTCACCTCCTTCTTCGCCAGCGTAGCGAAAATGGAATTAGTAAATTTATGCAGAAATTGACGACGGGTTACACCATGTACTTCAACACTCGATACGAACGTAATGGGACACTTTTTCAAGGCAAATTTAAATCCTCGCACGTTGCAGAAGACCGCTATCTCAAATATCTAATTTCTTACATTCATCTAAATCCTAAAAATTACAACGTCCATCAATACTCAAGCTACTTGGACTTCATGGATCAAAAGCGCCCCGAATGCAAAATTTTAAATAAGGAATGTTTACCTCTTTATTTTACTTCGCCCGGTGATTTTGCTGCGGAATTAAAAGATTGGGCATCTTATCGAAACGAGTTTATCAAGGTTCGACCTTGATGGGGTGAGGTTCGACCTCGCCCGAAAGGAGAATCAGTTTCGGGCAAACGAAAGAATCTCGTCGTAAGGAATGTTTGCAGGGTCTGTTGTATCAACTTCAAGAAGGCTACCGACTCCAAGCGGAGAATCTTTTCCTTTTCTTAAAGTTGTCTCTGCGTATTCCTTTAACTTCTCTCCGGCAAAAGTATGATGCACCGGATGTCGCTTCCGTGCGTAAAAACGATCAATAAGAATTTGACCATCCGCGTGGCAAAAAATTTCGCGTACTTCTATTTTCGAATCTTTTAAGTAAGAAAGAAATTTATTCGTTTCTTCGCCGGACATAAAATTACCCTCAATAATGAGAGATACCTTATTTTCTAAGCAACGCTTTGCTACAAAAAAAAGAAGGGTAAAACTAGCCTTTCAAAATGGTCTGGTACTTTCGTGGTCCGTAAAGCCAATAGTATCCGCAAGCAATTCTTTGAAATCATCTTTCGAAAAAGCCGGGGAACCTAAATCTTTTGACAGTCGTTCAACGAGCGTCGTTTTTCCGCTCGCGGGCAACCCATTTACGATGACGAGCTTCAGCATTACGGAAACTATACATGCTTTCCGGCCTCCTTCACATGGCGTAACAGTGTATGCGCGTACCCCATTTCGTTGTCGTACCAAGCAAGCACTTTGACCAGGTTGCCCCCAACGACACGCGTCATCTCTAAATCGGCAATCGAGGCGTACGGATTACCGATGATGTCGGATGAAACGAGCGGCTCGTCGCTTACGGCAAATATCCCCTGCCAACGCGGAGAGGCGGCGGCTTTGCGCAAAATGTCGTTTACTTCTTCTTTACTCGTATCTTTTTTGGTCACAAACGTAAGGTCGACATACGAGCCGGCGGGCGTGGGTACGCGCACGGAGATACCATCAAAAAACGGCACCCCTTCGACCGCTTTAGTTACCGTCGTTGCGGCACCGGTTGAGGACGGCACTATATTTTGTGCGGCTCCTCTGCCCTCGCGCCAATCTTTTTTATTCGGCGCATCGACAATCGACTGACTCGCGGTGTACGAGTGTATGGTGTCGAGAAGCGCTTTTTCGATATCGAGCGTCTCTTCGATAATCGCGACAATCGGGCTCGCCGCATTGGTGGTACACGAACCATTGGAGGTTACCGTGCAGGCCTTCAACTTTTCTTCGTTGATACCGACCAACACTACCGCCGAATTAGGTATCGGATCTCCTTTTGGCGGCGCGGATATTACTACCTTTTTTGCCCCGGCATCAATATGGAGTTTGGCTTTTTCATATTCGGTAAAAAAACCCGTGGACTCTACCGCCACCTCTATCTGCATATCCTTCCACGGCAATTTGGCCGGATCTTTTTCGGCCGTGACTTTAATTCTTTTGGCACCCACCACCAATTCGCCCCCTTCGACAGAAACCTGGCCGGGGAATTGCCGATACACCGAATCGTATTTTAAAAGGTACGCAAGGTTGTTTATGTCGCCAAGGTCGTTGATTGCCACCACCTCGACCTCCGGGTCGTGCACGGCGGCGCGCATAAACGCGCGGCCTATGCGCCCAAACCCATTGATAGCAACGCGCGTCATGCAGTTATTTTAGCAGGCTTTTTAGCGCTCGATGAACCCAGGCAATAAGGTAACGGTCGTAGAGGTGCTATACGTACCGCCTACGCCGTCCGAACATGTAAACGTATATTTGCTTGCCGTGTTGATAGTAAGCGGGTTGGAACTTCCTTGCTTGGTCGTATCACTCAAGCCAGGACCGGACACTGCGCAAGACGATTGCGGGAGATTTAACAACAAATCTGGAGTACCGGTAGTCCAACTTATCGTGGTCTGGCTACCTTTGCGCAGGCGGGTCGGGCTCGCGATGATAGAAATATTGGAAAGCTCCGCCGGGGTAAAAGTTTGTCCCGCACCTGCCGCAATGGAAACCGCCTTACTAGAGCCGGTAGGGTTACAACTAACCGTATAAGAGCCCCCCGCAACTTGTTGAGAGCCGCTCCGAGCTACCGCGCCTATCCCCGTTATAGTAGCGCCCGTGTCGCCAAGGTTAGCCGGGCAGCACCAATTGATAGTCGGATTTCCATTTCCTCCGGGTAAGACTTTGCTCCCTGCTCCGCCAGATGCCCCGGCCTTACAACTCCAATCGCAGGTTTGAGAGATTGAATCGTCACAGGTAGTTGGCACAACGGCGACACGGGTTGTAGTTGCATAGGTTCCTCCAGCTACAGCCGTGCACGAGAGAGAGTAGGTAGTGCTCGCGGTGAGATTTCCGGTTGAGTATGGCGGAGAGGCTGCAGCGCTGTTGTTGATCCCCACAGAGGTAGGTGAGCTGTCAGGAGTTACCGAGCAACTACCGTTGTTGGTATAGAGAGATGTCCAGGTAAGGTTTGCTGGAGTGTATTTGGGTACCAAGGCAGTAACAAGAGGGTCCAAGCTACTGCTGAAGGAAGCGTTGCTCTGGTTTCGGCCATAGATATTTAAGACCGGAAGGATTTTTACCGTTGTTGAAATTTTAACCGCCACACCCATGTCGGTTGGAGTGCATTGCAAAGTGTATAGGTTGGTAAAGGATGAGAGCGCGGGCGTCGTGTAGGTACAGTTGGAAGAGGTACAGGTGCCACCTTGCGCAGGAGTGGAACCTTGAGTTGCATTGGTGGTCAACGAATTGTTTTGCTTCCAAATAGGGGGTGGCACCGAAAAGTCGAAGTGGAAGCCGTTGGGACCGTAGGCTCCACAGGTATTTGAGTCATAGGCTTTGGGCCGCCAATAACCGTTGGTATCATATTCGCCAAAACAACTGGGCGTAAGCTGTTGTCCATCTACCAGATAAAGATCTGACATATACCCATCAAACGGATAGGTGGACCCGTTGTAAGTACTGACGTAGTGGTTGACTGCCTGATTAATACCCAGCAGCGCATTTTGGGCTGGGTTATTGAGTGTTGCAAAAGAAGTTACTTCGGTACCATCAACATAGAGGCGCACGCGATTGTTGGCAGTAGCCTGGGTAGTGTCAACCGCTACCACAAGATGTATCCACGCCGAGGGATCGCGGAATATTTTGTTCGTCGTTCTCAAACTCGTGGCCCACGTGGTGATATTTAACTGGTCACTAGCATTAAAATCGATACCCAACCAGGTGTTCTCTCCACTTTGAGTACCATTTGCAGTGAAAAGATACTGACTACTGCCAAGCGTGCTGCGCTTGACCCATCCACTCCAGGTCCATTTTTGGCGGTTGCCGGCGATACCGGTGCGCAACATAGAGCTACTATCGGCAGCACTAAAGCGGCCTGAGTAAGAAATTTTATAGCCGTCGGTCGAAGTCGCCCCTGCACTGTATTTAAAAGGAATATCGGCGAACGTCGAATAAATATACGTCCCGCCAGAGGCGTTGTAGTCGGTTCCACCTGAGCGAAGTTTAAATCCGTTGCTTAAAATATCGAGATCAGGGTTGTTGCCGCCAATCTCGGTGGTCGCACCGTTTGGGTAGAGACGTGCATTACCTTGGTACGCCGTGTTGGGCTCACGGGCGGTGTCCCAAATGTACCAGCCGTTTATGGAAGATGTGTCAGTGCGTTTAATCATCACAAAGCGCGGCTTGAAACCGATGTTAACGAACGGCCCGTCAGTCGAACCATTGCCGGTATAGGAACCGAATTTTGAAAAGCCCGGCACAGCTTTAAATAGATATGCTATGTACGATGCTCCCGTAGCGGGTGTATAGGTGATGACAATGAGTCCACCGCGCCCACTCCCTGAAGCGGTACCAGAGCCGTAACCCGCACCACCGCCTCCGGCACCATAGTTACCGCCGGTGCCTCCCGAACTACCATTGCCGGCGCCACCGCCACCGCCCGAGCCATGCGTGCTATCAAACTCTGTGCCCGCGGTACCGGAACTTCCGTTATAGGCACCACCGGTACCGCCGAAGCCCGCATCGCCCGATCCCGCAACGCCGACCGCGCCGTTGTTGCCAGCACCACTAGGCCCAGCCGCGCCGCCACCACCACCGGTACCACCACTGGTAGAACCGTTACCGCCATTACCTCCTTTAGATCCGGTCCCTATTACTACCGTGCCTCCGGCACCACCGCCACCGCCGCCGCTACTGCCCCAGGTGCCACCGGCACCGCCATGAACTCCCACAACCGAACTTCCTACTCCGCAGTTAGAGCTGGTGCTGCACAGGTACGTGTCCGTGCCGGCAAGACCGTTGGCTGTGCTGGACACCGCCGAACCGCCTGAACCCACTTGGAAGTAAATGTTCGAACTTGGCGTGAGCGAAACGTTGCTAGTCGATGCGTAACCGCCCGCGCCGCCCGCGCCGCCGCCAGTCGGATAGCCGCTCCCGTAGCCGCTTCCGCCGCCGCTACCCCCGCCGCCAATGACCTCTATCTTATTATTTGAAGAATTCCAATCGGCGGGCACAGTCCAACTGGTACCTGAAGTAAGGAAAATAGTTTGTACACCACCGCCATTAGTATTGTTGGTGCTGTTGTTAGTCACCATAAATTGTGACGAAGAGAAATTACCGGTCCCCCACGGGCTGTTGGTAGTGCTTGGTGCATTAACACTATCGAGCATCAAATAAGAGGTCGGGCCAGCAAGTGCACTATGCCAGGCATACCAATCACCGGCAGCGTCGAGACGCTTTACGAGCACAAAATCGGGAGTGCTACCCAAACTGTGGGTGATGTTTCGGTTCGCCGTGTTGTTGCCACCGTAGCTGACAATATCGAATCCTGGAGTTACTCCCTTTTTCCACATCCACGCAACGTAATTGCTGAACGGATCGTTGGTGTTACCTCCACCACCCGCACCTGCGGTAACCGTAAAACCGTCCGGATTAAATGCCGAGAGATATCCGTTGCTGTCGTTCGTGGTCTCAACACTGGTCGAGTTGGTAAAGAGGCTCTTAGCGATACCACGGATTGAGTCGTAGAGATTGTTCCAATTGCTGTTGGTGCGATTTTTGATCCACACCAAGTCAGGCTGGAAGGCGAACCCGCCTACCGTAATAGGCGGCACCGCCGGAGGTCCGAGCGAAGTGTATGAAATTACGATCTTACCTTGCGCGCCGCCCGTGCCGCTACCCCCGCCCCAATTACCACCACTGCCACCATTGCCGTATCCCCCTCCGATACTCCCTGCGGCGGCGCCTCCTGCACCACCAGGAATACCCGCAGCGCCTCCACCGGCGGTACCAGAAGAAAGTGTTGTACCTACCGAGCCAGTACCGCCAGCACCACCAGCACTACTCGTATCACCCGAACACTCACCTCGCAATCCGCCCGTGGCACAAACATTATTTGAGCCGGCAGAACATGCGCCTACATAACTGGTTCCTCCATCAGAGGGTCCATTGTTGCATGCCCCACCGGCGCCGGCGCCACCAACTTGTATAGCAACACTACTCCCGGCCGTTAGGCCGACGTTGCTTCTGCTTGCATAACCGCCACCTCCGCCACCGCCGCCACCTCCGCCGGCCGCACCATTTCCACCACCACCACCACCGACAACCTTGATGGTATTAACAGAAGGATTCCAATCGGTGGGCACGATAAAGCAACTTCCTGAAGTAAACGTCAGGGTGACTACGGTGCCGACCGTAGAAGGACTAAAAGACTGGCACGCTGAGGGCGGGCCTGCATTGCCCCACGTCGCTACATCAAAATAACTTTTCGGTTTTGCTATCGTTGGCGTCGCAAGATTGTCGGTTGAGATTGCTTTAAACCCGGTCGGCGGTTGATATTTAAAGTAACCGCCGTAGCTTGCCGTGTAGTCAGTAAGCCCGGTCTGGCCGCCTTGGCCAAAGTTGACGTACGTTTTGCCGTTGAAGCTCGCAAGGCCCGGGTACCCATTGGAAACGGTGCCTACCGAGCCGGTGCCGCTTGCGGGGACGGCGCTGTTTTGCCATACACCATTTTTAGAAAAATATACTTTGCCGCTGTCAGCGTCGTACGCTACGCCAATAATGTCAGTGTTAGTAAATGAACTAAGAGTGGTCAGCAAAGTATTGCCATTCGTGTATACCTGGCCGGTCGAGTAATAACCGATACCGCTGTCGCCGTAGTGCCCCGGGTACGCCCCCTGACTAGAGCTGGGGAAAATAACGTTTTTAAAAATTCCAGGGATCGGATACCCGCTGCCGGTACCGCCGACGGTGTATTCCCAATACCACTTACCCGACGTAAGTTGCCAGCCCGCATCGGCTCCGTAGTTGCCACTTAACGACAAACCCGTATCAACCACTGATCCTTTAGTATAACTAGCGGCATAGTAATACATCGGATTAAGGATTGGAAAACTATTAGTCGGTGTGTCAATCACTTGGTCCTCCACTTGCAGACCATTGAGGGTTGCATTGGTACCGCCCGAGGCGTCGTTGCCCATATCTCCGAGGACACTGCCTTTAAATACCGAGCAGGAGTTGGCTACTATGCCGCTCGCCGACCACGTGAGGAGGCTCGTGCCGCCGTATTGTACATTTTGCGGTGTTGCGGTGATAGACATCGTGGCTGTAGAAACTCCTATCACTACCGTCTTATCGGGCTGTGAACCACTTAAACCTCCTCCGCAGTGCAAAGTATAAGTCGTCGTTTGAGTAGGATTGACGGTCATTTGACCGTAATAGGTCCCTGCCGGTATAGAGGGAAGTACTGCGCCCGTGCTTGCCGTAACCGTTATAGGACCCGAGGTAATCGGAAAACTGCCGGAATTGGGAGCGCCTGTGTTGTCATACACGAGGACATTTTGATAGGGCTGGCATGCCCAATCGAGCTGTACCGATGTACCTGAAAATACCAGGATGTTACTGCCTGCATTATTAACATTGGAAGAGACATACCAAGAGGTACAAAGGCTGGAACTATTTTGATTGCAGGTATAGACCGTGTTCGCATATTTCCCCGCGTTATCATTCCCCGGTTGAGTAACACTTAAAGCCGCTGTTTGAATGCTGTAATAGCAATTGGGGTAGGCACTGAAAGCATTAATCGTACAGTTCAGATACGACGGGTACGGTACCTGCGTGTTGTAATAACTTCCAACCGCTGACTGCCAATACGGCACCGCGGCCACTTCTACCGCAGCAATTAAATGCACCCGTTCAAGCGCCACTCGTACCCAAGATGGCATTCCGGGCAGGCTACCGGTAAGTGCCAGACCAATCAAAATAAGCAGCGCCGCGCCGGCACAAAGACCCGAAAGAGTCTTTAGTTTTGATTTAGAAAATTGGCGCAGTCGATCCATGGGTTCAAGTATAAAAGAGTTTTATGGCGTCGAGGTCGCACTATCCCCCTCAATCGGAGCACTCGATGCCTCGACCGTGCCGGGTTTAGGATCGACTACTACGGTGCGAGTCACCGACACCGTAGTGCCTGCAGAATCTACCCCGCGGTACTCAATAGTATGGGTGCCAGCTACCGTGGCATCAATAGAGGGCGACACCTGTTCGGCCCCATCCACGAATATTTTAAAACCAAGAGGAGCATCGGGGCCTGTGGCGACGGCACCCAAGTCCACAAAGCCCGCACCAATGGGAATATGCGCCGGATTGTTGCCGAGGATTTGGATGGTGAGCAGACTCGTACTCGATTGTGCGGGCCCACTTGTTTGGGCTCCCGTATTCGCAGAGGAACCGCCAACGGCAGCGGTGTTTTGCGATGCAGAATCGGCCACGACTGGCGGTGTCACCACCGGTGTATAACCGGGGAGCGTCTCGGTGGTGTTATCCAGCAACTTACCGACCAATCCGCCGTAAGAAGTCGCGACCACTTTCTGCGAGATATTTTTCTTTTCTTTGTCTTGCACGTCGCGCAAATACGCGAGCTCGTTGTCGATAACATTTTTCAGCTTGCCGGTAACATACAACCCCAAATCGCCGTAGGCCCCTAAGCCTGCCTTACTGACCGTTATAGATTCATTACGGCTGGTATCTTTCCACACATAATCATCCAATCCGATCGTGGCAAGACTGTAGGCTACATAATAATTTTCAGTATCTTCGGTGACGCCCGTGATAGTAACCTGTGGCGTATAGGTAGAAAGGTCTTTGCTAACGATATAAGTGTTGTCAACCGAGAGCACCTGCTGTTGTTGGGAGTACACCGTATCGGGATTAGTAGCGGCAAACGCACTTGCGGTGCCCAAAAAGACGACCCCTATGAGGAGCGGAACAGCGTTGTTGTACTTAAGAAAATTCAAAACCCGCATGCTCCCAGTATAGCTTAATTTTTGGGGCCAAGACGTATACTGAGGCCATGCGATGGGTATTGGTAAGCGGGATCCTACTCCTCCTAGGAATTGGGGCGTTTTTCTTTGCAAAAACTCGCCCCGCGGCGGAAGAGCCTGGGTGGCGAGCCATGATCGAAAAGGCCGGGCCGGAAAAAGCATACGCACAGTTTGCCGAATCGGTGGCTGCAGAGCCCCCCGGCGAGCAACACACCGCCGCACACAACTTTGGCGATGCGCTTTACGAGGAAAAAGGGCTCGCCGGACTGTCCGCGTGTGATAGTCGTTTTGGATACGGCTGCTTCCATCAATTGGTTGGACGAGTTATTGCAGAGCATGGACTCGGGGCAATTGCAGAAATACAACATGTGGTCGGTACATCGAGCGACTCCAACCACGGCGTTGGCCACGGCATACTCGCCTACCTCGGATACACACTGCCCAAACTCAAACAAGCACTCGCCGTTTGCCCAAGTGGTGGCCCGGCGCCGTGGGATTGCTCGGGGGGTGTGTTTATGGAATACAACTTCCGTACCATGCTCGGAGAGGGGCCGCGACTACCGGGCAACAATCCGTACGCTCCCTGCGATGCGCTCGAGGGTGTTCAAAAAACAGCTTGCACTTTTTGGCTGCCCGAATGGTGGGACCGTACTACGTTTGGAGCCGCCGCGACCTCAAGCCAGTCGTTTGCAAACATTGGCGCATACTGCGACGGACTCCCCAAGGCAGTGCACGGTGCATGTTACGGAGGCACCGGGTACGCGGCTGCCGCTGCGACAGAACAAAATGCGGAAGTCTCGACGTATCTTTGTAACGCAAGTACAGCCAATACTGCCTATCGTACACTTTGCAATCACTGCGCGGCATATGTCTTTACTACCCGCGGCAAACGTCCAAGCTGCACTCTAAACGAGTTTTAAATTACTGGAGAGCTTTGAGAAGGTCCTCGGCCTGTGTGTAATCGCTTTTTAATTGTAGCGCTGCTTTTGCAAAATTACGTGCCGCGGAAGTATCCCCTTGTTGCCGGGCCAACACGCCGCGCAAATAGGAGACTTCCGGACGCAGTGGAGAAAGTTTTTCCGCTTTCGCAAGCGAAGAAGTCGCCTCAAAATCCGCCTGTGGATAATTGACTGACGCAAGGGCAATAAAAAGAGAGGCGCGGGAAATGTGACTTGCGTACTCACTTGGGTTTACTCCCACCGCACGATCGGCATATTGAATTGCATTCGTTATTTGGAATTTCAAAGCACTTTCATCACCCTGCGTCTGATAGGTGGTAAAGGCTGCTTGCAGAATAGCGCGCGACGCATCACGGTCGTACTCGGAGACCTCCCAGAGTTTTGCTGCGGTTACCAGTGTTTGCGAACCTTCGAACGCCTGCGCCTCAAACGCTGCAACACCTTGGGTGTGTGTCGACGACGCTTGTGTTTGGCGGACAAAAATCCATCCCCCGCCGGCAAATACCCCCGTGACCATTAACAATCCCAAGGCCAGCCACCACCTGCGCAGCGTGTACGAACTCTCTCCGGCGAGGCGTGCGCCTAACCCGAGCGCTGCTGCGCCAACATACCACATCCACGGCGAGACGATGGTAAAGCATAAAAATCCAAACACTACTACCGCCATGCCAATACAGAGTATTTCGGCGATAGAAAAAGATCGTGCACGCACCGCGCGATAGCCGAGCATCACCGCGGGAGTAAATGCCAACAATACCGTAAGTATCCCTAAGACACCGATCGTGGCGGCAAACGTAGTGAGCGTACTATACCCATAAAAAAACGACGCATCCCACCACGGAACACTGTTGACCTCAATCGGGCGGTATCGTTGCCACACCATATCAAACAGATGCGGTCCCTCACCAACAAGCGCATGCGGAAGCGACTCAAGATACAGCGGTGCGGTGACCACCATGGTTGCCGTAAGAGAGGGTCGTATTTCAACTTTGTCTTTAGACACAAACCAACCTAGACCGAGTGTGGCTATAAGGATACTCGCAAGAGCAATCGAACAAATTTTTATGTAGGCGCGCGGCACAAGCGACGCAAGTGCAATCACCAATACAAAAATAAAAATTGATGCGACGGTGCCCACCTCCATCTGCGCACCCCATATCGACCACGCTTGTGCCGGCGAGAGCGCGGTCGAAATACTTGCGACCACGAGTAGTGGTATCCCCGAGAGCACCAACCAACTGCGTGGAATCTCGACTCTCATTTCATATATACTAACAGGTATGCGCATGGTAGCCGCCGCTTTGTATATTTTGGGGGGCACAATTGTGGGAGTAAGTATCGGATTGTGGTGTGCCAAACCGCTCGCCTCCACTTATACTGACGATCAATTTCTACAAAAAAGAATCTCCCTAGACGACGCGCCGAGGTACGTATCTCTCACCGCGATTGTGGGGTCGATCGACCGCAACGCACGCACCATTACCACACAGACAAAGGATCCTTATAGTAAAGAGCGTGTAGGGTTGGTAGTTGGGTACGACGCCAACACCACGGTATTCAATAACGGAGCCCAAAAATCAGCGGAGACGCTGCGCGCTGGCGACACCATCATTCTTACGGTGGCCCGGACCAGCGGCGTCCTGTATGCCTTTAGTATTGTTAAGCGCTCATATTTATAGTCATGCAGACGTTAAAATACGGACTCGGATTACTAGCGGGGGCAGGAGTCATATCTTTTGTTCTGTTCATGGCCTTCGAAAATTACTACACCTATATACGAGTGCAGGGACAACTGCATAGACTTGAGGCATCACTCTCAGTCGCCCGGATACTCACGTACGGTATTGTTGATTCTGTCGATATATCAAAAAAAACACTCACCGTTCGTATGCCAGACCCGTATGAAGACGGGGCGCAACGACTGGTTGTGATATATCTGTTGCCGGAAACCTATATAGCCCGACAGACACTACTTGGTGACAAAAAGATGTATACCGGTCTCTCCCCCCAGACACCCACACCGCTTGCGGACATTGCCCCTGGTGAGCGAGTCGCCGTATTTGTGCAGCAAAATAACGAGCGATTTGTGGCACTAATCGTACTAGTCGGCAATCCACTATGAGTGCTCATATCCTACCGGCCTTTGACTCTCCCCAAGCGCTCAAACCGTTCTTTCCCACAGAAAAAGAGCCTTGGGAAACACTGCCCTTGTTTGTCAAGAAAAAAAACGTCCAATTACTGTTGGGCGTCTTTCCTCTGTGGACACAGCTTGAGCGTTCTTTTTCTCGTACCGTTCGAACGCTTGGTGTGCCGGTGCTGTCCCTACCCTCGGAACGTATAGCGCTCGTTCCTACACTTGTCCGCGACCTGCCTGTAGGAAAAATAGTGGCGACAAGCCGCGACCTCCCCGCACTCGAGCGTATGAGTAGCACTCATGCCCCTATGCGCGATCTTATATTCCACATCGTCCTTACTCCCGAGGAACGTCCAATAATCTCGAGTCTCCAGATTGTTTTTGAAGTCCATCTTGTGCCCGGTGCGGTTGGGCTTTTCCAGTGCGAAGCACTCGCGAGCAAAAAAGAACTTCTGTTTCACCTGAGTAGCCGTTTTTACTGGGAGTTTGAGGACCAAACACTACTAGTTACCGATGACGCTCGTACGGCTCGGTTTTCCCAAGCCCCGCTGCCTCTCCATTACAAAAAAAGAAACGCTCCGTGTCCGTGTGGACACCAGGTAGTCTTGCTTATATGACGGAACTCGAAAAAGCTTGCACAGCCGCCGACAGAGCCCGGAGTAACCGCTGCTCCTCTTTTTATCGCGATCTCTATCAAGGATTGGCCCAACCTATTACTCCCGAGCAATGGACCCAAGTCCCCTTCCTTACTAAATCAGACATACTGCGAGTGCCTTTTATGCAGCGATTATTTGTCCCGTGGGAGAAGGTCGATACTATTGCACTTACGTCGGGGACTACGGGGAGCGGAGTATGCATACTGCCTCGACGGTTTTCTTTAGACTTGCCCTCGGATTTTCCGTATTACAAAGATCATCGGTTAATGACCTTCTACTACTACTCCTATCGAATCCGTGCCGAATCAAAAACAATTTCTGGCGATCAGACTCGCTATGAGGCGAGCGCACAGCTTGCGGCACAAGCAGGCGTGGACGCACTCCACGGATCAATATCGCAATTGATAGCATTTGCTCCTCATGCAAAACGTGCGGGCCTCATTTCGAACATTCGCGCGCTATGTTCGACCGGGGAGAGGATAAGCAAGCTCCAGCTCAATACCATACGCACTCTCTATCCTGGTGCCGAATTGCGCACGGTGTATGGTATGCAAGAAGTAAGTGTGGCCGGCTACTCTCCTCTCGTGCCACGGCCCGATCGCCCGCTCGCAGTAAAGCTCGTCCCCCACTATTATTTTGAAATACTGACTGAAGAAGGCCTTGTGGCGGACAGCGGCACCGGCGAGCTGGTAGTGACCTCGCTTGAGGAAGATCCTTTCCCACTGATGCGCTATCGTACGGGCGATAAAGTCTCTGTGTTCGAAGACCGGGGCGAAAGACTTTTGGAGCCTCTCTCGCGGGTTGAAGAAGAACGGGTCCGTATCGGAGGAGGAGAGATAGTGTTGGACGAATTAGAGCGAGCTATTACTAAAACATTTGGAGAAAGTGTCGCCGACTTTGAGTGCACGGTAAAAGAGACTCTAGACGGAGAGACTATTCGTAGTGGCCTTGATCTGACCTTGTTTATAAAAAACAATCCTCCCCCGTGGTCGTCTACCGATGCAGCGCTCAAGCTCGCCACCGAGCTTCAGGCTAATCAACAGCGTACCTATCTTGACGGTATAGTGGCGGGACTCTATACCCCCATTACTTGCAGCTTCATGCTAGTGGGAGGCACACAGCTCCAAAAAAGGCGCCATCTAAGGGACGGGCGATAAATGCTAGTATATAGATATGGAGCTTACTAAAACACTTTCTCTTTTGCCTCTACTGGCGATCGCAAGTATGTTGTTGGTTGGCCGAATTATGTGGACTCCCGAACACGTTTCTCTCGCTCCTACCGCCCTTGCTCTTGCCGAACAGCCGGGACCGACATGCGATCTTCCCACTCAAGAGAGCACCATTCTTTTTGTCGGTTGCGGGGGGTTTTTCTGACCTATGGCTCGCATCATAAAGCGATCTCAAAAAAACAAGAAGCCGCGGGTATTTAGCTTCCGTGTGGGAGACGGACACACCGCGAGCGAGCTTTTGCACGCCGGTCGTTACAACTGGATAGGCGACGTCGTGCGGGAGTTTACCGAATCAAAACAATTCAGAATAGACCCTGAGCCTAAAAAGATCGAGTTGGAGTTGGTTGAGTTAGACTACGACCCGACCACCACGCAGGTACTCAAAGAATTTAAAAAAAGAGGCCTGGTAGAGCCGACCGAGGAGGACGCCCTTCGATTTGGAAAAAAATATCCAGATCTCCAACACAAATTTCCTATTGTGTTTCTCAACGCTCACCACCCCTGGCTCGTCGATCGGGGCCTTCCTCGAGTCATTGTACTGCGACGCTTTTCAGGCGGACGTGGAATCGTAGGATACTGGCTGCAGAGTGGATGGTTTCGTCATTACCGTTTTGCCGGGCGTCGAATACACAAATAATTTCATTGACTTTTTAGCTCTTGGCCGTATAGTCGGAATGGGTTCTGTTGCCCAAGAAGACAAGAAGGGAAGAGGTCTAAATGTGGAAGATTGTTTTGGGACTGTGTCTTGCCGTGGCAGGGGTAACGTCTGCCGCAGCAGACCCGTATCCAACCAGGCCCATTCGGATCATCGTACCGTATGGGCCGGGGGTTGCCCCCGACGTCATCGTGCGGCTCTACGTCGACGTGATGAAAAGCTCGGGGATACACTTCTTCATCGAAAACCAGCCTCAGGCGTATGGAGTGGTGGGGACCCGCAATCTCTATCACGCCGAGCCGGACGGCTATACGATGGGAGTCATCTCTGCGAGCCTGCTGTACCCGCACAAAGAGTACGACGCTCAAAGGTTTGAGTACGTGAGCGTCGTATCGCGTGACAAAATGTTCCTGGTAGTACCAAGCGCCTCACCGGTGCGGACGCTCCAAGAACTTATCGCGAGCGTACCCAAAAACTACAGTGCCCCCAATCCTGGGGCACAGCGTTTTGCGGCGGAGTTTATGCGCGTAACCGGGCTCACTGCCGTACAACTTCCCTACCGAGGGGGTTCTGCGGCGGCGGTGCTCGACCTTAAGGTCGGACGCGTCGACTACACCTTCCTCTTCGGTTTCCAGGTCAAACAGGGAATCGATGAGGGAATCTTGCGCCCGCTTGCGGTGGTGGACCCGGAACGAAGCTTGTTCATCCCGGAAGTACCAACAATGAACGAGGCGCTCCTCAAAGCCGGCCGGTCTACACTGCCGGTGCGCTATATACAAATGGGGGTGGTGTTTCCTCCGGGTACACCTCCGACGTACGTACAAAAACTGGCGCAACTTATTTGTACGGCATCGCGCGACGAGGAGTTGCGCGAAAGGCTCCGAAAAACGTGGGTGGAAGCGATCTGCTCTACCCCAAAGGAGTACCGCGCTTTTGCGTCTGGCTTCCAATGATATGAACCATCCGAACTTGACCGGCCCCACTAGGGCCGGTTTTTGTACCCTGTAGTAGAGTAGGCATATGCGTACGATTTTCTATACGGCCACGCTTGGTTTTATTGCTTTGGCAGCCTGGCTTATTTTTAACAAACAACACGCAGCTGCTTTTTTTTCAGATGTCTTGGAAGCACAGCGTATCTCGGAGACTGTCTCCGTGGGAGGTAGTCCGTACCAAGTGAAAGACGGCAATGTGTGGCAAAAAGACCGAGTCATTACCGGAGAAGAAGCACTCCCCATTCTTAAACTTACCTACGCGCTCACGCTCGCAAAGCGACACCCTCTTTTTTCGCTTGAAGGCAGCGACCCATGGGTGCTTGCCACCGCCACCGAAATGCTTGCCCGCGTCCAAGAAGGATACGTCGAGCTCCAATCGACGGCAGCGGAGCAGGCCTTAGTCCGCAATCTATATCCTATTAATTTTTTGAGCAACGAAGCTCAGACAGAAATTGCCCGCCGCGCCTTCATAGAGTCCCCATCGGACCGAACATACCAACGGTACGACGCATCACTCACCCGGACACTCGTGGCGTATAAAAAAGATTTGTCCGTATTTCGAACTGCCTTTACCAAAGCGGTACCTTCCTTGCACCGATCTTACTTCACTCTCGAGGGCATCACCGGAACGAGCAGCGCAATCGCATCACTCGATAGTTTGGCCTTGGGTGCACAAAAAACTGCTGCTCTACTCGATCGACGGACACAATGTCTACGAGACGCAACGTATCTATGTGACTCTCAAGATATACAACTCCCGCAACTGTATGCCCCCGAATCCGCCGCGGTGTCCAGCAATGCTCCACCCGCAGTGAGTTCTGTCGTTAATGAATATAAGCTTCAACGAACGAGAACATCTCCTGCTATAATCGTGGCCCTCGCACAGAGCGACTGCGCGCGCGGCCTTGCCGCGCCATATTATTTTGCAGTATATGAGGAGCGACCTTTGCGGTTGAGCGCCATCGATTTTATTAATGACATTCTTTTTCTTCCGATACGCGATGGGGGAGAAGATTCACTTTTCCATTATTTTATGAGTCGAGGAGCATCCTACTTTCCTCTCGTGCCTACGGCTCCCTACCAGTGTCCATCAGCGGGAAGCGACTTTAGTCGTATCTACGCGACCCTACAGGTCGCACGCACTCTAGGAAAACAGCCGGGGGTATTATCGGAAGATGACGTTATATCCTCGTTCAAAACAGCCTTAGACCACGCGGAGACAAACGGCGGTACGCAAAAAGACACGCTCACGGCACTTACTCTGATGCTCCACGACAAAAGTGCTGGGCTAGATTGGTTGGTAGAAGAGATAGCGCGCTTTGGGGAAACCAACTTGCGAATGAAGCAGGGCGGTGTACCTATAGCGACAGCTCCGGACTTTTTGTTTCTTGCTGAAAGTAGTTTCTTTTCTCTGTTTCAGGGGTATAACCTTTCGGTAGGTCAAGGGGTTGGGGTATCTCCCGCGACCGCCGACCCACTCAGACAATACCAAAAAAACATACACTCGTGGCTCAAAGCGTCGGACGCCACCCGTGATGAAATGAACGTGAGTTTGCGTTTATTTGTTTCGATACATAAACAAATATAATACGAAAGCGCCAAGCAATGCTCCCAAGAGCCCACTTGCGATTACAAACAGGTACGCAAGCGGAACCGTTTGAGATACTGTAAAAGGAAAAACAGCGGCAGCAATCTCGTCTCCGGTAACGGTTCTGAAACTCACCTGAAGCGAATACGATCCTCCTTGTTCAAAAGTATAGAGCAACGTGGTGGGCCCGAGCGGTTGGCGTCGGATACCTGTTGCAAGTAGAGTATTTTTGTCCTGCGAAACGACGCGTGTCCATACCTCGTCAAATTTGGCCGGCTTTGTTTTAACGGTATCACTCCAGAGACTAAAATCGAACCGCGCGCTTTGTCCCGCTGTAATACTGATTGGATCGTACCCAACATCAATGAAGTAGGTAGTACCTACTGGCTGCTCCCACGAAGCGCCAGTGCTATGAGCACTCACATACAAAGGAGCGCACAAAAGAGCAGCTGCAACGAGAGAGAAAATTATATTCATAAACTTGACCATACGGCCCAGGCTGCTTCGCACGACTGGGTAGCCAACGGAGCCAGCACACACGAAGTTTGGATTTTTTCCTTAGACCAAAAGTCGGCCAGTTGTTGAAACGCCGCTTCAAAACAGTGTGTGTGCCACTCGTCCGGCAGCACCTTGCTCGAGCAAAAGGCGTACGCACCTTTTTGTTTATCGTCCGGTGTCCCTGCTTGTACGAGCCCACTTACGTAGGAACCTAAGCAATATTCTTGCAAGTCGGGGGCAAGCCCCAAACAGGCCGGGACCGCCTGGGCTGCAGTATTGAGCTGCCGCGCAAACATAGCTGCAAAGGTAGAGATTGTTCGCTGCAGATACTTGCTCGGTGTGTAGCGATACGCCAAATCAATTGCCTCTTGTAGTGTTTTGTCCGGAGTGAGGTTAAACACCACCGAAGCTAAGTTGGCGTAACACTCCTCCGGCACGCCGTCTGCGCCCAACTCTCTACAGATTTTAAAAGGGTCTTGTTTATCTATCTTTTTTGCATAGTTTTCATCATACGAAATGCCGTTGTATGCGCCGCCAGCACATTTAACGAAATCCTCGTCGGTCTCCGCCGCCTGACGACACAAAGAAAGAGTCTGCTGCACTATTGCCACTGGGTCGCTCCACTCCCGGACGTCGTGGTGTATCACCGAACCATGTCCTACGCCGTGGAAGCATGCAGCACGGGAATAACTTTTTTGTCCGTTGGAGTCGTCACCTTGCATGGTGGTGCAAAACTCGCCTATCTCCTTGCCTACCTCTTTGCGGTTGCCTGACTCAAATAAAAATTCAGTGACAAATCCGTGGAAGAAACCAAAATCACAGACCTGCATATCGGGTGTAAAGGAGAGCCTCTCGCCTGCTTTAAACGATGTATAGGCTCGCTCCCCCACTTGGTGCGCAAAGGCGTGGCACATCTGTATAAAATCAGGCGACTGTTTCGAAAATATTTGGAGCTGTTGCAGAGCTTGAGGTATCTTATCTTCGACAAGCAGCTCCGAGACGGCAGAGTTCCAACATTGATACTTTGCGGAGAGACTTCCGCTGCACGTAACACTCCCTTGGGAAGCAAACACCCACCCACCCAACCCAACCCCCACTAACATAACCGGGACCATCCAAAACACTTTCTTCATCTCTACACTATATCTCAACATGACGGTTGATACTGGGCCGGAAGCAACCTACAGAAGCCTCCTCGACCCTGCGCATCTCCAAACAACTGTCGTGCGTCGCGCGCCAAACCACTGTAACATTCTTGGGCGACGCTTCCCTGCGCTCGGGCACAAAAAGAAACCGCCTCTGCTGCTGCCGATCGACTCTCCTCGACTATTGCCTGCGCGCTGCCTTCATAACACATCCCTTGCCAAGCCACAGGAAAATTATCACACGCATGCTGTGCCTCTGTTGCATCACCAAGTGACAGGCGACCGATAATCGCAGAGATGCCCCGCCAGCAGTACTCCTCTTCTTGCGCATTAGGATAGCCCGAGCAGTACGCCTGCACGCCTATACCACGCAGCAACTCTTCGCGGAAGAGCGGCCAGCTTTCTTCCCTGCACGAGCCGATATACTCAGGATCTTTAAACGTCGCACAAAACTGCCGCACCGTTGTTTTGGTCGGTTTTGTTTTCATCCGAGCAATCAACTGATAGTCATCGGGCTCAAGCGGTTGATAAATTTGCATAAACACGCCTTGGATACAGACCCGCTGCGCGTCTTTAGGAAGGGTCCGGCGGCACAAATCGAGCGCCTGCGGCAAATTGGCATCGGTAATAAAGTCGTATAAGTGCCCCATGCCGTGCTCGCACACCGCTTGGTCAAAGGGTGTGGGCTGCCACCCTGCGTGCGGTTTGCAGGCGAGAGAGAAATCAGGGATTAGTTTTTCTATGGTGGCCACATCCAGCACTTCGGAGCGGAAGCGTCCGCCCACCACACCATGCAGGTACCCGTTCGAACAAAGACTGTCGGGCGGATTATACGCTAAATCATCGAGCCATCTTGTAGGATCTTCGGCCACTACCCGCTCGCCTATTTTGTGCCCAAGCACATGACAAAATTGATAGCTCGGATCTTGCGCACGCAACGCTCGTACCACGTCAAAAAGCTGCGCCACCCCGTGCTGTGGGTATAGTTGTGGCACCAACGATTCGTAACACACCTCATGTGTCTTTTCTTTGGCACATTGCGCGGCAAACCCGGCAGCGACCGCGCGCGCGTCAAACGCGCTTGCCTTGAGAATGGAGAGGGTTGCTCCACCGCATAATATAAGTATCAAGGCGAGGACGGCAATTTTTAGACGCATAGATTTTGTTTATACCGATCGGGAACACTGGTGCATACCTCTCGCAAACCCACGCTACCATAAAACTGTTTTGTCGCTGAGAGAAGCGTGCTATAGCAGGCGGGTAGCAGGCTCGCTTGTATATCGGGCGAGCCGCACAGCAGCAGCATGTCGGTATACTCCGCCCCGGGAGTGCCAAACTCTTGTATACCTACAACTACTCCCGTGATACAAGCATCGGCATCATGGGTAAGAGCGCTGCAGACACCCGAAACTTCTTTCGGTGAGACGATCATTTTTCTACCGCGCGCAGTACTGAAGTACGTCCCCGCAACACCGCGCACCGCCAACTCTCGATAGTGCGGGTCGGAAATCTCTTCGGTAAATGCTATCGCCTTGCCGAAGTGGTAGTTGGCCGCAAAAGTGGCGAGCGTATTCATTTGATCGTAACAGGCATCTTTTTCGGTCGTAGTAAAGTTTGGCGAACCACAGAGACTAAAGGGCTCTCCACCTATAGTGAGCTGGTACTTAGCATCGCGATACATAAGCGCAACTGCATTAAACACACCCGAGGCGCAGCGGTAGGCGTGGTCTGTGTTCCCACCTGCGACTTCTTTGCATAAAGCGAGCCCAGGTGCGGCAATCTTTTGCGCGTCGCCCCACACTCTAGGGTCGGTGCCATCGGTCACTCCATGTCCAACACCGTGATAACAGGCGCCCTCAGCGTAGCCTGGTGGGTTTGGCACGACCGTACCTGCGTAGCTACAAAATGCGCGCGCCTCGTCAAAATTATTATTTTCATAGATAAGCTCCTCCATAAACCCGTGATAAAAGCCGTACCCGCAATAGCTTGTTTTATCACTGAGTTCTACCCTGCCGGTGGCATGAAATTCTTTATACGCCTCTTTGCCAAGTTCGTGCGTCTCGGCGTGACACGTTGCCAAATAACCCGGGTCGGCGTTGTACGCCTCGGCGAGCAGATCGAATGCCGCGCTGAGCCCATGGGTTTTTAGTGTTGCGTCGATGGCTTTGTTGTAACAATTGTTCTTGTCTTGTACGTCTTGTTGGCATACCAAAAGTGGGTCGGCACGCATGTGCCACGCATACACGGCTCCTCCAACCACCAAAATACACCCTGCCGTAATAAAAATTATTTTTTGCACGTCGGTTGATAGTAAGCGGGCAAAAGAACGCAGACCTCTGTGCGCCCAGGCAGATATTGCGCGATCGCATGGGTGAGCTCATCCCAACAGGCACTTTGTGAGCCAGTCGGCGCGTCGGTACAAAAACGTACCGATGCCTGCGGATTGTTTTCTCCGCCCCAAAATACCGATTGCAATGCTTCGCGGACGCACGCCTCTTGGCCCTCGTGAGTTTGTGCGAGCGTGCACCACTGTGCCGCCCGTGTGTATTCCTCGTCACCGAACTGGTCGACGTGCCGTATATCCCGTGCGCCTGCGATCGTCACGAACTCCTTACCAAAACCGCCATAGCACGCGCGGCGTAATTCCGGGCGCCCTGCAGGCACTGCATCGCAAAATCCAAATGCTTTAGGGAACGTGGCTGGATCGGGCGACGTAAGTTCTGCACCCGCTTGGGCAAAGAGCTCGGGCGTCAAATACTCAAAACAAAATGTTTTTGCACTATCGGGGATCAAGGACCCCAAACAGAGCGCCGTCGGATCGTGCGGGTTAAGATACTTTTCTCGCGCAACGACCCACGCACCGTGGTCGTGCCCGCCGCCGCCCATGAGTTCCATCACTGCGCCGCCGACGCACTGTGTATATTGTTCGTCGTTGTATTGTGACGTCCCCATGCGCTTGCAAAAAGAGACCGTCTTTTGTAAGTCGTATCCGAAGTATGCAAACACTCCGTGTCCTAAACCGTGGTAACACATGGTGTACGCACCCAAACCGCCGGGGGCCTGGCGACAAGCATCGTCTATTTTTTTGAGCGTTGCGTCGCTCGTACCAAATTCGTTGAGTGCGCCTATCACCACCGCGTGTGAGCAGGCGTTACGGAAATCTTGCGTGCAGTAGGCTATCCCGCCCATACCCTGCTGTTTGTACAACTCATCCCCCACGGCGTGGCCGAGCAAGTGCAAGTCGGTATTAGACGGGAGGTTGGCGATTTTCAAAACAGCAAAAGCATATACGGCGCCCTTGTCCTTAGCGAGGGCAACAAAACGATCCGATAACTCTTTAAAGCTTTCAACATTCTTACCTATACTCTGTGCCTCGGCATACGGCAGCGGATGCGAGCGCCCCAAAAGCATCAACACACCAACCGTAAGCACCGCGGCGGCTATAAGAATTTTTTTTATCCGCGGCGTCTCAACCACACTATCAACAATACCGCAGCTCCAAGAACTACGACAGAGGGGAGCGGATTACCGACCATCGGTCGCGCTCCTCCAAAGAGATATTCTCCCTTGTTAGCAAGCTGCGTAGGCCCTTTTTCAACCTCAGGGATAACCGGGTTAGCAAGAATGTAGGGATCATGTCGGTTCCCTGTTAGTTGCCAGGAGACTTTACCTCCAGCCACCCCACCTCCGATCGTAAATTGGTTATTTTTCTCTTCCTTTTTTATATAGAGGTTCGGCATGGTGGCCCCCACTGGTTTTAGCTGGTAGCGAGCATCTCGGTTAAGTAAATCCCAATAGGCGGGGAGTATAACCACCGCCTCGCCTTTGGTGTCCAGTGTGGCGATCCCGTCGTAGAGATTTTTTGAATCAGGCGACTCAACAAACGAGTGGTAGAGGAGTTTGTTAGCCGCATCGATGGGGTCGTCGATCACAAACGAGCCGGAGCCTTTAGAGAGGTTACCAACACTGAGAGCCGATGCACCGCTTTGAGCTACTTGAACATTTTTAGTAAAGGTTTTTTGGTACAGGCCTTGATAATACGATTGGTAGTAAGACTGATAATACGATTGGTAGTAAGACTGATAATACGATTCGTAGTAGGACTGATAATACGATTCCCCGTACGTTGCAAGTGCGAAGAAAGGTTGTGTTAAGAAGGTTGCGCCAAAAAGAAAAGTAACAAGAAGGGCGAAGGTGGTCTTTATTTGCATAGTGGTTCAAAAATACACTCACCTTTAGGTACCGACTGCGTTGGGCCCTTTTCCACCTCGACCGGTTGCGGATGGGCCAGAATGTATGGGTCGTGGCGCGTACCAGTAACTTGCCAGGACACGGTGCCGCCAGGAGCGCCTCCTCCAATACTAAACTGGTTATTCTTTTCCTCCTGCTTGATATAGAGGTTGGGCATGGGCTGCTCTAATGCAAAAAATTGATAACGCGCATCTTTGTTTAGAGCATCCCAATACGCCGGCAGCACGATAGTCACTTCCCCTTTAGAATCGAGCGTTGCAGTACCGTCATACAAGTTTTCAGGAGCATTAGACTCTACGAAGGAGTGATACAAGATTTTGTTAGCGGGATCGAGCGGGTGATCGATAGCAAAAGTGCCGGAGGTTTTGGTGAGGGTACCCACGACCGTGAGATTACCTTTTATCTTAACGCTCCCCGTCACATTGATCGTCGCCGCAAGACCTACCAACGGCAAACACAACAAAAACAGCACGATGCTTTGGTAGAGTTTATTTCGCATAGAGATCGGGGAAGAGATAATCGCCCTGTTGGACAAGGGTATCCGGACCTTTCTTGACCTCAGGCACTATCGGGTTGGCAAGAATAAATGGATCATGCCGAATACCGGTTACTTGCCAAGAAATCTTGCCGCCCGGTGCGCCGCCGGCAATTTTGAGTACCGGCGAGCCAAATAGGCCGAAGAACTTTCTACCCACTTCGGAAGTAAGGTGCAAATTCGGCATCGGTTGTCCTATCGGCGTTGCAAGGTAGCGAAAGTCTTTATTGAGCGCGAGGAAATATTCTGGCAGTTCGATAGTGACTTCTCCGTTGTTATTGAGTGTTTCGAGACCATCATAAATATTTTTAACCTCTGGCGACTCAACATTGAAGTGATAAAGCAACTTGTTTTTTGGATCAAGTGGATCGTCGATGACGAAGCTTTTAGCGCCGGCAGTGACCGACCCCGTGACATTGGTGGAGGTACCCAAAAAGCTTGTACTGTAGCTTAGTGTAATGACGTTGTGACTAAAATCGGCCTGTGCATCACAGGGGAGCGATCCGGCGGCAAAAGCACACGCCGTCATTACGAACACCGACCAAAAGATACGCGGGTGAGACATCTTCATCTCTTCTAGTATACTGTACGACCATATGGAACAAAAAAGCTTGTGGACTGTTGGGGGGATCCTCCTGTGCGCCGCGGTGGGAGGCATCCTCATTTGGCACCACCTTTCACAATCTCCTTCCTATACTCCACCCGCACAAGAACCGCCAGGCAAGGGAGTTGTTGGTAACGTAAAGTTAAATAAAGACTCGTACGACACGCTGATCACTTACACCGATAGCGGATTTACGCCGAGCGATATCACTATTGCACAAGGCACCCGCGTGCGGTTCTTAAATAACTCTGCGCAAGAAATTTGGCCTGCTTCGGGTATCCACCCAACCCACACGCTGTATCCCGAAAAAGAAAGTGGCGATTGTTTAGGTAGCTCGTTCGACTCCTGCACCACGCTAGCCAAAGGTGAGTTTTATGACTTCACCTTCTACTACGTAGGCGCGTGGCCGTACCACGACCACTTGCACGCCTACCAAACCGGCACCATAACGGTTACGGCGAAATAGAAGCTTTAGCGTTTATTTCAAATCCTGGGTAACTCTTATCCTCTTGGTCGGGACGGAGGTTCGGCCACTTGGCGTTGTCGAAGCGAAGCGCCGAGAGCCGCATCGAAACCTCGCCCGGCTGGCTCGAAACAATTTTGAGCGTGTTATGCGCTGCGTCTTTTTCGTAATGTACACTGCCGTCGAATGCGGGAGTAAGCGCAACTACCAAGTCCTTCCAGTTGGTGCCAAAGTCGGTGATTTGGTAAAAGAGCCACACGTCGCTGCCCTTCTCGAGCGAGTTAAAGGAGATCGTGTATTCATACTTGCCGCTGGCGCCTTTTTGCGAAAGTTCGATGGTCTGCATTACTTCTTCGTGCACGCCAACCGCTGACTGGCCATACGTTGCGTACTTAATGCCATCGATGGTGTACACCGGGTCGATGGTGGCAACATCGAGTTTGCCCGCTATCTTGATGTCGCCGTAGAAGGTCGAGGTCGCTAAACCAAGCGTCGTCTGGCCGCGGGCGCCCACAAACAAGCGGTCATTGATTGCAAATTGTTGTGCGGGTGATGAAGTGCCGACGCCCACATAGCCGCTGCTTGCGCCCGTGCCACCAATGACCGAGATCGCCGGCGTGGTGGTCGCGTAAAGATCGGTTGAAGTGCCGATGTAGAGATTGCCGCCCTCAGAGGTAAACAGCCAGTGTTTGAGGTTAGCACCGCCTGCGCCGGTGTCGGAGATAGCGATCGACGGCCGCGTGCCGGCGACTTCAAGATTCCACTGCGGGGTTGAGGTGGCAATACCGATTGCCGACTCGGCTACGATAGTACCTTTGTTAGTTGGCGTACCGCTCGGGCAGCTCTTGCTGCTAATAGAGGTACCGGCGCAGACAAACAGGTTCGCCGTAATAAGGTTGACGGCACCGCCGGAGGAGCCGGTTGGCAAGAGCCATAAGTTGCCGGTCGTATCGGTACGGAAGTCGGTGTAATCAGCATTGTCGGAGGAAAGTGAGAATTGGCCGAGCGAAGTGCCATCGCTGTTGACGGAGAGTATGTGCCACGGTGAGGTGGTACCGATGCCAACACGGCCGGCATTGTCGACAATAAATGCGGTTGCGGTTGAGGAACCTACTACAAAGGAAGGTGCAGCGTTATTTGCCGCAATCGGGTTAACCGAAAGTTGCGCCCACGGCGTCGAGCTACTAATACCGAGGAAGCCACTGGAAGTAAAGGTCGAGGTTGCAGTCTGACCAAACGCAGCGACGTTCGCCATGAGCGAGGAACTAAAGAATGCTGTCGAAGTCGCGTTGGCGAGCGATGTGTTGCCCGATACCGTAAGTGAAGTCAATGTCCCAACACTCGTAAGCGACGATGCCGTAACACCAGAACCGAGCGTCGTGCCATTGAGCACCGCAGCACCGTTAATTTGATAGGCACCACCGGTGGGGATATTAATTGCTGAGGCGGAGATGGTGGTGGTTGCCGTACCGGAGCCGGCATACAAAGTACCGAGTGCTGAGAGGCCGGTGGTCGACGCAAGTGCAAATTGCTGCCGTGCAGTCCAGCTATTGGTGTTGGCGAGGTCAAGGCCGATAGTGACCGCAGCGGTCTCTGAGCCAGAGCCCGTGACCGTGAGTCCTCCACTTGAGGCATTGGCCAAGGTTGCCAAGTAATTGCCGGTCGTGTGCGTGCCGAGGGTGATGAGGTCGTTCAGCGAGGTGGCGCCCGTACCGCCGGAAGCGACGGGCAAGGCATTACTGAGTGTAAGTGCGTTTGCGGTAAGCGTCGTGCCATCAAACGTGAGATTTGCCGAGCTTGTAAATGCACCCGCGGTCGTTATATAAGGTACGCGATTGGTAAGAAGAGCTGAGACGGTAAGGTTAGTCGTCGACGCCGTAGCAAAGAAACCCGTGCCGGTTACGTTAAGATTGCCACTTGCCGAAAGCGCCGTAGTTGATGCGTAGGGGAAGTTCGACGCCGTCGTAGTGGTTGCCGTAAAGAATCCCGCCGTTGCCGAGTTGCCCAAGAGTGACTTCCCTTCTACCGAAAGCGCCTGACCCGGCGTTGAAGTACCGACGCCGACGTTGCCACCCATAAAGTTGGCGACGGTCGGATTAGTTTGTGTGGTCGAGGCAATGAATGCAGAGATTGTGCCGCGGCTAAATATACCTGAGATCCCCGCCGAGAGCCCGCCACCCAAGCTCAAGTCGCCGCCTATTGCAGCGTTGTCACTTACATTAATAGTATTCGTTTCGATAGCGCCGATGTTGGCGGCTGGTGCCTGAATGCCGTTGATGTCTATTACCTTGAGACCCTGATCATCATCCGCTACGTACAAAAACTTACCAGACATCGAAATACCAAACGGAGAGCCGGCGCCAATGGTGTAGCTCCCTACTGGTCGCAAGTTAGTTGGATCAGACACATCGATTACCCGCACACGGCCCGCATGGTCAGCGATGTACGCGTAGTTGCCCGCGACCGTAACCCCATAATACGCACCCGACGTATCAAATGAACCCTTGAGCGTCGGCGAGAGGGGATTTTTTATATCAACCACATACAACCCTTTGCTTGCGTCCGCCACGTAGGCATAGCGACCCGACACATATATTCCCGTTGGGAAGGTGCCACCCGTGTAGCTCCCGAGCAACACCGGGGCGATTGCATTGCTGATATCAGCAATCTGGAAGCGTGGAGCTCCCTGGTTGGCTATATAGAGATATTTACCCTGTACTACCAAACCATACGGACTCCCGCCAGTAGTGAGTTGCGAAATAAGTTTCGGTGCAGTCGGATCGCTCACGTCGATGATGCCCACTTTGCCGGCTGTAAAGTTAGACGCGTAAACATATTTGCCCGACACCACCAAACCATAAGCGTCGCCTGCTGTTGAGAGACTCCCAACGAGTACGGGCGTCGCAGGATTGGAGACGTCAATAATGACGAGTCCTGCAGAAGTATCACCAACATAAGCATATTTTCCTGCGACCGCAACTGAAACCGCACCACTAATGCCCGTGTAAGAACCAGCAAGGTAGATACCGTACGGATTCGTGTTGTCGAAGATGCGCAAGCCGGCTCCCCCGTCGGCTACATAGACGTAGCGGCCCGCAACCACCGACGCATAGGTGTTGGCCGTGGTAGTAGTGGTCGTTGCAAGCACCGGTGTGTTGGTGGCATTGAGGGTAAAGTTGCCGCCGGAGAGCGAGAATTTAGAACCCGGCGTGGTGGAGCCAACACCAAGACTGCCATAAATTATCGCGTTGTTTCCAACCGTTGTGTTAGTCGAGCTGGCCGTCGTTGCAAAGAAGGTAGTAGTTGTCGCGTTGTCGATGCCCGCTCCGCCGATAACATTAAATGCGGCCAAAGGCACGAGCGCCGAGGAGGTTGCGGTTGCGCCAAACAATACTTGGTTGCTCGTAGTCGCCAAGCGCACGCCCGAACCGTTAAAGAAGGTCAAGTTGTAGTCGGTACCTGCAGAGCCGGCGTCGGTACCGCAACTAAATTGCCCGCCGGTCCACAACAATTTGTCCGCACCGGAGGCACAAGTGCTAAGCCCCGCACCGGTAAAGTTGCCCGCGACTGCGACGTTGCCTGCAGAGTCGATCGTCGTGGTGGCAGAAGTTCCAAAGTATGCTTTGCCGGTAACGGAGAAGAGCGACGAGGTGGCATTAGCAAATTGTTGCAACGCACTCCATGAGTTGGCGTGCGCCAAGTTGAGAGTTGCGGTTACCGCCGCAGTTTCAGATCCGGAGTTTGCGATCGTGAGTGTTGAGTTGGAGTCGGCAAGGGTTGCGACATAGTTGCCGGTGGTGTGGGTGCCGAGGGTGATGAGGTCATTGAGTGACGTTGCTCCGGTACCACCAGAGAGTATGGGCAACGCGGTAGAGAGGGTAAGACTCGAAGCTGCCGAAGCGCCAAGGGTCGCACCGCCGAGCGCATTAAACTGCCCGCTGATCGTCGTCGAACCAAGTGCCGCAAACGAGGTAGTAGTCGCTTCGATAAAGTTTGCTTTTACAAAATACGAAGTAGAGGATGCTTGCAAACCACTTTGGAACCAAATCGCCGTCGACGTTGCGTTAGCAAGCGCGCCGTAGTTAGTGGCGGGAGTAAACGGAAACGCCGCACCCCCCGAGCTGCAGTCGCTGCCGGTGCCGGTAACCGTGCCACTGCTGTCCACATGGAGACACTGGGTCGAGCCGGTGATACTCCCGAGCGTCAGCACACCTGCTGAGCTAAATGACGACGTCGCGCTCGAGCCAAAAGAGGCTTTGGTAAGTGCCGAGAAGTTGGTAGTTGAGGCGTTTACAAACCGCTGCAAGCCCGTCCAATCGTTGGCGTTAGCCAAGTTGATAGCGGCAGTGACGGCTGCGGTTTCAGAACCCGAGCCCGAAATGGTGAGTGAGCCAGCGCCAGAGTCAGCAAGGGTTGCTAAATAATTTCCGGTCGTGTGCGTGCCGAGGGTGATGAGGTCGTTCAGTGTGCGAGCACCGGTACCACCTTGTGCTACAGCAAGTGCGTTGGTGAGGTTAAGGGTGTTGATCGTCGTCGACGCAGAGACTGCAAGGTTGGTCGTGGTTGCGGTCGTAAAGTCTGCGTTTACAAAGTGAGAAGTTGAGGAGGCAAACACGCCCGACTGGAACCAGAGCGTCGGGGTCGAGGTCGAGTACACGGTTTGGCCATAGTTGGTGTCTGCAGAAAATGGGAAGGAGCCTCCCCCGCCGCCCGTGTTTTGGTCGGTACCGCAGCTAAACTGCCCGCCGGTCCACAGGAGTTTTTGCGTCGAGCCATTGCACGAGCTAAGCCCTGCTCCCGTAAAGTTTCCCGCAACCGCCAAGTTGCCTGCCGAGTCTATGGTCGTCGTCGCAGAGCCACCAAAGGCCGCCGTGTAAGCCGAAATATTGGTAGTCGATGCATTTACAAACCGCTGCAAGCCCGTCCAGTTGTTGGCGTTGGCCAAGTTGATAGCGGCAGTGACGGCTGCGGTTTCAGAACCCGAGCCCGAAATGGTGAGCGAACCGGCGCCAGAGTCGGCGAGCGTTGCCAAGTAATTACCGGTGGTGTGGGTGCCGAGGGTAATCAAATCATTCAGAGAGGTGGCGCCCGTACCGCCCGAAGCAACCGGGAGTGCCGCACCAAAGGTTGCCGAAGGAGCAAACAACGCGCCGGTGGCAGAGACGGTGGTTGTACCCGTACCTCCTACCGCCAACGTGTTGGCAGAGAAATTAGTGGTCGACGCATTTTGCAAACTGGTTTGACCCGACACCGTGAGTGAGGTAAGGGTACCAACACTGGTGAGCGACGAAGCCGTAACACCAGAACCGAGCGTCGTGCCATTGAGCACCGCAGCACCGTTAATTTGATAGGCACCACCGGTGGGGATATTAATTGCTGAGGCGGAGATGGTGGTGGTTGCCGTACCGGAGCCGGCATACAAAGTACCGAGTGCTGAGAGGCCGGTGGTCGACGCAAGTGCAAATTGCTGCCGTGCGGTCCAACTGTTGGTGTTGGCGAGGTCAAGGCCGATAGTGACCGCAGCAGTTTCTGAGCCTGAGCCCGTGACCGTGAGTCCACCACTTGAGGCATTGGCCAAGGTTGCCAAGTAATTGCCGGTCGTGTGCGTGCCGAGGGTGATGAGGTCGTTCAGTGTGCGAGCACCGGTACCACCTTGTGCTACAGCAAGTGCGTTGGTGAGGTTAAGGGTGTTGATCGTCGTCGACGCAGAGACTGCAAGGTTGGTCGTGGTTGCGGTCGTAAAGTCTGCGTTTACAAAGTGAGAAGTTGAGGAGGCAAAGAGTCCGCTCTGTGCCCAAAGTGCCGAGCTGGTTGCTGCCGTTGTGACCCCGTAGTCTAGCGGCCAAGTAAAAGGGTTCGCCGCCCCTGCAGAGGTTTGGTCGGTACCGCAGACCAGGTAGCCATTGGCGTCGGTGTCTATAGTGTCGCAACTTGCAAGCGAGGTGACGCGCAAACTATTAGCAAAGAGTCCGCCCGAGAGAGTCGAGGTGGCGGTCGACGACGACATGATCGCACCACTCGAGGTTATCGAGAAAAGATTTTGGAAAGAATTGTTGAGTATCTGAAGCAGCGGCGCTGTGTGCGTTGCGGCTGCGATGATGGAAAGCAGTGATTGCGAACTCGACGTTGCGGCAACTGTCACCAGTGAGTCGCTGTACGGTGTGGTGGTGCCAAATGCCGATTGCGTGGTAGTGCCTACTACCCCGCCCGCAAGTTGCGCATAGGCGCTCGACGTAATCCGCTGGCGCGGCGAGAGTGTTTCGTAACTCGAGCCGTTGGACGAAACTTCGACTTGCAAGTAGAGCGCCGAGTAATTTGAAAAATCGAGCGAAAGAGGATCGGGGTAGCCATTTGCTGTGTCGCCAATGTTGACGGTAAACACACCTTGCCGCACCGTCGCCGTTGTTGCGGTCGGTGCGCTTGCCGGCCAGAGGCGCGTACCGCTGCCAACCGTTGCGTTATTCCAAATCGAAAACTTAAAGTAATACGCGGTGCCACTGCCGCCAAGCAAATCGCCGCTACTGTTGGCAAGCCGACCTTGGTAGGACAATATGCTCGGTGGCGCAGCCGCGAATGTTAAGAGCGGCGCACAGGTGAGTGCCGCAAGCAGTATCCAAAAGATTTTTTTCTTTAGAGGCAACATAGTTTAAGCGCGTGCGGTGGTAACCCGATGGTACTCCTCGCGCAATTGTTGCGAGAGCATCTGGCGGCGTGTTTCGCGGGCGGTACGGGCTTCACTCAAAAAAGACTCCAGAGATTTTTGATCTACAAACCAAAGGCGTCCTACAAAGACGCCTTTGACCTTTTTGCTGCGGCAGAGCACCGTCACGTAGTCGTTGGTGATGCCAAAGTACTTGGCTGCCTCGGTTGACGAAAGCAGTTCTTTACCAAAAATTTTTCTAATAGTGGGGTTCATGAGTGTTAGCCAGGCGATCTAACCAAACAAAAAATAGCTACATCGCCAAGCGCACCCTGTGCTCACTATCATACGCCCACTCCTGTCAAATGAGCCAGAAAAATTAATTTCACTGTGGATAATAAGGCTTTTTTAAATCTCGGTTAGAAAATTTTTTCTAAAAAATTTAAAAAACCACCCCTTTTGTATTTTGGAAAGGGGTGATTTTAACGCTCTATTTTCTGTTGCCGAGATTTTTATAATCTCCCCGATATGTCTTTGATTTACAACTCTTATCGGAATGCCGAGATAAGATTATCTTTCTTATACTTCTTCTTTTTTACCGCAATAATCCAGAGCAAAACTAGCAACAATAGGAAGGCAGCTACCACCATCCATAGCGGCATCGATATACCGAGGCTGGTGGTAGTAATGCCGCTTACTATCTGGACAAATACCGTGTTGCTTCTTTCGCTCTCCCTCCCCGCCCCATCCTCACCGATTGCATAGACTGCATACAATCCTGCCCGATAGCCGGTACCAATAAATCCGAACGTGTGACTTGCATCAACCGAGGTTGTGGCTACCGTTGTCTCACTATCTTTCGTAAAGTGCAACGCAATTACTTTGCCGCCACCGCTCGTACCCTTCAATACGAGGGGCTCGCCCACTTGTAGGGTGTCTCTGTAGTCAGTTATCTCTGGCGGAGCAAACATACCCTTTTCAACCTGTGGTGCTGGTTGTGACGGTTGCGGTGTTGTTGGTTTTTCGCGCGCCACGGTAACCGTAATCGTGCCGGCACTCGAACCGGAAAATACATCAGTGCCGTTGCCGTCGTTAGCAAGTACTTGGCCGGAGCTAAACGAAATGGTTCCGGATCCAACTTTTTTTCCCCGCAACTGGATGGTTAATACTTGGTTGCGACCGGTCACGCCGGGGTTAGGGACGATCCCGCTAAACTCCGCGCTACCCTGCGCGTTAGAGTAGGTAGGCTCTTGCACCCACAACGTAAACGCCGAGCTGCTATGAGAGATACCCACTACCGATACCAAATCGTTGGGGAATGAAAGTAGTCCGGTGGCTGCATTGATCGAGTCAGCACTCGAAACCATAACCGACACACTCACTACCTCCCCTGCCGGCACACTTACCGACGCAGGTGCAATAGAGAGCGTCGCCGCCGAAGCGAGCATCGGCAAAAGAAGGAATAGCGAGGTTATAAAAAATTTAATGATGCGCATGATGAGGTTTGCGAACACGGCGTTGAAGGAAGAGGTACGCGGCGAGTATCAGTACTACGGCCAAGCCTCCAAGCTCGTATGGGCGGAAGTACTGTGCCCGCGTAAGCGTCGTGGTCCGCTCATTCCCTGCTCTGTCCACCGCCTTAATAACTATATCGCTCGTTTCGTATTGGTCGCTCAGTCGAAAGGGGCTCTCGGCATGCTCCCATTGCAACGGCTCGGAAGGGAAACGCCGCTCCGCAACTTCGTAGTGGTCGATGCCCGACTCTTTGTCCGAGGCAACAAACACCACGTACAGCGCACCGCCAAAAAGGTCTGAACCTCTGCCCACTGCTGCCGTAATATCCTGCGGCGGTTGTGTGTCACCCAGCTCTTGCGGTGGGGCGGGAATATTACTGGAGGGCGAAGAAGGCGTCGAGGTAGCTACAGGGGTAGGAGCTTTTTTTGTAATCGTTATTGCGATTGGCACAGCGGTTGTCGGCTCTTTCGTTCCTGCACCATCGTTACGCAGAAACTCGATAGTGTTAAGTGACACTGATGCCGTGCCGGATTTTTTGGCTACGAATGTTGCCGAAAAGAGTTTACCTCCCCTGCCCGCAAAACCGCCCGGGGTACCGCCCGCAAAAGTAACGCCACCATTCTGCGCGGCTGGATGCGCGAGCCAGAGCGAAATAATAGAGTTACCATCGCTGCTACCGGTAAAACTCAAAAGGTCGCTGGGGTAGAGCAGCGTCCCCGAAAAAGTATTCAGCGACAGAGTACTATCAACCAACACCACTACTGATACACTGCTCCCCTCCTCAACCGTAGCGGGCTTAGACACAAGCGTAGCCGTAGCCGCCGCGCATACGAGCGGAGAAGCTGCAAAGAATAATGCTATAAGAAGTAGTTTTTTCATCATCCGGTCCAATAAAACACGAGGATAGAAAAGTCTTTCAGATCAACCTTACCGTCTCCATTGTAGTCTGCGGTGAGTCCTGTCCCGGAAAGCGGCCGTTGATACCAGTATGCCATGATCGAAAAGTCGACCAGGTTTACTTTGCCGTCGCAGTTAAGATCGCCTTTTTTGCACTTCGGTGCGGCGGCACGCAGGGTGTTTTTATCTCCCACAACAAAACTGAGCGGTATGCCAAACTCGCTTGCCTCACTGCCGAGTACCGCCTTGGCTTTAACGCTATAGTTACCGCGCACAAGCCCAGTAGTATCGAGCGAGTAGGTATAGACACCCGCAACATCGGCGACTGTTTTGAGCAACTGTGAGGGGTTAGTGCTGAGCAATACCGTGACATCACTTTTTGGTGCGGCGGCGCCGGTAATAACAATAGGGTCACCGAGCTTAACCTCAGACTTGTCAGTGTTGATGGTGGGCGGGATAAAGACGCCACCAAGAGTTACAAACGTACCGCTCGTAACCGTCAGCGGTACCGATACCGTACCTGACTGAATATTTTTATTATCTTGTGCGTACAGGCCAAACACGTAGCTGCCGCTTGCAAGTCCTTGCGCCGCTACCTGAAATTTACCGTCCAAGTCGGCTGGGGTGGAGCCCACTATTTTGCCATCTTTTAATAAGGTAATGGTGCTCTGCGGATACGCCCGCCCGGTAAAGGTTGCGACTGCACCAACCAAACCGCCTCCTCCACCGCCACCCCCGCCCCCGCCTCCTCCTCCACCTCCGCCGCCGCCCCCGCCTCCCGAACTGGCGGGCGTTGCCGACACCTCGGTCGAGGTTGCAATCGAATTATTAAAGGCATCCAGTGCCTGCACAACGAAATAATACGGAGTACCGTTAGAGAGACCCGTCGGCGTCGAAGCCAGCACATCTCCTACGTTCGAAAAGCTATACGGCCCGCCCGAGGTAGTAGACTGACCCACCGCATAGCCCGATACATTCCATCCGACAAATCCGGTGGAAGCGCTCCACGACAAGCTAGCCGAGGCATTGCCGCTCGAGGCACTCACTACCGGAGTAGACACTACCGGGAAGGCCAAGAAGTCCGGATTGATACTAAACGAGGCCGAGCTTGAGGTACCGATAGTCATATCCAAAATACTCTGCAGCGTAAAGCTCGAGGAGCTTGAGTAGTCGCCGGGCTCGAGCACCGGCTCCTGTACCTGATAGTTAGAGGAGGAAAAGGTATCAGCGCTAGCGGTAAGTCCGCAACAGAGTAACAGTGCTATTCCGAGTATGGCGGTAAGTCTTTTCATTACTTTTTAGCCTGCTGCAAGAGCTGTTGCAGTTGATCTTTGGTGAGACACACATCGTCAATACAGAGTGTTTGGGTACGCAGCGAACCGTTTACTTCGAGCGTTGCACGCGGCGAGGGAGTACCAACGCCGAGTCGCCCAGTCGCCGGATCCCACACCAACGCCGTCGAACTCGCAGAAAAAACGCCATCTCGGTTAAATTGGATCGCACCCGATTTTCCCGCCGCAAGTTGTTGCACTACGGTGTTGAGTGTCGCGGCAGAAATTCCTTGCTCAACAATAATGCGTTGTGGAGAACTTGAGGCAGTCGACGTTTGAGTTGGGGTTGCGACTGTTTCCGGTTGCGTTTGAGGTAACTGAATCTCAACATGCACATTTGCTGCAAGTAGCGGCTCAAGTGCAGATGCAACACTGTCTAACGAGACATTGGGCAGCTTATCTTCATACGTACCAAAAAAAGGAGAGGGAATATTTGCAATTGCTGCCGAGAGATTTCCACCTGCTATACCCTCAAAGAGTAGTGGTCCCAACGCCACCGCACCACCCAACATGAGGCAAGAAAAAAATACGCCAATATGAGGTAAAAGCGATTTACCTGAATGCTGACTCAGCTCTTGCTTGCGCTGTGCCGAAAGCACTTTGGCGCGGGCGGCCCGGGCTACCGTACGCGCCTCTTCAAATTCCCCCAAAGAGGCGGGGTCTACAAACCAAACTTGGTCTACCAGAGTGCCTTTGAGCTTCCCCTCCCGGCAAAGCTTGCCGATATAATCCTGGGCACAACCTAATTTCTCAGCTGCGACACGCGAAGAGAGCATCCGGGTTTTTGCCGAAAAGTCTTTTCCACTCAAAGTAATTTCGTCAGCCACTACTATCATTGTATGGCCTATAAAATAAGATCCTTAATGGTAGAGAAGCTCTCTTGTGGATAAAAAATGACTAATCTTAAGTTCCAATTACTTTTTAGAAGAAAAAGTAAGTAAGCATTGTTCGAGATAGCAAAATCAGCTCTAATATAAAACTCGGCTATACCAGATAAAAATATAAAAAAATTCCATAAGCCGAACTAAGCTTATTTTTCATAGAAAATTCGTTACTATAAAAAACCTCGATTAAACAATACCAGCCGAGATATCAAGCAAAAAGGCCTTTTTTAGGCTTTTTTGACAAACTAGAAAATATGAAGCTTAGTGTTTACCAACCAAAACTGTAGGCTGCACTGGCAGACTCCCCAGCCCGGCTAGAAAGGTCAAGGGTAAGTCCGCTGAGTACAAAAGCGCTTGCAGCAAAGATGACCACAGCAGCCACTACCAGACCACCCAACGAGTATGAACGGGTCGGGGCGTCATCTTCTACTATCTCTTCAGCAATAACCGGGATAAATTCCTTTTGAGTAGAAGCAACCCTTGGAAGAAGCGGCGCGTCATCAGAGTAATACTGCAAATTACTCTTAGGGGCACTCACCTCTTTTCGGAATACGCGTAGTGGAACTGAAGTTTCAACTTCTTTTTCTTTTACTTCTTCTGCTATAACCCCTGCAACTGTTACGGGTTCTTTTGTTACTCCTTCTTTTTTAGATTCAGGTTTTGGTTCAGATTTTATTTCTTTTTCCTCCACGGGTTCAATTTTTTCAGGTATAACTATTTTTTCTTCAACAACCACTGGAGGCTCCATAACGGCAGACTTAGTTTCCGAGCCGAGATACTGCTCAAACGAAACGGCATCAACATACCAAGCCCGGCCAACTTTTTGCCCGATTACCTTTCCGGCGCGAATAAGTTGCCCGACATAGTCGGCGGTGTAGCCATTGTCCTTGGCAATGCGGCGAGACGAGATAAACCGCTTGCCCGATATTTGGAGTTCGTCCATGCCAGGGATTATACCCTAGCCGAGAATTTTTTGTATAGTCTCCCGCAAGAGCTGGGGATTAGCCGAGCCCTTACTTGCTTTCATCCCCTGCCCTATAAGAAATTGCAGCGCGGCCTGCTTGCCTGCCCTATAGTCGGCAATAACAGCTGGGTTTGCGTCGATAACTTTTTGCACGATCGTTGGGATCTCGGTGCTATCCCCTGCTGCGGCAATAGTGCCACTTAGTATTGATGCTTTAGCCTGCGGTGAGGCGAGCGTACCTTGGTGGTATTGTTCGACGACAGCCACTAATAGATCGACCGAGGGCAACCACGTCGGATCTTTTTTCCGCTGCCCCGCGATGTCATTAAGTATAAAATTTGCCGCCACCTTAAGTAGCTCGGGTTTTTGTAATCGCTCTTCTGCCTTCGCAAATAGGCCTGCAAGGTCAACGTCAGTCAGTAACTGCTCGATATCTTGCTCCTGCAAAAACCCTAAGGTATGCAAGCGCTCGCGTCGCTGCCACGGCAACTCAGGAAGCGTTGGGTTAAGAAGTTCGGGCAATAGAGAAAGCTTGAGACTCGGCAAATCCGGATCGGGGAAGTAGCGATAGTCGTGGCTTGACTCTTTTTTGCGCTGCGAAAAAGTTTGTTGCTTTGCTTCGTCCCATCCGCGCGTCTCCTGCACGATTGTCTCTCCCCGCTCCAAGACCTCGCTTTGGCGTTTAATTTCGTAGGCTATAGCGCGCTCAACCGAACGAAAAGAGTTAAGGTTTTTAACCTCTACCTTAGTACCAAGGGTACTGTCTTTGGATACCGAAATATTGGCCTCTACCCGCATCTCACCCTTCTCGAGGTTGGCCTCGCCGGCATTGAGTGCCCGCAGGAGGAGCTGCAGCTCTTTGGCAAAGCGGCTCGCGTCCTCAGCGCTGTGTATGGTGGGTTCGGTAACTAGCTCCATACAGGGCCCCCCCGCGCGGTTGTAGTCAACCAAACTATTTTCGCCCACATGCTGTGAGCGGGCGGTGTCCTCCTCGAGGTGGATGCGGGTGAGGACGACGCCGTCTAATGCGCCGCCCGAGACCAACGGGAATTTATATTGGCTGAGCTGATAGCCTTTGGGAATATCGGGGTAAAAATAATTCTTACGATCAAACTCAGTATAGTCGGCGAGTGTACCTTTGAGCGCCGCGCCAACCATGAGCACTTTGCGTACCGCCTCTTGGTTGATTACGGGCAACGAACCTGGATGTGCTAAACAAACCGCACACACATTGAGGTTGGGTTTCTTTTCGTCGGGGTCGTTGCGACAACCGCAAAACATCTTGGTTGCGGTGCGCAGCTCGGCATGAATCTCAAGCCCCACCGTAACCGTATACATATATAGAGAATACTCTAGCGGAACTGCGCTGACAACGCGTCAATAATAGTTTGCGAAAGTTGTTTGACCGAAGCGTCGTCAAGAATACTGACCGCGGTTACCTTCTTTCCCTCTTTTTTAAACAGGGCTGCCACCTTCTTTATCTCCGCCGGGGCGCTGGTGTCAGTCTTAGTAAGAATGATCAATTCAGGTTTTTCCTCTAGCCCGTCCCCAAATGCCGAGATCTCGTCTCGGACAGTTTCGTAGTCCTCTAAGGGTTTCTCGGATTCAAGAGATACGCAATGCAGCAGAATCTTGGTCCGGGCGATGTGCCGCAGGAACTTAACCCCGAGCCCTTTGCCCGTCGAAGCACCCTCAATAAGCCCCGGGATGTCAGCAAGGATGTAGCCATAGAGGGCACCGAGGTTGGGGTCGAGGGTGGTAAAGGCGTAGGAGCCCACCTTGGCTTGGGCACCCGTCAGCGCGTTAAGGAGCGATGTTTTACCAGCATTGGGCAACCCAATAAGCCCCGCATCGGCAATAAGCCTGAGCTCAATAAACAACTGCGCCTCTTCCCCTGCTACGCCGGGGAAAGATTCGGTAGGGCTGCGATTGACCGAGGATTTAAATACTTCGTTGCCCGCACCACCACGACCACCCTTGAGTACCAACTGTTGCTGGCCTTCGGATAAAAGTTCGTGCACTTCGCCGGTCGATTCGTTGCGCACGATAGACCCAACGGGCAGATCGATAATAAGATCTTCGCCACGTTTGCCGTCGCGGCTTTGGTTGCCGCCATCATCACCATCTTCGGCTTGAAACTTTTTTTCTCCGCGGTAGCGGCCAAGCAACGAGATGTCGCGTACCCCGCGGATATAAATATCGCCCCCGTTGCCCCCGTTGCCGCCCGCAGGGCCGGAATACTCCTTGCCCTTTAAATGCAACCAGCGCACGACGCCGTCGCCTCCTTTGCCCGCGCGCGCGAGTATCCGTAGTTCATCAACCAGTGCCATATTTTTATTTACCCGTGTGGTGCAAGACCGAAGAAACAAGGGTAAGTACTACCGAGCCTATGAGTGCTGGTACAAACCCGGCTACGCTAAAGCCCTGGATAAACGTTGAGATGAACCAAAACAGGAGTGCGTTGAGTATAAAGGAGAAAAGCCCGAGGGTAAGGATGTTGAGCGGCAGCGTAAGCAATCCCAGAATCGGCCGGATGATTAACATGACCAGCCCCCAGATAATGGCGACGATGACCGCGCTATAGATGCTGGCGACGGTAATACCCAGGCCCAGTTGAGAGAGTATGAGGAGCGCGATAGCTATCGCAACGACATGGATGAGCGGCTTCATGCGCTCATCCTACTACGCTAGAGATACTTCAGCAACGCATCAAAACCCCACTCATGAAAAAGCGTATAGCCCTGCGCAACAAATAAATCGACCGTACCGGTGAGCATAAGGACGCCTCCGAGGATTAAACTTACTCCCCCAACGAGTGTAAGTACGCGCACAAAGCCCGAGAGATGCGAAAGAAAGACAGTCGTTTCGCTCACCAATGCTCCGCAGAGTAAAAAGGGCACCGCAAGTCCGGCACTAAACACTGCAAGCAGGCCCGCACCATACCAGGCCGTTGCCGATCCGGAAGCAAGTAAAAGTACCGTGCCTAAAATTGGCCCAATGCACGGACTCCAGCCAAAGGCGAAGAGTGCGCCAATTAGTGCCGAACTTGGAAGCTTTCCTAAGGTTAAAAAAGAGGGCAAGCGAATATGTCGCTCGCGGGAGATAAAATCAAGCGGCAAGAGCCCGAGCATGGTGAGCCCAAAGAGTATAATGACTACCCCGCCAAGCTTGGCGACCACAAAGCGCCAGGGGCCAATAAACGTGCCAAGCAGCCCGGCGGATGCACCGAGCAAAATAAAAATAATCGAAAAGCCAAGAACGAATGCAAGTGAGTTTTTAAGAACCGCCCGCCGCGCACTTGCCCGAGCCGACGGGTTAGAGAGCGCCGAAAGCGGAATGCCTGCAATAAAGGCCAAGTAGCCGGGGACGATAGGCAATGTGCAGGGTGCCAAAAACATCAGCATCCCGGCAACAAAAGCCCCCACAAACAGCGGCAGATCCATAGCTACAGTATAGCGCGGGGCTTACTTCTTATCCCACTCAAACTCGCTGTAGTTTATTTTGGCACTATAGCAACGCAGCGCTTCTCGTACATGAGGGACCATGTTAGATGGTAATTGGTCGAGGGGAAACCACTGTAGGTCGTCACATTTATCTGGTTCTTTATTTTCAGGTTCACCGCTAAATTTAGTCGGCACAAAATAAAAACCAACCCGCGCATGCGGATTAGTTTTGTCGTCGCACCAACGATGCTGGACATGAGCCAACTCCAAATCTTTTGGATCAATTTCCAGTCCTATCTCCTCTTTTGCCTCACGCGCAGTCCCCTCGCGCATAGTCTCTTCCTCGCCATGCCCGGCCGGGAGTCCATAATATCCATCGTTATATCCTGTATTAAAACGTCGCGAGAGTAGTGTCTTCCCCTCCCGCTCCAAAATCAAAAACACTTCGGGAATAATTTTATACCGTTCGGTCATAAACTCTATAATAGCAAACACCGATAATAAAAAAGACTACGATATATAATAGTCTTTTGTATGACTTGATATATCAAGTCACTTACTTTTTCTCTTCACCGCTATTGATGTGGAAATGGAGGTGTTTTGAATCTTGATAGTGACCGAGATTGGTCAGAATCCTGGCTGCGCCGTGTTCTTTTTCGACTTTGGCGGCAATGGTCTTGAGCGCCTCTAGAAGCTCAAGCAGAATCGGCATATCCTCTGCCGAAAGAGCGGTAAACGAAGCAATGTGCTTTTTTGGCACTACCACAATATGGACCGGCCAATGCGGGCGCGTATGGTGGAAGGCGAGCACGTTGTCACTCTCGTATTCCTTCACAAGCGGAACCTTGCCAGGCACCGCCATATCGCAATAGAAGTCGTTGCCGGTGTAAGTCATGGGGTGTTTCCTCTATCCTCTTTAACTATGCCACAAGTGTATAGATGAATCTACAAACCTCGTTTAACTGCTCCCTCCGCAAAAGTGAGTCGGGCACAGTCTGATACCCGTATGCCCTTAAGAGCGTAAATTTGGTTTGCAGAAAATATCTTTTTATCCGCCGGGTTAAACCCGAGCCAGGCAATCGCTTCGTCAATCTTTTCCCAACTCGGCGCCTCTACCTCCAAATACGGCTCAAGCTCCGGATACGTGTCGATATCAAACTGCACGCCGTCTTTCTCCCAGCGAGTGCGTTTATTCTCTGCATAGTGTTTTTCGATAAGCCCTAGTTTGAGGATTAACTCAGCCGTTGTATCAAAGTCACTGACTACTATCTCAGTTTCATCCATACCGGCGTCGTTGCCTGTCTCAGTCTGAGCCATACCGAGCCGCTGCTTAAAGCTGAGGGTTATCTTCTCTCCTTCGTCGCGTAGCCGCAACCAAGAACCAGCCTTGTCTAAGCGCCAATCAGGATAATCAAAAACCCGCCGGCGGTAGAAATAGTCTCCTACCTTTTGTGCACCAATAGCTGCAAGCTTTGCCTGGAGCTCCTCCGGATTGACGTTCAAAAATTTAACTTCGATTTCTTCCATTACTTCTTCTGGGCCATATTGGCTTGGTGCTCCTCAGTATTATTGAGCCCGCACTGCTTCCATTTTTTGCCAGAGCCGCAGGGGCACGGATCGTTGCGGCCGATTTCTCCTTGCGGCACGGGCGGTGTAATGACGATAGGTGTTGGATTAACCGCCAAGCCATTCTGCCCATTGGGTTGCAGCTTTTCCAACATTTCAAATACATTGGCACGAAACGCCTCTTCCATATCTTTAAACAAGCGCGTACCTTCTTTGCGGTACTCGGTCAAGGGGTCGCGCTGCCCGTAGGCCCGCAGGTTTACACTGCCGCGCAAATACTCCATCGACTCAAGATGCTCCACCCACAGTAGGTCGAGCGTCTGCAAACACACCCCGCGTGCCTGCGCAAGAAAGCCGTCGGTCCCAAGCTCTTGCTCTTTTTTCTGCAAAAGTTGTTTTGCCTCCTCACTCTCCCCCGCCTCCGCGAGGCTGGAGCCCGCTCCGGCGTGGCGCAGGCCCGCCAAACCCTCGAGTACCCCGGCGACATCCTCGGCGCTCCCCACCAACATTTTGCGTCGGCGGTCATAAATAGCACGACGTTGTGTGTGGAGTTCGTTCT
>CALQYT010000004.1:0-11516 GCA_943348815.1 Candidatus Nomurabacteria bacterium
AACACCACGAGCTATCCAAACCTCATTACCGGTAGCTCTGCCGATGCCAACGTGGGGGTGGCGGCGTTTCGGTTGTGTAGTACCACAAGCTGCGTGCTACCATAAATACCATCTATGTTTAATAAGACCTTCTTTCACTTCTTTTTTGCTTTTGTGGCCATTATTGCGGTCGCTTTTGGGGTGCTTGTGTGGGCTGGGTTTCAGTCCAAACCCGCGCCCGTTGACAACATCGCTCAGCCGCAGTAATTTTGTTTTGAACTAGGCGCGGCTCTTGCCGCAAAATTGATGGAGGTTTGATTGATTCTTGCACCCGACAACGAAGATGTGTTGCACGATGCTCTGGCTCGTGCGGTTGCTGATGCCGAGTCGCTCTTGGATCGCACCGAAAAGGGTCGTGGCGGACATCTGCGACTGTTCTACTCCCATACGCCCGCCATAGGCCATGCAGGAATGGTCGAGCTCTGGGTCAGCCCCTGGGTGGGCGGCACCAGCAATGTCAAAAGCAAGGGCAAATATCTCGTCTACGCTTTTGAGAAGGCGATCCGTCTTGCCCAGTGCCATCCGCGCCTTGGGCATGTGAGCTCGGAACAGAGCGCCGATCCCAGAAATGAGCTGTGGAACGGCGCGTCGATGGTGCTCGTCAAAATCCCTGAACTTGCGACGGGTTCCATCTGGGTTATGCCGAGCGCTTCGGGGTGGCCGGCAAAAGCGGATGCTGCTATCGGACTGCGAATGCTACAACGCATTCCGCAGTGGAAGCTCGACATGGGGAGCGTCGAGCAGGTGTTGCAGGTGAGCAATAATCACTTCGCAAAGAAGCTTCTCGCCCTCCCGCTCTAACAATCGGCTCGCGCTTGCGCGTGCCGGTTTTTTAATTTATAGTGCCTGACATAGGGTCAGAGACAGTCGGTTTCCCCACGGGGGATTTAATGCCCAACTAGAAAAGGTTGGGCACCGGCCGAGACGGTCGAACTCCAACCCTTTAAATTGAAAGAAGCCGCGCGTCAAAGGACGATTGCGCGGCATGATTTCGCGAAATCACATGGCCATTACACGGCAGAAAAAAGAAGAGATCGTCGCGAAAGTGAGCCACATTACGAAGTCGGCTAAGACCTTGGTCTTTGCCAACTTTAAGGGGCTCACGGTCGCACAGCAAAACGAAATGCGCAAAGCCTTGCGCCCTTTGGGCGTGGGCTACACGGTGGCTAAAAAATCCCTACTTCGCCGCGGCTTGGAAGCCGCTGGCTACGCAGGGCAAGCTCCTGAGCTTGTGGGTGAAGTTGCGCTTGCGTACGGCGAGGACGACATTGCTCCGGCACGCGAGATCGCAAGCTTTATAAAAAAGTTTGGCGAGGCACTGCAGTTTGCGGGCGGAGTCTTCCAGGGTAAGTACGTAAGCCGCGAGGAAATTGCGGCGATTGCGGCTATCCCGGGTATGGAGACTTTGCGCGCGATGTTTGCGCAGATCATCAACTCGCCACGGCAACGCTTTGCGGTGGTGTTGAGTGAGGTAGCTAAATTAACAAAGTAAATTCGAAATCCGAAGCACGAAATTCGAAACAATAATAAAGTTCTAATTTCTAAATTTAAAATTAAGACTTGGAATTTGTTTCGGATTTCGAATTTGAGATTTCGTGCTTAATACTATGGATCAGAATCAAATTATCGAAGCAGTTGAAAAGATGTCGGTGCTCGAGCTCAATACGCTCGTCAAAGCGATTGAGGAAAAGTGGGGCGTATCGGCGGCGGCTGTGGCTGTCGCCTCCGCCGCAGGCTCCGGCGCACCGACGGAGGAGAAGTCGGCGTTTAATGTACACCTTACTGACGCTGGCGCCCAGAAGGTGCAGGTGATCAAGGCGGTTAAAGACGCGCTCGGTCTTGGTCTCAAAGAGGCTAAAGACTTGGTAGATGCAGCCCCGGCCGTCCTCAAGGAAGGAATGAAGAAAGAGGATGCGGACAAGCTTAAGGCAGCAATCGAAGCAGCCGGCGGCAAGGTTGAGCTTAAATAATTCAAGTAACCTTCAGGTCGTATCCCTTGTTATTAAAGGGTAGCGAACTGTTGGTAAGGCGTAACCCCCGCATTTGCGGGGGTTGTGCTTTTTTGGGATACTCGGTTTGAACTGTAGGGAGCACTAATGGAACACATAGATCCTGGCGAAATCGTAGCCGTGCGCGAGGCTCGGAGAAAGTTGGCTAACGACGAGGTGCTCTCTGGTCAGGAGAGTCTGCTCATCATCAAGCTCGGCAAAGTCCCCGGACCAGAGGAATTGGCCGCGTTTGCCGCAGCAGAGCCCACCAAATCCTAAGACCGTCCACCCGTGGCGGTTTTTTGTTTGCAAATAACTACCCGGAGTAGTAGTGTTGCGGCGGACAGGGATGTCCAACGTAGCCGGGAGGCTACGGCAACCCAACGGGTAGGACCCGTTCTTTGAGGAGAGCGTTATGGTTGAAGTTACCGACACGAGGCCTACAAGTGTTTCGCCGGATGAGCTATTTGCTATCAAGGCCGCGGCGGGTAAGGATCCTGATGCCTTGCAAGCCGCCGGCGTTATTCTTGAAGCGTTTCGCGAAGGGTACGAAAAGGCGTCTGCAGCCGGGGGAGTGAATATGCACCCGATGCAAGAAGGCCGCGGGCTCATCGCAGAACGACTGCTGAGCGTGATCCCGAACTACAACAGTCTGCCTGCGACGTCGGGGCTTCTGTATACCGAGGTCGTGCGAGGGTGGATTGCTGCTGCCGATGATGTACAAGAGCGTTTTCTCGCAGACACTCTCATCTTCTCGCGTTTCTACGCATTGCCTGAGATCGTGCGTAAGGAGTTGCAACCCACAGGTGCCACGACCCTGGCAAAGGTTTATCGAATCTTGGCACGGGTGACCATTGCCGATATCAACCACAATGCGGTCATTCGGTTTATGGTCGAAGCGCTGCGCACTGCGCCTGCCGAGCACCTGATCGCGGTGGGCAAGATTTTGGCGACGGGGAAGGTTGATCCTCACTTTGTGGAGTTCGAACTTCCTAAAATACTGGAGGGGATGAACGCTCAACCCCAGCAGAGCTAACCGTCCGCCGTGCCACAGGCGCGGCGGTTTTTTGTTTGAAACCTTTTGGTTGGCAGGGGAGTAGTAGATAGTAGGTTCTGGTTGGCGGGTCATTGAAAAGGTGTGGCAGGGCATCGGTGTGGTCTTCTCTCTGGTTTGATTTTGCTACTCAAACCGTACCCCACCCTCGCTCCTTCGCTTCCCCCTCTTTCTTTTTCCCTTCGTTCTTTTCCTTCTTCTTGTTTCCTTCACTTTTCTCTCTTCTGTTCCTTTCTCTGTTTCTTCTCTCGTTCTTCTTCACTCCCTTCTTCTCTTCGTTCTTTCCCCCTCGCCCCCGCCCACCCGTTCCCCCTTTCCACAACCTCTTGCCCTGCGCAAGAGGTTCTTTACTTTTATGGTAGAGTCTCCTGTGAGTCGCTCTTATTGATGGAGATGTGTCTTCAAGGGAAACCCAAAAGATTGGTTGCCCTCGCGGCAATCACCATCAACCGGTTTGGGCCTGTTCATTGGCGGCGCGCTGGTTTTTGCGATGGGTCTCGGCGTACTCTGTATGTCGAAACCGGGACTAGAAGCCGCGCTTACTGCCGTGAAAATGGCCTCTGGTTATTTTGTTTTAGGAGCCTTGATTATGGGAGGGGCGTATCTCTTCCAAATCGGGCGGCACCGGAATCCGAAAGCCCACACGTCACGCTGATGGCGGGTTTTTTGTTTGGAGCCTGCCTGCCGGCGGGCAGGTTGCACAGCTCAAAACCTTTTCATACAATGGCCAAGCTACACGGCCACCGCCTCCGGCGGGGTCTCGCTGGAAGCGATGATATGGCAGACCCCCTACAGAAACTCTTTGGCAGCGACGCTCGACTTAAGCTCCTGCGCCTCTTCCTTTTTAACCCGCGCCAAACGTATACGATCCCCGACGCCGCGCACCGCGCGCGGGTGCCCGAGCGCACCGCGCGCAAAGAGCTAGCGCTCTTTGCCCAGGTGGGCCTGGTGCGCCGCGCCCCAACCCGCCGCGGCAGCGGGCTGCGCTACAGCCTCAACAACGATTTTAAATATACCGAAGCGCTCCAAAATTTGTTGCTCAACGCTCCTGCAGCCGCTCAACAAATTTACAAACGCATCCGCACTACCGGCACGATGAAGATGATCGTCGTTGCGGGCGTCTTTATGGGCGACTGGGACGAGCGGCTCGATGTACTTATTATTGCCGACCGGGTCAAAGAGCCCCGACTGCGTGCCCGCATGCGGATGCTCGAAAGCGAAATAGGCCGCGAGCTGCGCTACGCGCACCTCAAGAGTGACGACTTCTTTTATCGCCTCAATATGAACGACAAGCTCGTGCGCGACGTCTTTGACTACCCCCACCGCATCATCTTTGACCGGCTCAACATTGGCCTTAAATAAGGCCCGTTTACCCACAATCTATCCCCACGCTATCCCCAGGGCTATCCACAAGGGGGGAGGGGCTTGTTACAATTAGGGAGTCGAATTTAATAGTGCGTATTAGCAGTTAATTACTAGAGTTTCCATATGATCGTGCAGAATTGGGCAGCCGTACTCCAGCAGTCCTTCAACGACATGCTGCAGGCGGTCGTCAACTTCATCCCGAACTTTGTGTTCGCGGTGATCGTGCTCGTTATCGGTTGGGTTATTGCCTGGTTTATCGGCAATCTTATCGAGCAGGCCGTCCGTGCTATCCGTGTTGACCAGGCGCTCCGCAGCGCGGGGGTCGACGATATCGTCTCGCGCGCCGGCTACCGGCTCGACTCGGGCGTGTTTTTGGGCACGTTGGTTAAATGGTTTATTATTCTTGTCTTCCTGATTGCGGCACTGCAAATCCTTAATCTCTCGCAGGTAACGTTCTTCCTGCAAGCGATTGTGGCGCAGTACTTGCCGAACGTCATCATCGCCGTACTCATCCTCTTGGTGACGGCGGTCATTGCTCAGGTTGCGCAAGGGGTGGTTGCGGGTTCCGCTCGCGCCGCGGGCATTACGGCTGCTGGCTTTGCCGGCACGGTTGCTCGTTGGGCTATCTGGATCTTCGGTATCCTGGCGGCTCTTGCACAACTGCAAATTGCGCAGGGCATACTGCAAACGCTCTTTACGGGTGTGGTGGTAGCGCTCTCGCTCGCGTTTGGTTTGGCGTTTGGTCTTGGTGGTCAGGATGCCGCATCGGGCTTCCTTGCCAAGGTCCGCTCGGAAATCAAGCACGACTAATCCGCTCTCTGTTTAAAACAAAAGCGCGCTCCGTACGGGCGCGTTTTTGTTTTGTAAAAATTAAAAAGCCGCCAGAATTTTTAGGCGACTTTAGTACTATTTTTTAGAAACCCATTGTTTGCCGAAACACCGCTTCACGCCGCCGTCTTCGAGCCACGGCCGCCAATCGAATCGAAGTTCTTTGCGCGGTTTGTCTAGTGGTATTAACCAATTATGCGCTTTAAATCCTGCATTCAAGATTGCCGACATTTGCACGAAGTAGGTCCAACGCAACTTTCTCAGACCGGTGGTAGGAGATAAGTTGGCGTGCACCAACAAAAGCTCGCACTCCTCTTTACTCTCTCCAATCGCGTTAATGTCCAGCTTTCTCCCACCGCTAATCACGAGCACGTTGGTTGGGAGGTAAACAGCGGCAAGTTTTCCGTTAACAAACAAACGTCGTTCAAGCAAACGATTGCGGCCATTCACACTATCATTGTAAGCGGCTTCAACTTTGAACTTCCACCGCTTTTCGAGGTACGCCATCAACTCGTGGAGGTTCGGGCAAAGATTTTCAAGGGTGACGATCATACGATCTCCCATCCTTTGAGTTTCGGAAACTCGAGAACTACTCAGTTGACATATAACCATATTTTAAAAACTTAAACCACGGGCGCGTTTTTGTTTTTATAAAAAATAGTGTAAGGTGTGCAGCGGTTGAGGCAAGAGGAAAGCAAACGCCATGGCTGACGACGCAGAGGCTGTCACTCAAATTGCCAAGTACCTCAAGGCCGCACTTGCGCAAATCACGGTAGATCGTGCCGCGACACGGTTGCGTGCCCAAGATAGTGCAGCAGGCGACAATCTCCCGATCTCGGAAGTGATGGGTAGCGACTTGATCGACACCGCGACCAAGAGGTGGGCAGAAGATATCGTCCGTCTCGGCGCACGAGTTTCTATTTAACGCCCTCTTTTTGTGGGGCGTTTTTGTTTTCAAAAGGTGTGGTAGGGTGGGGGTGTTATCAAAGGAGGCGCCGGTGCTCTACCTCAGGCTGTTCTTCCAGAATCCCGTGGCGTTTGTTGGTGGTCTTGTCTTTGCGGTGACAGCTTTCGGCTCACCGTGGGGCATCCGCAGAAATCGTCGTTGAATAAGGCCCAGCCTACTGTAGGGGCCTTTTTTGTTACAAAATAAGCCTTTTTGGACCTAAAAATAGGCCCGTTTGACACCCCTGCAGCCCTCCTATATACTGCTCTCATCGATATGTTAAGCAACCGAAATACTCTATTGCGGAGATAGGCTCGCTTCAACTTGGAGCGTCCGATCCCCGCGAAAGCGGGTTTTTTCGTGCCTTGGCAGATCGCGGACTTTGACAAAAAAATTCTGTCACGCAGCACCACTTTTAGACGTGGGTCTTTGTGGGTGTGGAGGCAGGCAGCCCCGACGTAAAGTCGGGGGGCCGACTGAAAACGTCGGCCGTAAAAACAACAAAAACAAAAAACCTTTATACGTTGATCGCGTATGAAGTGATAGACAACAGATCATTGCGGTTCTTAAGCTTCCTTTTCTCAATTGAGAAATGGAAACTATAAGGGCGTATGGTGGATGCCTAGGCTTATGAAAGGCGAAGAAGGACGCGGCGTGGCGGCGATACGCTCCGGGGAGGTGCCAAGCAACCTTCGATCCGGAGATGTCCGAATGAGGAAACTCTCTAGAAAGAAATTTTTAGAACCCCGCAGCAATGCGGGGAGCAAACCTTGGGAAGTGAAACATCTCAGTACCAAGAGGAAAAGAAACCAATAGGAATTTCGTTAGTAGCGGCGAGCGAAAACGAACCTAGCCCAAACCGTAGATTTGCCAAAACCGTCTTGTAGTAATACGAGCGGTGTTGGTAGATCTCGGGGTTGTAAGACATTGTCTGATTCTTCGGGAATCAATAAGTTACAAATTGCAAAGGTAGCCGAAGCTGCTGGGAAGCAGCGCCCCAGAGGGTGAAAGCCCCGTAGGCGAAACTAATGCAACTTATACAATGTTCTTGAGTAGCTCAAGACACGAATGGCTTGAGTGAATCTGCCGGAACTAACCGGTAAGGCTACATACTTTCAAAGACCGATAGTGCAGAGTACCGCGAGGGAAAGGTGAAAAGCACCCCGATGAGGGGAGTGAAATAGTTCTGAAACCATATGTCTACAAGGAGTAGAAGAGGTCGGCTATTTATTTAGTCGTTGCCTCGACTGCGTGCCTATTGAAGAATGAGCCTGCGAGTTACTGTTTGCTGCGTTATGGCTAAGGTCGAGAGACCGGAGCCGCAGGGAAACCGAGTGTGAATAGCGCGTTTGTAGCAAGCAGTAGACCCGAAGCCAGGTGAGCTACCCATGAGCAGGGTGAAGTTTGTCGAAAGACAGATGGAGGCCCGAACCGTTGAGCCGTTCAAAACTCTCGGATGACTTGTGGGTTGGAGTGAAAAGCTAATCGAACCTGGTAATAGCTGGTTCTCTCTGAAACAGCTTTTGGGCTGGCGTCGTGCATTTTGACCATTGGGGGTAGAGCACTGGAAGGATTGGACAGGTCGCAAGATCACTAATCCTATCAAACTCCGAATACCAATGGTGTAGCACGGCAGTTAGTACGTGGGGGCTAAGCTCCACCGTACAAAAGGAGAAGAGTCCTAGATCTCAAGTTAAGGTCCCAAAATTCGCGTTAAGTACATCACAAGGAGGTGGAATTTCACAGACAATGAGGATGTTGGCTTAGAAGCAGCCATCATTGAAAGAAAGCGTAACAGCTCACTCATCGAGAGATTCTGCGCCAAAGATAATCGGGGTTTAAACGCGATACCGAAGCTGAGGATGTGCACGGTCTTCGGACTGTGTACGTGGTAAGAGAGCGTTCGCATCCGCGATGAAGGCAAAGGCGCGAGCCATGCTGGAGCGTTGCGAAGTGAGAATGCAGGCACAAGTAACCGCAATGCGGGTGAGATCCCCGCACGCCGAAAGATCAAGGTTTCCTTCTCAACGGTGATCAGAGAAGGGTTAGTCGGGCCTAAGCTTATGGCGAAAGCCGGAAGTGATGGACAGTAGGTTAATATTCCTACACCGCGCGTGTAGTGACGGAGGGACGGAGGAAATAAATGACAGCGTCTTATTGGATTGACGTCTGTGCTCGAAGCTAGGGTGTCTTGGCAAATCCGGACATCTGCTTTAATGCAACTAGCGAGAGTGTGGGGTACTCCCGGCTTCGGCCGAGGGGGACTGTCGTGGAGAGCCTTCCAAGAAAAACTTCTAAACTTATACACGTGTCGACCGTACCGCAAACCGACACAGGTGATCAGCTCGAGTAGAGCAAGGCGAACGAGTGAGTGTGCTCCAAGGAACTCGGCAAAAAATCGGCCGTACCTTCGGAATAAGGCCTGCCCCAAGCAATTGGGGCCGCAGCGAAAGTATCCCTGGCGACTGTTTACCAAAAACACAGCTCCCTGCGAACTCGTAAGAGGATGTATAGGGGGTGACACTTGACCAATGCCAGAAGGTCAACTATGGCCGTTGCCATGCCGCAAGGTGTGGTGGTGAGCTGTATAAGCCCTGGTGAATGTCGGCGATAACTATAAGATGATTGTAGTTAAAAAATTCGGCCATATGCTGGAAACCCCGAGTATCTTCAAGTACTAGCCGCAAGGCAGTAAAAATCTTGAAGTGCGGGCAATCAGCAGGAAAGGCTCTCAAAAGGGGTGCTACAATTGGACGTATGAACACACCGCCAAGTATTGGATGGTATTTGTCTGGATTTAGTGATGGAGAAGGAAGCTTTAATGTTTCTCTTCGTCAAAGGCCAGATCATAAACTCCAGTGGCAGGTAGTGTTGACGTTTAATGTAGCGCAACGAGATGTCACAAATCTGAAACTTTTGCAGAAGTATCTGCACTGTGGAAGATTACAAAGACGAAGTGATGGAGTCCATTACTTTGTGGTGACAAACTACGTCGAAATCGTAGAAAAGGTATTTCCGTTCTTTGAACGGTTCCCTTTTCAATCCGCATCTAAAACCAAAAACTTCGCGTTATTCAAGCAGATTGCGATGATCGTATACTCCGGAGAGCATCTGGCTCAAAAGGGATTTATGAAAATCGTGGAATTGCGAGAAAAACTCAACGAAGGAAAGGGAAGAAAACGGAAATACAAAAAACAAGATGTAGTAAATTTGAGAGAATCCTCAGAGACTATACGCCGAACTCGACTCTCTTAATTGAGAAAAACGAGATGATATAGTCCGACCTTTGTAGCGATACAGAGAAATGTTTGCAGCTACCAACAGCAAACTAAATAACATAGGAGAATCGTCCTAAGGTAGCGAAATTCCTTGTCTGGTAAGTTCAGACGCGCACGAATAGTGTAACGACTGGGGAACTGTCTCGGAGCACAGCTCGGTGAAAATACAATACCGGTGAAGATGCCGGTTACCTGCAGATAGACGAAAAGACCCCAGAAGCTTTACTGTAGCTTGATATTGTGTATACGAGGCAACTGCGTAGCATAGATGGGAGAGGTTGAGGTCTCGGTTTCGGCTGAGGCGGACTCGTCAGTGAAATACCATTCTGTTTTCTTGTATGCACTAACCGGCAAGGCAAAACCTTGTCGAGACAGTATCTGGTGGGCAGTTTTAGTGGGGCGCTATCCTCCTAAAAAGTAACGGAGGAGTTCATTAAGGTACCCTAGGCGCGAATGGAAACCGTGCCGATAGCGTATTGGTATATGGGTGCTTGACTGCGAGTCGTAAATGACAAGCAGGTGCGAAAGCAGGACAAAGTGAACCGACCATCCGTATTAGACGCGGTGGAAGATTATCTGACAAAAGCTACTCTGGGGATAACAGGCTAGTTCCGCCTAAGCGTCCATAGCGACGGCGGAGTTCGGCACCTCGATGTCGGCTCACCATATCCCGGGGGTGAAGAAGCTCCCAAGGGTTTGGCTGTTCGCCAATTAAAATGGTACGCGAGCTGGGTTCAGACCGTACAGAAGGAAAATCCGAAATTCGAATATCGAAATTCGAAACAAATTAAGAAGTTTTAAATTTAAAAATTTAGGATTTTAGATATTGTTTCGTGTTTCGGATTTGTGATTTCGTGCTTTGCCTCTTGTACCGTCTGAACCCTCGAGAAAGAATGTTCGAAGATTTTCGTTTAATTCTGTAAAAGAAAAGTATAGACCCCGACGTAAAGTCGGGGAGCCGACCAAAGCGTCGGCTTAGAACTAACCAATCACGGCGGTCGTACTTTGAAAGAAGTACGAACAAGCTAATTGATATCGGAAAAATCCTATACCTAGGATAATTCCGAGGCAACCCGACACACTGCAATAGTGTGACGGGAGCCGTAGAGACTACACATTAGCCTTCCATCAAGGTCGAACCTTGATGAGAAGAAGATATAGTCCATTCCACTTAGTAATAAGTGAAAAGAAGCGTGAGACAGGTTGGTCTCCTATCTACTGCAGGCGTTGATTATTGATGAGATTTGCTCCTAGTACGAGAGGACCGGAGTGAACTGACCGCTGGTCTACCAGCTCTGCCGCCAGGTGGAACGCTGGGTAGCTATGTCGGGAAAGGATAAGCGCTGAAAGCATCTAAGCGCGAAGCCGGCTCAGAGATGAGTAATCATTACGATCCGTCAGAGATGATGACGTTGATAGGCTTTAGGTGTAAGTGCCGCAAGGCATTGAGCCGAGAAGTACTAATAGATCAGGTTTCCACTCTCAATTGAGAGAGGGAGCTTGAGAATCGCAATGATCTGTTGTCAGCAATTTTTGTTTACCCTGAGCGTAGTCGAAGGGTTGGTTTTACCTCAACTGATTGAATATTGTGTCTTGGTGATTTAACGGCGGGGTCACACCCGTTCTCATTCCGAACACGGAAGTTAAGCTCGCTAGTGGCGATGGTAGTCTCTGTTACAGGAGGCGAGAGTAGCTAATCGCCAGGACAAAGTATTTAATTGTTGTTCCAAATAAACCTCTCTAAATAAGGGGTTTTTACCCCTTGACAAAATTGTTTAATAAGAGTACAATTATATACGAATCAACCGGAGGGCATCACATGCTCAAAAGGCGTTCCTTGTGGCGGCGTTATAATGCGTGGCTCCCGTCGGGACTCATCACCTTCATCGTGCTCTGCGCGTTGGCTGGTGTTGCTAGTCGCCTGATGGGCAGCTGACCGCGCCCGACTCAAGGCAAAACACCCGATTTTGCAAAGAGTCGGGCGTTTTGATTTTTCTAAAAAATAAACTACAGTTGAG
>CALQYT010000004.1:11616-58073 GCA_943348815.1 Candidatus Nomurabacteria bacterium
CCCGACTCAAGGCAAAACACCCGATTTTGCAAAGAGTCGGGCGTTTTGATTTTTCTAAAAAATAAACTACAGTTGAGTTAGGTTCTTCGTTTTTTGAATGCCCGGTGGCTCTGAGCGCATGGAGGTGAAAAGCGTTGGCGATTAAGCCGCTGACGCTGAAAGGGGACCTTCGGTCCACTTTGCACCAATATGGCAGACTCCGGCATCTTGCGGTGACAGCTTCGATCACGGGTTTCATTCCCGGGTCTCACCGTTCGTAGGAGGGTCCGTCAAGGATCGCACGGCCTTAGGCCCTGGTCTGGTGGCGGTGAGGGGGAGGGACGAGAGTTCCTCGTTTAGAATCCCAAACACGGTGGGTATACATTCCTGCCACCCTCCACGATTTTGGCTCCACCTTGGTGGAGCTTTTTGTTCTCGGCTCTTCCGCGAACGCTTTTTGCACGCCTTTTTATATGAGATGATTAAGATATATCAAATAAATCAAATATTTCTATATGGGAATGAATAAAGGTCCGCAGATTCCGTCTCCTGGAGCTCCTAAACAAAACCAAGAGCAACAATCAAAAAGAAGTTTTGTAACTACTGAGGGTTTTCCAATTTCTATAATAGAACAAAAAGATATTGAAGGGATTAAAGTGGGTGACAAATTAACACTAAAAGAAGGCGCCTACCGTCCAACATTTCGTGAAGATACTAAAGCTGAAGTAGTTGGTTTTACTTCCGATGATAAAGTGGCAATCCAGTTGGATGGTGATAAGGTTGCTCTAGAAACCATTGTGGATTTTCAAAACTACTATGAAAATTGGGGCCCCAATGGTCTAGATTTCGAAAAAAAAGCAGCATAGGTTCGCGGAGTGCTTTTGGGGTACAATGTCTCTTATGGCCCTTTCGTGGAGTAATCGGCGTAAGCTTCTTTATACTGCCGTCGTGAGTGTTATCGCACTCATCGTCGTTTATTTTCTCTACACGAGCCTTTTTAACCGCCCACCAACTTGTTTTGACGGCGTGCAAAATCAAGACGAACATGGTGTTGATTGCAGCGGCGTATGCTCACTAATTTGCAAAAACGAAACCCGCGCACCCATAGTTTTGTGGAATCGCGCCTTCCAGGTGGCGCCGGGTGTTTATACCGCGGCAGCCTACGTACAAAACCCCAACATTGGTGATGCTGCACGCCGCGTTTCGTATACCTTCCAACTTTTTGATGAAAAAAATGTTTTAGTTAAAGAGCGCACGGGCAGCATCGACCTCCCGCCGGTGCAAACCGTGCCGTTTATTGACCCTAATATTAATGTCGGCAATCGCATCGTTGCCAAAGCGATCTTCGCCTTTACCCAAGATCCGGTTTGGCAGCGCGCCGACCCACTCCCAACGCTGCGCGTGGGCAACCAATCGCTTGCCGCAGACGGCTCGCGCCTTTCGGCCACCGTCTCCAATACCTCGATCCAAGATGCAAGTCAGATAGTGGCAACCGCGGTGCTCTTTGACGCACAAGGTGTCGCGCGCGCCGCGAGCAAAAGTTTAATTCCGCTTATCGCGCGCAAGTCGTCGCAAGACGTTGTGTTTACCTGGAGCGGTGGCGTGCCCAACATAATCCGTGCCGAAATTACGGTGCTACCCAGCTTCTAATGAGCCCGCTGCGCTTTGGCAAAAAAAGTTCCCTGCCCGCCGGCGGGCGCGGTATAGACTGGATTGCTTTTTCGGCTGCTCTAGGTCTCTGCATTTTGGGGCTCGTAACCATGAGTTCGTTTCAGTCGCAGGACCCGTTTTTCTTCCGCCAGTGCATCTGGATTTTGCTCGGCGTCGTGGTATTTTTTGTCGCAAGTAAAATAGACTGGCGCTTTTTGCGTCTTAGTACGGTTGCTGCTGCCGTATATGCGGTCGTGCTGTTGCCACTCATTTTTTTGGTAGTAGCAGGCCATGCGACCCAGGGCGCCAAGTCATGGTTTGACTTGGGGCCCTTTGCACTCCAGCCGGTTGAGTTTGTAAAACTCGCGCTCATTATTGCACTTGCCAAATATTTTTCTCGCCGACACATCGAGATAGCCAACATCCGGCATATTTTAGTTTCGGGAGCTTACGCGGGGATCGTATTTATTTTGGTGGCTCTGCAACCAGACTTTGGCTCAGCAATTATCATATTTTTAATCTGGCTCGGCATGGTTTTGCTCTCGGGCATTTCGCGCACGCATTTGTTTGTAGTGTTGGGGCTTGGCCTTGCAGCATTTGCGGGGCTGTGGCTGTTTGGATTTCACGACTACCAAAAAACGCGCATCCTCACGTTCGTTCATCCGCTTGCCGACATCCACGGCGCTGGGTACAACGCATATCAGTCGACGGTGGCGGTGGGCTCGGGGCAGTTGCTCGGCAAGGGGATAGGCTACGGCACGCAGAGCAAGTTGCGTTTTTTGCCCGAGTATCAGACTGACTTTATTTTTGCCGCCTTCGCCGAAGAGTGGGGGTTTATTGGGATCGTATTAGTGTTTGCACTCTACGGCGTGTTGTTTTGGCGGATACTCGCTGCGGCGTCACGCGGGGCATCTAACTTTGAGACGCTCTTTGCACTCGGTGTTTTGTGTTATTTCGGCGCGCACTTTTTATTGCATGTGGGGATCAACGTGGGGATCTTGCCGGTTACGGGCACCACGATACCGTTTATGAGCTACGGCGGCTCACACTTGCTGGCCGAGTTTTTGGCGCTCGGGATGATTGCCGGAATGCTGCGCTATGCGGGCGCCGCGCGCCAAGGTGCGGGTGTTGAGTGGAGCGGGTACGGGAGTTGAAAAGGGTTGTATAGTGGTGGCATGAAGCCTTTAGGCGGTTTTGTCTGGCTCCCGCTTTTAATCCTGGCCGGTCTCATTATTTTAGGCGGCGGAACATATTGGTATACCCATCGCACACTGGGATCATCTGGGGAAGGGGTACGAATCAATATTCTCTCCATCAAACCTCAACCGGGGCGCTCACCACTTGTGACTTACGAAATATCAGGGACTCTACGCGAGAGCTTGATCAATTTAATCCGCGCTGATGATTTAAAAATCTATTGGTGGGACACCGCATCCGTCGGTGTCCATGCCATTGATCTCACTGGCCAACCGCGCAAGAGTTCGGAGCCAAGCACAGTGCCTTTTCCTGAAGGCAATTACTTTTTTAAGATCGAACGTTCCGGTGACACAGTTGCCACCAGTTCGGTATTTCATGTTCCTAGTAGTTCGTGGGGCGCAACCACCGCTGAGGAGCAAAAAGATTGTATATACAATGGGCATACGTACAAGAGCGGTACAGCCACGTATACGCCAATTTCTGGTTTGCGGGTCATTTGCAAAGATGGGCGATGGGAGAGCACGGCAGGAGGAGCTGATATTACTGCAGATGTTGAGAAGGAGACGGAAGTGACTATCGACACGTCGTCTCTCGATTCGAGCTCAAGCAACCCCACACTTTCTGGCTCGGTTTCTCCACAAATAACGGATTTGGAAATAAGTATTTTCTCCTATGATCCGAAGACTCATGGGGGTGACGAAGTGTGGGGGAGTGGCAATACTACTGTTGCTATTAAAAATGGAAAGTGGTCGGTGCGAATAGAGGTGCCCGGTGCCGCGACACCTTGGAGGCTTACGCCTGGCACCTACCAAGTCCTTGTGGATGGACGACCGCGCAATGATCCTTACGCGGGTTTTTATAGCTCCAATTACAAACCTCTACGAACTGGCATTCTTACCATAAAGCCATAAAAATCTATGCTATTGTAGCCGCATGAAGCCTCCACAAGGTTTTGTCTGGCTCCCTGTTTTGTTGGGTGTTTTGGCCGTGCTTGTGGTTTCTGGTGGGGCGTACTTTCTTACTCATAAATCCAATAGCTCGGGTCCCGGATCCGCTTCGGAGCTTTATTATGATCAGCCATGGGCGGCAACTTCTTCAACGCTCGTTGCAAATCCAACCAGCGGTCCGGCGCCGCTTAAAGTTAGGTTTACTACTGACGCAGGGGAAAGATCTTCTATTGATTTGGGTGATGGAAAAGACAGAGTAAATTACCTTTCTTTTGAAGGAAAAAACTGTACACCCACACTATGTAGAGGTGAGTATACCTACACTGAGCCAGGAAAATATTACGCACGAGTTACAGATGAGGTTGGCGGGACCATGGCCACGGCAGAAATTGTTGTCACTTCTCCATCTAATACTCCCAAACAATCCATTTCTGTCCCCGGCATGAGCAAGTACACCGACACCGACTTTGGCTTTTCTTTTTGGTATCCGAGTACCTGGCAAGTCGAAGTAGATAGTTATGACAGTGACCAACTCGACGTTGGTCCAGCGAGCGCGCCGTTTGTAACAATTCGAAAAATACATTCCGTGGTCACATCCTCAGATGTTGTTGGGACAACCATGGGGGGACTCCTTATGATTGATGCACATGCACACAAGACAGAATGGGTGTATTACGTTCCATTTGGATCCCGCGGCTTTTTACAAGTCGCCCAACAGGGTTATGACCTATCCCAGGGTTATCTTTCCGCAACAATCATGGCCATCGACCCGTCGGTCGCGATACCAGTAAGTGCAACCGAACAAATAAAGATTATTCAGGCCGAAAAAGATGCGTACGCTCAATAAAGTTTCAACGTTTCTTTAACCATCCTCTCCAAACTAAATTTTTCGCGGACGGATTTTTGGAGGGTTTCGGCAAATTTAATACGTAAGTCGGGGTTTTCGGCCAAGCGTTGCAAGGCGTCGGCCAACGCATGTTGGTTTTCGCGCTCAACGAGCAAACCCGAGACGCCGCTTTCAATTACTTCGGGCACTCCACCCACGTCGCTTGCCACGGTGGGTAGCCCCGCAAAACCCGCCTCAATAAGTGCGTAGGCTAATGCTTCGGTACGCGAGGGGAGCGCAAAAAGATCAAACGCTTTTAAGTAGCGCCAACCATCTGGTATAAATCCAACCAAGTGAATTTGCTCGGCGAGCCCGAGTTCGTCCGCCAGAGTCTCCAAAAAATTCCGCTCCTCACCCTCACCCAACACCACTGCATGCAACACCATGCCGTGTTGTTTTAGTTCGTAGAGTGCACGCACAAGGGTATGCAAACTTTTGTTCCAGGTTAGTTCAGCCAAACCACCGATATACAACCCGTCGCCAAACTGCAGGGGGAGCGCGGCGCGCGCCTCTTCTCGATTTAAAAACTCCGGCTCGGCTATCCCAAGTTGCACCAGCACGAGCTTGCGCTGTACAAACGGCATAGTGCGCGCGCCGCGCAAAATCGCCCGCGACACCGCAATGGTGTGATGCGAAAGTAAGACGGTTATATAGTGCGCCCACCAAAAAATCCACCGCTGCCAAAAAGGCCTATCTTCATTAAACGCCCAACCATGTGCAGTAAACAGTATTTTTTTGATGCCCAAAACCCGGGCAGCAAGTGCACCAAGTATTCCGGCTTTGGAACTATTTAAATGCACAACGTCGGGTCCTAGCTCGTTTATGAGTCTATAGATATCGCGATACGCGCCGGCGTCTCGGGTCGAAACATCGCGCCCCAAATTACCCAAAAGTCGCCCCTCAACCCCGGCTTTTTTGAGACGTTCGGCGAGAGCGCCCTCCTGTCCGTAGGCCACAACCACGCTATGCCCGGTAGCTTTGGCAGCCGTGGCCAAATCAAAGACATAGCGCTGCGCGCCACCCCAATTTGCCTTGGTAACTATGTATAAAATGCGCTTTGGAACGTCCATGGCGGTAGGCGGGTTATATGCTATTGTAACCGACAACAATGGCTTTTAGTGGCAGAGGACTCGTATTTGCGGGGGATCTACTAGCGTTCGCCCTTTCGCTATGGGTAACGTTGCTGCTGCGTTACGGGGGGCTGCCGTCGCCCGAGTTGCTGGCAATCCACGTGGTGCCGTTTGCCCTGCTGTTTTTGCTGTGGGCGCTCGTGTTTTATATGGCGGGGCTTTACACCAAGCGTGCGCTACTTTCGCAGTCCGAACTTGCGGGCGCGCTGTTGCGCACGCAGCTCTTAAACATCATGCTCGCGGGGCTTTTCTTTTTTGTAACGCCGGTTGGTATTACGCCCAAAACGACACTCGCTTTATATTTGGTCGTTTCGCTCGCGCTTATTTTTATTTGGCGACTCATGCTCTTGCCGCGCATTGCCTACCCATCGGCACGCGAGCGTGCGGCCTTGGTTGGTAGTGGCGCTGATGCTACTGAGTTGGTCGCGGAAGTTAATAAAAATCCACGCTACCGATTGGAGTTTGTAGTGCATCAGACCTCGCAAGAAGTAGTGGACAATTTCGAAAAGTTTGCCGCACGTTTGCAGGGTGAGCGGGTCACTATGTTGGTGGTCGACACCAGCGATGAGACACTCAAGCCCGCACTCGAGCGCATTTACGCGCTGTCATTTTTGCACGAGCGCTATTACTTTGCCGACCTGTACCGCGTATATGAAGAAATTTTTGACCGCGTGCCCCTCTCGCTGTTGCGGTACGATTGGTTTTTAAAAAACCTTTCTTTAACTCCGTCCGGCTTTTACTCAATAGTTAAACGGCTGATCGACATCGTGGGCGCACTGTTGATGGGCGTACTTACCGTCATTATTACGCCGCTCGTGTGGTTTGCCATACAGTTTGAGGGCTCGGGCAATTTGTTTATTGCCCAAGAACGCCTCGGGCAATATGGCGACCCGTTGCGCGTCTATAAATTTGGCAGCATGCGGTTTAACAAAACAGCATCCAGTGAGTGGACTATCGAAGAAAAGCAGCACAACCCGGTTACTAAAGTGGGTGCATTTTTACGCCGCACGTCGCTCGACGAATTTCCGCAGTTTATAAGTATTTTGCGCGGCGAGATGTCTTTGGTTGGCCCACGCAACGATATTATGGGGCTCGGTATGCGGCTCGCCGAAACGCTGCCGTATTATATGGCTCGCTATATGGTTAAACCGGGGATCACCGGTTGGGCACAAATTAACCAGCGTTACGAGCCGGGCAACATTTCGCCGCAATCGATTGAGGAAACCAAAGGCCGTTTGGCATATGATTTTTATTACGTCAAAAACCGCTCGCTCGCGCTCGACATTCTTATCCTGCTGCGCACGGTTAAACGTATGCTCTTTCGCGTGAGCCCTTGGTAACCATGAAGCGCACCTTACTTATTACCGGGGCGGCAGGCTATGTGGGCACGATGTTGGTGCAGCGTTTTGCCGCGCGCGAGGATGTGGAGAAAATAATCGGTCTCGACAAAGAGCCCATCCCCGATGTTTTGAAGGGCGAGAAAAAGCTCGTTTATCTGCAAAAAAATACGGTAGATGACTGGGAGGCCGAGGTTGCCGCGCACAAACCAACGATTGTCATCCATACCGCGTGGCAAATACGCGAGTTTTATGGCGTGCGCGGCAAGTTGGGTTGGCAGTGGAATATCGACGGCTCGGACAAGATCTTTGATTTTTGTTTTAAAAATCCGGTTGAGCGTTTGGTATATTTTTCGACCGTTGCATCTTACGGTGCATACTCGAGCAACACGATTGAGCATCGATTTACTGAAGACGAGCCTTTCCGCAAAAGCGATTATAGTTATGCCGAGGAAAAACGAGTTACAGAAATACATTTAGAAGAGCGCTACAAAAATCGTACCAATAAAAATATTGCGGTAAGTATCGTGCGCCCGGCTGCCATTACTGGTCCGCGCGGACGTTTTATGCGCATACGCTTTGGCTTGCAGTCGACGCTTTCGGGTCAAATGCGCGGCGCGTTTATCTACAAACTTATTTCGGCAATGGTTGCCTTTGTACCGGTCACGCCCAAGTGGGTGCGGCAATTTATCCACGAAGACGATGTGGTGGGGATCGTCGAGCGTTTGGCGTTTGGTGAACGGGCAGGGGATTACGAAGTATTTAATATCTGCCCGGCGGGCGCGGTCGTGCGGGGGAGTGATATGGCCAAAGCGGTGGGCAAAAAAACGTTGCCCGTGTATCCGTGGATGGTACGCATGGCCTTCTTTATTTTTTGGCACCTAACGCGCGGCAAAATCCCGACCGGCCGCGGCGCGTGGAAGGGCTACTCCTACCCGATCGCGGTTGATGGCTCGAAGGTAACGCGCAAGCTCGGCTACGTTTATACATATCCAGGCATGGACGCCTTTTATTACACCGATGGTTTGTACGCTTCGTTTGTGCCCGAGGAGTTGCGGCGGCCTAAAAACTAGACGCTTGTAAAGCGTGTGGTGTAGTGCTAACGTTCGCGGTGGAACGATCCCGTTCCGCAACCTAGTGGCCCAAGGAGGCTCGCATGACTGTGCTCGTCACAGGCGGCGCGGGCTTCATCGGAGCTCACGTCGTCAAAAAGCTACTCGCCAAAAAAGAAAAAGTGGTGGTGGTCGATGATCTCTCTAGCGGGTGGGCGGGTCGCATGCCTATCAACATCCCTTTCGAGATAGGCGATATTGCCGATACGGCTTTCTTACGGTCGGTCTTTCGACGGTACTCTATCTCGGCAGTGGTTCATCTCGCGGGTTCAATCTTGGTCGGAGACTCGATCAAGTATCCGTTGTTGTATCATCGGAACAATGTCGTCGCTTCGCACACGCTACTTACGGTGATGCTTGAGTTTGGAGTGAGGACGATCGTCTTCTCTTCTTCCGCGGCGGTGTATGGTGACCCAAGCCAGACACCGGTAACCGAAGAGGCCGACTTAAGGCCGGTCAATCCGTATGGGTGGAACAAGCTCACCACGGAAATGATGCTTCGGGACTATGCCAAGGCCTATGGGTTGCGATACGTGGCTTTGCGGTATTTCAATGCCGCTGGGCCTGGTTATCGGCGGAGGCCAGCTTCGCATCTTATCCCGCGGGCGGTGCACGCGGTGCTTGGGATCGAGCCATACTTTAGGCTCAATGGTGCGGACTATCCAACTAGGGATGGCACCTGTGACCGCGACTACGTCCATGTGGAAGACCTCGCCGACGCACACTATGTGGCGTGGTGGTATCTGCTCAATGGGGGGACTAGCCTCGCGCTCAATTGCGGAGGAGGTAAACCCTATTCCAACTTGGAGGTGCTCCAAAAAATTAGGAGCATTTCCGGCGTTGACTTTCCGATCGAAATCGGTCCGCGCCGGCAAGGGGATCCAGCCAGCCTGGTTGCCCATATTGGGTTGATCCGCGAAACCTTAGGTTGGGTACCCAAACTTGGTCTTGAGACTATGATCGGAAACGAGCTCGAGTTCGCTCGCATGTACCTCAGTAAACCCACCGCTTAGACGCGGTGGGTTTTTTCTTTGTGTGCTAGGATGTGCAAAATGCTAGTCGACGGCAAAAAAGTAGCCGAGGAGGTGCTAAAGGGGTTAGAAAGGGAGCGTAAGCACTTTGGCGCGCTCAAGCTCGGGCTTGTGATGGAGGGTGGCGACGCGGCAACCGAGTCGTTTGTCAAAATTAAATCGCGGATTGCGGAGCGTCTTAAAATTACAACCGCGCGCTACTCGCCGCAGGAAATGTCGAAGGCAATAAAAGAGTGCGACGGGATAATCGTGCAGCTGCCGATCGCACACGATGCCGAGTTGTTGGCCAAACTTCCTCCCGGGAAAGATATCGATGGACTTTCTAAAAAACCAGTCGTGCGCCCGCCGGTCGCCGAAGCGATCTGCGAGATTTTTGACCGATGTAACATAGCGGCGCGCGGTAAGCATGCGGTGGTGGTCGGCGCGGGGCGTTTGGTGGGTGCACCGGCGGCCGAACTTTTGCGTGACTTGGGTGCCAAAGTTGAGGTAGTAACCGAGCACGACTCGCTCGAGCCGCTACACTTTGCCGACATTGTGGTGTTGGGTGCGGGCAAGCCCGGGCTCATTGAACCGGACATGTTGCACCGCGGGGTGGTGTTGATTGACGCGGGCACCAGCGAGCAGGGCGGCAAAGTCAAAGGCGATGCGCGGCCCTCCTGCGCCAATGTAGCCTCGGTCTTTACCCCCGTCCCGGGTGGGGTGGGCCCTATTGCAGTGGCGATGATTTTCAAAAATTTGTTCGTACTTGCAAGACGAAACAAGAAGTGATTCTCTAAGGGCATGGCGGCCTTCCTCAAAGACGGCACGATAGCCGACTTTCAGGCCTTTAACCATGTCGTGTACGGTCGTATCGACGACCGCTATTACGCCACGTGGGATCTCCTCAACCAACAGCAGCGCTTTACGATGCGGGCGCTCAAGGGTATCCGCAAACGCGATACCGAGAAACTCAAACTCAATTTGCTAGTCTCAATGTCGTTTTTAATGGCGATTGCAAACCGCTTTCATATCAATGTTGAGGAAGAAATGTGGCGAAGATTCCCAACCCTTTGTTCTTATTGTGGTAAACATATTTGCGCGTGCAAAACTATCAAGCCCCGTAACCGTAAAGAGGTCGTGATTGATAATCGGTTGCGCCCCAAAAATATGCTGGGCTTTCAAAAAATGTTTGCAAAAATTTATCCGCCCGCAAAACGCACCTTGGCTGATGCGGGCGTGCACTTGGCCGAAGAAGCGGGAGAGGTGTCAGAGGCCATTCATAATTTTATTGGTCAACACAAAATGCGACAGCTCGAGGATATTAAACTTGAGATTGCCGATTATCTTTCGTGTCTGTTTGGTGTCGCCAATTCGGCAAAAATAAACGTTGCCGGAGAGCTTGCGCGCATGTTTAAAAACAATTGTCACGTCTGCCACAAAGCCCCGTGCACCTGCACCTTCGCCTCGGTCACCCGGTATAGGTCTTAAAATTAAAACACCCCAAGCGGTGGTTACCGCTCGGGGCTTTAGATATCTGCGCCGATTTACTTTTTCTCGAGCAACTGGTCGGCGAGCGCAATAAGCGCTATTTTTATGTTGTGGTCGATTTCCACACCCGAGCTTATCAATTCGTCGAGCAGGGGAATGAATGCGACGATCACGCCAGTCACCTTCGTCTTCAAGTGGTTGTAGAGACGCTCAAGGACCCAACCGTTGGGTTCTTGCTCAAGCGCCGCCTTGAAGATGCTGACCTGGTCAGCGACCGGGATCTTCTGATACGCAGCGAAGAGCCGATTCCACAGGTCGCCGTTATCCGTGAGCACCCGTCCGTTCTGCTCCTTAAACTCGAGGTCGAAGATTTCGAGGAGAACCAAAGCGTCGATCTTGTCGTCACCGATCTCGTTGAGATAGGGCTCAATTACAGCCCCCTCGATTTCCTCATAGGGGTAATTGCCTTCAAGCGGCTGGCCGTCTTGATGTAGCTTAAGCCAATCAGCAAAACGCTCGGCAAGTGGTGCGCCTGTGTAAACGCGCACAAACGCCGAAAGCGCTGCTTCATCTGTGTCGGTGATCGCTCGGGACACGTCGTCGTAGCGGGGCATGATGTCCTCCTTTCCCGCTGGAACTTTCGTGACATTTATATCACGATTTTTAAAAATGGCAACTGCTGCAAAAAGGGCAAAATTTTGTTATGGTTGAGCGCATGTTTGCCATACGGTATTGGGCGGTGGTTGTTTTGATTGCGGCGGCGGCCATAGGCTTTTTTGTATATGCCACCACTGGTTCGACAGGCTCACCACAAGCGGGGCAGGGTCGCTTTGACTTTAAACTCGGGCTCGACCTCTCGGGCGGCACACATCTGGTTTACACGGTGGACTCCAGCAAGGTCGCCAAGGCTGACATCGCCGATGCGCTTACGTCGCTGAGGCAAGTGATAGAGCGCCGCGTCAACGCCTTTGGGGTTGGCGAGCCGGTAGTGCAGGTTGAGCAGGGCGGCGCCTTGGGTAATGGCCAGTATCGATTGGTGGTTGAGCTCCCGGGCGTTACCGACACACAAGAGGCAATCAAGCGCATTGGTGAGACGCCGGTATTGGAATTTAAATTAGTAAAAAAAGGTCAAGAACAAAATCTCACCGACACCACGGGCAATGCTATTGCAACTTCGTTTGAAGACACCGGATTGACCGGAAAATATTTGACGCGCGCGACGCTCCAATTTGGCAACGGTTCGACCCAGAGTTTACAGCAACCGGTGGTGCGCGTTGACTTTAATAGTCAGGGTGCGCAACTCTTTGGCGACATCACGTCTAAAAACACGGGCCGACTTTTGGGCATCTTCCTCGACAATCGTTTGATTTCCGCGCCGGTGATCCAAGAAAAAATTACTGATGGCACGGCTATAATTTCGGGTAATTTTACCGCCGATGTGGCGCGCGAGATGGTGCGCAACCTTAACCTCGGCGCCTTGCCTCTCCCGATCGCGCTCGAAAACACGCAAACCATCGGCGCAACGCTCGGCCAAGATGCGCTGCACGCGGGAGTCTATGCGGGCATTATTGGTTTTATCCTCCTTTCTATATTTATGATCCTCTGGTACCGCTTGCCGGGTGTTGTGGCGGTAGTCTCGCTCTTAATCTACGTCGTGTTGATGCTCGCACTCTTTAAACTCATCCCCGTGGTGCTTACGGCGGCCGGTATCGCAGGCTTTATCCTTTCGGTCGGTTTGGCGGTAGATGCCAACGTGCTGATTGCCGAGCGTATAAAAGAGGAGTTAGCAGCGGGCAACAAAGCGCAGCATGCAATCCGCGAGGGTTTTGCCCGCGCGTGGTTGGCGATCCGCGACTCCAACATTGCGCACATTATCGCGGCAGTAATCTTGTTTTGGTTTTCAACTTCGCTCATCAAAGGTTTTGCCTTGGTGTTTGGACTTGGAGTATTAATTTCGATGCTCTCGGCTATCACCATATCGCGCACGTTCTTGCTGGCGCTCGGGCTTAACACGGAGTCGAAGGTTGGACGCTTCTTAATGCGCTCAGGACTCAACAAATAGTCATGCACGTTTTTTCTTACAGACTAGCACTTGGGTTGGCGGGCATTGCACTGGCGGCGCCCTTGTTTACACAAGCAAGCTTACCCATACTTGATATGTGCGGCTCGCCGGTTGAGGTAGGTGGAAAGTACTACGTATTTGGAGCAACTGAGCGATATAAAATTGGTGAGCTAGACTTGCCTCCGGAGATTCGGATCTCAAACAATGGTACGACGGATATCCTTGTTGCGTATGGAACCAACGGTCCACATAGTAAGCCGGTCATACTTGAGACCACGATGGGGAGATACAAACTGACGAGCGAATATATCGAAGGCAAGGGAAATTTCACTAAGTTTAAATGGGATTCTCAAACGCAAACTTGGATACCTCAAGACGAAAATAGTATAGGTGGGTATACGGCAATCCCTTTGCAATACATAGTAGGTGTGCCCACGGAAAAACCTCAAAAAACGGTTGGGACTACGACAACACAATTTGTTATAAAGGCGCTTTATGGAGACAAACCTATAGAGATACACGGAAGCCGAGAAGTTGTAGGGGCAATGCGCATGTGTACTGACGAAGAAAAAATCCAGCACGATCAAATTGCTGCAATGTCCAAGCCCTCATTTTTGGGTAAGGTATTCGCTTGGTTTTTTAATTTCTTTAAATAAAAGACTATGAACATCTCTAAAAATTTAAATTACTTTTTTATTCTCCCGGCGGTGCTCAGCATTGCTGCAGTTATTGCACTGCTGGTCTGGGGACTTAAGCCGGGTATCGACCTCTCGGGCGGCTCGCTCTTGCAGGCGACTTTTTCTGGAAGTCGTCCCGACTCCACTGCCGTCCAGGCAGTGTTGGGGGGATTGAATCTCGGCGAAGTGCGCGTGCAGCCTGCCGACACGAGTAGCTACATCATCCGCACGCGCGCGCTGAGCGAGCAGGAGCACCAGGCGGCCAACCAGGCGCTCGCAAAACTTGGCACCGTGCACGAAGATCAGTTTACGACCGTTGGTCCGACCATCGGCGCAGAACTTTTGCAAAAAGCATGGATCGCGATCGTGTTGGTGGTCCTTTGCATCATTGCGTTTATTGCCTTTGCCTTCCGCGGTGTTTCTAAACCGGTCGCGTCGTGGAAATATGGTGTGGTAGTTATTGTGACGCTGCTGCACGACATACTGGTCCCGGCAGGATTTTTTGCCGTCTTTGCACATTTTGTAGGTGCCGAAGTTGATTCGCTCTTTATTCTTGCCCTCCTCACGATTCTTGGTATCTCGATCAACGACACTATTGTGGTGTTGGACCGCATCCGCGAAAACCTCGGCTACAACCACGAGCACAGCAAGCGCGAGGAGTTTGACCAAGTGGTGGGCCGCAGCATCATGCAAACGCTCGCGCGCTCTATCAACACTTCGGTAACGGTAGTCATCGTGCTCGCGGCGCTCTACTTTATGGGGCCTGAAACCACTAAAAACCTTGCACTCATGCTCATTGTCGGTATGATCGCGGGCACCTACTCATCGATCTTCCTCGCGAGCCCATTGTTGGTACTCTGGCAGCGCTGGTCTGGGCAAAAATAATAATGATCATCGGCATTACCGGCACTTTGGGCGCAGGTAAGGGCACGGTGGTCGAGTATTTGAAAGGGAAGGGCTTTAAACATTTTGCGGTTTCAGATACTTTTTTGGTAAGCGAGGCACGTCGGCGGGGTCTTGAGCCAACCCGCGTGGTGCGGCGCGATATCGCAAATGAGTTTCGTGCAAAAGGCCCGACCAAATTACAGGAAGCAGTGTATGAAATGGCACGGCCGGCGATCGAGGCAAAAGAAAATGTAATTATCGAACCCCAACATACGGCAGGGGAGGTTGGGTTTATCCAGTCGCTTGGAGGTGTCGAACTTTCAGTGGATGCTGATTTAGAAATTCGCTACCAACGAATTCAGAAGCGTGGCAGCAGCAAAGATAATGTAACGTTCGAGGAGTTTAAAAAAGAACAGGAATTTGAAATGTCACAGACTGACCCAAATATGAATAATCTTGGCGCGGCCATTGCTAAGGCTGACTATCATTTGACCAACAACGGCAATCAAGAAGAACTATTTGCCCAGGTCGAAAAGGCCCTAGAAAACAGGGGATAACCCTGGGGAAAAACAGGGGGTAAAAGGGGGATAAACGGGGCCCTAGCTGAGCCGTATTTCTTCATTTGACATACGGGGTTGGTCGTATATACTGTCCCTAACTGTCGGGTCGTGGGATTCTTTCTTTAACCAAAGAAGAAACCCCCGCTGCTTGGCGGGTTTGTTTTTTGACATAAGAATAGATAGTGAGCATAAAGAAACACAACTTGTTCAATCAGGTTCGCCTCCACAGGCGAACCGGCAAGAAAAAGCACCTCTTTTTCTTGTTCCGTTCATCAATCGAGCAAAAGAGCATTAACTCTTATAATTAGAGTTTGATCCTAGCTCAGGGTGAATGCTGGCGGCGTGGATAAGGCATGCAAGTCAAGGGGACCGCAAGGTAACCGGCAGACGAGGTAGTAATACGCAGGTACGCACCGAAAAGTCTGGTATAGCTCGCCGAAAGGCGGGGTAATCCCAGATGGCACGGCGACGTTAAAGGGGCAACCCGCTTTTTGAGCGGCCTGCGCAGCATCAGCTAGTTGGTAAGGTAATGGCTTACCAAGGCTACGACGCTTAGGGGACCTGAGAGGGTGACCCCCACCGATGGGACTGAGACACGGCCCATACACCTACGGGTGGCTGCAGTCGAGAATATTTGGCAATGGGCGAAAGCCTGACCATGCGACGCCGCGTGCTGGACGAAGTCCTTCGGGACGTAAACAGCTTTTATGCGTGAAGAAGTAATTGACATTAGCGCATGAATAAGGGGCTCCTAACTCTGTGCCAGCAGGAGCGGTAATACAGAGGCCCCAAGCATTACCCGGAATCACTGGGCGTAAAGGGTGTGTAGGTGGTCGTATTAGTCTTTCGTAAAAGCACTGGGGCTTAACCCCGGTAATGCGGGAGAAACGGTACGACTCGAGGACGCGAGAGGTAAAGGGAACTCATGGTGTAGGGGTGAAATCCGTTGATATCATGGGGAACACCAAATGCGAAGGCACTTTACTGGCGCGTTCCTGACACTGAAACACGAAAGCGTGGGAATCGAACGGGATTAGATACCCCGGTAGTCCACGCCCTAAACGATCACGACTGGCTTTAGGGAGTATCGACCCTCTCTGAGGCGAAGCTAACGCGTTAAGTCGTGCGCCTGGGTAGTACGGCCGCAAGGCTAAAACTCAAAGGAATAGACGGGGACTTGCACAAGCGGTGGATCATGCGGCTCAATTCGATGATAAACGAAAAACCTCACCAGGGTTTGAAACGGAGACGATTGCCTTTGGAAACATAGGCGTCCGCAAGGCGGCTCCGCAGGTGATGCATGGTCGTCGTCAGTTCGTGGCTTGAGTTGTTCCCTTCAGTGGGGTAACGAACGCAACCCGCGTTGCCTGTTTTATATGTCAGGCGAGACTGCCCTCTCACGAGGGAGGAAGGTGCGGATGACGCCAGATCAGCATGTCCCTCTGATATCCTGGGCTGCACGCATGATACAATGGTCAAAACAACGGGTCGCGACGAGGTAACTCTAAGCTAATCCTTATAAATTTGACCCCAGTTCGGATTGAGGGCTGCAACTCGCCCTCATGAAGCCGGAATCGCTAGTAATCGCGGGTCAGCTATACCGCGGTGAATACGTTCTCAAGTCTTGTACTCACCGCCCGTCAACTCAAGGGAGCCGGGAGTACCTGAAGCGTCACTTCGGTGGCGTCACGGTAAATTCGGTGACAGGGAGTAAGTCGTAACAAGGCACGGGTAGGGGAACCTGCTCGTGGAACAATTCAAATGAAATGCGTTTCTGTATCTCGTACGAGTACAGAAACTGAATCGGCGATCGTCCCTCCGGAGCGAAAGCTCCGTTCGGGATGGCGAGATAGTACTATTGCTAAATTGTACTCGGTAATTGGTTAGATATCGTCATAACCCTCGATGATTCATAGAGTACCCTTTGTTGAGTATACGAAGGTGGAAAATGGATCTTGGTCGCCGTCGCCGAAAGGCTATGGCGGACTAAAAACGGAACAAGAAAAAGGTGTGTTTTTTAAGTCCCGACGTAAAGTCGGGATCCCGACCGAAGCGTCGGGGCTCACAAGCAGAGAGGCCCAACGAAAGAAGGGTGTTTTTGTCGTGCGTGCGTGGCTTTTTTATAAAAATGTGTTATGATGTTTGGGACGATCAATCAACAGGGGAGACCGTCGTGAAGTTCCTCGCAGGACTCTATATGGCGTTCGTCGTCTTTCCGCGGATGTTGGTGCGGCAAGAGTTGCACCGTCGCGGCTATGCGGTGGATATGCGGAAGCTGGACGGCGACTGATGTACAACACACTCCAGTTCTTCATCTTTCTGTTCGGCCTCTGTGTCGACCGGAAGTTTCGGGAGGCATTCTTTGCCCCCGACCATCCTGCCTAAACTAGCTGCTCGTGCGGCTGGTTTTTTGTTTTAAAAGCGTGCTATAACGAAGAAGTACAGTCACGGAGGTGGAAGTACCATGCAGCGATGCATGCTGGAGAGCTCTCCGCTTCGGCAGGAGGGTGCCGCTTTTCTCACCGCCACGTAGTCAGCCCACAGGAGCTCCTCGGACAGAAATTCAATACGTTTCAGCGCCCCGGCTTCTCACACACGAGCCGGGGCGTCTGCTATGTAAAACTCTAATTTAGTGCGGGCGCTAGGGATCGAACCTAGGACCTTTCGAGTATCAGTCGAATGCTCTACCAACTGAGCTACGCCCGCGACGATCGCATAGTAGCAAATATTTTGTTAGGATGGTAGCGTCGCTGTTGCGGTAGTAGTAAGGGAGATGCAGCATGGATACCAAGGTCGAGCCCAAAGTTCTTTGCGGACGATTTGCTGAAAGGCTAATCGGACCGATGGTTGGAGCAGAAGCAACCGTCAGAATTAAAAAGAAAGGAGTTGGCTGGGAGATTATCCAGATTCTCACGCTCCACCAGTTGCCACTTGTTTTGCCGGAGACAATAACAGGCCCCATTACACGCAAGATGAAATGGTTTAACAAGATCCGAGGCTATGGCTTCGTGCAAGGGATCGCAGACGGCTATGAACTTTTCCTGCATGTCGATCTAATTAAGCGTTGTGGTATTGATCCCGATCGTCTCGTGGAGGGTACTGATGTGGTGGTGTCCTACGGCACCAACTCCAATAACGGGAAACTCACCGTTACCGACATCGCGCTCGCGCCTGAGCCCGCTAAAGTTTAAGAGCCTTTTCGAGGGCTCTTTTTTGTTGCTATAGTGATCGCATGGAAGACCGCTCAGAGCATTTTGTTGGCAAAGTCGCTCAAAAGGCGATTATCGAGCGGGATGGAAAAATTTTGGTGTGCAAAGGTATTGGCGACAAGGTATGGGAGTTGCCGGGCGGCAGACTGCATAATGGTGAAAAACCACAAGAAGGTTTGGCGCGAGAAATCAAAGAAGAAGTTAATTTAGAAATTTCGGTTGGGAAACCCGTTTTTATTGACAAGTCATACCACGGTAAAGAAAAAGCCGACCAACTTTTTGTTACGTATGCGTGTACGGTAATCGGCGGCGAGTTTAAGGCAGATCCAGGAGAGGTTGAAGACTATTGTTGGGTCGCTCAAAAAGAAGCTCTCGCGCTACCGTTGTTTGAAGATTGCAGGGCTGCCCTGCGGGCTTATTTTGGTGTAAGGTAAGGTTCCTCTTTTTTGGAATTGGTATACGCTATTGTCTCAGGAATGATATACTTAGCTTGTGAAGAGGGGCCCAAAACCTAAAGGCAAAGTTAAGCTCAAATGGTCTACAAAATTTGCATACGCGATCGGTCTACTTACAGCGGACGGCTGTCTTTCAAAAGATGGTCGGCACATTGACTTTACTTCGAAGGACAAAGTACAGGTGGGAATGTTTAAAAAATGTCTAGGTCTTGATACAAAAATTGCAATAAAGTTGTCCGGCGCCGGGAACCGAGCCTATCACACTCAATTTAGTGATGTGCTCTTTTATAACTTTTTACTCGGGATTGGCTTGTCCCCTGCAAAATCTAAAACGATAAAATCTGTTTCCATACCTTCAGAATATTTTGTAGACTTTTTGAGAGGATATTTTGACGGAGATGGGTGTAGTTATTCTTATTATGACCCGCAGTTTAAAAAAAGTTTTAGATTCTACCTTTCCTTTGTTTCTGCTAGTCCGCCATTTCTTGATTGGTTACGGCGAGAAATTCAGGTTTCAGTGGGTATACACGGTTTTATAAATGGATGGGGCGACAAGTCGTATCTTCAACTTAAGTATTCAAAAAAAGAGGCAATTCTGCTTTGCAAGTTTATGTACTATAGTACAAACATCCCTTTTCTGCGTAGGAAGCGATTAAAAATTGAGAAATCTCTGCGCATTATTGGGTCACGCCGGAGTGGTGAAATTGGTAGACACGCTACACTCAGACTGTAGTTCCCGCAAGGGATTGGAGGTTCAAATCCTCTCTCCGGCACCAACTAATGAGTAACCTTGTAACTAAAGCCAAAGAGTTTGCCTACCGTGCCCACGAAGGGCATTTTCGGAATGACAAAGAGCACAGCCCCTACATCGTGCATCCGAAAGAAGTTTCAGAGCTTGTCGAAAAATCGGGAGGGACCGAGGTCGAGATAGCCGCCGCGTGGTTGCACGATACCGTCGAGGACACGCCAACTACTATTGAAGATATTGAGCGTGAGTTTGGTAAAGAGGTGGCCGAGGTGGTGGCGGGACTTACTGATTTGCCGGAGTTCGAAACGCTCCCGCTTGCCGAACGCAAAGCCAAACAAGCCGAACGCGTGCGCGGCGAGAGCGATTCGGTCAAACGGGTTAAGTTGGCCGACCAAACCTCTAACGTGGGCGCAGTAGGCGGCGGCGTCTTTCTTGATATGCACGGCCAGCGCGCCCGGGAGTATGTTGAAGGCGCCAAAAAGATCGCCGAAGAATGCAAGGGTATAAGCCCCTTTTTGGACACCCTTTTTCAGGAAAAATACGTGGTCGCTCTTGGGGGCTTGGGCGAATCTGATTAGCGCTTCAGGTATTCTTCAGGAAAGACTTTATATCCTTACCCGGTTAGTTTAGAACCTTTATTTTTTAAGCTTTTTTCATGGACAACCAAAGCACAAACATAGGGGCGTGGATTATCGGGGTCATTGTGGTCGTGATAGTAGTAGCTGGTTTGTGGTGGTATTTCTCGGCACCCGCCGCGGTGGCACCGGGTCCAAATGGTGAGGCAACGACAACGCAGACAACGAGCGGTACGGGGACCCCCGGCAACTCGACGGTGGTCGAGACCCGCAGCGGCAACGTCGCTTCGGTCGTGGCCGGGGTCGAAGACAGCAGCACGTTTAACTCTCTTTTTAGTTCGACCGGCGTAGCGGCAACACTCACGGGCAAAGGGCCGTATACGGTCTTTGTGCCGGTCAGCGAGGCGTTTGCTCACCTGCCCGCTGGCAGCTCGACCGCAACGATGACTGCCGCTCAAAAGAAGCGTTTGGTGCAGTACCACGTTGTCTCGGGCAAGGCGCTTGATGTTGATGCGGTTTCGGCGGGTGCATACACCGCCCTCTCGGGTGACAAAATCAACTTTAGTGTTGATGTCGCTAAACAAGCAGTGTATGTAAACGGCGGCTTTGTTATCAAACAGTACAAGGCCACCAACGGCATCGTCTACCTCATTGGTGCGGTGCTTATCCCGCCGCAAAAGGCATCTCCAGGCACTACTCCCGCAACCCCGTAATTTCCTCTTTAACAACCCGCCGCTTCTTTGCAGAAGCGGCGGGTTTGTCGCATGATAGCGGGGTGGATCACAGGAGCTTTTTTGTGGGTAAGCGTGTCACGCTCATGGGGCTTGGCCTTTTGGGTCGTGGGGTAGGCGATGCCGAGTTTTTGGCACCGCTGTGCAAAGAGTTGGTCGTTACTGATTTAAAAAGTGAGTCAGAGCTCGCAGCTTCTTTGGAGCGCTTAAAAAAGTTTCCTAACATTACGTACCATCTGGGCGGTCATCAAGAAAAAGATTTTACCGACACCGACATGGTCCTCAAAGCGGCGGGTGTGCCGCTAAACTCACCGTACATCGCCGTTGCACGTGCCAAAGGTGTGCCGGTGTATATGTCGAGTGCGTTGTTGGCCAAGTTTGCCGGAGAGAGTGGTGCAACCATAGTGGGGGTTACGGGCACGCGCGGCAAATCAACCACGTCGGCACTAATTTTCTATGCATTACAAACGGCTGGCCGGCCGGCATATGAGGGTGGCAATGTGCGCGACGTTTCAACCCTTGCATTACTGCCAAAAATAAAAAAAGGCGATGCGGTGGTGCTGGAATTAGACTCTTGGCAACTACAGGGGTTTGGCGACCTGCGCATTTCGCCGCATATTGCGGTCTTTACCAACTTGCTTGATGACCACAAAAATTATTACGCGCAAAATCCCGAGCAATATTTTTGGGACAAAGCGAATATCTTTTTGCATCAAAAGAGCGGTGACAAACTAGTAATGGGCGAGCAGGTGCTTAACCGCATTCGCTCTGCCAATCCGCCCGTCGCCCCTCTTGTCCCACCGCCTATTCCTGCTGATTGGCAGCTACAAATCATCGGCGAACACAACAAAATAAACGCCGCGCTTGCGGCGGCGGCGTTGCGAATGCTGGGGTTAAAAGATACAGAAATTAAAGCGGCATTTGAGAGCTTTAAACCGGTAGAAGGACGCTTGCAGTTGGTACGCGAAGTGAATGGCGTAAAAATTTATAACGATAATAACGCGACGACACCCGAAGCCACGCTTGCGGCTCTGGGTAGTTTTAGCGAGCCCGTGATTCTTATTGCGGGGGGTGCAGATAAAAATCTCGATATGAGTGAATTTGTAAACCAAATTAAAAATTGCAAAAAAGTCTTATTACTCGAGGGCACCGGTACCGACCGCATAAAAAACCAAATTTTAAATACTACGATATATCGTAGTATTCCTGAGGTGGTAAAAGATGCGGTGGCTGCTGCACAGCCCGGAGATGTTATTTTGTTTAGTCCCGCATTTGCCTCGTTTGGCATGTTTAAAAACGAATACGACCGCAACGACCAATTTTTGGATGCGGTGAAAATGTTACAGTAGCTCCTATGTCGCAAAAGATTTTTATGTCGGGGATTGGCGGGATAGGCATGTCGGCCTTGGCCCAGCTTTTTGTTGCAGAAGGTAATGAAGTATCAGGGTCAGATCGCGAGGAGTCGCCAACGACCCGCATGCTGGTCGAAAAGGGTATTGCGGTTGCTATTGGCCAAATCGCACAAAATATTCCTGAGGGTACCCAGTTGTTGGTGTACAGCGATGCAATACCCGCCGACAACGCAGAGCGTATGACGGCGACAGAGCACGACATCCCCCAACAATCTTACTTTGAGGCGTTGGGTAAATTTGCAGAGACTAAGCGCACTGTTGCTATCGCCGGTACTCACGGCAAAACGACTACAACCGCTATGTTGGGCAAAATGTTAGTCGATGCCGGAGTAGATCCGACGGTGGTGGTGGGAAGTATTGTCACCGAATGGGGGAGTAATTTTAGAGCAGGCAAAAGTGATTGGCTGGTAGTCGAAGCGTGCGAGTATCGCAACCACTTTTTAAACTTTAAGCCCGAGGTGTTAGTCATCACCAACATCGAGCTCGACCATACTGACTTTTTTAAATCGATTGATGAAATCCGCGCCGCGTTTGACGAGGCGCGAAGCAACGCCAAAGTAACTATCGCAAGCGAGCAATATCGCGCCGAGTCGGTGCCCCAGCTCCTTATCCCCGGCGAGTTTAATGTCGAAAATGCGCGTGCTGCCAAGGCCGCAGCTAAATGTATTGCACCCGAAGTCCCCGAAGAGGTGTGGGACAAATCACTGGCCAACTATCGCGGCACGTGGCGGCGCTTTGAGCACAAAGGCACGCTACCAAGCGGCGCAACGTTGTATGACGACTACGCGCATCACCCGACGGCGATTAGTCGCACGCTCACCGCAGCACGCGAGCTTTTTCCTGACAAAAAAATAGTATTGTTTTTCCATCCGCATCTCTACAGCCGCACGCGCGATTTGTTTGACGAGTTTTCAACCGCACTTGCCCAAGCAGACGAGGCATATATTTTGCCCGTGTATGCGGCACGCGAGCCGCACGACCCGTCGGTATCGCACGAAGCGCTTGCGGCAGCCGTTAATAAAAAGGGCGGCCACGCCAAAGCGGTTACGGGGTTTGAAGAAACCACGGCTCTATTAAAAATGCTTGGTGCCGACAAGGTTGCCTTTACCATGGGTGCCGGCGATGTGTACAAAGCAGGAGAAGCCGCACTTAAAAATTAAAAATCGACCTCCGCAGAAGTCGATTAAGCTGGAATGTTGACCGGTCGAAAGTCGGATTCGGAAAGTCCGACCTTGTCGCACCCGCGACATCCCCATTGACCTGAGCTGGCTTCGACACGAGCGTGGTCACCGCAGTCGCGGCACGTCCACATCTTGTTGAGAAACCAGAGGTCGAGGACTGCGGCGTGTTGAAGTGATATTGGCCGTTTTAGTTCGGTCTTCGATTCAACCAAAGCCATAGTGAGTCATCCCCTGCAGCCATTTAAATCTTATCGTATGTAGCAAAATTTTTTGTACACAGAATGTGCAATACAACTAAAAAAATGCTAGGGTGTGCTCCATGAGTGGCAAGCTTTCAGTCGTTGCAACCCCCATTGGCAACTTAGAGGACATCACCCTCCGGGCTTTGAGGGTACTTAAAGAGGCCGATTTTGTGGCGTGCGAAAATATTGCCAATACCCGCAAACTGCTTTCGCATTTCGACATCCACACGCCTGCTATTGCCGACTCCAAAGTGTTAGGACTTTTAGCGCAAGACAAACACGTGGCGTTGGTGAGCGATGCGGGTACGCCTAATGTGTCTGATCCGGGTGGTGAGTTGGTGGCCAAAGCGCGTGCAGCAGGCGCCCAGATTGAGACCATCCCCGGCGCCTCAGCACTCCCCGCGGCGCTTGCCATTGCGGGCATACGTGCACCGCATTTTGTTTTTTATGGATTTTTGCCGCAGAAAAAAGGTAGGGAGAAGCTGTTTAAAGAAATAGCCAAGGAAGAGCGCGCCAGTATCTTTTTTGAGTCACCGCATCGCATTATGAAGGCGTTAGACTCACTCCAAAAAAATGCCCCTGATCGCCGTATTGGCCTCTATCGCGAACTTACTAAGTTGTATGAGGAAGCGCTTATCGGTACGCCCACCGAATTGCTTGCCCTACTCGAGAACGACTCCAACAAACAAAAAGGCGAGTTTGTGGTGATTGTGGAAGGGGAGTAAACTAAGTGTATGTCTAAAGAAATGGCGGTGATTGCGCTCGGGTTGCTGGTTATTGCCGTACGCACTTTGCTGGGGATCCCCGGCTCGTGGCAAACGCTCATTCTCACACTCGCCGGAGTGGTCATAGTGGTCATCGGATTTTTATTGCGCGGAGAGGCTATCAAGCGCCAGGGTCGCTCGGGCTCTATGCCGTTTGTCGAAAACCTGCCCGACCGGCAGGCGGGCATGTCTAACCGCGCCAGCGCTCCTTCCGATCATGAAACCCAAAAGCTCTCTTCGCTTAATTAGCCGCACCTACCTCTATCTCCTGGCGCTTGCGGCACTCGTGCTTGCAGCGGGGCTTGGATACACCAAGTTGGCCGGTAATTTTTCGGTATCCTACGAACAGGTACAGGCAACCACGACGCAGCCTTTTATCCCGCCACTTGATCTGGCCGAGTATAACGTGCGATTACTCGCACTTGCGCACGTTGCAACCTCGAGCCCGTGGTACGCGGCTTTTTTGCAAGGGACTACAACCGCTTCGACCACGCAGCCTCGGCCAGTGTGGCCGCTCATGCGCGCCAACCCACGCGACTCGCGCGCCCTGCTGCCGTTTAACCGCATCGTGGCTTACTACGGTAATTTTTATTCCAAACAAATGGGGGTGCTTGGCGAGTACGACGAAGCCACGGTACTGGCCAAACTTGCGAGTACCACCGAAGAGTGGGAGGCTGCCGACCCAAACACACCGGTAGTCCCCGCTATCGAATACATTGACGTTACGGCGCAAGGTAGTGCCGGCAAAGACGCCAAGTATCGTTTGCGCATGCCGGACAGCCAAATAGACAAAGCACTCGCAATGGCTAAAAAAATAAACGGCGTTGTGGTTCTCGACATCCAAGTTGGCTTGAGTACGTTGCAAGACGAAGTGCCACTGCTCGAAACGTATCTCGCGATGCCGAACGTGCATTTGGCTATCGACCCGGAGTTTGCGATGCGCAATGGCACGCCGCCGGGGCGGGTCATTGGTAGCTTGGATGCGACGGATATAAATTACACGATCAATTATTTGAGCGACTTAATTAAGCTGCATGACCTACCGCCAAAAATTTTGGTGGTGCACCGCTTTACCGAAGATATGGTGACTAATTATAAAAAAATAGCGCCTACCCCCGAGGTGCAGGTGGTGATGCAAATGGACGGCTGGGGCTCGCCGCAACGAAAGTATGGAACTTATAACGCAGTCATCAATCCCGAGCCAGTCCAATTTACTGGCTTTAAACTCTTCTACAAAAACGACCTTAAAGAAGATCCGCCGCGTTTGCTGACTCCCCAAGAAGTGCTCGATCTTACCCCAAGCCCCAGCTTTATTCAGTACCAGTAGGGTTCATACGTCTTGTTATACTTACAGGGATGCCGGAAAATCCCGAACAGATAACGTATTTTGCTAAGACCAACGCCCGTGGGCAGGAGGTGCCTTTTGGTATTCGGCGCGAGGATCGTGTGCGGCACATGTATATCATCGGCAAGACCGGCATGGGCAAGTCGACCCTGCTCGAAAACATGGCGATCCAGGACATCCGCAACGGCGAAGGGATAGCATTTATCGATCCGCACGGCTCAACAGCCGATCGCATTTTGGAATATGTACCCGAGCATCGCAAAAAGGATGTCGTGTACTTTGCGCCCTTCGACATGGAGTACCCGCTTGCGTTTAATGTCATGGAGGATGTGGGTTACGACAAACGCCACCTGGTGGTCTCGGGCTTGCTCGCCGCCTTTCGCAAAATCTGGGTCGATGCCTGGTCGGCCCGCATGGAGTACATACTTTCCAACACGTTGCTTGCGCTTTTGGAGTACCCGGGCTCAACCTTGTTGGACGTCAACCGGCTCCTCATCAACAAAAACTTCCGGAAAAAAGTAGTGGAGAACGTCAAAGACCCGATTGTGAGAAGTTTTTGGGTCGATGAGTTTGCTACCTACACCGACCGTTACACCCAAGAAGCAACACCCGCGATCCAAAACAAAATCGGCCAATTTACCTCTAACCCCCTCATCCGCAACATTGTGGGGCAACCGGTATCCTCGTTCGATATCCGCCGGCTGATGGACGAAAAGAAGATTTTGATTATGAACCTCTCCAAAGGCCGAGTGGGAGAGGTAAACGCAACGCTGCTTGGTTCGATGCTCGTAACCAAAATTTATTTGGCGGCGATGTCGCGTGCCGATGTGTCTGCTGAGGTGATGAATAGGCTGCCGAGTTTTTATTTTTATGTCGACGAGTTTCAAAACTTTGCTAACGAGTCCTTTTCGGACATTCTCTCCGAGGCGCGCAAGTACAAACTCAACCTGATTATTGCGCACCAATATATCGAACAAATGGAGGAAGAGGTGCGTGATGCGGTCTTTGGTAACGTGGGTACGACGGTCGCTTTTCGGGTCGGACCCTTTGACGCAGAGGTGCTCGAAACTATTTTTAATCCGCAATTTACCGCGACCGATTTGGTTAACTTGGGTTTTGCCCAAATTTATTTGACGCTCATGATTAATCGTGTAGGTTCACCGCCGTTTAGCGCCACGACGCTCCCGCCGTTTGACCCGCCCCCCGAGATGCATGTGGAAGAAGTATTGCGTATGTCGCGCACTACTTTTGGCAGACCGCGTGCCGAGGTTGAAAAATTAATCCAAGAGTGGCAGGGCAGTGAGCCACCTAACCTTGAGCAGCCTAAAAAACGTCCGCCTGCAGCTCGCAGCTACTCACGTAGTGTCGACATTCCGCAACCAAGCCAAAGCGTGAGCCCACCTCCTGCACCCCCACCTCCGCCCCCGGAAGAGCCTCCGGTATCACGCCCCGCACCGGTACATCGCCCTGCCCATCAGGTAGACGCCAAGACCCTCGGCGAGCACTTGGCGCACGAGCACACGCTTGCGCAAAGCAAGGCTAAAGAACCGGTAGAAGACCTCCCACCGCCTTTGCCGCAGCATATACGACCTGTGCGTCAGGATCATCCACCTCGCCCCCCTTACAAACCTCCCGTCAAACCCGAGCGCCCTCCGCTTGAGGGCCCCAAGACCCTAAAAGAAGCGCTCGAGGCAGCGTACAAAAAACCGCAACCTACTGAAGTGGCGCCCGAGCCTACGGCACCCGCCGCCGCTACTTCTATCCCGGGTGTGAATCTCAAAGAGATACTTGCTAAGGTCGTGACACCACCGCCGCAATCGGAGAAGAAATCCGAAATTCCGGAGGCTGTGTTGCGCGACATGCTTGCCGTCGATGAAGAAATTACTTAAAACTAGTTTTTTGTTTTTGCTCCCGCTGCAACTACTAGCCGCCACGCTGGTCAATATCAACACGGCCGATTTGGCAACACTTGAGACCTTAAACGGTATTGGCCCGTCCAAAGGTCAGGCAATTATCGACTACCGCACGCAACACGGACCGTTTGCAAAAATTGAGGACATTATGAATGTGAGCGGCATAGGGACCGCGACGTACAACAATATTAAAAATTCTATTACGGTGGGGGAGACGATCACGCAAACAACCGGCACGACCTCAACCACGCAAACATCTACCTCTACTCAGACTACGCAAACCCAAACTTCTGCAACGAGTACCAGTTCTGACACGCAAGCCGCGGCAGGAGTAGCACCGGTAATAACCGTACGTGCAACCGTGCCTACCCGCGTGATGGTAGGGGGTGGCGCCTATTTTGAAGCAACGGCATTGGGGTCGGAGGGTTTGCCACTCCCGTATCCGCGCTGTATTTGGAATTTTGGTGATGGCACTACTGCCGAAGGATGCCGCGTTTTGCACGCGTACAGTTATCCAGGGTCTTACTCGGTCGTTATCAACGCCGCGTACAATTATTCTTCAGCGATTAGCCGCATAACCGTAGAGGCGGTGGCGGCGCAAGTGTCGTTGCGGGTCGAAGCGGATGGATCACTTACCCTTGTTAACAACTCCAATCAGCAACTCGATATTGGGTACTGGTCATTTTTGCAAGGCGACCATCCATTTATTATTCCTGAAGCGACGGACGTACTTGCCGGTGGGGGAGTGCGTTTCGCGCCGGCGGTTTTAGGATTTGTGGCGACCACCGATGCACGATTGCTCTATCCAAACCAAGCGGTTGCCGCGAGCGCGGTGCCGGGTGATTCGTCGCCTTTGCGTGGCGAACGGGTCGTGGTTGCTTCGGCTAAGACTTCTGCTCCAAAAACGATTGTCCAAGCTTCTCAGCCTACACGAGAAACAACGGGTCAAGTTCTCGGTACTTCAACCAAATCGGATTCTTCCCCGATGTTATGGTGGTCGCTCGGGGGGCTCGTGTTTGTCCTTGCCACCGGGGGTGCGGCAGCCTATTATGCGCGGCGACCCAAGGTGGTAGCTGAAACTTATCCTACCGCCGAGGAGTTTGATATCGAATGAAAACTATTGTCGTTACGGGGGGTGCGGGTTTTGTTGGCTCGCATCTCTGCGAGCGGCTTGCCAAAGAGGGCAGCCGTGTTATCTCGCTCGACAATTATTTTGTTGGCTCGCGCGACAATCATGTGGCGGGCGTGGAGTATCGCGAGGGGCACACCAAAGATATCGAAAAGCATATCCCCGAAACACCCGACGTTCTTTTTCATTTAGGTGAGTACTCGCGCGTCGAGATCAGCCTTACCGAGCCGGCGTTGGTGTGGGATTTAAATAAAGACGGCACCTTTGGGGTGGTTGAATTTTGGCGTAAGAAAAAATTTAAACTCATATACGCGGGTTCATCGACCAAGTTTGGTGATGGTGGCCTCGGTCGCGTGCAAAGTCCCTATGCCTGGACCAAAGCAAGTAACACTGAACTCGTACAAAATTATGGCCGCTGGTACAACCTGCCCTATGCCGTGACTTACTTTTATAATGTCTATGGCCCACGCGAGCGTGCGGGAACGTATGGGACGGTGGTTGAGATTTTTAGACAGAAAAAATTAAAAGGCGAGGTATTAGGGGTCAATTCACCCGGTACACAAAAGCGCAATTTTACGCATGTGGATGATATTGTCGAAGGTTTAGTGTTGGTGGGCGAGCGTGGAGTGGGTGATGAGTTTGGCTTGGGTAGTCCGGAATCGTTTTCGGTGCTGGAGGTGGCAACTATGTTTGGTGGCCCGGTCGAAATGCGACCCGAGGTTGCCGGTAACCGCATGGATGCGACGCTCGACACCACCAAGTCTGAGGCGCTTGGCTGGCGGCCGACACACCACTTGGTAGACTATATAGCCGGCCGCGCGGTATGAAAAAAATTCTAATTTTCTCACTTGCCTATTATCCGCGCGTCGGCGGAGCCGAGGTGGCTATCAAAGAGATCACCGATCGCATTGGTGATATCGAATTTCATATAGTCACCCTTCGATTTGACTCAGGGCAAGCGAAGGAAGAAAAGATGGGCAACGTGATACTGCATCGCGTAGGAAAGGGGGGCTCGTACTTGGATAAAATTTTATTTGTGCCGCGCGCCACATTTTTGGCGCGACGTTTGCACGCTCAAGAAAAATTTGACGGTGCGTGGGCGATGATGAGCTACATGCTCTTTCCTATTGTTTTGGCAAAATTAAAAATTCCGTATGCGCTCACCTTGCAGGAAGGGGACACCGAGCAGTACATGTTTGGCCGGCTCAGGATTCTTCCTTTTTTGTTTTTACTCAAACGCGGCTTTCGTGAAGCAAAAGTAGTACAAGCGATTTCCACCTATCTGGGCGACTGGGCACATAAAATGGGTTTTCCGGGTCCACTAGAAATCATTCCGAACGGCGTTGATATACAAAAATTTTCTGGCGAAAAAGTTTCGCATGAACAGCCGACCGTTATTACTTCGTCTCGTTTGGTGCATAAAAATGCAATCGATGATTTGCTTCGTGCAATTGCATTAATTCCTGACACTAACCTCATAGTTGCCGGAAGTGGGCCCGATGAAAATAAACTAAAAAAACTTGCCCAAGAACTTGGCATAGTCGCGCGGATTAAATGGCTTGGTCATGTCGACCATGCGCAACTCCCGGCACTTTTGCACGCATCAGATGTGTTTGTGAGGGCCTCGCGCTCCGAAGGTATGGGAAACTCCTTTGTTGAGGCGTTTGCGGCTGGGGTACCTGTGGTCGCGACGCAGGAAGGGGGGCTTAAAGACTTTATTACGCCCGAGGTAGCTTGGCCGGTGGAGAAGGATCGACCCGACCAAATAGCGGCCCAAATTAAGGCTATTTTGGGTAACCCGGGGCGTGCGGCGGTAGTTATAGAAAATGCCAGAAAACTGGCCTTTGAGAAATACGATTGGACCCTAATCGCGCGCGCGATGGAAGAGTGCGTGTTTTCTCGACTTTTTTCATGATCAACATACTTTTAGCAACCGGTCTTTACCCGCCGGAGAGCGGCGGGCCCGCGACCTATGCAAAGCTGTTGGAAGAGCGCATGCCAGCATTTGGGTTTGAGGTGACGGTATTGCCATTCCGTGCAGTGCGTCATCTGCCTAAAATTTTTAGACACGCGGCCTATTTTTTAAAATGTTTAGGAAAGGCGCGTGGAGTCAACATAATTCTTGCGCAAGACACGGTATCGGTTGGGTTTCCGGCAGCGCTTGCTGCAAAACTAACCGGCAAAAAATTTGTACTGCGCGTGCCGGGCGACTATGTGTGGGAGCAGGCGCGGCAGCGGTATGGTGTGGTGGATGAATTAGACGAGTTTCAAACCAAGTCTTACGGACTACGGGTAGGCCTACTGCGCGCCATCCAAAAATTTGTTGCACGCAGTGCCAATGTGGTAATAGTACCAAGCGGCTATATGCAAAAAATAGTCGGCGGCTGGGGTGTTGTGCCCATGCTAGTTTATAACGGCATTGATATTCCGGTACCATACGAGTTGCCCAAAGAGCGGCCAGAGGGTTTTTTTATTGTTTCGTTTGGTCGCCAAGTGCCGTGGAAGGGTTTTGACGCGCTGCGGCGCGTAGTGGCACGAGAGCCGCGGTGGCAGCTTAAAATATTTGATAACCTTCCGCGCGTACAAGCGATGGGTTGGGTAAAAGTGGCGAGTGTGTATGTTAACAATTCGACCTACGAAGGTCTCTCGCATCAACTGCTCGAGGCGATGGCGCTTGGCACACCGATTGTGGCGACGAGCGTTGGCGGCAATCCTGAGTTGGTGCAAGATGGCGGTTTACTTATCCCCGCTAAAGACGATGAGGCGCTGTATCAAGCACTTAAAAAAATTGAGGATGATCAAGCGGGTACACAGGAGCGTGCACGGCGTGCAGAAGAGCGGGTGCAGGAGTTTGCGATACCCACAACACTGCAAAAACTTGCGGAACTTCTAAAAACTATATGAAAGTCTTACTAATTACAGGCGACCGGCGCTTTGGGCCGGGTAATGAACGTTACGAGCTGCAGCGCAACGCGGTGGAGGAATTGGCAGTGGTGTTTTGGGGGCGGGGGAGTTTGTGGCCAAAAATTCCGCCAGGGCAGTTTGACGTGGTGAGCGCGCAGGACCCCTTTTGGCGTGGGTTGTTTGGGTGGCGGGTTGCTAAAAAGCTCGGAGCGAAATTTAACGTACAAGTACATACCGACCTGTCTGCACAAAGTTTGGTGCGGCATGTACTTGGTCAGATTGTTTTGCGTCATGCCGACTCGGTGCGGGTGGTGTCAGAAAAAATAAAACAGCAAGTTGCGCGTATTGGGGTGCGCGCAAAAATATCGGTGCTGCCGGTCTTTGTCGACCTAGAGAAGTTTCGCACTATTTCACGCGCATTACAGCTACCTAAAACAATACTGTGGATTGGCCGCTTTGAACCGGAAAAAGATCCCCTGTATGCATTTGAAGTTTTACGACAGGTGCCGGGTGCGCGTTTAGTAATGCTCGGGGCGGGGAGTTTGGCAGGAGAGCTAAAACAAAAGGCAGAAGGGCTATCGGTAAGTTTCCCCGGCTGGCAGGACCTTAAGCCCTATTTGGCACAAGCTGATATGGTGCTCTGTACCTCTAGGCACGAGAGTTGGGGACAGAGTATAGTAGAAGCGCTCGCGGCCGGCGTGCCCGTGGTTGCGCCCGATGTGGGTATAGCGCGCGAGGCGGGTGCACTAATTGCGCCCAGAGCAGACTTGGCTGAGAAAGTAAAAGAAGTGCTGCAATCGGGAGCACGGGGCGAATTAAAACTTAACGTCTTGGCAGCTCCACAGTGGGTAGCGGCGTGGAAGCAATCACTTACCTAAGTATGAAAAAACCTCTCATTGGATTTATCGGCCAGGGATTTATCGGCAAAAGTTATGCTGATGATTTTGAGCGCCGCGGCTACACGGTAGTGCGTTATTCGTTGGAGGAGCGCTATCGCGCTAATAAAAATAAGATTAAAGAATGCGACATTGTTTTTATTGCCGTACCAACTCCGACAACGCCGCGAGGGTTTGATTACTCGATTGTGCGCGAGGGTTTGGGGTTGGTGGGCCCGGCGAAAACCGCGGTTATCAAATCAACCATTTTGCCCGGCACTACGCAAAAACTACAGAAGCAGTTTCCAAAACTCTACGTCATGCATAGTCCGGAGTTTTTGGTACTCAAGCAGGCGGCCGAGGATGCGGCGCGCCCGCTGCGCAATATTGTGGGTGTTTCTAAAAACACCAAAGCGTTTCGTGACCGGGCGCACATTATTTTGCGCACCCTCCCCAAAGCGCCGTTTGAGGTGGTGTGCGGCGTACGCGAGGCAGAGCTGGTCAAATATGCAGGAAACTTCTTTTTGTACCTGCGGGTACTCTTTGCCAACCTCATTTTTGACTTAGCTAAAGCCTCAGGGGCCGACTACGAAGTGGTGCGTGCTGCGGTGGCGGCCGACCCGCGCATCGGTGCCTCGCACTTACAGGTAGTGCACGATAGCGGGCACAAAGGGGCCAAACTGGGCCGTGGTGCGGGCGGAGTGTGCTTTATCAAAGACGTCGCGGCACTCGCCGAGTTATATGGCAAATCGGTTAAGGATCCGTGGGGCGACAAGTTTTTGGCAGCCGCGATAGAAAAAAATCTCCATTTGCTGGTGACCTCTAACAAAGATCTCGATTTGGTTGAGGGCGTGCACGGCAAAGCTGCCGTTGCCCGGCACCGCAAACGTCGTTAGTTTATGAAGTTACTTATCACTACCCAGGCGGTAGATAAAAACGACTCTCATCTTGGTTTTTTTGTGCGATGGTTAGAAGAGTTTGCAAAACACTGTGAGGAGATAACGGTTATTTGTTTGCGCGAAGGAGAACATTTTTTACCGGCACACGTAAAGGTCTATCCACTCAAATCAAAAAATAAGATAGGCCGCGCCTTTGAGTTACTACGATATATCGTAGTATTCCGACACCGCTATACTCACGTGCTCGTGCATATGAATCCGGAATATTTGGTTGCGGCGGTATGGTTGTGGCATTTGCTTGGGAAAAAGATTGGGCTTTGGTATACACATAAAAGTGTTGATCTTAAATTGCGCATAGCAGAAAAATTAGTAGATATAATTTTTACCGCCTCGCGTGAGAGCTTCCGACTGCCGAGCAAAAAAGTACATATCATGGGACATGGGATTGATACTGATTTTTTTAATCCTGACCCGAGTATTGTGCGCGGCGAACACTGGCTTTCGGCCGGGCGCCTAAGCAAGAGTAAGCGCCACGACTTGGCTATCCGCGCGGCTGCCGAGGCGGGGAAGGAATTACGGATAGGAGGTGAGGGGCCGGAGCTCAAAAATTTACAGGAGCTAGCGCAAGAGCTTGGCGCGCGAGTCACCTTTTTGGGAGGGCTCAGTCACGCGCAGGTGCGTGACGAGTTTCGCCGTGCGGCGCTCTTTTTGCATATGAGCGAGACGGGGAGTTTGGATAAGATGATTTTGGAGGCTGTTGCTTGCGGCTGTCCGGTACGCACGCGCGACCCAGCGCTCAAGTTTTTAGAGACGGCGAGCCCCGAATATGTGCGCGAGCATCACTCTCTCCAAAAACTTATTCCTGCTATGCTCAAGGAGTTAGCATGACCCACCAGTTTGGACTCCTACATACGCTCAAACATCTCTACCGCGGCCAAACGCTTATGCGGATTTTGATGAACCAAGAGTTGAGCCGCGAGCGTGTACATGGCAAGGTGGCCGACATCGGCGGCGGGCACGAACCTGATTATTTTGACTATTTCGCCGGCGCCGATGATGCGGAGGTGCAAAAAATAGACGGCTCGTTTACGGGTATCGATTTTGAGAAGGATCTTTTGCCCTTTGCCGACGCGAGCATCGACACCGCGCTTTTGTGCAATGTGCTGGAGCATATGTACAACTACCGCTTCTTGCTGGAACAAACGCACCGGATCCTCGTGCCGGGTGGGCGACTGATTGGCATTGTGCCCTTTTGGGTTGGGTATCATCCCGACCCGCATGACTACTTTCGTTATACCCATGAGGCACTGCTAAAAATTTTGACTGACGCAGGATTTAATACTGTTTCAGTGCGCCCCTTTGGTCGCGGGCCCATACTTGCCAACTTCAACACGATTGTCTTGTCGCTCCCGTGCGCGCTGCGCCCGGTGGTGTATCTTTGGTACGCGTTTTTTGACAAACTCTTCCTGCGTTTGCGACCCCGCAGTGGCGTGCGCAATCCACTCGGGTTTGTGTTTACGGCCAATCGCTAACTATGGAACACGTAACTTTTTTTGTTGATCCGGCCTGGCAGCGGCAAGGACTGCAGCATATTCCGCTCCTCTACACCATGTGGGGTAACCCACTCACGGCTAGTGTACCGTTTTGGCGCGAGCTGTTTGAGCGCCGGTGTTTTGACACTAAGTACTATTCGGTCACTACTGAAGCGGCTAAAGCAGATATGGTGCTTATGCCTTACAGCCACAATGTGGCGTTGGCACAATGGCCCGAACTCTTGGATGCCTGTGCACAGGCAAGCAAACAGCTCAGCAAACCACTTTTTATTGACGGGCTGGGCGACATCGAACATCCCGTCAAAATTCCGAACACGGTGGTATTGCGTTACGGAGGCTATCGCTTTATGCCCGAAAAAAATGCGATCCATATTCCACCCTATGCCGACGATCTATTGGAGTTGTATTCCAAAGGTGAGCTTGCGGTGCGCAATAAAGGGCCGCGGCCGCTCATTGGCTTTGTGGGGTGGGCATCACTCCCGTTTGGACAAAAGCTCCGCACGATTGTTAAAGAACTCCCCCCACGATTAAAAGCACTTGGTGACGATAGGTATGCCGCTGTGCGCAAAGGAGTTTTCTTTCGGGCTGCCGCAACGGCGGTGCTCAAAAAATCTCCCCGTGTTGCAACCAATTTTATTCTCCGGTCAACTTTTTCGGCCAATCTCGCCACCATGTCGGGGAAGCCCGAAGACTTGCGGCGCGAATTTGTTGAAAACTTGCTATCGTCTGACTACGGGCTGTGTGTGCGGGGCGACGCCAATGCCTCGGTACGGCTGTTTGAGACGCTCGCACTGGGGCGTATCCCCGTGATTGTCGACACCGAGTGTATCTTGCCCTTTGCCGACGAAGTCGATTACCGGCAGTTTTCTCTCATTGTCGACTTTCGCGATATGGCACGCTTGCCTGACCTTGTGGCCGACTTCCATAACAGCCTCACCAACGAGCAGTTTATGAATATGCAGCGCAAGGCGCGCGCAGCCTACGTCAACTATTTCCGCGTTGATGCCCTGATGCCGCATATTTTGAAAGAATTGGATAAAATTTTACATTGACACAAATTGGTTCTGTAAATATAGTTCGACGTGAAAGGAAGATCTTCTTAGTGCAACGGGAAAGGTCCAAGTAATGACAAACATGCGGTTGCGGAAGGCACCCATCATTGGCGAGCCGAGCCGGGTGGCGGATGTGTGGTTTGAGGTCTGCAAACCCGATGATCCCACGAGTCCGAAAGGTTCTCGGACGTGGAACCTTCTTTTCGACACCGACATGCAGGCTGGGCGCGCCCGCTGCATGATCGCGTATCGAATTCGGGGCGAAGGAGTTGGTAATCACTTTCATCCACGGGTTGAAAATAAAGATCCCGAAATCTTCGTAGTCTTGATCGGGAGCGTGGAGTTTTGGTTCAAGGACATTTACGGCGAGGAGAGGACGATTCCAATCGCCGTGAACTCGCAGAATATCAATCCAGTCATGATCAAGATCCCACCCTATCTGCTCCACAGGATAAACATCGTGAGTCCCTATGCGGTGTTCGAAGAGTTTCAAACGGGGCCCTTCGATCCGTTCGTAAACTACAGCGCCGTGGAGTTTGAGTTGTTGCGGCAACAATAATAGACCGGGTTTTCAGAAGTGGGGCGCGGTTGCAAGGCCGCGCTCTTTTTAATTCTGGATTATGATTTATATCACTAACTCAGCGCTATTGACGCGCCTCCATGTGCAATAGAGCGTTCAGCTGCGTCTAGTATTTGGACGACGGCGAGTCCTTGAGCAATACCACTTACCGGTTTTTCTTTTTTCTTAATGCCTTTGAGAAATGCTTCTAACTCCCGTGTCAGCGGCATCGCGGCTTTGTAGGGGGGAAAAGAGACTTTGTTTTTTTGGTAGGAAGTTACTTTTTGTTTTGGCAAGATATCGTCGTACACGAGGCTACTTTTTTCTCCGACGATAGTTAAGCGGCTGCGTTTTTGAGGCAACAGCGAGCTGCTGAGTATGTAGCCGGTGGTACCTCCTTTGAAGTCAAGTTTTATCTGCGAGCTGCTCCACAGTTTTGTTTTTGGCCGCAGGCTCGCGCCGGCCCATGCCGAAACTTTTTGCGGCATCTTACCCATAATATCTACCATTAAGTACACCGCGTGCGACCAATCCCACATCGCAGAATAATCTTCCCGAAAAGGACCGATACTGCCGCCCTCGCCGAGCAAGAAGCGGATCTTGCCAAGCGTTCTCGAAAGTTTCTTTGTTTCTTGATAAGCCGGATTATACAGATGGATATGCCCTACAAAAACGAGAGAGCGGCTTTTTTTTGCAGCAGCCACCAACTTGCGCGCCTCTCGCACATTAAGGGTCATCGGCTTTTCTATAAATACCGGAATGCCGCGCCGTATGAAGGGTAGGGCGATCTGCGCATGGGTTGCCGGCGGAGTTGCAATAATCACTCCGTCGATGTCGTTTTTGGTGAGCAGAGTTCGCCAATCGCGGGTTACTTGATAGGCGACTTTGCAGCTCGGGATAGTGTGAAGAGTTTTAAGAATAACACTGCCCCAGCGGCCTGTCCCCACTACTGCAATCCGGGTGGGTCTTTGGCTCATGGCTAGTCTTGTACGGCTCCCTCGGTGTAGCGTGAGTCAGTGCGGCACCAGTCAATAAACCGGGCGAGACCTTGTTGCAGACTTACCTGCGGAGCAAATTTAACGTCGGAGCGGGCTTTAGTGATGTCAGGACAGCGACGCTCGGGCTCCCCAGCGGGATAATTGGCCGGGTAGGGGATAAGCGTATACGTGGCGCCGCTTCCTTCGATTTTTACAAACAGTTCGGCGAGGTCTTTCATTGATATTTCGTTGTCTTCATTGCCGATGTTGTACACCTCGCCAGGTTTGCCGCTCAGAAGCACTTTAAGGAAGCCGGTTGCGGCGTCGGTAATATAGCAAAACGTCCGGGTCTGTCGGCCGTGACCGTGGACCGGTATTGGTTGTTTGTTGAGTACTTTGTACGCAAACATAGGTAATACGCGACGGTCGGCGTGCCCCATGCCCGGGCCAAACACGTTGAAGGGGCGCACAGTTTTTGTCGGAATACCGTATTGTTGGTGATAAATACTGACGATGGTTTCGGCAAGACGTTTTGATTCGTCGTAGCAGGCGCGCGGTCCGACTGAAGAGACATAGCCGTGGTAGGTCTCGGGTGTTGGGACGGCCTTCGGGTCAGGATCGCCGTATATTTCGCTTGAACTGAAGAAAAAGAATCCTTCGAGATTTTTATTTTTTCGCGCGAGTTCGAGAAGATTTTTTACACCCGTGACCGCGCTTTCTATCGTCTCAAGCGGGTATTTTTTGTAATACACGGGTGAGGCGAGCCCTGCAGCGTGAATGATGTAGTGAATGTCCTCTCGCACGGGGAGCGGGTACGATACATCGCCCCACACTTCGAGCACGTCGTTGCGTCCTTTAAAGTTAAAATCCGGATGAGGCTGTCCGGTAATGAAGTTGTCTACCGAAATAATACGGCAGGGTTTTTTAAGAGTGGTGTCGTTTAAGTAACACAGAGCCCCTACCAAGTATTTGCCCAAGAACCCAGAACCGCCACTAATAAGAACGGTCTTCCCCTCAAGTTTGTGGGCTTCCTCCGAACTTAGGTTTTTTCCTATAGTCGCGATATCTTCCCAAACGATGTTTCCAGACATAGTTCAACACTTTAGCATGGGCTAAAAAAGATGACCAGGACTTTTGAGGCTCTCGTTTTTAGCTAACTTCTCGTGGGGGGATGGGTATCAAGTAGCGATAGTTGCCCGCGCTTGTCTTTTTCTTAATATCGTCAAAATACTCGTAGGCAAACACAACGAGGAGGTCAGGTTTATGGGCTTCCAAATACTCTTTTGGCACAATCGGTATATGAGTCCCTGGGCTGTGACGGCCTTGTTTGAGGGGGCTATCGTCGACAATAAACTCAATCAATGAAGGTCCGATGTTTCCATAATTGCAAATAGTGGCTACGCGCGCCGGCGAGCTATAGCCGGCAACTTTGACGTCCGAGGCTTTGTACTCCAAGAGTTTATCTTTAAACGCGGTCAGGTAGGTGTTGACCGTGTTTTTGAATTGTTCCAAAGTTGATACGGTCAGTGTCTGTTCTTCTTGCGCAAGCAGTTCCATTACCCGTGCCGACGCCGCGCCGCTACCGTTGCGTGCCGTAACGCGGATAGAACCACCGTGCGGAGCTATCTTTTCCACATCGGCGACGTACATTCCGTGCTTCTCAAAAAGATTTTTTAGAGAAGTAAGGGAATAATAAAATATACGGTCTAAGTAGAATCTCTCAAATTGGGTCCGTTCTACAATATCCCCGATGTACTCAACTTCGATGATAAAGTCGCCCGTTTCAGTCATGAGATCTTTTACCGCATCGATAAAGGAGTGAGGATCTTCCAGGTGGGTAAAGATGCTGCTAGCGACTACGACATCCGGTCTCCCATATTCTTTTTTTACCTGTTCAGCGGCCTCCGTGTTAAAGAATGAAACTATGGTGGTGAGTCCAGCATCATTGGCAATTTTCCCCACGTTGACCGAAGGGTCAATGCCGATGGCCTTTACCCCGAGCGCTTTGAGAGGTTTTAGGAGTATCCCGTCGTTCGAACCCACATCGACCACAAATTTTGCCGAAGAGAGCTGTTTAGCCAGTTCTTCAAAATGTCGCACGAGGCCGAGGTTGACTGAGGAGAGATAAAAATAATCTACGAACATCCGTTCGCGGGAAACGATAGTGCCCAGTTGCACGTTCTTGCAATTGGTACAAAAGAATACGGTAAGCGGAAAAAAGTCTTCTGTCTTAAACTCAGTCTCCAGAGGATATTTGTTAGCGAGGGGTTGTTTCCCTAGATTGAGAAACTCAACCGCAGTGTCTTTTTCGCACAGATGGCATTTCATGTGATTATTTGATGGTAAGGGCGATTACCCAATTACTATACTACAGGCAGGCTTTTTGTTTTTGAAAACGGTATAGTAAGGGCGTGACCAAAAGCAGGCTAGAAAACGTGCTCGAGCGGATGCGGCTATATACGGATTGGTACAAAGTTACCCTGCCACTTAACCGCTTGCTCGATTACTGCAATATTAATCCGCGCGTGCATCTGCACAATGGGATGCAGTTTGTGGTGCGGATTTTTTCTGACGATCTCAATATTATTGCCGAGGTGGTTGGGCGCGACTCCTATGGAATTGAAGACTTAGCTCTCAGGGACGACGCGCTCGTTGTTGATGTCGGCGCCAACGTCGGCGTTTTTAGTGCGTGGATAAAACATCTCCACCCTAATGCCCACTTGGTGGCCTACGAGCCGCACCCTGCCAATTTACTGCTCCTGCAAGAAAACGCACCCTTTGCCACTATTCATGCCGAGGCAGTCGTAGGCACTGAGGGCGAGGTGCATATCGAGGCCGAGGGACACACCTCCGCACTTAAGTTGGCTAAAGTAGGGGTCGCGGTACGGGCAATAACACTCGAGCAGGCGTTGGCGCCATTGCTCAAAGTCGATTTACTCAAGGTGGATATCGAAGGCTCCGAGTACGACGTGTTTATGCACACTCCCCCGAGTGCGATGCAAAAGGTGCAGCAGGCGGTTGTCGAAGTACATCACGACGATTGGCGCGAGTGGTTTGAAAATTATTTTAAAACCTGCGGTTTTGCGGTGCATTGGAGTGAGGATTTATTGGTCGCCAAACGGTAATGTTTTTGTGTTAGAGTGCTCGCATGTGTGCCATTGCCGGTGTTACGGCTCCGGATAAAGGGTTAGTCGAGCGGATGAATGCGCTCATGGCTCATCGTGGGCCCGACGATACGGGCGTTTTTTTCGACCACCAGGTGGCGCTTGGACACAACCGGCTTTCGATCATCGACCTTACGCCGGGCGGACATCAGCCCATGGCGGCGGGCGAGTTACAAATTACCTTCAACGGCGAGATCTATAACTACCGCGAGTTGCGCGAGGGTTTAAAAAAAGCAGGCGAACAGTTTGTGAGCGAAAGCGATACCGAAGTTATTGTGCGCGGCTATGCGCGCGAGGGCGTAGCATTTTTTAACAAACTACGCGGGATGTGGGCATTTGCGATTTATGATCCCAAAGCGGGGAAGTTAGTGCTGTCTCGTGACGCGTTTGGTATTAAGCCACTTTACTATTATCAAAAAGGTAAGCAGTTTGCATTTGCCTCTGAGTTGCGGGGCTTGCGACCAGTACTTGAGCTCTTTGGTCATACTGACAATGTACTCGCGCACCATTTATATTTTTTGTTTGGCTACATACCCGCACCGCATTCGCCGTTTGTAGAGGTTAAAAAAGTTCTCCCCGGCGAGGTGTTGATCTATGATCTGGCGACGCAGACTCTTGCACACAGCAAATTGGTGCCCGAAGTCGCTGACACGCCGCGTACGCTTGATGAAGCATTGGGAGACAGTGTACGTGCGCACTTTGTGGCCGATGTGCCGGTTTGCCTCTTTTATTCAGGTGGCATCGATTCCACCTTGTTGCTGGCAAAGGCTCGTGAGTTGGGATTTAACCCCGAGCCGTTTTTCTTGCATATCCCCAACCGACTCGACAACGAGTATGCGGTTGCCGCAGCCAAAGAGCTTGGGGTTAAGCTCACAAGTTTTGACTTTAGTCCTAAGCAAGCGCTTGAACGTTTTTTGTCGCTCCGAGAATCATTGGATGAGCCGTTCGCAGATACGTCGTATATTCCGACGGAATATCTGTCAGAGCAGGTAGCCCGAACGCACAAGGTGGTGCTCTCGGGCGAAGGGGGTGATGAGTTTTTTGGCGGCTATCACCGGCACAATCATTTGCTTGGTCTCCAAAAAGGAATGCGATTGGTGCCCGAAGCGCTAGTTGCCAGGTTGCCCGCACGTTTGCGCCGTGCCGCAGAATCTAAGATCAATCGTGATCCGTATGCAGCCTATTTGGAATTTGTACGCGTCGATGAGGGTCTTGTCTCGCGCACTGAGGCTTTGGAGTTTTTGCACGAGCGGGTAGCGGCGCGCGACGAACTTGGGCTCGCCTTTGATCAGGAAGTTTATTTGCCGGATGATTTGTTGTTTAAAATCGATCGCGCCGGCATGCGGCATGGGCTTGAGGGTCGTGTGCCGTTTTTGGATACGCAGTTTTTTGCCGCAGCGCGCCAACATAGTGCGCGCGAACGGCACGGCGGCTCGCCAAGCGGCAAAGGCATGCTCAAAGATTTGTTGCGCAACTATTTGCCCGAGCAATTGGTTGAGCGCCCCAAACAAGGTTTTAGTATCTCGCTTGCGGTGCTCAAAGATGTACCGCAGGAAGTGAAACAAGAAGCGCTTGCTTACGCGCAGCAACATGCAGAGCTCATTCCACTAGATCCGGCTCAGGCATTACAGCATCCACAGAGTGCGTACGCTCTATTGATTTGGACGGCGTGGCACAAAAACTTTTTTAAGTAATGTCAGAGCGACTCTCAAACTTAGTGCTACTCGTGCGCTGCTACGGGCGTTTTTTGTTGCACGGTCGCGCTAACGCACAAGTAACCAATCCCCGCTGTGTGGTGATAGTCCAGTTTGGCAAGTTAGGCGACATGGTATGCACGACACCGGTGTTTCGCGCCATTAAACAAAAGTTTCCGCAGGCACGCGTTGTGGTGGTGGGAGACAGGGCGGGTGGATCGGTGCTTGCGGGTAATGCTGATGTCGACCGCTATATTATTTGTGGCAAACAGGATGTTGCAAAAACTCTCGCCGCATTACGCGAGGAGACACCTGACGCAGGGCTCACCGCGGGCCCCAGTATGCGCGGCTTTGCACTCTTGTATTTAGCCGGTGCACATTTGGTAGTCGCTCCCCAAGTGGTGGGACGCAAGAGCTCAGAGGGTACTTTTTATAAACTGGTGCGTATGCTCGGTGTTTTACGCCCGCACCGCATTGGGCAATACGCCCCGCGCGAGTATCTTAACTTGCTCGAGCCGTTCGGCATCACTACCGACGATACGACCAAACATCTCGCAGTTGCCACAGAAGCCAAAGAGCGCGTAGAAAATTTTTTGCAAGAAAAAGGTTTGGCAGACGCGCGATTGATCGGCATCGCTTCCTCGGCGGGTAACAAACTCAAAAACTGGCCGGCCGAGCGTTTGGCTGCCGTGGCTGATTATTGTGCACAAAAATATAACGCTCGGGTTGTGGTATTGGGAGCACCAAGCGACAAGCCAGAGAGCGACGCCCTCATCCGATCTGCAAAAATTACGCCACTCGATACCACCGGACTTTTTAGTATCGAAGAGCTAAAAGCACTTATTGCACAGCTGGAAGTCTTTATTGGCGTTGATACCGGGCCTATCTATATTGCCGAAGCGCTCGGGGTGCCCACCATCGACATCGTGGGGCCGATGGATGAAAACGAACAACCACCGCGTGGCCCGCGCAACCTGGTAGTAGTGCCGCCGTTTGAGCGCACGCCGGAGCTGTTTATCATGAGTCCGGGGATTTATAACGAAACAGAGGCTCGACGACAGGCGCAGAGTATTACCGTCAAACAGGTTACCGACGCCGTTGATGTGCTTATGGCACGTAAATCTTAAAACGATCTACGGTTTGTACTAATTTAAGGTGGCTTACATCCCACGAGTCGCTTTGGTCTTTAATCACCAACGTGATGCCAAGTTTTTGTACCGCAGCAGCGTTGAGTTGCTGCGGCAGCGCTGCCACCGCATCCAAATAGCCCGGTGGAGCAACGTAGAGTTTGGCGTAAGCATTATTCGGCGTATCGGCGCTAGTGTAAATAGGGAGATATTGCGAGATGTCAGGGTTGGCATAGACTACTTGTTTTGGCTGCGAGCGGAGATAGTCGACCAATGGTGCGTAGGCTTGTGCGGCCGTGGCTACTGAGTCGAATCGGTTATAAAAATTTACTTGGGCCACTACTGCTGTGGCAACGAGCATGATTGAAACAACGGCAGCTACGGGTAGCTGTATTTTTGGCGCAAAGCGCTCGAGTAGCTTCCAGAGTACAAGCGCCAGCACGATACCAACAAATGGTTTGGTGATGTACCAGTGGAAGTGCCCGGGTTGCACGTATACTCCCGTGAGTACTTGCTGATTGAGCACTATGGCTAGTGAGACTGAACAAAGCACGAAAAACGTGCGGGCCTCGCTGCCAAGAAGTGATTTGGAAAACCACGAGACCACGAGTAGTACCACAACCCACACGCCAACCACAGGCGCATGGCTGTGCAAAATTTCTTGTGCAGCTGCGGCGGCCGCATAGCCCGGGTAACTATGAGAGGCGATACTGTTGAGTACAAAGGGGATGTCGAGTAGGAGTGCAACCACTCCCGCGAGGAAAAATCGCAAACTTTGCGAGTAGTGTTTTAGCCAAAACTGGTAGAGAAACCATAGCCCCATGCATGCACCTAAAAATGACCATACATACGGCGACAGATAGAGGCTTGCCCCAGTGATAACGCCAAGTAACAGCACTGCAGGCCACGTTGCGTTGGCGCGCATTCGGTAGAGCAACCACAGCCCGCCAAATAAAAACACACCGCTTAACTCAGGGTTGATGGGTCGCCCCCAAATAACCCCAAGAATACTGTCGCCGCTCATAACAACGGTGGCGAGCATGCCGGTCAGCGCTGCAAACAACGCGGCTAGACGCGCGCCGCTCAGCTCGAGTGCCAGCCCGTAGATGAATAAAAAGATAATCAGCGGCAAAACTACTTTGGCCACAAGATTTATTTGTGTGGCGCTGAGGCCGACACCCATGCCTGCGTATGCAACCAAATCTTCGCCCAAACCGGGGCTCAGGTATGGGATGTTTTTAAAAGGTAAGAAGGTATTGCCAAGCAGGGGATGACCGTCATAAACCTCTTGCATGCGCGCCAAATAATGCTCCTCGGCATCATGACCCATCATCGCGATGCCGCGATACGCAGGGCCGTGCGCAAAGTAGGCATACGGAGCAACCATAAGGATGCCCATACAAAGCGCCAGTACGTACGCTGCCGCGTGCGTGTGCAAATGCGAGCTAACCTTCGCTATGGTAGATGACATGTTTGCTTATTGAAAACGTTAGTAGAGTAGTGATGAGTGCACTAATGCAGATGGAGATTAGATAGTGCAAACCTAGGATGCTCGTACCAACGTACACTATTGCAGTGTTAATGCAGAATACGAGACCATAACTTGCCAGAAATAAAAAATACTTTTTAAGATAGGCACTTCGTTCATGTTCAGGAAAAGTGAAAAACGCGTTGAGTACAAAGGTTAGGCTCCAACTGAAAAGCAGTGCTAGTACAAATGCCCAGAGATACCATACCTGTGCCCATACCACGAGCCCGTGAGTAATTCCGAGGTTAATCAAAAGACCAATGCCGCCTACCGTACAAAATTTTATAAATTGCCAAAAGTTTTTGTGCATAGTTTTATTTCTTGAGGCCGGTCAATATCCAGCCCATACCATTCTTGGGTGCTGTAATTGTAACCGTAAGTCCGAGCCCTTGACTAAGTGCAAACACTTCTTCCTTGCGCCAATAATGTGCGACCGCAGGGATTAGCTGGTCGAACGCAATACTATGTACGTGCCAGTATTCAAATCCTGCAAGCTGGCGCGAGTACGCATCGCGTAAGATGCCCAGTTTAATAAATGTGTACCAGGGGAGGGAAAGGGCATACGTAATAGTGTGCACCAGGAAAAGCGGTAACCGAGAAGTAATGAGCCGCAAGGTATTGAGGAGAGGAACCTTTAGTTCGTTGCCTTCGTAGCTATATACCCAAACCACTAACGTGCCGCCGTGCCGGAGTGCGCGGGTAAAATTTTCTAGCGCGAGACGTGGATTGCGAAGATGGTGGAGCACCCCGATGCACATGACGATATCAAACTCTTCGTGCCACGGCGTGTGTGATATATCACAGCGCTCGACGGTTGCTTGGGGAAATTCGGCAAGTGTGTGACGTGCCGACACAAGAGACTGCTCGTCGTTGTCAAAGGCTACCAGATGTTTAGCCCCCCAGCGTAGCGGCCAATAGCTGTTGCGCCCCATCCCGCAACCAGCATCAAGAACATCCTTGCCCGCAAAATCCTCGGGGCCCATATCACTCCAATTTCGGAATTGTCCCTCATATGCTGGCGTCAGACGGGCGTACTTTTTCCACTCGTAGCCAAAGCGTTCTTCAGATGCCATGGAGTTGTTATTGCCACGTATCGTACCACAATTGGAAAATCAAAAGATTCCAAAGTTGTTTGGCATGATTGCGACCGGCAAGATGTTCGGCCACCAAACGCGAAACCTCTTTTGGTTCAAAAATTTCCGACTTTTGCACGCGGGCAGGGCTAAGCATTTCTTGCATGAGATCTTTCAACTCGCTGCGCAGCCAGGCAGCGGTGGGGGCTGCAAAACCTTGTTTCGGACGATCCAAAATTTGATCGGGTAATTTCCCGTGCATGAGGGTACGCAACAACTGTTTGCCGCGGCCGTTTTTGTATTTAAATTCCGGCGGTAGCGCGAGTAAAAACTCCACGAGATCGTGGCTCAAAAATGGTGCGCGGACCTCAAGCCCAAAGCGCATGCTCGCACGGTCAACTTTTACGAGCACCTGATCCATCAAGTAG
>CALQYT010000004.1:58083-72069 GCA_943348815.1 Candidatus Nomurabacteria bacterium
GTAGGTGCGCATATACAGGTGTGAGAGCGCGTTGGGTCCCGTGAGGTTAGGGCACTCTGCCTTCCACTGCGCTGCAAGCTCGCGGGTAGTAGTCTCGTCTTTAAAACTCCCGAGCCACTGCAAATGACGCACGGCCGGGTCGTTAGCAAAATCGTGTGTAAACTTGTGTGCTTTAAACTCCAAGCTCATATAGTCGTTTGAGTTCGGCAAAAGTGAGACACCTGCTCGCACGAGTGCGTGTACAAAATTTGGCAGTGCACTCCATAGGCCCGCAAATTCCTCGGCGCGGAAGGTGGGGTAACCAAGCAATAATTCGTCAGCACCATCGCCGCCGAGTGCTACCGTGACATGCTCGCGGGTAAATTTTGACAACAGGAGGGTGGGGAGCACCGAAGCGTCGGCAACTGGTTCGTCAAAAACTTGCGGGATATCTTGCACCAGTGCGAGCGCGTCTTTAGCCGAGAGAATTTGTTCGTGATGCTCGGTGCCTAGGTGTGCGGCAACGGCCCGTGCGTGCGCAGACTCATCAAAACTTTTTTCGGTAAATCCAATCGAGAATGTTTGTATACGTGGATGTGCTTGTGCCGCGTAATAGGCGACCGTCGAAGAGTCGATGCCGCCAGAAAGGAAGACTCCGAGCGGCACGTCGGACACTAAACGTTCGGTCGTTGCTTTTTGTAGCAGTGCGTCAAAGTGTTCGAGCGCCTCCGTTTCGGTATATGACTTTTGAGAGGTGCACGGATTCCAAAATGGCTCGATGCTAGTAATGCCGTTTTTAAATCGCAGTATCGAGCCAGGTTCGAGTTTTTGAATGTCTTGATAGATGGTGCGCGGGGTCGGCACGTAATCGCGCGCAAGGTAGTGGGCGACGGAGTGGCGGTCGATTTCATGCGGACAAGAAGGGTGTGCAAGCAACGCTTTCAATTCTGATCCAAACAAAAAAAGATTATTTTTGTGCGACCAATAGAGCGGTTTTTTACCGAGCCGGTCGCGCACGAGCAATAGCTCTTTTTCTTGCTCATCCCACAGAGCAAGCGCAAACATCCCGCGCATTTTGGCAAACGCGACGGTGCCCCAGCGCTCGTAGGCGGCCAAAATGACCTCGGTATCAGAATGAGTTTTAAAAGGGTAGGAGGCGAGCTCTTTTTTAAGTTCAGCAAAATTGTAAATCTCACCATTAAACACTATGCGTGTGCGCCCCGACGTGCTTGCCATGGGTTGCTGCGCGCCGCTGGAGAGGTCGATGATGGCCAGTCGTGCATGGGCAAGACCAACGCCAGGCCTCATCCAGGTTGCTTGCGCGTCAGGGCCGCGATGCTTGAGACACGCGCCCATTTTTTGTAGCGTCTCACTGCTTCCTTCGCCCACAAATCCGGCTATACCACACATGATTTGTATGGTACAACGAGTGCGTGGAATCCGCTCGTCCCCAAGGGAAAAACCTTATTTCGGTCGTTATACCCGTCTACAACGAGGTGGCGTCGCTACCGGCGCTTTTTGGGCGCCTTTTAGAGAGCCTGAGGAGCCTGAAACGACCCTACGAAGTTGTTATGGTTGACGACGGCTCGCATGACGGCTCGTTTGAAAAAATTAAAGAGCTTGGCAAAGGCAAGCCCGTAAGCGCCATTGCTCTCAAACGCAACTTCGGCCAAACCGCAGCGCTTGCGGCGGGCATTGACCATGCCAAAGGTTCGGTCATCGTGACGCTCGATTCAGATTTAGAAAACGATCCGGCAGACATTGCACTGTTGCTCGACAAAATGGATAAGGGTTACGACGTCGTTTCTGGTTGGCGTAAAGCGCGTTGGCAGGGAGCCTATCTGACCCGCAAGTTGCCGTCGGTTATGGCTAACTGGCTTATTTCGCGTTTAAGCGGTGTGCACTTACACGACTATGGCTGCACGCTCAAATGCTATCGGGCCGATTTAATTAAAGGAGTAAATCTTTATGGCGACATGCATCGCTTTATTGCCGCCTATGCCGTGTGGCAGGGAGGCAGGGTTGCTGAGGTGGAAGTTTCGTACGCGCCGCGCCAACATGGCAAAAGCAATTACGGCATGGGCCGCATCGTGCGCGTGTTGCTCGACCTGGTGACGGTGGTCTTTATGCACAAATACATGAACCGCCCGATGCACTTTTTTGGCGGTTGGGGTTTGGTGAGCATCGTGCTTGGTGTTGTTTCGGGTATCGCCACTATCGTGCTACGTATTGTTGGGCTTGGTAATTTGATCGTGTCGCTGCCGATTGTCACCGCACTGTTTATTATTGTTGGCGTGCAGCTCGTACTCTTTGGAATCATAGGCGAGATGCTTATGCGCACGTATTACGAATCGCAAAACCGCCGGCCCTATGTGGTTGGCGAAGTGGTCGAACTTTCTTAACTATGCGCGTACTCTACGCCGCCGCCATACGGATCCCGACGGAGAAGGCGCACGGGGCGCAGATTATGCACACCTGCGCGGCTTTAGCACGAGCGGGGACAGAGGTTGAGCTGGTCGTGCCCGGCCGCGCGACGCCCATTGAGCAAGACCCGTTTGACTATTATGGAGTAGAGAAAAATTTTACGCTCACGACGCTACGCGTTACGGATTTGATTAGTTGGGGACGTTTCGGGTTTTTATTGACGAGTATTTCGTTTGCGCGGCGGGTTATGGCGCACGCACTTGCGGCACAGTTTGATGTTGTCTACTCGCGCGACAAAGTGGTGTTGCTTGTGCTGCAATGGTTGGCGCCGCAGCTTCGGTTAGTGTTTGAAGTACACGGCGAGGAAAGTGCGTGGGTGTTGCACCGGCTGAGCGATGCGCGTTTTGTGGCAATTAGTCAGGGGCTTAAAGACTCACTAATTACCGAAGGCGTTCCGCAGAATCATATTGTGGTGGCACACGATGGTATCGACTTGGCACCTTTTGCTCGTGCAGAAAGTCAGCAGGTGGCACGTAGGCGGCTTGGTTTGCCGCAAGACAAAAAGATCGCGCTCTACGTTGGGCGGCTGGATGGGTGGAAAGGGACGAACACCTTGCTTGAAGCGGTGTCGCTGCTGCCCCAGGTCGTAGTCGCACTTATCGGCGGCGAGCCGGCACAAGTGGGAGCGCTGCAAAAAAAGTTTCCCCACGCAGTATTCCTGGGCCCCCGCCCGTATAAAGAATTGGCCGACAATCTGGCGGCTGCAGACGTATTGGTGTTGCCCAATACGGCACATGACGTCACCTCTCAGCGCTACACGTCGCCACTTAAACTTTTTGCCTACCTGGCCGCGCGCAAGCCCATCGTTGCCTCGGATCTTCCGTCGATACGCGAAGTTCTTTCTGAACGCGAGGCGTTTTTAGTACCACCTGACAATGCGGTGGCACTTGTACACGGCGTAGAGCAGGCACTCAACTCACCTGAGGTTCTAACAAAAACTGCTGCAGCGGGGAATAAAGTTACCGAGTATACTTGGGATGCGCGGGCGAAGAGTATTTTTACGGCATTAACACAATGGCTAAGAAGTTAAATTTAGGCTGCGGGACAGACATTAAGAAGGGGTGGGTCAATCTCGACTCTTCCGGCCTGCCGGGAGTTGATGTCGTACATGACCTCACTAAACTGCCGCTCCCGTTTGCCGACAATACGTTTGATGAAATTCTCTGCCAGGACATTTTGGAGCATATTCCGGAGTATGAGGAGGTGCTCAAAGACCTCCACCGCATTCTTGCTCCGGGCGGAGCAGTGCATATCCGCGTACCGCACTTTACCTCTAAAAATAACTTTACCGACCCAACCCACCGGCGCATGTTTTCGACCAATACCTTTGATTTTTTTACCCGCGGGACACGGTGGCACAAAGCGCGGCACTATTACTTTGATTTTTCGTTTAGCGAGATACCCTCACTCCAACTCACCTTTGAGCTTTCTTCACGCGCATTTTTTTATAACAAATTGATCGCAAAACTATTTAATAAAAATCGCCACCGCCTGAGTTACTACGAATCGACTATGTTTTCGCGGTTATTCCCCGCGGTCAATATTTTAGTAACGCTCAAAAAGTAGCATGCAAGTCGGCCTTGATGCGTTTGCGGCAGTCGGAAGGGGAGGCAACAGTACCTACTCGCGCGAACTGATAGTGCAGCTGCTTGCCCAGGGCGCTAACCGCTACGATTTGTTTGTGCATGCACATGATTTATTTCGGCGGCAGTTTAGTGGAGGAAATGAAATGCATGTTCGGCTGAGCCCTTCGTATTTTCCGCTCCCCTTTCTTGAAAAAATAAACGAGATACTTTTGCGCGCCCGGGCGCGCATGCGCGGCGTCGAAATATTTCATTTCACTAACCCACTCAACTACACGCCGGGGCACTACAAAACCGTGGTAACGATCCATGACCTGGCATTTCTGCACGATAAATCTTGGGCCAAAGCCAGTCCGGGTAAGATGTTTAAAGAAAAGTTGCAGCAGATCAGAAAAGCCGATGCGATCATTGCGGTCTCACAAGCCACCAAACAAGACATTATTAAACAGCTTGGCGTACCGGCCACGAAAATAACGGTGGTGTACGAGGGGGCGGGCAAAGAGTATTTCCCTGACTCTGAGCGGCCAAGCGTGCAGGGGCGCTATCTTTTGTGTGTGGGGCAGCTGCAGCCGCGCAAAAATAACCGCGCGCTTATTGAGGCCTTTTCACTGGTGGCGCCGAAATTTCCTGACCTCAAACTGGTGTTTGCCGGCCGGTCGGTAAGCAAAGAATATCTGGAGTCTCTTCATGCGGCAGCGCGTGCGGCTAACTTGCAAGAAAAAGTTATCTTTATCCACTCGGCCGATAATGCCGACCTTCGCAAACTTTATAGTCACGCGGAGTGTTTGGTATATCCTTCGTTATTTGAGGGCTTTGGATTGCCGGTCTTGGAGTCGTTTCAGTGCGGTGTGTCGGTAATCACTTCTAATCTTTCTTCGCTCCCAGAGGTAGCAGGGGAGGCAGGACTTTTGGTCGACCCGCATTCGCCACAAAAGATAGCAGAAGCACTAGAACAATTTTTGACCGACGAGACGCTGCGCAACCGGTTGCGGGCCGCTATTCCCGCGCAATTACAAAAATTTAGTTGGGAGCGCGCCGCGCGCGAGACTGCGCAAGTATATGCAACCCTCTCCTAACAAATTTGTCACCGTGCTGTTTGGTCCCTTAGGGGATGCGCTTATGGCGCTGGCGTTTTTTGATGATCTGCACCGACTCGCGCCTGATTCGACACTCCTTATCCTTACGCGCCACGGGGCAAAAAACATCCGTCAGCTCGCCCGCGAATACTCCCAAATCGAAGTGCGCGAGATCCCGCGTGGGATTGCCGCGCTGCCATTTTTTTGGCGTGTGGTGATGCAGCGCAGTACTACGCTGTTGACGCTCGGGCTTGTCTCAGTTGGCTACTCGCTACCGCTGCGTTTATTTTTTCTTGGGATGCGACTTACGGGCCATCGCACGATCGGCTTTCATGATTCATTTCTGCACGTTCATCTCAATTTCGATATCAAGTACCTGATGATAGAAAATTTGCGCCGCTTGCTGCCGTATATCTTAGGTAAAGCGGGCGAAGGTATGCAGCCGCCACCGCGGCTAAACCTCCCGCAAGAAAAGCCGACTAACACACCAGAACCAAAAAAATATATTCTTGCTCATCTGTTTGGCGCAAGCATTCCGCACGCACTGCCGCCGGAGCGCTGGCACGAACTTTTTTTGCAACTATCCACGGCGCATCCGGAATTCATCATTATTCTCACGGGTGTTCCTGCACAGAGGAAAATTGCAGAAGAAATTATTGCGGGTTTACCTAACGCACAGGTACGTACTGATTTGTCGATGCCGCAACTCACCTGGCTCGTGGCCAACGCGGCACTCTATATCGGCATCGACACGGGCGTAACTCACATTGCGGGACTCTTGCAGCAAAAAAGCGTCGTGGTGCGACACTGTTCGGATCCGACGTGGACTCCGAGCTATAACCCTAATGCTCGCGTGCTCTACAACCCCGAGCATTGCACGCCCAACGATCCCGCTGCATGTGTAATGGTGGAAATAGGAGGCCGGCACTACCGCCGTTGCGCGCTCGATATCCCCGACGAAGAACTATTAAAAGCGGTTGAACAAGCGCTTAAGTAATTGATAGAACGCGGGCGTTCGGTATTTAATCGCCGAGCGTACCCGGTCTTTGGCGCGTTTGTTGATGTAGTAAACTTCTTTAAAATTTTTTACATCTTCGGTGCGGTCGACTGCAACCCCCGGATGAGCTAAGGGAAAGGCAAGTGGGTGAGAAGGAATATTTGTTTTTTCGTCGCCGTCTTTTTGTGGGTGAGCCGCATCGGCGTCGTTGCCGATATTTGTCACTACGTTGACCGCCGGGTTAATACAGAGTCCGCGCATAAAGCAGGCTAAGGCCCACGGGCCGTCCCAGCTGTTAATGCTGCCGTCGTAGTAACGCTCCAGCACATACTCCCAATGTTCGTGCACCGCAGGGTCGGGCAGCACGCGTGCTAGAGCGTTTTGTTTTTTGACTTCAGGCCAGGCGGCCATGCTGGGATCGTAGTGCTGCCATGCACGACGCCAAGTGGCCCAACCCCACAGGTAGGCAATAACCGAAAAATGGTAGCTCGGCTCTCCGGTTTGTGGCGCACGGTAAGGTAAAAAATTATCGCCGCTGATGTGCATCACGCGCTTGTCGTCTTTATATTTTTCGAGCAGCTCTTCGCAATAGCGAAAAAAGCTCGGGTCGGGGATGCAGTCATCTTCTAAAAAAATACAACGGTCGACTTGCTCGAATACCCAACTAATACCGGTCGGCGGGCCTTTTTTAACACCCAAATTTTTATCTTGATAAAGTCGCTGTACTTCGCACTCCCAATCTACTTTTTCGGTGACCGCACGCGTTGCGTCAGTTTTTATTTTTTCTTCTTCAGTACGCGGACCGTCGGCGATGACAAACAGTTGTTTGGGGCGGGCACGGCGAACTTCGGCAAACATCCGCGCCGTTTTGTCGGGGCGGTTAAAAATAATAAGGGCAACCGGTGTTGAGAACTGAGGCATTTTTAGACAACAGGTGGTGCGACTTCTTTGCCTGAGGCAATGCGGTAGAGCACGTAGCTCGTGAGTCCGCCCGCAAACCGCGAGGCGATGATTGCACCAATTAACCCCGCCAAGCCCCAGCCGATGACGCCGATGGCAATGAACGCGATGCGAAAACCGTTGCTAAGTGCGTTATACCAATACTGCTCTCTGATAAGCCGTTTAGACGAGAGGTAGGATGCGCTTGGGATAAATGGCATAGCAAGCAAGGTGAGCGAGTACCACTGCGAGTAGGGCACCGCATCAAGATAGTTGGGGAAGAGCAGGTGATAGATGATTGGCGTGAGCGGAATATAAATCGCCACACAAACCACGGCAAAAATAAACAGCAGAATAGTTTTGGTCTGCATACTTTTGCGGATATCCGTCGGCAGGTGGTTGGCAAAGCGAGCCTGAAACATTCCGTCGAGATTTTTAAGTGGCCCCTTTAGTTGGTCGGGAACGCCTATGGCAAAGTTATACAACGCCAACTGTATGGGGCCCACGTAGTGAAAGAGCAGTACTTGGTCGATGTTGCCGGCGAGCCCACCCAAAATACCCATAAAGCTTAAATGCTTTGCGTAGTTGATCATGCCCGGGTCGCGGTTCTCCGGATTGGGGTGGTGTTGGCGCAGCGCGTAATGGTAGAGATACAGATACACGCCCGCGGTTGTTACAAAGTACACCGCCACGAAGATCAAATAATTTTGTGAGAGCAGTGCGGTTGTCATGAGTGCGGCCGCCGGAATAAAGCTCCCGATTATCGACCCGTGTACCGCAAGCCCTTCAAAATCTTTTTTAGCGATCAAAAAACTCGAGGTGAGTGAGCCGGCGGTGATGAGCGGCCCGAGTGCTCCGCCGATGAGTATGCCTACCGCCAGTCCCCAATTGCCTTGCACAAAGTAATACACCGACAACCCGAGTGCGCCCAAAAAAATAAGCGCGCTCCATTTTAAACTCGCCCAAAATCCTTCGATAATCGAACCGTCAAAGCCACGCGACGCCGATTGCAGCACCGCATAATTTAAGTTGGAGAGCGAGAAAATCGATATGAGCGAGACGAGCGAAAGCACGTACTTATAGTGCCCGTAAACCTCTTTAGGGAGGTAACGGGAGAGCACCATCGAGAGCGCCAGGGCAGAAAGGGTAATAACCACCTGCGCGAGGCTAGACCACAGAGTCCCCTGTAGGAGGTAGCGGACGTCTACTTTAAAGAAGCGCTCCGCTTTGACGAGTATCCGGTTGGTGAGCGCCATAGCTGCAATACTAGTGTATAACGCTCGCGCCCTATGGTATAGTTCCCCGCGTATGCGCTATCAAGATTGGCTTCGCTGGGGCACCCTTACGGGGATATTTTTGATCCCCTTTGTCGCGTTTATTATCGCCGATGGCGGTTCTAACCACGGACTCTATATCCCGCTCAGCAACCTCTTCTTCCCGTTTATTACCGGCAAAAACTTTGCCTTCAGAATTTTAGTTGAGCTAACCGTACTTTTTTATGTCTTGCTTGCGCTGCGCGAACCCAAGTATCGCCCGCGCGGTGGTGTGGTGCTGTGGACGGTACTCGCGTTCGTCGCCTGGATGGCTATTGCGACTATTTTCTCGGTTGACCCTATCAAGAGTTTTTGGAGCAACTTTGAGCGCATGGAGGGCTACCTCTCACTGTTGCATATGCTCGCCTGGTTTGTCGTAGCGGGTGCGGTGCTTGCGGCAGAACATTTGTGGGATCGATTCTTTAATGTCTCAATTGCGGCAAGCGCGCTGATGGGTTTTGACGCATTGATGCAGCTTTTCCACTGGGTGCCCATCAGCTCGCAATCAGGGCCACGCGTCGACACTACCTTTGGCAATGCTACGTACTTGGCGGTCTACCTCTTAATCCACATATTTTTGACGCTCTATATGCTTGCGCGCCGTGGCGACAAAGTATGGCTGCAGGTGTTTTATGGTCTCGCGTTGGTGTTGCAGGTAGTCGGACTTTATTTTACGGAGACTCGTGGCGCACTCCTGGGCGTTGTCGGCGGACTTATTATTGCCGCGCTCTGGATTGTTATCCGCGGACGCGGGGCTCAGCTACGGCAGTTGCGCCAAACTTCGATTATTGGGCTCTGCATCATTGTCGTATTAGTCGGCGCATTCTTTGCGCTGCGCAGCACCTCGATTGTTGCTAACAGCAACACGCTCAAACGCCTCTCCGATATATCGCTGAGCGACCGCACGACACAGTCACGCTTCCTTTTGTGGAACATGGTGCTGAAGGGTGCCGAGGAAAAACCGGTGGTCGGCTGGGGCCAAGAAAACTTTAGTTATGTCTTCAACAAGTACTACGATCCAAAAATGTACGACCAGGAACAGTGGTTTGACCGTGCACACAATGAGTTTTTGGATTGGCTGATTGCGGGCGGCATACCGGCGTTTGTACTCTATGTCGCGCTCTATGGGCTTGGGGTCTATGCCATCTGGCGCAGCAAACTTTCAGTACCCGAGCAGGCGGCGCTGTTTGGATTGCTGGCGGCGTACGCGTTTAACAACCTCTTTGTGTTTGACAACTTAGTGAGCGGGCTGTACTTCTTCCTCCTGCTTGCATACCTCCACACACTCACCAAGCGCGAGGCGCCGTCGTTGCGGCTCTCACAACCCGTAAGCGACCAGCTGATGGCTATCGCCGCACCAGTGGTGGCGGGCGTGCTACTGGTTGGCGGTTGGGCGCTTAACGCGCCGGGGCTCGCGCGGGCGTCGGTACTCCTTGATGCACTCCAAACCCAAAAGTCGGTACAAAATCAGCAGGGCATCAGTGTTGCTGCCAACCGTCCGTCGCAAGAAAATCTGGTTTCATTTAATCAGGTGCTCGGCGACACCGCGTGGCCGGGTAATCCGTTGGGTAAGCAGGAAGTTGTCGAGCAGCTCTTCCAGTTTGCTTCGCGCGTAGCACCACAAAGCGGCATTGATCCGCAGGTCAAACAAACGGTGTTCGAAACTACGTATGCGGCCGGGAGTGCACTTATGACACAGCGACAAGGCGATGCACGGCTTGAGCTCTTTATGGCCGCATTTCTTTTGCAGTTTGGGCAGGCACAAGAGGCGCTCAAGCACTTCCAAACCGCACTTACTCTTTCGCCTAAAAAACAACAAATTTTGATGGAGATAGCGGGCACCTATATCCAGCTGGGGCAGCCGCAGCTGGCGCTCGCGACGTTTAAAGAGGCATTTGATCTCGAGCAAAACTCGGACGTCGCGCGGATCTACTACGCGGCGGGACTTTACACCGTGGGACAGTCCGCGGCGGCTGACAAACTCCTTAGCGACCGTTTTGGCGCGCCGATTACGGATAATGATGACTTGTTGCGTATCTTTACGGATGCGCGGCTCTTCGACAAAGCGGCGGCTATTTGGGCGCTGCGGGTAGAAAAAAATCCGAAAGATGTACAAACTCATTTAGGGTATGCCTCGGCACTCTTTGCCTCGGGTAATAAGGCAGCGACTATCGCGGAGCTCAAAAAGATAGAAGTGCTCGAACCTTCGGCAGCCGGCCAAATGGAGCAACTCATCAAACAAATACAAGACGGGAGCCTCAAACCGCAGCAGTAAAACATGGAACGGGGGGTTTCACTCGCGCCGCTGACCACTTTTGGTATCGGCGGGAAGGCAAAATTTTTTGTACGGGTAAAAATTCTTGATGAATTACGAGAGTCCCTCGACTACGCTCGGGACCAACATCAGCGGATGCTCATTTTGGGCGGTGGTTCAAACGTACTTATTTCCGACGAAGGTTTTGACGGGTTGGTGATAAAAATAGAGCTCAGTGGGGTAGAGCAGCAAGGAGAGATGGTCGTGGCTGCTGCAGGTGAGCAGTGGGACGGGTTGGTTGCGGGTACGATTGAGGCCGAGTTGTGGGGATTAGAAAATCTATCGGGCATTCCCGGCAGCGTGGGTGGTGCGGTAGTACAAAATATCGGCGCTTACGGCCAGGCGCTTTCGGAAGTAGTGCAATGGGTTGAGGTGTTTGACACTGAGAGTGGAAAATTAAAGACGTTACAAAAAAACGAGTGTGTGTTTGAGTATCGCGATAGCTTTTTTAAACACCACCCTGAGTTGGTGGTAGTGCGCGCAGCATTTGAACTCTCTAGCGTGCCGCAGCCGATACTTACCTATAAAGATGTGGCAACGCGTCTAGGAAATACGGCTTCGCTCGCAGAAATTCGCAAGGCTATTATTGCTATTCGCAAAGATAAATTTCCCGATTTGGCTGTGGAAGGCACCGCGGGATCGTTTTTTAAAAACCCGATCGTCTCTGCCAAAGAGGCTACACGCCTGAAAGACCGCTACCCGGAAATGCCACTGTTTGTGATGCCAGAGACGCAAGGGGTTAAGGTACCGATTGCATGGCTTTTGGACAAAAAACTGAAATTAAACGGGTTTTCGCTCGGCAGTGTGCGGCTTTTTGAGCGTCAACCATTGGTTATTGCGGCTAACCGAGGTGCGCGTGCAAGCGAGGTGCGCGCGCTCGCCGAAAAAATAAAAAAAGAAGTGCAAGAAAATTTTGGCATTATCCTCGCCGAAGAAGTTAAAATGGTGTGAAGTGAGTTATCCACACTACGCGCTCAAAATTTGTTGTGTAGTGGGAAATAGTTGACATACTTACTAACAGAGCATCGAGCTAGTGCTTACTTTTGATCCTAGGTTCGAAAGTACGTGCGGTCGAACGATGCGAAACCAATTGCGACGCGAGTCGCTACAACAATGGCTAAAAAGAAAAAGGCCAAGAAGAAAGCTTCGAAGAAGCGCCGCTAACCGCGGATACTCCGCCCTCTTTTTTGCGGAGATTCTCTTGAGAAAAATCGTCCCTCGGCTCTAGCCTGGGACGATTTTTCTATTCGTAGAAATGTGTTAGTATCGCTGCATCGTATGTCTTTTCTCAGCAGCCTCTTTGGTGACCCGTCGGGCAAAATAATGGCCAAAAGTGCCGCCACCGTGGCGGCGGTTAACGCCCTGGCATCCGAATACGAGGGGCTCGGCGACGAAGCACTTAAGGAAAAAACACATAAATTCCGCAACCGGCTCGCGGCGGGTGATACTGAAGAGCAAATACTCCCCGAAGCCTTTGCAGCAGTGCGCGAGGCGGCGCGGCGCACGGTTAAGTTGCGACCCTTTGATGTGCAATTGGTGGGTGGACTCGTTTTAAATAATCGCGCGATCGCCGAGATGAAAACCGGCGAGGGCAAAACCCTGGTGGCAACGCTGCCGGCCTACCTTAATGCGCTGTGGAACAAAGGCGTGCACGTGGTCACCGTCAACGACTATCTTGCCCGGCGCGATGCCGTGTGGATGGGGCAAGTGTATGCGGCACTTGGCATGTCGGTGGGGGTGATTAATCAAGACTCGAGCTATCGCTACGACGCAGCGCACCAAGAGTTGGATGAAAAGCGCGACGAAGAGGGGAGTTTTAAAGTATTTTACGATTTTTTGCGGCCGTGTACGCGCCGCGAGGCCTACGAAGCCGACATTACCTATGGCACCAACTCGGAGTTTGGGTTCGACTACTTGCGCGACAACATTGCGTACTCCAGCCGCGACCTCCGGCAGCGCGGGCATTATTTTGCCATTGTCGACGAAATAGACTCTATCCTCATCGACGAGGCGCGCACGCCACTCATTATTTCGGCACCGACGACCGACTCCGACGACCTGTACCGCACCTTTGCACGGATCTCCGGACAACTGGAGCAGGAAAAAGATTATACGGTCGACGAAAAGCGCAAAGCGATACAACTGACCGACGACGGGATTACCAAGGCCGAAAAGCTGCTGGGGATTGAAAATATTTATACCGAGGGCGGCATTAAGTATGTGCACCACCTCGAGACTGCTATACGTGCTAAGGCTCTCTTCCACAAAGACAAAGAATATGTGGTGCGTGGTGGCGAGGTAGTGATAGTGGACGAATTTACGGGCCGTATGCAGCCGGGCCGCCGTTGGTCCGAGGGTTTGCACCAGGCTATCGAGGCCAAAGAGGGCGCGAATATTCAAAAAGAGAGCCGCACTTTTGCGAGCATTACCTACCAAAATTACTTTAGACTCTACGACAAACTCGGTGGTATGACCGGTACGGCCAAAACCTCGAGCGAAGAGTTTTATAAAGTATACGGGCTCGAGGTGATTGAAATCCCGACCAACCGTCCGGTAACCCGTGTCGACAAAAACGATCTGATATTCCAAACCGAGGAAGGCAAGTTTAAGGCGCTTGCGCGCGCGGTTAAGGCGCTGCACCAAAAAGGCCAGCCGGTCTTGATTGGTACCGTGTCGATCGAAAAGAACGAGCTTTTGTCCAACTACTTGCGCAGCGAGGGAGTCCCGCACGAAATGCTCAACGCCAAAAATCACGAGCGCGAGGGCGAGATCGTGGCCGCCGCCGGGCGCAAAGCGGGGGTAACGGTTGCCACCAACATGGCGGGCCGCGGCGTCGATATCAAACTTGGCGGTGCTTTGGCTACCAAAGAAGAGTATGAGGAGGTTAAGGCACTCGGCGGATTGGTGGTAGTAGGCACCGAGCGGCACGAAGCGCGCCGTATCGACAACCAGCTACGCGGTCGCTCCGGCCGCCAAGGCGACCCGGGCGAAACGCAGTTTTATGTATCACTTGAGGACAGTTTGATGCGGATTTTTGCACCGGACTCTATTAAGGGCTTGATGGGCCGTTTTGGCATCCCCGAAGACGAGGCAATTGAAAATAAATTGGTATCGCGCGCGCTCGAGAGTGCACAAACGAAGATTGAAGGCTTTAACTTTGATGCACGCAAACACGTGCTCGAGTTTGACAACGTACTCGACAAACAACGTCGTGCTATTTATGAGCGCCGACGCAAAATGTTGGTGGGGAGCGCCGAGGATGTCGCCGGGGTACTCGAGGGTTTGGCGGGCCTGCGCCACG
>CALQYT010000005.1:0-2283 GCA_943348815.1 Candidatus Nomurabacteria bacterium
TGTTGCTCAGTGCTGCGCCACTGGCTCCGTCAATGGCCGACATCGTCGATACCGTAAGCAACCATCTTAACGCCGGCGAACGTCAGACCTGCCACGCGTTCTAGTTGTTGCGTTCGAGTTTTTAGGGGCCCTACGTAAGTAAATTTACACGTAGGGTCCTGAGTATTTTAGGGGTCTCATTCTTGACACTCTATATTTTAAATGTTATTAATTTTCCGAAGCACCTTATAACAACCAAGGGAGCCTGCCGTGCGGAAAGGTCAATACTTTCTGGCGATCGCGGCCTCTTGTGCCAACATCGCCGCCTACCTGACTTACAACTGGGAGATTATCGTCGGACAAACCCGACCCAACGCTGCCTCGTGGGCAGTGTGGAGCTTTCTTACTGTTTTGAATCTCGTGAGTTATCAAACAGTAAGCCGGGACTTGCTAAAAAGCGTCCTCCCGATTGTGAGCTCAATCCTCTGCATCACTACCCTCTGCTTTGCCCTCTTTGCCGGCCGCTTCGCGGCGATCGGCATATACGATTGGTGCGCAGTCGGGTTCGGAGCACTTGCCTGTCTCCTTTGGTGGTTTGCGAAATCGCGCACCACGGGAGCAGTACGAGCACAGATCCTGCTCCAAGTTGCCATCAACATCGGCTGCATCCCAACCTACCTCAGCGTTTGGAGCAGCCCACAAAACGAACTACCGATCGCGTGGGTTTTGTGGTCGGTGGGTTTTGCGCTCCAAGGCGCGCTGGTGTGGATGAGCAACGGTAAGAGGATCGAATACCTCTATCCCACTAACTGCGCGCTCGTCCACTTCCCCGTCGCGCTGTTGGCGCTCCGATAACACCCGTTACTGCACCGACCACTTGTGGCCGGTGCTTTATTTTTAGGGTTTTTTAATGTAGATTCGTATTGATGGCCATATGGCCAACTGTTTGGCCCTATCGTCTAACGGTTAGGACGGAGCCTTCTCAAGGCTTAAATCGGGGTTCGATTCCCCGTAGGGTCATGGGTAAATTAAAAAGCCACCACTCAGGGAATGGCGACTTTTGTTTCGTGCACACTACCCTCGCCTTGATTGTCGAACCAGACGAGCGAACCCACTTGCGCAGTGGCGAACTTCCTGAAAAGCTCTATACCCCACTGTGTGGTGCTGTTATCTTTATCGATCCCCCAGAATCGGGCAAAGGCCTGGGAGAATTCCCTTGAGCCTATCGCCAACATTAAATGTGGCTGCGACGGAAGCTCGTGCTGGCCGCGTTCACTTGAAGGCATGCCCTCGAGACGAGCAATTTGATCCTCTAGGGCAGCAAGTGAATTCCGCCCCAAGATAAAGCTACCTTTGACGAGAGGTTCGCGGGGGCGCCCCTCAACCGCGACAAAGGTAACCAGGTCAGAGGGACGGTCCCCGCCCCAAAGGGTCGGGAAGACAGACGCTTCCAAGTTGAGGTAGTACGGGTCAGGTAAGGCGCCGTGGCCGCCATGTACAAGGGCAGCCAACACAACACGAGACTGTGATGATGACATCGGATAAGGCCCCCTTGGCCTATTGGTTGAAGGAACAACTACTTCGTAAGAAGTTTTAACTTAATGAAATATAACTGTCAACGCGTCAAGTGTTAGGTTACCTCCGTTTCCACTCCCGATCCTGTCGCACCAGTAATTTTTCGGCTTGTTCGGGGTTGAGCATAATTTCTTCCACTACCCGCTCCATGCGGATGCTTTGCGAGCCTTTTACCAACACGCAATCGCCCGGCTGCAACAAATTTTGCAGTTCTGCTCCCGCTCGCTGCGAATCGTCAAACTGCAAAATATTTTCTGCAGCCACTCCCTGCTCCCGCGCCGCTTGCGCTATGTCGCGCGCACGAAAGCCCACGGTCACGAGCACGTCGCAGTGCTTGGCAGCCTCAACCCCCGCCTTGCGGTGTTCGTCCACACTGTGCCGCCCCAGCTCGAGCATGTCCCCTAGGGCGGCGATGCGCCGTCCTTGAGAGATGCCCCCGTCGAGTGGGGCGCGCCCAACAATCAACGATAAAGTTTCCAACGCCGCGTGTACTGCCGCGGGAGAGGAGTTGTAGGTGTCGTCGACAATAAGAGAACCTTTGAGCCCCGCAATTAACCGCATCCTCCCCGGCGGCGGCTCGTAGCCCCGCAAGCCTTCAATACATTCGGCCAATCCAACCCCAAGTGCCTCGCCTACCGCCACCGCGGCAATCAGCGGCAAAAACGCGTGTGCGCCAACCGCACCCGCAAGTGCAATAGGTGCAGACACCTCTTCGCGTTTAATCGTCCC
>CALQYT010000005.1:2383-70585 GCA_943348815.1 Candidatus Nomurabacteria bacterium
AGCGGCAAAAACGCGTGTGCGCCAACCGCACCCGCAAGTGCAATAGGTGCAGACACCTCTTCGCGTTTAATCGTCCCCTGCCTCCCAATCACCGTGCCGTCGCTCTCTCGCAACAACTCAAAATTTTCGCCGCGGATGTGGGACCCGTCGCCAAAACCAAACAATAAAATTTTTGCGTCTGGCGCGGGCAGGCGATGCTCGAGCTTGCGTGTGCGCTCGTCGTCGGCATACAAAAGTATCGCGCCACCTTTTTTAACCGCATCCAAGAGCGACGCCTTTTCCTCCACGACCGCCTCGACTGAAGCAAAAAACTCGACGTGCACCGGCACCTCGGGCAAGCGCGTTATGACCGCCACATCCACTGGCAACCAGCTCTTGAGCAAGCTAATATCGCCCGGGCGGTCGGCACCAACCTCGAGCACCAGCCACTCGGGATACTCGGTGTCAAAAATGAGCAGCAACACACCATCCACTAAATTTTGCAGCCAGCGCAGCGGATTGTGCCAGGCATTCCCCACCCCCAAAATAGTCAGGGGCAATCCTATCTCGCTGTTAAAACTTTTCTCCGACTTGCGCACGCGGAACTGGCGAGCAAGCGCGGCATAAATGGCATCTTTGGTGGAGGTCTTACCCACCGAGCCGGTGATAGCCACTATCCGCGGCTTATACTTGCGCAGCACCGCCTTGGCCTCTGCCCGGAGCGCCCACACTATAATTTTTTTAAATAAAGAGTTCATTAGCGGTCAGGGGGGACTTGATAGTAGTTAATCAAAAATTTGACCATCGCGCCAAAGGGGGCGGCCCACGTTTGAGCGGCAAAGGGCGCGCCTTTGGGTTCGACGGCGTAGAGGAAGACAATAAACTTGGGATCATAGCTCGGGAAGTACCCAAAAAAGCTGTGCAAATATTTGTCGGGGTAATAGCCGCCGCCTGCCGGATTGGCGATCTGCGCGGTACCCGTTTTAGCCGCAAGGCTGTAATGCTGCATCTTTAGTTTGCCGTCGGCGAGTTTGGTGTCGACCACGGCCGTGAGCATGCGGCTAATCGTCGTAGACGTCTCGGGTTTTAACACTTGCTCGCCCTCACCCCAACTAAGGGTGCGCTCAACGCCAGTGTCATAACGCACCGACTTAACCAAGTGGGGCGACACCAATAACCCACCGTTGCCCAGTGCCGCAAGCGCGCGGACGGTTTCAATCGGTGTAATAGCAATGCCTTGCCCAAACGCCGCAGTGTCATACTCAACCGCGCGCGGCGATTGCAAGTTTTGTACCAGACCGTGTATTTCGCTCGGCAAATCGATCCCTGTCTCACTTCCCAATTTGTAATGATTCAAAAAATAGTCGCGCATCGTCTCCGGTCCCATCTTGGTTGCCACAAACGACGCGCCGACGTTGAGCGACTGGCTCAAAATTTCTTGCATCGGGATAACACCGCGCGCCTTTAAGTCGAAGTTACAAATCTTTTTTTGATCAAGCTCAATGCAGCCCGTGTCGTTGTAGGTAGTCGCCTCGGTGATAGCGCCCGAGTCTAAGCCTGCGGCAAGCGTGAGTGGTTTAATAATCGAACCCATCTCATACACGCTCTGCACCAGCTGATTACTTAGAACTCCCGGTTCTTTAATCTCGTTAAAATGATTGAGGTCAAACGTCGGCGACAGCGCCATCGCGCGTATCTCGCCGGTTTTTGGATCCATAATAATCCCGCCTGCGAGTGCCGGATGCCACTGCGTTTCATACGCAAGCAAGGTACGCTCTAACTCCGACTGCACCGACGGCTCGAGTGTCGTAATCAAGTCGCCCTGCCCCGCCTGCGCGCCCGTGCCTCCAATAAATCCACCGAATAGCTCGACAAAAAAGTTAGCGTAGGAGTCGGTGCCCGCGCGCGCCAACGTTTCTTCGTAATAACGCTCAAGTCCGTAACGCCCCTTCTGCTCGTTGTCATTGTTGTAAGCGACAAAACCAATGGTCTGCGCCGCAAGCGATCCACCTGGATAGTACCGTTGATGGTCCGTACTCGACGCAACATCCTGCAGAGTTGCTGCGGCCAGGAGTTGCCCATCATGTGTGGTCAAAAAGATGTTCCCGCGATTAAGCAGCGGGTTTTGCAACTCGACCGATTGCGAGTCGGCGCGGCGGGCATATTCCTCGCCATGCACTATTTGCAAAAAATAGAGTTTGCCAACAATAACCACGCTCGCGACCACGCAGATAGCTGTCACCACGCGGACGCGCGTCACGAATCGCGCATTCATATCACTATTGTACTAGTTACGCAGCGTAAGGGTGTCCCCAGCTACGACCACGGTGCTTATTGCCGTCGGTGCAACAAATCCTAAGTCGGTGGCGCGCAGCTGAGAAATATCGCGGTTTTTGGTCAAATACTGGCTCTCGAGCGTGCTTACTTGCACCGACAGTTCACGCACTTGCCGCTCGGCGCTGGTGCGACCGGCTGCATGCGCCACCGCGCCCAACAGGAGCGCACCGTAGGTAAATACTGCCACTGCCAGCACAAGCGCAGCGAGCGCTATTACGCGGGAAAGCCACCATTGATATTGGGAAAGGGTGATCATACTTTTTGGATGACGCGCATTTTGGCGCTGCGCGCAGCGGGGTTAGTTGCCACTTCGTGTGCAGTCGGCACCAATGGTTTTTTGGTGATGATACGCCCGCCCTCTGCCGCAAATTTTTTAAAAAGATTTTTAACCAAACGGTCTTCAATACTATGGAAGGTAATAACCGCCATCCGTCCGTCGGGCGCCAGCAGCACCCACGCGCCATTGAGACCCGACTCCAACACGCGCAACTCGTCGTTGACCGCAATGCGCAACGCCTGAAATACTTTGGTCGCCGGATGGATACGCCCGTGGCGGGCGCGGGCGGGCACCGCATCGCGCACCACCTCGGTAAGCTCGACGGTCGTTTCAAACGGTTTGACTTTGCGGCGCTCGACAATGGCTTTAGCAATCCGACGCGCGTAGCGCTCTTCGGCGTAGCCAAAAAATACATCAGCCAAAACTTTTTCGGACCACGTGTTTAACATCTCGGCCGCACTAAAGCCTGAGCGCGGTTCTGGGCTGTAGCTCATGAGCAGTGGCTCGTCGTGCATAAACGAAAATCCGCGACCCGAATCGAGCTGGGTCATATTCCATCCCAAATCAAAAAGTACTTTATTTACCTGCCCGCCGGCAGGCAGGCTTTCTTTCAACAAATTTTTAATGTCGCCAAAATTGCCTTCAATATCTGCTTTAGTGGCAGGGTCAGCATCGATCGAGATTACTTTGACGCCCGGTTTCTTAAGCGCTTTGGTGTGCCCGCCGCGACCAAAGGTTGCGTCAACCACCAACTCGCCTTTTTTTGGCGCAAGCTGCTCAAGAACCTCGGCCGACATAACTGAGGTGTGCTCTTTCATTACAAAATTCCTAAGTCGCCCAAAGTTTGTGCCATCTGGTCGGCACCGCGCTCAATGCGTTTCTTATATTCGTCCCAAGTCTTCTCGTTCCAGATTTCGACGCGGTCCGAAACGCCGGCTAAGACCACCCGCGAGCGCAAGTTGGCAAAATCTTTTAAAAAGTCGGGGATCAAAATGCGCCCGGCCTGGTCGACCTCAACCTCCACCGCCCCCGCCAACAAAAACCGGCTCATGCCGCGCGTGTCGGCCTGACCGACGGGCAGGTTAGAAACTTTTTCTGCAATCTTTTTCCACGCCAAAAGTGGAAACATAAAAAGGCAGGCGTCGAGCCCGCGCGTAACGACCACCTTACGACCAACTTCTTTACGAAATTTAGCGGGGAGGGAAAGCCTCTTTTTTGGATCAAGCGTGTGTTGGTATTCTCCGATTAGCATCTGTTTTTTAGATTATCCCACTACATCCCACTAGTAGACATTTTAACTCACTTTGCCCCACTTAGGATACACAAGTTATCCCCACTTCGACGGGGGAAGTAACCAGACCACACTTTTAGGCTATTTGACAACTCCCCGGTTTGGGAGTATAGTCTCTCGCGGGAAAGGCGTCATTCGAATTCGCAGGACTTCAAACCTGAGGATCAATCGGATGACCATTCGCTGGCACTTTCGTTCGCTTCACACCCTTGTCGCTGTGTCGCTTATTGCCGCTTGCGCGGCAGTTGCCATTCACGTGGGCCCGAGGGTCTATCGGGATCTCACGGCGGACTACTACCGCTTTGGCAATTACGTCATCAAGACATGGCCCGGCGGCAGCGAGGTCTATGAAGCAGTGAACTAACTTCCCGAGGGTGCGTCGGCAAAACCGGCGCGCCCTCATCGTTTTTATACGTGAGGTTATGCACTGTTGGTAATAAAATTTTCCTTGACCCTTCTATGCAATGGGTCTATACCAAAGATAGTGGCGTGCGTGAGTCCTTTTGAAATAAAGAGGGAATAAAAGAGATGAAAGAAGCAAACTCGCCAACAACAACCAACTGGCGTAGTGACCTTGAGTACACGTTCGGCAAACCCGCGGTGCGTTGCGGTATCTGGATTATCTCTCTCACCCCTCTTGTGGCGATTGTCCTGGCCGCGCTTTGGTTTGCCTAAAGCGCCGCGACGAGAATTGTCACGAAGAGTAGCCCATATTCGTGTGGGCTATTTTGATGCCTCTTCCAAACGTTTAACCACAAACTCTTTTGGTAGAGACGAAAGAAACCATCCGGCCTTGGGGCCGTGGTCCTTACCAAAAAATGCCAAATAGATTGCCTTAAACTCTTTTAGCTCATGCAGTTTGCTATGTAGGTCTTCCCCACTAGGCATTGTTTCAAATACTACGATATATCGTAGTATTTCTTGTAGCGCTTTTTTCTGGACATCAGTTAGATTTTTTGCAACGTCGGGCAAAGTTTCTTGCAGTTTGAAAACATATTTCTCCGGCGCGTACGCCTCGAGCCATTTTTTGGCATAGGCGGCGCGCTCGTCTAACTCGGCACGGTCGGCGTTGGGGAATTCTTTATACAAATCCATGTGCGGCATCTGCACCATAAACGCTACCTGGCTAAAACGCGGCGGCACCGAGCGCGTTGGTATCTTGCGCTCTGGGTGGATCATTTCAAACAGCCGGGCATAATCGTCCTTGGCATTTGACCAGTAACTTTCTGCCAGTTTGTCGTATTGGTCATACAAAACAGGTATCGAGTCCCCTTCCGGATCAAAGTTTCGCTGCTGCGTTATATCCTTACCAATGAGGGACAATCTAAACATCTTAGGCGGCAGAAGCTCAAAGATCGAACGCGCCGTGCTACCAAGGCCTTTGGACGAGGATATTTTTTTACCCCCAACCAAAAAGAATTCGTGTGCGACGAAGAACGGCGTCTCGTACTTGAAAACTTCGCGCGAGACATGATCGGCAACCTCGTGAGCTCCACCCTTGGTTGAGTGATCTTTACCGCCGCCTTCTACCTCTATTCCGCGCGCCTTCCATTTGGCTGCCCATTCGACCTTCCATGGCAATTTACCCCTGCCACCAAACGGAGAGAGTCTGCCTTTGTAACCGCAACCGTTTGTGTACTTTACTTTATCTGGACGACAAAATACTTGCACTGTCTCGCCGTCAAAATCAGAAGCTTCGGTGGTTGCTATTTTTCCACAAGTTGGGCATTTCATCAGGATAGGGAGCCACTCACCCTCTCTCACCCCGCCAGATACTTCTTTATAAATGCGGCGGATCTCATCGGCACCGAGCAGCGCTTCGCGGATAACCCCATCCATTTTGCCCGAAAGATACCAGTCACTACTAAAATCAAAAATTGGATTAAAGCCCGTGCCTTTTATTACTTCGCGAAAATCATTCGCAAAATACTCAGCGTAATTCTTGGCGCTCTCGTCGGGAGATGGAACATCCCGCAGTGACTTAGCCAGGTGTGGCTCAAGATTTTTCCCCGCCAGATAGACGGGAATGCCATCAAAGGCGTCCATATCATTAAACTCAAAGTAATACGTGTTGGGTACATTCCTATCCGCAAGCGCCTCGCCGATGATGCCATGCATCGCGGCACTGAGCATTGAGCCAATGTGGGCAAAACCCGACATGGTCTTTTCATCACGAATAACCACCGGCCCTTTAGGGCCAAAGCGGTTCATCACCTCTTGTGCAATACGGTCTGCCCAAAACATTCTGCTTATTGTAGCCTAAGTGGGCTTAATTTTCTCTCTTCGCAGATTCTTGACATCTTCATTTTAGTGTGCGAATGTGTGTCTGACAGCGGGGATCTCCCCCTGTTCGACCATCAACAGGAGTACGCACCTTGAAGACAGCTACCTCTTCTGCCAAAGGCATCAACGGCCAAGGCACCAATGGTCATCCCAAAGCCGGCTTGTTGGCTGGGACTGCGCTGCGCTCGCAAAAGCCGCGGAAGGCGGCCACTAGCGGCAAAAGAAAATCCACCTCGGTCGACAAACACATCGGCGGCCGTGTCCGCATGCGGCGCGAAGAGCTCGGCATGAGCCAGAAAAAACTTGGCAATGCCATCGGGGTCGAATATCAACAGATCCAGAAGTACGAGCTCGGCAACAACCGGCTCCCCATCAGCCGCCTGCTCCAGATCGGGCTGGCCTTGAAGGACACGCCGATCACCTTCTTCACCGAAGGAGCGACGGATCTGCTCAAGCCGGCGGCCGGTACCCAGGGCGACAAAAAGCCCACCACCTAGTTCCTCGAGACATCACGAAATGCAGCGCCCCGGACCTTCGATGGTCTGGGGCGTTTTGTTTATACAAATCAACACAATTTCTATATTTTGGTAGTCTTGACAAATATGCTTTTATAGATTATAGTTGAAGGTGGTAATCCGGCGCAGCACGCGTCTGGATCAAGCACCCTAAGGGGGATTTTGACATGCGTACTACTTTCAGCCTCGCTGCTCTCGCTCTGGCGGCCGCTTTCTTCTCGACTGCGGCGACTGCCCAGAATCTGCCCTACAAGGTCGCACCGACCGGCTACGACTGGAACAACTGGTACATCGGCGGCAGCGTCGGTGGCAGCTTCGCCAAGCTCGTCACAGAGCCAAGCGACCCGGTCGACTCCCTGAAACCGAATACGATCAATCTCGGCATTCAGGTTGGCAAGAACTGGCGGCCCAGATCAACCTCGGCAAGGGCACTCGGGTCACCTCGGATCCCTTCTTTACGTTGACCGAGACGACCCAGATCCCCTACCAGGGGACGGTATTGGGCCGCATCGGTGTGTTGCCGACACCGAACATGTATGTCTACATCGGTGCCGGCGTGAGCCTGGCGCAGGTGACGCAGACAGCGCGCTTCGACGACATCTTCGGCTTTGCAGGCTGGACCAAGAGTACCAGCATTGCGGCCGGCCCGACCGGTGTGATCGGTCTGGAATTTAAACTCCCGGCCGGCTGGTCGCTCGATACCCGCTACCAGGCCACGGACTTCTTCATGTCCAAGACCACCTCAGGATGCTCGTTCTGCGGCCCCGACTTTACGTCGAAGAGCAGCATCGTCCAGCACACCTTCAAGGTCGGTTTCAACAAGGCCATCCGCGGCGAGTAACCGCGGCCGGCAAGTCCTTCAGTACAAAAAAAGAAACGGCAGCGCTCCCAGGATCACAACCTGGGAGCGAATTGTTTATGCGGAGCTACTCGACCTTCAAAATTTTATATTTTTGCGTGCCGCGGGGGGTGTGGAAGGAAAATTCATCCCCTTTCTTTTTGCCCATCAATGCCGCGCCAAGCGGCGAGTGATACGAAACCTTGCCTTGCAAAATATCAGCCTCTTCGGCACCCACAATAGTGTAGGTATGTTTATCGTCTCCGCCAATTTTTTGTACCGATACCGTGGCGCCCATCCCAACCGTATCGCTTTTGCCCACGCGGATTATTTTGGCGTTTTTTAAAATACTTTCGAGTTTGCCGATGCGCTCCTCTACCGCGGCCTGCATCTCGCGCGCTTCTTGATACTCGGCGTTTTCAGAAAGGTCGCCCAGGCTGCGTGCGTACTCCAGTTGCTCGGCAACTTCTTTGCGACGGGTGGTGCGGAGTTCGTCGAGCTCTTTGGTTAACTCTTCAAATTTCTCTTGCGAGATTAGTTCTTCGGTCATTGAGACATCAGTGTATAGGAAGAAAGAATTATTGCAAGCCTGCCTAGTCGGCAAACAGGTACTGCGGCGCATTGGCATTAAGCCAGGTAAAAAAATCACTCATTACGGCCGATCCACCTATCGTGGTACCAGCCGGAAGATGCTCTAACACCACCGCATACGCGTAGTGCGGATTTTCGTACGGCCAAAAACCGATCATCCACGCGTTTTGCGCTTCGTTGTGCAGACCAATCTGCGCCGTGCCGGTCTTGGCCGCCACGTGTACAAAGGGAAAATTGATTGCGGTGGCAATGCCTACGGTTACTCCTTGCCGCATCCCCTCGCGCGCCACCTGCAGTGCATGCGCATCAATAGACACGGTTGTGCCTTGTGGTGTCGATGAAGCCACCAAGGTGGGTGTAAGCAGCGTTCCACCATTGGCGATCGTTGCGGCCATGCGCACGGCCTGCAGCGGCGTAATCAGCGTGCCATACTGCCCTATTGCCGTGTGGTAGGTGTCGCCGATGCGCCAGGTTGGGTCGTCGGGGAAGTTTTCTGCCTTCCACTCCGGCGTGGGGATAGTGCCGCCGACTTCAGAAAATCCGCTGAGCCCCGCATCGTGCCCTAACCCAAAGCGCTGCAAATAATCGTCAATCCGGCTAATACCGAGCCCCGGCTGATTTTGAAACCCGCCGCCCACTTCATAAAAATAAACGTCGCACGAAACGGCAATAGCATCGCGTGCGTCGACCCACCCGTTGACGCGCCAGTCTTTAAAAATCGACGGCTGGTCCGGGTTGTACGGGTTGGGCAATACGAGTTTGCCGGTCGAAAGAATTTTGGTGTACTCGTCGATTACCTTTTCATTAATAGCTGCGGCGGCCATGAGCGGTTTAACAATCGATCCCGGCGCGTACAAGCCGTCGGTCGCACGATTTAAAAACGGCAGACGCTTGTCGGCATTGTAGGCGGCTATCGATGCGGAGTTGCCGCCGCTGAGTGCCGTCGACGAATATTCTGGGAAACTCGTAAGCGCCAGAAGCTCGCCCGTGCGCACATCCATCACGACACCCGCCGCGCCGGTCGCGTGCGCATCCGTTGCACGCGTCGCCAAGACGCTATAGAGCCCTTGCGAAACCCGTGCGTCGACCGAAAGTGTGAGTTTGCCTCCAGCCTGAGGCGGGGTGACTTTGGACTCCGAAACTACTTTGCCGCGCGCATCGGTTTCGGTAAGCGTCAAACCATTTTGCCCGGCGAGCGTCGTGTCAAATGCTTTTTCTGCGCCATCGACACCCAAAAACGTGTTGCGAAAATAAAATCCGGCCGAGTCTTTGGCGGGCGGCTTAACATACCCCACGACATGCGACACTCCTTGATAGTCGGAGTACACGCGCTGCGCAAACTCGTCGGTGGAGGTTGCTCCCCCGCGCTCGTTCCACGCCAGGGGCCGCCCCGTGCGGTCTACAATGGTGCCGCGGTCGGCAATGATCGTCGTCTGTTCAAGCTGATTCTCCCGTGCCTGTTTAGCATAGGCCGTGCCTTGTAAAAGCTGGAGGTCGCTTGCGCGTGCTAAAAGTAAAAGTCCTAAGAGCACCAACACCGCCGCTGCGCCGGCAAAGCGTCCGGGCGAAAGTGGCTTTTCGATTCGGCCCTCAAACTGGTCGCGGTCAAACTTTGCGCTATTTTCCGAATCGAGCAAAATCTCGTCGGGAAAAATTTCCGGCGAGCGCTCTTTCATAACGTCTCGCGCGGATTAGAATCGATGACAAACCGTTTGCCCCAAAGATGTGCGAGCGTGCCTACAAGTGCAAAAATAGTAACGGGGAAATAAAAATAGGCGGCCGTGCCGGTGGGCGCGCCCCACGCGATGTCGAGCAGGAGTGCTAGACAAACCCCAAATACAAAACGGCCGGAGAGGGTTGCTACTGCCACGCCGATTATTGCCACCGGCCACAGCGGGATAAGAAACCCGGCCGCCGCAAGCACAAACGTGGTGGCATATATCCATCGGCTGGCGGCGTTGGGTATCATGGTTTTATAATTTCGACATACCGGAGCTCAAACACATTCGCCGGTTCTTGAAAGTATAACGCCACAAACGAGTCGCTTTCGCCGGCACCGACGCCCACTACCTCTGCTACCAACCCACCCGCAATGCCCGGCAGTACTGCCTGGTCGCCTACCGTCGCTATGGTGGCTGCCGGCACCTGTGCGCGCAGCGAACCCCCACCTTGGCCCTCTAACTCGAGTGGCAGCGTACCGTGGGCCGTCGTGAGTAGCGCCTGATACTTTTGCCCGGGGGCCGAAAAAAGCGTCACGCGCGCCGTATGCGTGTATACCTGGGCGACCGTGCCAAGAATGCGCGTACCGCCAGCCGACACCAACGCGCCTTCCGCAACCCCCTCCGCAGAGCCCGCATCAACGACCAGGGTGTCGTAGGGGGTTGCGGGCGGGCGGGAAAGCACGCCCGCCAACACGCGCATGCCTTCGACCTCCGGACGGCCGAGGCGCGCCTTCAAATCTTTATTTTCCGCCGCAAGGGCGGCATACTCGGCGCTTGTTTCAAGCGAGGGGTTGGCACTCGCAAATCGCCACTGCATAAGCGGCGTCACGAGTTGCCACCAGGCGGCACTAAGCGGCCCACGCAAAAATATCGCCAACAAAATAACCAGCACGACTACACCGGCAAGCCACCAACCGCCCGAGCCACGCTTACCTCGTCTGCTATAAATCTGAGCGTTATTGAATGTCATCGTCGTGCTCGGAGAGCATATCGCGATACAGCTCGAAGTTCTCCAAAATTACTCCGGTCCCACGCGCCACCGCCGTCAGCGGATCGTCGGCTACTACCACTGGTACCTTGAGCCACTCAGCCAATAGTGCGTCGAGCCCTTTGAGCAGCGCGCCGCCACCCGTGAGTACTATCCCTGAGCGCATAATGTCAGAAAGGATTTCGGGCGGGGTTGTTTCAAGCACCTCGCGCACCGACTCTATGAGCGTGTCGATCGACTGCGATATCGCCTCGCGCACATCGGCATCGGTAATAATAATCTCGCGCGGCAAACCGGTAATTAAATCGCGCCCGCGGATCGCCGCCTCCAAATGCCCTGCGCCTTCGGCTACCGAACCTATGGCGATTTTGACCGACTCGGCTGTTTTTTCGCCAATCAAAATTTTAAAGGCCGAACGGACATACGAAACAATATCTTGGTTGAGTTTTTCCCCGGCGATCCGCAAATTTTTAGAGCGTACAATCCCCCCGAGCGAAAGTACCGCGATGTCCGTGTTGCCGCCGCCAATATCGACGATCATCGATCCCACCGCTTCGCGTATAGGCAAACGCACTCCCAGGGCTGCGGCGATGGGCTCTTCGACAATATAAACCTCGCGCGCACCGGCGTTTTGTGCGGCGTCTTTAACCGCGCGCATCTCGACGTTGGTAATCCCACTCGGCACCCCAATCACGACGCGCGGTCCGAGCATCTTTTTAGACATCGCTTGGGCGCGATTCATCAAGTACGAAAGCATCTCTTCGGTCGCCTCAAAGTCTGACACCACCCCATCAACCAGCGGCTTAACCGCGACCAGGTGTGCGGGCGTGCGGCCCAACATTTGCCGTGCGGCAGTCCCTACTGCAACCACCTGTCCCGTCTTTTGGTTGATCGCGACCACTGAAGGTTCGGTCACGACAATTCCCTTGCCACGCAAGTAGACCAGCGTATTGGCCGTGCCGAGGTCAACCCCGATATCGTTAGAAACCAGCGGAGAAAACTTTTTTTGAAATCTGCTCCACATTTCAGTCCGCGCGCAGATGGCTCAATAATTCAGACAAAGTTTTGTGCGCTGCCGTTCCTGACGCGCGCTCGACACATTCGTATCTACCCGCTTCGAGCGACTTTTGCGACACGATCACGCGCAGCGGTATGCCCAGCAAGTCGCTGTCGGCAAATTTTTCGCCCGCACGCACATCGCGGTCGTCCCACAGCACCTCAACTCCCGCTTCGGTCAACTCGCGGTACAACTCTTGTGCGTCTTTTTGCACCTCTTCATTCCCCGCCGAAAGGTCAACCAAGTGCACACGGAAGGGCGCGAGTGCTTCGGGCCAGACAATGCCTTTGTCGTCGGCAAAAACCTCCACCGCCGTACCTATTAATCGATCTATCCCAATACCATACGATCCCATAATCACCGGTTGGTTGGCGCCCGCCTCGTCTTTAAACGTCAATCCGAGCGGCTCGGAATAAAAAGTACCGAGTTTATAGATATTACCTACCTCAACTGCTTTTTCTTCGCGAAGGTCCTCTTTTCGCAGACCAAGTTCAGAAAGAGTCTCATCACTGTATACCTCTTTGTTTACTGCCAGCTTACGGCCCTCATGTATATAAATAGTATCTTCTCCCGCGCTGGTGAGCGTCTGAAACTCGTGGCTGAATTTGGTTCCAAAGCTACCCCCGCTAGCCAACGTGAGGTAGGTTTTGTCGCCCAACCCCACACGATTAAACACCGCGCGATATGCCTCGATTGCCGCTTCGTAAAAAGTATCAAGCTCTTTCTGATTTTTAGAAAACGAATACAAATCTTTCATTGTAAATTGTCGCAATCGAAAGATGCCGCTTTTCGCACGTAACTCATTACGAAACTTAAGTTGAAATTGATATGCGGCGGTCGGCAAATCGCGATATGAGCTGACATAGCCTTTCATCAACTGTGTAATCGCTGGCTCATGAGTATAAGCGAGGCCTAATTCGGTATCGTTCTTGAGTTTAGTTTTAAACCAGTTATCAACTACCGCATCATCCCATCTGCCAGTTTTTTCCCAAACTTCTTTGTCTTGTAGAGCGGTCATGACCATTTCTTGTCCCCCGATCTTGTTCATCTCTTCCCGCACGATCTGCTCAACTTTTTTGAAAACACGCAACCCGAGCGGCAAATAGGAGTAGACTCCTGCCATTTCTTTGTGGATGTAGCCGCCGCGCACGAGCAGTTGAGCATTCTTAGAAACCTCATCTGACGGTGCCTCGCGGCGCGTTTTAGTAAAGAGTTGTGACTGGCGCATGCAAGCCATTGTACGCTTGAAATACCAAGCAGGCAAAAGGGTTTTAGCCTATTCAGATTTCTTGACTTTTGATGTTTAGTATGCTACACTTGTCACAGCTCTGTACCGGGCTAAAAGTGCCTAAACCCGCCCCGTAAGGGGCTTTTCGAACTTTCCTGAAAGGGGGAAAGACATGACTGCATTAGCAGCGGCCTTAGGGGCCGCCGGACTGACTGGAACGACGGACACCAAAATCCCCGACGCTCCGAAAGACGGCCGCCGGTTCGGCGTCCGTAAAGGTTTGAGCGGCGGCAGGAAAAGCCGTTGGGGCAGATCTGATCGTCCAAACATGATCGAATGGACGCACGACGAGATCGGCTCCATCAAGATCGAGCTGATCAAGTTCACGCTCGGTAGCGTGATCCACCACGAAGGGCCCAACACCTGGAGCCGGATCAACTTCGGCAACCTGGAAAAGCCCAAGCACGTTAAACTCGATTTCTCGTACGACCTCAAAGGCGACGTCGAGTTGATCTGGGCCTGCGGCGACAAGGTGATGGACACCCGCGAGGGTAATCCGCCACAGTTCGTCGTACCCATCACCTGGAAGCCGGGCCGCAAGACGGGCGATCCGGATATGCCCGAGGTGTCGCACGGCAACAATGAAGACTTCCAGCTCTATGCGTTCAACACCAAGACTGGCTTCTGCGTCCACCTCGACATCAGCGCGGTCTCGCGTCATGGCGAGTTCTGGTTGACCGTGCAGGAAGTCACCGGCGCGCGTCTTGCATGGCATAATCCCGACCTCACCATCGAGGAGTTGACCTCGGTCGTCGTCGACGACAAGGCCTACACGCTGGTTCCGGTCTACAGCGAAAATTGCTATCCGGGTTTCGATCCGGTGGCAAGTTGGCAGCGCAGCTACCCCGGCCGCATCGAACAAATCCTTAACTATGCGGTCACGTGGAACGCCGCCGTCCCCGTGGAAGAATGCGAAATCGCCACGTGGAAGCCTGAGTGGCCGGCCCAGGTGCCGGACGATCTTGCGTCGAAGGGCTACCACAAGGCGGTTGTCCTTTGGTACAACCTGACGATTGGTCAAGGTCGCCTCCAGCTCGAGAGCGGCGAGGTGTGCTTCGTCCACTTCAAAGCCGTCCAGGACCAAAACGGTAATTTCCTGGCGCAGCAGGGCGAATTCCCTGTTCTTCTGCCGGCCACGGGCGTTTACGTCAAGTACATGCTCAAGCCGGACAGGGACCAGGAAATGAAGCCGGCTGCCACGGTGGCACGGGTAGCCTAGGCGGTCAGAAGAACCGCACTTCAGTTCAACTTCGGGGCGACATCTAACAAGGTGTCGCCCTTTTTTATTATCTAGTACGGGAAAGATTTAGGAGAGTCGCTGCCAAAGGACGCTCAGGTTTATACAAACTCCCAAAAGCTTCTTCAGTCATAAAGGGCATAAACGGATGTAAAAGTAGTAAGTATTTTTTAAATACTTGATCAAAAACGCCGAGCGCGTGCGCATCATCCTCACGTAAAAAGATTTTTTGTACGTATTGCTCTAACTTTGAAAGAAACAGTGTTGCTTTTTCTTGAGCTTGCGCTACAAAGTAGCGCTCTATATCCCCACCCACCGTTCGGACAAGCGCTTCGGCATCGGCTACTAGTCGCAAATCTTCTGCGGAGTTTTGCTCAGGACGTGGTGGAAGGACTTTATACGTGTGTACAATCTCACTCACTCTCCCCATGGTCCATAAACGAGAAGAAAACTTTTTAAATAACTCGAGTCGTTCGTCCGCAAAATAAAAATCTTCTTGCGTAGCGGTATACGAAACAAGCGCCATGCGCGTCACATCTGCACCATACTTGTTTAAATAATCATCGAGCGTAACTGCGTTGCCCAAACTTTTGGACATTTTTTGACCATCTTTACTTTTGAGCAAAGAATGAAAATACACTCGCTTAAACGGCAACTGGCCGGTTAAATAGCGACCCAAGATTATTTCCCGCGAAATACAGAGGCGCAAAAGATCATGCCCAATGACAACCGCGTCGCTCGGGTAAAAATAGGACTTGTCAGAAAAAGCTTCCGAGTCAAACACCATCGCGCCCCAAACACCGGAGGAAAACCACGTATCAAACGTATCGGTCTCGGGAAGATAACTTTTGCCGCCCTCGGGTGTGAGCGTCCATGGAGAACCCTCAGCGGCGTACACGCGTTCAAGACCATTTACTATTTCATCCAAAGAGATTCCCTCTTCAAACAAAGTTTGCAAGTTGCCGGAGCGTCTCGAGCCGTTGGTATCCAAAAACCATACCGTAAACAAGGTCGGGTCCGTGATTTCATACCACAAAGGAATCTTAATCCCCCACACGTTTTGCCGGGCAATAGGCCAGTCGTGCATCTTTTGTGTCCATTCCGTAAGACCTTTCTCCCGCCAATGAGGTTGGATTATGAGCTCCTTTTTTTGTAACGCTTCAAGTGCCGGCTTACGTAACGGCGCCCTTTCATCGTCAAACTTCAAAAACCAGGTCATGCGGATGATCGGCTGTATTGCGTGACCCTTTTTACACAAAAACGTCGGCTCAATATAGGACGAGTCGACGCTCTCAACCGCATCTTTTGCTTGCAAGAAGTCCAATTCTTTTTTACGCGCCTCCTCAGGCTTGAGGCCCGGATAACCCTCAACCAATGCTCCTCCCCAATCAAAAAGATCCTGTACGGGGAGTTTATGGCGCAGCGCATACTCAAAATCGTACCGTTTGCTGGAGGGAGAAAAGACCGGTAAAAATGGTTCGGGGTTCTTAGGGTCAAACTTCCGTTTGCTTGCAATAACCTGCACCTCCTCTCCGGTTATTGGGTTTGTAAGTACCGAACCGATGTGATGGGCAAATCGCGTGTCTTGGGGATGCACCAAAACATGGGTGGTGGCAAATATGAATTCGGGTCGAGTGGTCGCCAGCGACAAATAGTCATCGCCATCTTTCAAAGGAAACTTTATGAAATAAAGAGGCGACGCGGTTTCTACTTCTTTTAATTCAACATCGGCCAACACGGTAGCGCAGGAGGTACAGTAATTGACCATGTTCGAACTACGATAAATCAAGTCGTCCCCCACCATCTTTTCAAACATCTTCTGTACAAACGCCAACGAACTCTCATCGAGCGTAAAACGAAAACGCGACCAGTCGACACTGGCGCCCATCGATTTTATTTGACCAACAATCGTTTTATTATTTTTTTCTACAAAAGCACTAATTGCTTTGTATAACTCTCTATGGTCGAGGTCGCTCTTGTCTTGGCCTTTCTTTTCTAATTCCTGCTCAAAAGTAACCTGCGTCTCATACCCCCCATGATCGGTACTAGGGATCCACAGCGTAGGCTCCCCTTTAGCGCGGTGGTGTCGCACCAGAATATCTTGGATCGCAATCATAAGCGCATTACCCACATGCAAAGGGCCGCTCGCATTCGGAGGTATCAAGTACGCCGAGTATCGTTTCCGAGAGTGATCTACACGAGGGCTAAAATAGTTCTCCTTCTCCCACAACCGACTCACTCTCGGCTCTACCTTTTTAAAGTCATAAGCCTCTTCCATTGTTATAAAACTACCACGACTAATGACATCCCTACCCAACGAGTCTTGCAATATCGTGATACGTTACCGCAATCATGAGTGCCACCACCAGCGCAAAGCCGGCGAGGGTTAAATAATTTACAAACTGTACCGGCACGGGGCGGCGGATGATGCCCTCGATAATAATTATTAAGAGTCGCCCGCCATCAAGCCCGGGGATTGGCAGGAGGTTAATAAGTGCGAGGTTGATGGAGATAAGTGCGAGTACCACTGCCGCTGCCGAAAATCCTTGTCGCACTGCACCCGCACCAACCCCCGCAATACCGATGGGTCCGGCAACCGTGTTCCAATTAGCAACCCCTTGCACGACCGAGCCCAAAAATCCTCCTAAGCCCTGGGCAGTGCGGATCGTCATGTCTTTGGCCTCTATCGCACCTTGCGCAAGCGCCAAGTGGAGCGGCAGTCGCAACATACCGATGTCTTCCATCTGAATACCCACCGCTTTTTTGCCCTCGACTATCCCCTCCTCGGCACGCAGCACAAAATTTTGCTCTTTATGTTCTCTGGTGACCGTAAACACCAAACTTTCGTCCTGATGGTCGCTGATAAATTTGGTTACTACCGCCGACTGCTGGTTGGTGTTGAGCGTGCGCGCGTCGAGCACCACCTTGGCGGTCTGGATTGTCTCTATCGTGTCACCCGGCTGTAGCCCCACCTTTTGCGCCGGCGAGTTGGGCAATACCGCAACCACGACCGGATGCGGTGCGGTTACGGTGCCAAAGGTTTCTTGCCCGACAGCTGCTTGGACACCCACCAGGTATGCACCCGAAAGCGCGAGCCAGCCGACGACCAAGTTCATCGCCACACCCGCGACAATGACTAGCGCTTGTATAAAACGATTTTTGCTCGCCAAACTGCGCGGGTCGCCCTTGCCCTCCTGACTATCCTCGCCATAAATACTCACGTAGCCACCTACGAGTAAAAGAGAAAAAGAGTAGCGGGTCTCACCCCACTGCATACTAAAGAGCCGCGGCGGAAAACCGATATTAAACTCGCTGACGCGGATTTTAAACGCTTTGGCCGCAAACAAGTGGCCAAGCTCGTGGACCCAAATGAGCGCAATCAGCAGCGCGATAAAAATAACGAAGGACATTATTGGGTTATCTCCTTTTCTTTGCGCTCGAGCATGGCGTCGAAGTTTTTGTTTACCGCGTCGACGCGCTTTTGCATCTCGTCTTTGGCGCGAAATTTGTCGTCCTCACCCATTTTTTTATCTTTTTCTTGTTTTTGAATGTCGCTCCACACCTCGTCGCGCGCCACGCGCAAGCCCGCGCGGACTTCCTCTACCTTTTCTTTCGCCAGTTTGGCAAGGGCCTGGCGGCGCTCGCTCGTAAGCTCGGGGAAAGAAACGCGCACTCCCCGTTCGTCGGCGCCTACCGCCACACCCAGGTTGGCGAGCGTGATAGCCTTCTCAATCTCTTTAGCTTGCGCCGCATCCCACGGCACGATGCGTATGGTGCGCGCATCTTCGACCGAAATATTGGCTACCTGCGAGATAGGCATGCGGGTGCCGTAGCTCTCTACCTGCACGCCGTCCAAAATAGCCGGCGCCGCGCGGCCGGTGCGTATACCCGACAACTCTCTGCCTCCGCGCTCCTCAATTTCTTTAAGCTTTTTATCAAACGGTTTAAAATCGTAGGCCATGTTTGCATTGTATCAAATCCGGATGCAATAAGCCCCCAACCAGTAGATGGCGGGGGCAGGGTGGGTGCAGGAGTGATTGGTTCGCCTTGCTAGGTCGTAGCATGCCTCTTCCCCATTTGTGCTGGTGGCCCGGTCCGAGAACCGCCCTGTGTGCCTCTGGCTCCTTCGGGCCGAGGACACACACTGCCAGCCAACACAGAGGTTCGGCGTCGTGCACCAACGCCGACGAACGCAAACCAGCTCCTGCACCCGCCGCAACTATACTCCCCTTTTTCAAAACAACAACCCTATACTCTGAAGCGTTTAGCCGCCGACGGATAGATTTTTATGAGCGGGTCTTTAGTGGTGTCGTACACGCGCGCGGGGGCCAGGTAGCGGCCGTAGTGGATGACTCGGTGCGTAAAATGCCCCCATTCTTTTTTGGGCAAGAGCTCCATCAAATCTTTTTCTATTTTTACGGGGTTCAGATGATCCGAGAGATCAAACCGACGCACAAATCGTATGACGTGTGTATCAACGGTGACTCCTGCCACTACCCCGTGCGCTTCTTTAAGCACCACCGTCGCCGTTTTGCGTGCCACGCCCGGCAAGCGGAGCATCTCTTCTATCGTGTTTGGCACCTTGCCCCCAAACTCTTTTTTGAGCATCTTAGCCGCAGCCAAAATGTTTTTAGTTTTAGCGCGATAAAAACCGGATGATTTTATATCTTGCTCAAACTCCCGTGGCTTAGCCCGCACGTAGGCACTGAGATTTTTATATTTCTTAAATAATCTTTCGGTGATCTTGTTTACCATCTTGTCGGTGCACTGTGCCGACAGCTGCACCGCCACCAAAAGTTCGAGCGGGGTTTTATACTTAAGCTCAATTTCTGCGTTTGGGAAAAGTTTTTTAAGCGCGCGGTCGAGCTTTTGTATCCGCTCGCGGCGGATTTTTAATTGCTGGGGAGACATAGGGCGAGATGTTCGAGCAACATTTTGATGCTAGGGCTGCGGTCGCGCAGATAGTCGCGGACCATCGCTATATCTTCTAACCCCTGTCGCACCTGCGCGTTGGCAAGGTCCGACCTTGCCACCAGGGATTCGAGCGCGTCGACAAACTCCCGGACGCGCTCTTTGGTATCATCCTCATTTTTGAGCATTGTGGCGATCATATCGCTGCGCTCTTTTGGCGAAGCACGGAGAAACGAAGCAGCAAGTTGTTGGGCAAAAGTCTGGCCCGCTCCGGCCCTGCCGGAAAACGGGAGACCCGAGAACTTTTGACTGGCAACTTGCTGCGAAGAATACGCGAGCATGCGCGAGCGCACCGTAGGCAGTAATATTCCGTGCGGCACTAAAAACACAAACGTAGTCCCCTGCTGCGGCTCTTCTAACAATTTGAGTAATGCTTGTTGTGCCTCGGTCGTTATGGAGGACGCGCCGACAAAAAACAAGGCTTCTTTAAAATTTTTTAATCCGGCAAGCGCGATCAACTCGCGCGCGTCATCGACCCCAAACCGCTCAAACTTTTGCGCCACAAAAGCCTGCCTGCCGGCGGGCAGAGGTTTGAGTTCGGCCTTATGCGCCTCAAACTGACTGAGTGCCCCCTCTATATAGTATGCGTGGTGAGTCACGGATTTTACCGCTTGGCGATGATAGCTTTCTTGTAGGTATCAAGATGGTCGAGTGCGATGCCGCTCCCTTTGGCAACACAATACAGCGCATCTTCGGCAACCTGTGCTTTAACACCCGTGCGACGCAGCACCAACTCGGCAAAATTGCGCAACAGTGCGGTGCCACCGGTCATCGTAATGCCCGTGTCGATAATATCGGCGGCTAACTCCGGCGGTGTTTCTTGCAGCACATCGCGGATCGCTTTAATAATCTCGCGCAGCTCTTTACCCATCGCTTTGACAATATCGTTGGTGCGCAGCTCGACCGAGCGCGGGAGCCCAGTAATAAAGTCGCGACCACGTACGGTCATCGTCAACTCTTCCTCAACCGGCACCGCCGAGCCAATGCCAATTTTTACATCCTCGGCAGTTTTATCGCCGATGGCTAGGTTGTAGGTTTTCTTTATATAGTCGGTGATAGCGCGATCAAGTTTGTCACCTGCACACTTAACCGAGATTGAGGCAACGATACCACCGAGCGATATCACCGCCACGTCGGCCGTACCACCACCAATATCTACCACCATCCGCCCGCGCGCTTCTTGAATAGGAATACCCGCGCCTATGGCTGCGAGCACCGACTCTTTAACCACATAGGCATTTTTAGCGCCCGCGCGTATTGCAGCCTCAACCACCGCGCGACGCTCGGTTGAGGTTACCCCAGTTGGTACCGACACCATCACCTCGGGTTTAAATAGTTGCCAACGCCCAAGCGCTTTGTGGATAAAATAGCGCAGCATCGCTTGCGTGACGCGGTAGTCGGCAATCACGCCGTCTTTGAGCGGCCGATAGGCGACAATCTCGCCGGGTGTGCGACCGATCATTTCTTTGGCCTCGGCACCCACCGCTAAAATTCGTTTGTCGATTTCTGAGATAGCGACCACCGACGGTTCGTTGAGTACCACGCCGCGACCGGGCACAAACACCAGGGTGTTGGCCGTCCCCAGGTCGATCCCTAGTTTGGGAGAGAAGAATGACATCGCAGGCCCATGATACTGGAGTTCCACTACCAAAACAAACGTGCTATAACAACGGCGGTAGGTGGGAGATAGCACCATGAATCGCACCGAGATGTGTCAACATTGCGGGCAAGAAGTGCCCGTTGGTGAAGGCTGCAACGAGTCGCAGGCCCGGGAATGTGTCAACATGTCCGGTCGTCGTTCGCGAGAGGAGCGAGACGCAACCACATTCGACGACCGCGAAGCTTTGGAAGAACACCGCTAAAGTCACTTTTCGCCGCGCATCTAAGGCGCGGTTTTTATTTTGAGAAAACTTTTTATACTTGCGTGTGATAGTTTGATATATCAAACTATTTCCTCTACGCTATTTCCCGTTTGATGTTAAGGCCGACCTTGGCGAGACGCTCTTCTATGGCTTCGTAGCCGCGGTCAATATGGTACACATGGTCGATCTGCGAAGTGCCATCAGCAACCGCCGCTGCCATCAAAAACGCCAACCCTGCGCGGATGTCTGGGCTTTGCAAATTGCGCGCATGCAGGGGTGTGGGGCCTTTTATTGAGATCTGTTGCGGATTCCATAGCGTAATATCCGCACCCATTTGTATAAGGTCTTGTGTGTAATTGAGGCGGCCGCCCCAGATCGTTTCGAACATCGTACTCTCACCTTCGGCCTGCGTTAGATACACCACCATCGGCGGCTGCAGGTCGGTGGCAAAGCCCGGATATTCGTGTGTGCGAATTTGGAGCGGTTTGAGCGGCGTCTTACCACGAACAGTAATACTCGACGCCGTTGTCGTAATTTCAACACCCGAGTCTCGCAAAAGTTCTATCAACATTTCGCAATGCGTTGGATTGCAGTCAGTGATCGTAAGTTCGGATGCGGCCAGGGCGCCGAGTAATACAAACGTTCCCGCTTCTATCCTATCGGGCATGGTTTGGAGTGTGGCGCCCTCCGAGCGCAAGAGTGCCCCGCCTACGACGGTGATAGTTGGTGTGCCAGCACCGGTTATTTTGGCCCCACAGCGATTGAGAAACTCTGCCAATTCGACAATCTCAGGCTCCATCGCCACGTTTTTTAATACCGTAGTCCCCTGCGCCAATACTGCCGCCATCATGATGGTTTCAGTGGCCGTCACACTTACAAAACGAAAAAATATTTCGGCGCCCTTCAAGCCTTTGGGGGCCGATACCGAGTAGCGCTCTTGCGAGAAGCCAACCTCGGCGCCCAATTTTTGAAACCCTTCAATAAACATATCAATCGGCCGTGGGCCGATAACATCGCCGCCGGGGTGCGGAAAAGAAACTTTGCCAAACCGCGCGAGTACGGGGCCACTTAGGACTATCGAGGCACGCAGCGTGCGCGCCAAACGCTCGTCGATATCGGTCGAGCTCGCCGAGCGCGGATCGATGGTACAGCTACCGGATGCGTGCTCGACACGCGCGCCCAAGCCCACCAACAGCTCGCTCATGCGCGCGACATCCTCGATCTGCGGCACGTTGGTAAGCGCAACAGGGCCGTCAAACAACAGCGCCGCGGCCATCGATTTGAGCACGGCGTTTTTAGCACCACGCACCGGTATCGTGCCCTGCAGGGTGCGTGCGCCCGCTAAGCCCTCTATCAAAAATTTGCTACTCATCTTTTTTTTCGTGCTTCCCCTCCCCTTCGGTCGGGACAGGCTTTGGTTTAATTTCCCACCAAAATTTTTTGGAAAAATCTTTTGCATCATCGCATATGCGGCGCAAATAATATAGGTCTTTGGTGGGGATAGCGACCAACAAGCGCCCCATACGCGGCATCGTAAGCGGCGGTAACTTGGCGTGCTTGCGCGATTCGTTGAGTCGGTCCATAAAATATTTCATCATCTCGCCGCGCTCGGTGACCTTATCGCGCTTGGAGCGCTTGGAAGGCTCGGACATGTGTTGGCCAATATGCTGCATAGACGAATTATACACTTTGGCGCATAGTACTAGGATGAAAGACAGGGTGACACAGGTGGGCGACCCGGTCCTGCGCACGACGGCTGTACCCGTGCCTAAAAAAGATATTGGCGGCCGCAAACTGGCAGCGCTGATTAAACATATGAGCGATACTCTCAAACACGAGGGTTTTGGCGTGGCCATTGCTGCCCCGCAAGTTGGCGAGTCGCTGCGGCTTTTTGTCGTGGCCGGCAGCGTGTTTGAAAAGGATGGCGATGACGATGAAAAACCGATTGATACGGGCAAGAAAAAAAGCATCGGGCCCGACCGCGTCTTCATCAACCCCGAAATTACCCGCCGCTCGCGGAATAAAAAAGAAATGTCTGAAGGCTGTTTGAGCGTCCGCGGCAAATACGGCACGGTTATGCGGCATGAAAAGGTGACGCTCAAAGCACTGACCGAAAAGGGCGAGCCGGTCACCTACAACGGTACAGGACTCTTAGGGCACATCTTCCAGCACGAATGCGACCACCTGGACGGCATACTCTATATAGACAAGACCGTGCGGCTTGAGGAGGACGAAGACATGAAGGGGGCGCGGCAAAAACTAAAAGACAAACACGGCATCTAACCATGAAAAATCCTTTGTTTGCTTTTTTTGGCACGTCAGTAGACTCGACCTACGCTTTGCGCGCACTTGAAACCCACGGACTCTCCCCCGCCCTCGTAGTGGACACCAAAGACATTCCGATGGAGCTCTACAACACCGAGTGGGATTTCTTTTTGGTTGCCTCCTACGGAAAAATTTTAAAAAAAGAAGTACTCGACTTGCCTCGTCACGGCTGCATCAACATCCACCCGTCGCTTTTGCCCAAGTTTCGCGGCCCCTCGCCGTATGTATCGGCTATTTTGGCAGACGAGCGCGAGACAGGCGTAACGATTATGCAAATGGCCGAAAAGATGGACGCCGGACCTATCCTTGCCCAAGCCCGCATCGAGATAGCCGCGGAAGACTGGCCTCCCAAAGGACTGCTTCTTTCTGAGATGTTGTTTACCGAAGGGGTTAATTTATTGGTAGAAGTCTTGCCCGAATACTTGGACGGTACGCTTAAACTGGAGACTCAAGACGAGAACAAAGCGACCTATACGAAAAAATTTACGGATGAAGACGCTTTGATTGATTTAGATGGCGACCCACGTCAGCAATTTTTAAAAATCCGTGCGTTCGACAAAAATCCGCGGGCGCATTTTATACAGGGTACCAAGAGGGTTATCATCACCGACGCGCACCTTATTGATAGTAAACTCGAGCTCTTGACCGTCATCCCCGAAGGCAAAAAAGAGATGCCCTATAACGATTATCTCCGAGGCGTGCGCAAAAACTAGGAAGCCTTCATACGATCTTAAGGGTGAATAGTTAATGCTGAGCAATAGAAGCTCGGCTGTAATGCCCTGCTTCGCACAGCTTTACTCAACTATTTTATAACCCTATGAAAGTACAAAAAATAATAGCGGGTGCCGCAGCGGCAACCGCACTTATGTTCGGCACGGCAGTATTTGCACAGAGCGCTCCCACCGTGGGTGTCACGGGCTCCTTCCCCTCAAGTGTGCAAGCGGGCACGCAGGATACGGCCGTGGCGTTTATTACGCTCACTGCATCAGGTGCACCAACCTCGACAGTAAGTGTCACTTCGCTCCCCATCGTGTTTGCAAACACGGGGGTCGTGTCGGACTGCCGGTTGCATAGCAACGGGGCAGAGCTCGGCGGTGGACTTAACACGGGCAGCAATGTGTTGCTTACCCCGGGCGTGGTTAACCAAATCATGCTCGACGCACCGCTCCAGCTAACGACTGGCGCTCCGACGACGCAGCTTACGTTGCGCTGCGACATCTCAGCTGCTACACCGGTAGGCTACGTGCTTGGCATTGCGTTTGCGCCGGGTAATATCGTCGCTCAAACCGGCACCAGCACTGCAATAATTCCTTTCGGCCTTGGTATCCCGAGCGGAGCACCGTTTGCGGGTGAGTTTACGATCCTGGGCGGCACGGGCACTCCGACTCCTACACCGGGTACTCCAAACACCGGTGCTGGTGGCAACGCAGCCATGATCCTTACCTTGCTCACCCTTGCGGGTGTGGTAGCAATCGGCGGCATGGTGCGCTTGGTCGCTCGACGCGCTTAAGGTCTTGGTCTACACAAAACCCCCGGCCGTTATGGCCGGGGGTTTTGTCTATGACTAATTAGAGACTCCGCCGCCAACCGCGAATATAGTCTTTAACTCTCGCGGCGCTGCGGCGGAAGATGTGTAAACGCTTTTTCTTGTTGCGGCTTAGCTCGCCAAACACTGCATTGTTTGCCACATCTATGGCTGCGTGCATGCTTTCGCCCCACGCACTGGCGCGGTACACCGAGCCGGCAGACTCAACCGTTAGTTCGGCACGATAATGTTCGCCATGCCGCATTTCTTGATACTCCAACTCCACGTCAACATGTGACGGGTCTTGCAAAAACTTTTCGATCCCCTCCAATTTGCGGTCGAGGTATGAGCGGAGCTCAGGAGTAATCGAGAGTCCGGTACCTTTAAGATTGTAGTTGAGCATGAACTCATTGTACCTGAAGTCCTGCTCTATTCCATCTCCGTTTCTTCGTTTTTAATTTCTTCGACTTCGCTCATTTCGGACACTTCGTCCTCGTGCCTTTTATGAGTCGCTTGGCCGCCTTTGCGGCCGGCCTCGGCGGCCTCTTGCGAGTCAAACTCGTGCGCCGTACCTTTGAGGTGGGCAGCCTTACCGCCCTTGCTTGCTATCTCGCGTTGCTTAGCCGCGTCCATTGCGGCAAAGCCGCGGGGATTGTTAGCCATATCGTGTTAAGGGATTAGGGGTCTCTAATCAATCGACACCTCATCCTACCCGCCCCTGCATTAAAGCTGGATTAAGACGCTTTTCTCATTAAAAAACGCAGCCATATTTCAGGCTGCGGTATTACAAGGATGCGGACGGAAGCCGGGACGAACATCTGCGTCGACCCATTCAAGCTGCTCCTTGTCCGTCATGACCAGCGGAGCCAACAAGGGCTCTGCACAGAAGATCGAGCGGAAGAAGCAGGTCGAAGTGCCCGTGTGGCACGCCAGACCCTTGCCGAGCACATCAACGCGGCAAAGAATGACGTCGCCTAGCATGCTTACGCGGTAGAGCTGCAACTGCAAGAAGTTGCCGCTCTCCTTACCCTTGGTCCACAACTCCTTGCGCGAGCGGGACCAAAAGGTGACGTGTTTGGTATCGAGGGTCCGCTGCCACGCCACCGCATTGGCATAAGCGACCATGCGGACGTCACCCTTGGTGTCCTGCACAACCACCATGACAAGGTTATTGGGATCCTGACTGAAAACGGGATCCCTTTTGGACCACCATTCGCGCGCTCGAGACGACTCGACAAGCATCAACACCGCATCACCGTCGCAGTCGACACGAACGTCGAGCATCTTGGACACGGACCCCGCTTCGACCGTGACCAGACCATGACGCAACACCGACCTAAATTCGAATTCGGTAATGTTGCCGGCCCAGATCACGTCCCTGGTGTGGGCATCTTGGACAACGGCGGCAACCATGCGGTTTAAGCCGGAGAATTTCGGTTTCAAGATCTTCAAGTTTCCTCCTTGCCGGGGCTACCGGTCTGCCAGACAAGCTGTCGATGATACTACCTAATTATTCGTTTATTTGCTAGGAGCCTTTTCGCCAAAATAACAAGCCTCTATATTATTGCCGTCCAGGTCGAGCACAAACGCCGCGTAGTAGTCGGGCCCATAGTCGGTGCGGAAGCCCGGCGCCCCGTTGTCTTTGCCACCGGCAGCGATACCCTCTTTGTGAAATTTTTGCACTGCCTCTTTGCTTTTGGCACCCACCGCCACATGCATCGGCTGCACTTTGTCGGGCTTTTGTACGATCCAAAAACTGGTCGACTCCCCTTCGCAAAACCCACCCGCATTCCACTCGGCATAGTCGCGCTGCAGCACATACCCTACCGGTTTAAGCAGGCGCGTATAAAACTCCTTGGACTTCTTATAATCGCTCACCGGCACCGAGACATGTTCGATCATGAGGTCAGTCTAACTCACTATTCTGGAGAGAGGATGAATTATTTACCCAGGTTTAGTTGTGCTCGAGTGCCTGGGCCCACATAGCCAACCGCCTCTAATCCGTGGGCTTTTTGATATGCCTGCACTGCTTTGGAAGTTACCTGCCCAAAGTAACCCGTTGCGTCGCCTGAGAAATAGTTAAGATCTTTCAGCAGTTTTTGTAATGCGGTGACGTCGGCACCCGAACTACCTACGCCCAGATATTTTTTAAACACATACAGAATTTTTGTAGCAGAGGTCGACCCTGTTGATGTTTGGGTAGTCTGTGCAGAGGTAGACGTTTGAGTAGAAGTGTCAGAGGAAGTAGCAGTAGTTGGCGGTTGATACGGCACGGTGATAGTAATGCTGGCATTCAGTTTTTGACCGCGCGTATCACTCACCGCAATAGTGAGTGGGTGCGCGCCAATATCTTTGTACTGCGGCGTAAAGCTCGCGCGGCCCGCCGAATCTATCATGACTGAAGAACTGCTCATCCAAAAAGCATCCCGCAAAGCAAAAGTTGGATTAACAAAACCGGTTGTCGATGCCACAAAGGTCATCTTTTCGCCCACCCGCACCGTAGTGCCCGGTAGCAAGTTAAGAAGGGTGAGCGAGGGCACGGGCAGCACCGTAAATTTCTGCGTAACCGTCGTGCTAAAGCCCGCACTGTCTTGTGCCGTGATAGTGAGCGTGTGCACCCCAATATCTTGCGGGAGCGGTGTCCAGTTAAGGAGCCCGCCCGCAGAGACAGAACTACTACGGATCGACGAACCGGGAAAAGAATCACTAATGCCGTACGTTGGGTTACTAAGGCCGGTCGTGGTGACGGTAAAAGTAACCGGGTACCCAATGGTCACGGTATCCGACGCAAGATTAGCAACACCTCCCGTTGGACCCGCAGTAACGGCGACCGTCACACTAAGCGTTGCGGTGTTACCAAGTGCATCGGCAAGACTGATGGCAAAGGTATGCGTGCCGACATCGTCTTTGTTGGGGTACCAAACAAAGTTGCCCGAGCTATCGATGTTGCCAGTGGTCGCTCCTCCGGAGAATGAGTCGACCAACGTGTAGCTCGGGTGGCTAAAACCGCTCGGCAGGACAATAAAAGAGACGCGGGTGCCCGCAGTAACGGTGGTGCCAGGATACGGCGTAGTTGCGGTGGCCGATGCCGCAGCCGACGCCAACACCGGAACACAGAGTAAAGAAATTCCAATTACTAGTCGTACAAAAAATTTAAAATGCATGTCGTAATTATAGTGCATTAAAAACCGCCCCAGTTGTTGGGGGCGGCTATTCTCCTGGTTCTTTGTGGTATTCCCTGCGTCCTGGCCGCTGATCGCCAAAACTTTGTACCGGCGCAACGTGGCGCATTTGTTGCGGCGGCTGAAGAGGGATCGGCGAATCTGGGTCGAAGCGGGGGTTGAACATTCGCACAACCACCCTCCCCTCTACCAAGACCTTAGCCGGCAGTAACTGGCCAGCTTTGTAGTTAGTAGTTGGCGGATCATTATTTGCGAGCGCCAGGTGGTGGCCCATATACAAAACGCAATTGGGCTCTCTATCCTTATCTACTGGCCAGTAATGCACAACGGCAGCAGCCCAAGGGAAGGCTGGGTCGTCAGTCTTTACCTCCACGTGCGCTACCGCTTTGGCAATATCACTTTTCTTACGCTTGCTGAAGGGTAGCCCATGGAAACACTCAACGGTACCCGGGGGCCCGGGATACTCCCGCCAACCGTAACTTCCGTCGTCGGAAAGTTTTGTACTGAGTGGCTTATCTACCGTGACAAATAATTTCATGGCTCCCCTCGCCAAGTTTGCTGCAGGGACGCGACTTACTACCGGCAGTTTAGCATTTATTAGATTTCCACAAACTTTCCATCTTTGTACTGATGGATCACCACCTCTGGCAGACGAGTACCGACCGCATTGAATTTTACTTCCCCCGATGCACCGCTAAACTTGAAATTATTTTTTAACGCAGATAGCCAATCATTTTTATTTTTCTGCGCTAGCATGGCGAGTATAGACACCGCATCGTAGGCATAATCTGCAGTTAACACCGGCTCTGCTTTGTAGGTAGATTTATACGTCGATACAAATTCACTCGTTTTGGTATCCGGCAAAGTAGAAGAAATACATCCTTCGAATATATCCTTTCCTACTTTAGCGGTGTACTCGCCGATCGAGAATTCGAGATTGCCGTCACAAATGATGGCGACGGTATGTTTAGGGTCATACAGTTTCAGATCTTGGAGATATTTAATCCCTTCCTCCAGCGGCAAGAACACGGTAGTGGCATCCGGTTTAAAAGCCAAGATCTTTTGTGTCTCTGTGCGGAAGTCCGACCCGGGCGGCAACGCAAATGTCTCGACCATGTCGTTTTTATCGACTCCCTTCAAAAAATCATCTTTCCATTGCTGCCACAAGCTACCGCTTTGGCTGTACACGATCGCGATCCGATTAAACCGCTTACTCGCTTCTTCGCCCAGTCGGGGCGCTATCTTGTCGCTCGCGGGCATAAGCTGAAAGACCGTATCATCTTCGTGGTACAAGGACTCCCCGAGCGAAAAGAGTAACGTGTGATCTTGCGCCACAATGGGCTTCAGCGCTCCGATGACCGGCGCACTCACGGCAACTACCGCATCTACCTGGTTGATACTTTTTAATTTCTCATACGCTAAGACACCAACCTTTGGGTCGTACTTGTCGTCCTCAAAAATAAGCTGGACAGCTTGTCCTTTGGCTTGCAAAGCTTTTTGCGAGAGCAACATCGCATTTCTTTCTGACTCACCTAAGAAAGCATACTGTCCCGACAGCGGTGCGATGACTCCGATTTTTATTCCGCCGGACGGAGTTGTTTTTTGGGTAGCTAAACCCCACGCTGCAATCCCAACTACTACCGCAAGCCCAAAAACTATGACAACTTTTTTCATCTGGCGAGTATACCGTTTGTGTAAAACAAAGAGTATATTTTTTATACTAAAATCAAAAAAGCATTATTTAACAACATAAAATAAGATTAAATTTGACGAAAATTACGTCATATTGTATATTACCCGGGTGAAAGCTACTACCCGTCGGGCAAAAATACTCGGATTTTCAGGCCTGGAAACTGCCTTATTTGAGGAACTCTCAGAGAGACCTACCAGTGTCTCTGATCTTGCTCGTCGGCTCAAAAAACCGCGGACTTCTTTATTTGAGCCCCTAAAGTCTCTACACAAAAGAGGTTTTGTAGAACCCACAAAAATTGGCAAAAGAACTTGGTGGAAAAAAGTGTCTCAAGAGTCGCTTACTCATTCATTGGGGACCGCGTTGTTAAGTGGGATAATTCCTGGCGACGCGCCCGCGCATCCGGAGTTTTTTCTGCACCAGGGCAAGCAAGCTCTTTCAAAAATTTATTACCAGCTTGGCGATTGCAAAAAAGAACGAGTGCTTTTTATACAACCCAACGCATCACTCGCAAGCTCGTTAAAAGCTTTTACCCAAGACGATCTGGTTGAAATAAATACTCGCATAAAAAAGAGCTCCGTAATTATGGAGACCATTCTGCAAGAAAATGTAATACCCCATTGGGCAGAGGCGATTAAGAAAAAAGGATGGTCAGTGGAAAAGGTACTGCGGGCGGTTGAGGGCCGTGCGGCTGACACCACCTATGTACCAAAAGAGTTTTTAAACTTTAACTCCGAAATTATTGTGATGCCCAAAGTTGCGTACATCGTCAACTGGGACCGTCTTGTGGCAATCGAAATACATAATCAAGAAACCTTAGGGTTGTTAAGAGAAATATTTGCCTTTGCAAAACATTTTGGTCATAAGGTTAACCTTAACGAGTTGGTAGCACGCCAGCACAACAATAAAAATTAAAAAGCCGCCAGTTATTTTTGTGGCGACTTGGTTTGGGCGAAGCGGATGCAGTAGAAGAGCTTCCCTCGTTGCCGCTCGACACTAAATCCGTTGCGGCCGAGCACCTTTTGGCTGGCGAGGTTGTCGATGTTAGCGGAGGCCCTTATTGCTGGGACTTCCCATTGCTTGAAGACCCAGTCGCACATAAGCCCGACCGCCTGCGTAGCAAAACCGCGCTGTTGGTATAGCCAGTACGTGTCATATCCGAGCACCACATCACCGGTACTACCCAACCCGAATCCGCCTAACCCTACAAGATGGTTGCGGTACATGAACTGAAATTGCATTTCACAGATATGCTGGAGCCAAAAGTCAGAGTGGCCGGCCAGCACAAAACCCACCGTTGGGGCATGCATGACGGTCACTCCCGTTGATCCGCACAGAGCGTATCACGATACAAAAATTTTGTCTGCTGCTTTTTTGCCAAACCCAAAACCACCCCCGCGGGGGTGGTTTTGCGACCAGAAGGGTGAGACTAGCGTTTCGTGGTAAACGAGACGATGTCCCCTGCTACCGTGCCTTGCGGGTTGCGGGCAACGCCGCGGTAGTAGTACGTGGTGTTGTTGGAGAGTCCATTTGCAGTCACCGATACATTGGTCGTTGCTTCGCCCGGCAGTGTTTGCGTTGCCGTGACGGTACCAAGAATGTTGGTCAAGAGCGGCGTGGTGCCGTACTCAAACCAATAGGAGCTCGCGGCGTTGTGCGGATTGATCCGCGCGTTGAGCGTTGCCGTTGAGGTGCCCACAAGTGTCGCTGCCGTCGTATCCACCATTGGCAAACCGGTTGTCGCCGGGCCCGCCGTAGTAAAGCTCTGTGTCGCGCCGCTTACCGTCCCATAGTTATTTTGCGCGTTGAAGCGATAATAATATTTGGTCTGCGGGCTCAGCGTCCCGACCGGCACCGCAATAGGGAGAGAGTCGGTACCGCTGCCGGCAACCCCGAAGGAGCTCACGCTGCCGAAGTTTGGCGTCGTGCCGTACTCAAACCAGTACGTAGTTTGTGCGTTGTTTGGGTTAACATGTCCGTTGAGTGTTGCGTTGGTGCGGTCGATAGCCGTTGCCGCATTGGTGCTCACCGTCGGTGCCTTGCCTACCGGCGGCGGATTGGCTGTGGTGGTAAAGGTGTACGTATTCCCTTCAACGCTGCCAAAACTATTTTGTGCGCTCATGCGGTAGGAGTACGTCGTGTTGGGCGTCAGTCCGCTCAAGAATGCGGGTGTTGCGACCGTGACAAATCCAGCACCAACCGTTTTTGGTGTCGTGCGGTTCGTGAGCGAGCCGGAGGTGCCGAAGTCAAACCAATAGGTGGTCAAGGCTCCGTTGGGGGCAACGTACCCCGTGACAACCGCGCTCGTGTCAGCCGGGACAGCCAAGCGTCCGGTCTGCACGCCAGGGAGGCCTGCCGATTGTGCGGGCACCGGCGGCGTGGTTGCCGTATCGGTGTTCCCGGTCTGCTGTGTGGTGGTTGCCGTACCTCCCGTCGTCGAGGTTCCCGTGCTGCCGTTCCAAACCATATAGCCAATAACTAAAACTACCAGCACTGCTAGCGCACCTATGATCGTGTTTGTTGAATTCATACATTTATATGAAAATGGTTAATAGCTGAGCTTAACTCCGGGTAGATGTGTTTTGTATGAGGGCTACATCGAATGCCTCGTATATCATCTGTTAAGATACTTAGTATGAGTAACAAAAGTGGTAAAAAATCCTGGGCTGCATCGAAAACGGTCCGCGACGTCGCCGCCCGGGTCAAGGGCGACAGCAAAAAGAAAAAGTATTAAACCACCCGAATTTGGGTAAAGTTCTTCCCTTCCAAACCTTTAATCGTTACCGGCTCCCAGGCTGCCTGTGCCTTTTCGAGTTGTGAGGGTGAAAGGATGGTCTCGATAAAACTATCCTCACGCTTTTGAAGCGCCCCGACCCCTACCCAAAATTTAGCGACCGATGTTTTAGTAGTCCCGATAGGGATAACATTCGGCTCGAAGAAAACCGTAAACGCACTTATATTTTCAGTCGTGTACGAAGGTCGCACGCGAGTCTGCTTTTCTTGCAGGTTGTAATAGGCGTAATGCATCAGGTCCACCTTTTCGCGCCAAAGCGGATCTTTGCTTTGCTCAGGGGTTACCTTTACGTTCATTTCTATAGAGCGTATTGCGGCGTCTGACAATGGTTGAGGGTTTGCTGCGCGAACCTGCTTTAACTTTTCCATCTCTGCGGCGAGTCCTGCCTCAAAAACTTCAGTGCTTTCGTACTGTGATCTCTCCAAAAAGACCTCGAACTTTAAATTTGCGGGAGCATACGGAGTAATAAAAGTCAGCAACTTAGCAAAACTTTGCTGGTAAGCGTCCAGATCGGCCTGGGGAATATTGTTCATCTTACTAATGACCACCTCATCGACCCAAAAGGTAAAAGTCACTCCCTGCGGGTACAGCGCACACACCGGTTTAAGCCATCGCACGATATACATGATCGTAAAGAGTTCGGCCCAATCGGCTTCGGGCGTCTCCTCCAAGCGCCAGAGCTTGTATCCGCCAAAAGGCCAGGAAATTTTTATAGGTTCTTTGTCGGCAATATTTTTCTCGAGAGCCGTTCTGATGATTTTTTGATTTTTTTCGGGTACCGAGAATTTTCTAAACTTTTTCGACATCAGCGCGGTAAAAATAGCCTGAGCCATCTCGGCGTTGTCTTTGGGTTTTGTACTAGACGGCAAAGACGACTTGAGAGCATCAAGTTGAGAAGAGATGTACTCTTGTGCATTCATAGAGAGATGCGGGTAGGAATTGAACCTACGTCTCCTGCCTTGCGGGCAGGCGCCTGAATCCGTCTCGGCGACCGCATCGGGGTGATTATAACAGAATACCTATTTCCAAGTGTCGTAGAGCTTTCTAACGGCGGTGATGTCATACTCAGGAATATGGACAGGGACGCGCGACTCGCTCGCACTCGCGGGAGGTGTTGCGGCCAGTAGGCAGGACGTGCCGTGATACTGCGGCGCATCATTAGGGTCGGCACCCGCGGGTACAAGTTGTATAGTAATCAGGTCTACGTTCTTTTCGGCAATACCTCCTAAGGTACCCTCCGAATATTCAATAGAATATGTCTTCCCATCTTTTACAAAAGTGCGAGATTGCGAAAAAAGAGTAGCAACACCCATGTCGCCTTCGTTTTGGGTTATTGGACAAAAGATATTAGCAGTGACTCCTCCTACCCCATCAGACAGGGTATACACTTCTTCGCCCCGAACGGTGCTTACTTCTGCCGGCCAGCCGGTTGGCCACACAAACGTGTAGCCGTTGCTGGTGGTGTAGGTTTGCCACCCAGTTATAGGTTTTGGCGTACGGTTTTCATTTTCATCGGCAGAAGACTGCGGATGATACGAGTCCTGGCTACTTTGAGGCACGTAGGAAGAGTCAACAACCGCCTGATATTGCATCCCGATATAAAAACAGAGGACCGGTACCACCACCAGAAACAGAATGATTGCCCCCAGTTTTGAATACCAGGTAACCTCGTGCCATTTAATTTCCATACCAAAACTATAGCACCGGTTTTTGCCTAATTTGCTAGAATAGACTCATGACTACAAAAGGAGTTGCCGGAGGCACGATACACACGATGCCCGCGGATTGGCGGAAGGCGCTTAATGCTACCCCGGCCGCCAAAGCGGTATGGGATGACATTACCCCACTCGCGCGCAATGAGTGGATATGCTGGGTTACCTCCGGCAAAAAAGCCGAGACACGTGACATACGAATCAAAAAAGGACTCTCCAAACTAAAAAGCGGCATGCGCCGCCCGTGTTGCTGGGCAGGCTGCCCGCATCGTTAAGAACGTTTTAGTTTGCCCACGAGATAGTGAATAACTGAGGCAAGGATGGTCCAGTAGACAAGCAAGTAGATACCGACAAATGGAGGAGGCGGGTCTTCTTTCAAAAAATCAACTTGGGGCGCCGCTATGGGCCCGAGCAAAACAATTTTGATCGGCAAAATAATTGTGGACACCGCGCGCTTCCAGGCTAGTGGTGAGTCGCTACCGGTCGTCAGTACAGAATCGGGCGCTTGAGGAAACCCTCGAACGCCGGTTGTCCCCAAAAGTGAGGTCGTAATAAAAAGGAAGGCGAAGCCGAAGATAATAAAGAAAATAACAAATTTGGTTCTTGAAATAGCCATAACTTCTCAAACACTACCACGGACAAGGAAGTTACCAATCCTTTTAAATCCGGAAGAATTCGTCGTTCTCGCCTTCTTCGTACCCCATCAGCCGCCAAAAGCCGTGCGCGGTACTTTTGACATTGCTCGCGTACACTGCAAGCTCGTGTTTGTCACAATAATCGTGTATTGCTCCGATAACTTTACTCCCGACGCCGCTCACGCGGCTGTCGATGTTGCGGATTTCGAATGAATCGTCGTGCACAACAAACGAAAGGCTAAAGGAGTTGGTATCAATCTCTTGCGTCTCCCCGTCCGACTCAATTACTGTTGGTTCGCCGGTTGCAACCAAAAGCATATTCGCCAGTTCTCGAATCGGCGGCTGCCCCTCTGCACTTCCCTCTTGTCGTTTTTCTAGCATGTAGGGATTGTAACAAAATAATCTCTTACGTACCTTGTTTTAATTTAGGTGAGTTCTTGCTATGTGGGGACTCGAAAAAATAGATAAAAAACGGTATAGTGCTGATTGTTCGACATTCCGCGGTAGCTCAATGGTAGAGCAGCTCCCTGTCAGCAGGCAGCCTTTCGCCGCAAGGCGGATTGAATAACTTTGGGATAACGGTGGACCCCTCGCCAAACCGGCAGGGCAACACCGTGGGAACCTCGCTATAGTCGCGGGGGCGCCGTAGAGACTAGATACCAAAGCACCCCTCGTGGGTGGTGATATAGTCCACTCCCGCAAGAAACTGTGGGGCGCAGTGTAAGGAGTTGGTTCCAGGTTCGAGTCCTGGCCGCGGAGCAAAAATATCAAGGTTCGACCTTGATGGGTTAACTAGACATTTTCATTATTTTATGTTTTATTAGTGCCGGCGCAGTTCGCCACAGCACAACCCTCTAAAACTGAGGAAGGGCATAGCTATGACCAGCCGAGTCATGTTTTCTACCGCGGTGAGGACTCAATTGCCTCACATGAATAGAATTCACCACGCGCAATACCGGCGGCGACTCCTCGCCTCCGGGATCAGCGACGACCAGGGCAACCCGACTGAGCTTGCATATTTCTTAGACGAACTTTACGGCCCTTGTCTGCAGGACGTGGAGTTTTTCTGCGGGCAAAGCAACCTCTTCCGCATGATCGCGGCAGGTAAAGTTGTCTGGGAGATTCAAAAGCACTTCCCTGCAATTAAGACGCGAGTCGTCTCTGCCCTGGCTGCACTCATAGCTAAAGGCAGCATCCATCGTCGCAAATCCCCGGAGGACATGCGGCCGTTCTTCCAACGTAGGGATACGTTGTCTGACCTGCTCGACGAAGCGACGATGCTGATCCACGCGAGCGAACAGATCAACTCGGTACCCGACGGCCAAAAGAGTGCCGCATTAAGTGGACTCCGGATCGATCCTCATCAGTTTCGGATAGTCCGGGCCGAATGGGCGCGGATCTTCTCCACACTTAAGGGGGACGATCCCGTCGATTACCGGGTGGTAGGCAATCACGCGGTACCACTACGTTGCGCGATCCTCGCCGGTACGCACTGGATCAATACCTTCGACCGGTACGGTGTGCTGCAAGACCTGTCTATCTGTAGCGTGCTCTATGAGAGGAGCGTAGATATCCAGGCTTACGATCCAAACGACCTCGCCGTCGTCGGCTGGAACTTCCCAATGTCGGTAATGGACCAGGAATGGGACATGACCTCAGAAGGCTACCCGCTGACGTTGGTCACGAGAGCAGAAATGGAGCGCCACGCCCCCCATCTGCTCGAACTTCCTTTCGTCAAAAAACAATTCGCCGGCTTTCAACGGCCAAGCGAGTGAATTAACGGTCGCTAAAACCGACCAACCTTCAAGAGCCCGCGCCAAAACGCGGGCTTTTTAATTTAAGAAAATAAATGTTGTTTTTTTGACTCTCCTAGAGTAGTCTCTCTGCCAGAAGAGCTGCATACCGCAGCGCAGACGAGGGTGCCATGATTCTGAGCCAAGACCGACTGAATGCGATCACGTTGTTGTTGATGTTGGGGACGACAACCCACGAAGATTTTAATTCGCCAACAAACACGCCGATCTACCGCCTCGGCAGACTGGCGGCCGAGTTGGCCGAACTGCAGAACCGGCTCCAAGAGACCGCTGCGGAAGTCAGCAAACATCTTGCCGAGCGGATTGGCGAAAAAGCACCGACCGCTGAGGAGCTTGAGGCCTTCGTTCCACTTCTAGCCGAACAGATGCGAGACCTCAAACCTGCGCGGCGATCGTACTAAGCTTCCCTACCCGGGCGGCTTTTTAATTTAAATTTATGTTCGTGGAACATGTATTAGTTCCCGCCCCAAAACAAAAACAGAAGCCGTCGGGTGTACTCGGCGGCTTTTTTGTTTAATGAAGACAAAAAATCAAGGTTCGACCTTGATGGGCTTGATTTTTATTACTCAAAGGGTAGCTTTGTGTCAGAGGTTCGACTGCCCTCATAAAGCAGTCAATGGATCGCAGGGGGATCGCGATGGCTGAGCGTTTCTTTGTCATCGCCGCAAAAGAAGTGGCGTTGGCACAGGGGGCAACCCCAAACAATAAGTTCATCGCCGCGTCGGGGGCTGACCCTGCTACGGCGGCGAGGTTTACTCGAATCGCCTTCGTCGGCGGAGAACCAACCATGGTGACCGTCCAATGGTACATCCAAACCTTTGTTGCCAAAGCAGACGGCACCTTAGTTGCCGATGAAGAATATCGGGCGCGCGATGCGACTCTCGGTGTTCTGCTTAAAATCGGACTGACTGACTCACTGGTGCTGATCGAGGAATGGCTATACGCTGCCTTCGAAAGATACTGCAAGGCAGCAGGCATTGAAGTTACCAAGCACTACTTCGACGGGACACTCTCACAAGCAACTTCCTGACTGCCCTAGTGCCAAAGGACGCTTCAGTCATGCCCAAACGTAACCGTTTCGACCGCATGTCGCCCACCAAGTTTTTCGCCAAGGAAAGACTGATGAGGTTGGGGATCTCCTCCAACACTGCCGGACGAGCGAGCAAGGGGGCGCACGAGTACGCCTATGTGCGCGGCAATTTTCCCACCATGAGGAGATTCGCGGCGCATTACAACACCCGCGACTCGTTCGTCCCGACCCCTTCCAACTTTGGCAAAGCTTCTTGGGACGCACTCGTCCTCGCCATCAAGTCGGCCAGACTGCCTTTCGAAGACTAACCAGCTGCTCCCGCGAGCGGCTTTTTTAATTTAGTAAATTACCGACTCCCCTACTTGACGTTGGGTTTAATATATGTTAAAGGGTTATCACCCTATACCAAGCACGGAAGGAGTTGGCCCATGGCCAAAGTACACAAAGGCACTGCCAAACAGAAGGCCAAAAAGAAACGGCGGATCACCATCCGCGGACCACGGCGCAACCGTACCCCTGAGGAAGAAGTCGCGATGCACGACATGCAAGCGCTGATCTTCACGGATTACCTTCGGCGCAAAGGGGCCCACGGCCCCCGCGAGCATCGCGAGCTCGCCGAGGACGCGGACCTGAGCTTTCGGACGGTCCAGGGCATCGTGGAAGGAACCACACTCTGGTTCCGAGCCGAAACGGAGCGCAAGCTCCACAAAGCGCTCGGTGTCCGGCGCGACCTCACTGACACGGTGACCGGCAAGCGCATCGACCCGCGGAGATATTACAACAAGATTCCCCGCAAGTTCTTCTAACGCATCCGTCCCCGACAAAAGCAGAGGCCGCCGACACCCATCGGCGGCTTTTTGTTTGGTTACTCCTTTACAGCCAAGCGTTTTCAACCTCTACTTTGTTATACACAGCCCAAAGGCTCGACTAAGTTAGTTTAATTTCGTACTGATTAAGTATAAAAGCTAAGGGATTTACTATAACTACCGCATGGCTACTACTAACGGCAAGGGATTAAAAGATTTTTTGGAGATCCCGTACGATGAATTAGAGACTCGCAATCTTAAAGCAAAAGAGCGGCAGGAAAAACTTTCTCCCCAAGCGCTGCAAAAAGAGTACGTCGCGTATTTACAAAAAGAAAAACGGATCAAAGCGGTGACGCTGTGCTTTACCGACATCGAGGGGCGCCTGCACATGCTCGACTACGACAAAAAGTTTTTGCTCGACTCGTTGCAAAATTTAACCTTCGACGGCTCCTCCATCCGCGGATTTACGCCGCAGCATGAAAGTGACCTGCGGCTCGAGGTCGACTGGGGTTCGGCGCGCTTTATGCCCGCCGATATTTTTGGCCCCGGCAAAGTTATCTTTTTTGCCTCGGTACTTAACCGCGACCGCACCCCCTATCACAGCGACTTCCGCGGGATGCTTAAAGCGCACACGCTTGCGTTGGCTAAAAAAGAAGGCCTCGATGCCTACGCCGCGCCCGAAATAGAGGGCTTTTTGGTAGACGGGGTCAACAGCGAACAACAATTTGAGGTCACTAAAGGCTTTACGCTTATTTCCTCCGGCGGCTACTATCACTCGCTCCCGCAAGACAAACTCCGTATCTTTATCGACACCTGCGCCGAGGCTCAGCGCGCAATGGGGTTTAAAAACGAAAAGGACCACCCCGAAGTGGCGCCCTCGCAGTTTGAGATGAACTTCTCTTACGCACCGGTGGTGCGTGCCGCCGACAACGTACAACTCTACAAACTCATTTGTAGGCAAGTTGCGCGCAATATGGGGCTCACGGCAACCTTCTTGCCCAAGCCCTTTACCGGGATCAACGGCTCGGGGATGCACACCAACTTTTCGCTCTCTAAAAAAGGCCCGGCCGGGCAGGCCAAAAATATCTTCCACGACCCCAAAGGCCAAGATGGCCTCTCCAAAATCGCGTGGGACATGATCTCACGGCTCTTAAACCATGCACCCGAAATTTGCCTCGTGCTCAACTCATCGGTCAATAGCTACCGCCGGCTCGACCCGCATTTTGAGGCACCCAACCAGATTAAAGTCTCCCCTATCGACCGCGGTTCGATGATCCGCATCCCCGTCGGCAACGAGCGCACGGCGCGCATCGAGTTGCGCTCGGTCGCACCCGACGCCAACCCCTACCTCGTGCTCTACACCATGTTGCGTGTCGGGCTTGAAGGGCAAAAATTAAAGAAAGACGAAAGCAAACGCGAGCGTCTGCGGTTTTTGCCCGACAACATCCAAGACGCGATAGCGCTGATGAAGAGCAGTAAGTTTATGGATGCGGTGTTGGGCGAGGAAAGCAAGCAGAAGTTTATTCAGTATAAGCAAGCCGCGGCGGATCGATCGCCGCGCGCACTCGGCGCGACTATCAAACGCACCGAGATTATTTATCATCACGAAGTAACGAACCAACTTCTATGGAACAGCTTTTAGGCGCGGCGCAACGCCGCATGTTTTTGCTCCACTCGCTCTTTTGGATAGCGCTCGGGTGCGCGGTCGGTTGGCTGGCAACCTACTTTGCCGGCGCCTCGGCGGGCGATGCGGGGAGCGCCATCTCCAGCGGCGACACCGCGTGGATGCTTGCCTCCTCGGCATTAGTCATGATTATGACCCCGGCGGTGGGCTTCTTTTACGGCGGCATGGTGTCGTCTAAAAATGTCGTCTCGGTCATTAAACAATCGCTGATTATTCTTGCGCTCATTTCGGTGCAGTGGGTGGTGTTTGGCTACTCGCTCGCGTTTGGCCCGGACACGGGGCTCGGTATTATTGGCAATCTCAGCTTCTTTGGGCTCCATGGCGTCGGCTTTGCACCCGACCCCAACTACGCCGCAACGATCCCCGCGCTCGTGTTTATGATCTTCCAGGCAATGTTTGCGATCATCACGCCAGCACTCATCATTGGCGCCTTTGTTGAGCGCATTAAATTTAAAACCCTCGTACTCTTCACCTTATTGTGGGCAACGCTGGTGTATGACCCGGTCGCGCACTGGGTGTGGTCACCGATGGGATGGCTCCACTCGCTCGGCGCCTTGGATTTTGCGGGCGGCACCGTGGTGCACATGACGGCCGGATTCTCGGCGCTCGCGGCCGCGATGTTGGTAGGCAAACGCTTGCAAGGCAGCAGCCCCGCGCAGAGCGCGGGCAACGTCCCGTTTGTTATTTTGGGCGCCGCCCTCTTGTGGTTTGGCTGGTTTGGCTTTAATGCCGGCTCGGCCCTGGCGGCCGGTGCGCTCGCCGCAAGTGCCTTTGTGGTTACTAACACGGCGGCTGCAGCAGCCGCGCTTACGTGGGTCGCCCTTTCGTGGGCAGAAAATCGCAAACCCTCCGCCATGGCCGCCGCGATAGGTGCGGTGTGCGGACTTGTGGCCATAACGCCCGCCTCAGGCTATGTTGGCCCGGTCGCGGCAATTGCTATCGGTATTCTGGGCGGCGCCGTCACCTACTTGGCGGTCTACTTCCGCAGCCGGCGAATACGCATCGACGACTCGCTCGACGTTTGGGCGGGCCACGGCATTGGCGGACTTACGGGCGCCATACTCACCGGTGTCTTTGCCGAAAAAGCAATCAACGCCGCGGGCAACAACGGACTCTTGTTTGGCGATCCGCACCAACTCTGGGTGCAGATTATTGCCGTCGCCGCGGTTGGCGTCTACTCATTTGTCGCCACGTGGATCATACTCAAAGTAATTGCAATCTACGTCCCCTTGCGTGTTGAGTCGCACGAAGAAGAAGCGGGCCTCGACCTCGCCGTCCACGGCGAACCTGCCTATCGTAACTAAGACCACTTTCTGTTTTCACCTTTCCCGCATCAAGGTCGAACCTTGATGGAATTGACAAAACCTACAATACACTGTAATTTCGCGCGAGATAGTAGTCTCTTGGTTCGCCGCAGTATAGAGTTGCCCGAACACTGTGCGCATCTGTGCTGTGGCGAACCAGACGGTCCGCCCAAGATGATAGGCCGACGCACCGATTGCGAAGTCCAGCCGCACGAAATTCTGCTGTTCCGCATCCCATCGCACTGGATCGAGGAGCTATAAGCGATTGAAATAGCCAAAGTCGCCCCATCACGGAGCGGCTTTTTGATTTGAATTACTGCTCCGGTACAAACAATCTATCTTGTTCTTCGGGGGCTATTTTTTCCTCAAAGGTCACATCGCTAGCGTTTTCTTTTTGCATTTCTTGCTTACGAAACTCAAAATAAGTGCGTGTAGCTTCTTCGTCTACCACGGAGGCCTCATATCTTTTCCAAAATTCTGATTCTTCCAACATACCTCCTTTCTTATCCTGAATCCGGTAGTCTGTCCCATCATAACGACCAGAATTTTGTTCTTGTCTCCATCGCTCAAGAGTTCGAGATTTCCCTTGCCCCGGCACTCCTAAGCGCCGGCGCACATCAGCAATCATCCGTGTATATCCTTGGTGTGGCCCTCGCCGTACCCAGGCCAACTTTGCGCTTGCAAAAAATAAATCTTCGCCATTCCGAGTAACCACCTCCGCATATTTCCAAACCGCATAACCATCATTAACCGTGATCTGAAAACCTTGTTTTGTATCTTTCATGAACTTCTCGCGGGGAAACCGGTTTGCGGGAGAGGTTTCCTGCGCGATAGGAGCCGGTCTTTGTTCTCCAGTAGACATAGCAAAACTATAACATCAAGATTATGGTACAACGATAGGCATGGCAACGCTCACTATTGGCACGCGCGGGAGCAAGCTTGCGCTGGTGCAAACCGATCTTACGGCACAAGCGCTTAAACGTGCCGACCCGACGCTCGAAATTAAAATCCGGGTTATAGAAACACACGGCGACCAAAACCAAAACCCCATCCCGCTCGACACGATTGGCAAGGGATGGTTTACCAAAGAAATTGAAGAGGGGCTGCTAAAAAAAGAAATAGATCTTGCGGTGCATAGCCTTAAAGATTTAGCCGAGGAGATGCCCGCAGAACTTACGATCGCCGCTTATTTGCCGCGCGAGGACGCGCGGGACGTGCTGATTACCAAACAGGGCGAGTCGTTAGAAGAACTAAAACAAGGTGCGATCATTGGCACCGACAGCACGCGCCGATCGGTGCAAATTAAAGCACTCCGCCCCGACTTGGTAGTGCAAAGCCTGCGCGGCAATGTACCGACCCGCGTACAAAAATTGCAAACCGAACAGTATGACGCCATTATTTTGGCGGCTGCCGGACTCAAACGTTTGGGGATGGCAGACAAAATCACCCGCTACTTTGAGCCATACGAAATGACGCCGGCACCGGGCCAAGGAATACTCGCCGTGCAAACCCGCGCCGACACATCGTCAGGCGATCTGATTAGGCGTATCAACGATAAAAAGGCGGCCACTGCGGCAGAGCTAGAGCGCACCTTTTCGGCCAAACACGGTGGCGGCTGCAAATCGCCAACGGGCGCCTACGCGTGGTGCGAGGGTTCAAAATGGTACTTGCTTGGCATGACCGAGCAGAATGGTAAGATCATGCGCGAAACTCATGAGATTTGAGGTGCGCATAACTACTTCCCCGCTTTCTGTGCGCCTACCAAAACTCGAGCGCTACGATTTGATTGTCTTCACCAGCAAAAACGCTCAAAAGTTTTTTACTTTGGCGCTACATAAATATAAAACAAAAATACCCAAGCATGCCCGCGTAGTACGCGTTGGTCCAAGAGCAGAACTTCTCAAACTCGAATTAAAAAATAAAAAGATTTTATTCCCCCGCTCCGACCTCGCGCCGTTTGCTATCATCCGCCAACTCCGCGCACGCGGTGCTCAAGTGCGCGTACTGCCGCTCTACACTACCGACGCCGTTTTACTTACCAAAAAACAAAAAGAATCTTTACTTGAGGGCGCTTACCGCGAGCTCTATTTTAAAAGCCCCTCAGGAGTCACCGGTTTTTTGCAGCAGTTTAACCGCATACAACAAAAACAACTGCTCAGTATCCCCGCACTCTGTATCGGAACTACCACCGCAAGCGCCGCCAAAGCTGCGGGGTTTAAAAAAGTCTCAATACGGTACTATTAGGCTATGCCCTACCACAGCTACATCTTTTTTGACGGCATCCCCGGCGCACCCAAAAAAGCGAAAGAAGCTTTTGCCAAACGCATCGCTAAAGAAAAGCGCGTGCGTACACGCGCCTACGCAACACTTGGGTTTAAACGGGGCACGCACTTTATGCTCCACTGCAACACCAAAGCGCCCGATATTATTCAAGAATTTATCCGCGACCTCTTGCACACCGAGCTAGGAAAGTATTTGCGCATCAGCTACACCCTGCTGGGCATGACGCGCTCATCGCAATACAACCCCAAAAAACCACCGGCACAAAGCGCGCCCGAAGCACCGCATCGCTATCTAGTGGTCTACCCCTTTACTAAAACGGTCGAGTGGCACCTACTGCCCTACGATGAGCGGCGCGCGATGATGAAGGCGCATGTCGAGGTTGGGCGCGCCTACGCCAGCAGTATTTCGCAACTTCTACTCTACTCGTTTGGGATCGACGACCACGAGTTTATTGTTTCGTACCAAATGGACGACCTTGATGAGTTTCAACAACTCGTGATGGAGCTGCGCGGTACCGAAGGCCGTCGCTATACCAAAAACGACACGCCAATATTTACCTGCACCCATATGCCGGTTGCCGAGGCGCTTGAGATGCTATGAGTAATTTGTTTTTGCGCGCCTGCCGCGGCGAGCGCGTTGAGCGGGTGCCGGTGTGGTTTATGCGCCAGGCGGGACGCTCACTGCCCCGCTATCGCGAGCTACGCAAAACCTACGGCGTACTTGAGCTAACCCAAACTCCCGCATTGGCGGCGGAGGTGAGTATCGAGCCCATAGAGCGCCTTGGGGTTGATGCGGCAATACTCTTTGCCGACATTATGCTCTTGCCCATGGCGATGGGCGTCGACGTACAAATAGTAGAGGGTGTGGGCCCCGTGATAGCCAAACCGGGGCCGGAGTTGCAGCCATTTGACCCGAGCCGTGTGGCGTTTTTGGCAGAGACCATAAAAATTTTGCGCTCCAAACTTGCGGTGCCAGTAATTGGGTTTAGCGGCGCGCCGTTTACGCTCGCCAGTTATTTAATCGAGGGTAAGCCGAGCCGCACCTGGCTCACCACAAAGAAGTTTATGCTCGAGCGCCCGGCCGAGTGGGACCTCCTGATGCAAAAGCTTTCGGACGGGGTCATTGAGTACCTAAAATTACAAATTGCCGCGGGCGCGCAAGCGGTGCAGTTGTTTGATAGTTGGGTGGGATGTCTCTCGCCCGTACAGTATCGCGCGCAAGTGCTACCGCATGTGCAGAAAATTTTTAAAGCGCTCGGCCCCACGGTTCCGCGCTTACACTTTGGCACACACACGGCCGGCATGCTCGAAGATTTTGCCAATGTCGAGTGCGAGGTTATTGGGGTTGACTGGCGCATAAGCCTTGCCGAGGCACGCAAGCGCATTGGCAATAAAACTTTGCAAGGCAACCTCGACCCAACACTGCTGCTTGGCCCGTGGGAGGCACTAACCCAAACGGTCGATCATATGCTGGCCGAAATAGACTCAAAACAAAAGTACATTTTTAATCTTGGCCACGGCATGCTGCCCGAAGCCAATGATGCGGTGGTTAAAAAACTGGTTGACTATGTCCACACCAAATAAAACGGAGGGAAAAGTAGGGGTGGTACTGATGACCTACGGCTCGGCCACCACGGCCGAACATGTAGCCGAGTACTTTGCCCATATATATAAGAGTCCGTCGCTCGAGCTTATTGCTGACTTTGAAAACCGCTACCGGTTGGTAGGCCGCTCGCCCTTGGTTGAAATTACCCAAAAGCAAGCCGCACTCCTACAAGAAAAACTAGGGACAAATTTTGTGGTGCGCGCTGGCATGCGACACTCAGCACCCTTTATTGCCGATGCGGTAGCTGAGTGTCGCGCCGAGGGTGCCACCGTGCTGCGCGGCATCATACTCTCGCCGCAATACTCGCCCGTTATTATGCGCGGATACGAAACCGAGTTTGCCACGGCGGCGCAACAAGGGGGATTTACGGATTTTAAAATCGCGCCACCGTGGCCTACCCAGCCGCGGTTTGTCGAGTTGCTCGCGCAGCGTATTGAGCGCGCACTGACTCAACCTATGCCGGTGATATTTACCACCCACAGTTTGCCCAAAAAAGTAATTGACCAAGACCCAAGCTACCTCAGCCAACTGCAAGCAACCATCGACGCGGTGCGCGCACTACTCCCGGCCGACCTCAAATGGTGTGCAGCGTACCAAAGCGCCGGCCACACGCCCGAAGAGTGGCTCAAGCCCGACCTGGTTGATGTTTTGCGAGAACTGCGCGGCAAAAAATCATCGGTTTTGATCGTCCCCATCCAATTCCTCTCCGACCATTTAGAAGTCCTCTACGACCTCGACATCGCCGCCCGCGCCCAGTGCGAGGAGTTTGGGATTGCGTATAATCGTATTGAGTTACCCAACACTCACCCTCTTTTTATTTCCGCATTATCCTCTTTAATTTGACATTTGGTTATCCCCGTGCGGTAGTTGATAATAGTTTTAGGGATGATATACTCATCAACGGATGGGCGCGTTCCATCTCTCAGCCTGCAGCTGGGCCTATGAGTCGACTTTAACGTTAACTCTCGGGAGAAATTGAAATGAAACGTGCAATGATGGCAGCCCTCGGGCTGCTTGCGATGGCACCCGTGGCGCAAGCCGCGGATTTGCCAAGTCCTCCGTGGAAAGCGCCGGCGTTCTCGGCAGTCCCCGGAAACTTCAGTGGCCTCACCGTCGGCATCATCGGTGCTGGCGCGTGGGCGAGCGGCCCGACCAGTGGCGCGTTCGGTGGCATCCAGGTTGGCTACAATTGGCAAAACGGCCCCTGGGTGGTCGGCGTGAATACCGACATCCTGCTGGGCAGCCAGAAGCACTCGACCGGCGTCAACATGGCCGGCGTGAGCTTTGACTTCACGGACCGGGCGAACTATCTCGGTTCGGTTACCGCCAAACTGGGCGTCACTCCGGCGTCGCAATGGCTGTTCTACGGCGAAATCGGCGGGGCCTATAGCACCGTCTATCACAAGATTGGCCTCAGCCCGATCGCCGGCACTGTCTCGGCCAAGTCCAACAAGGTCGGACTGACCGCAGGCGGGGGCGTCGTCTATGCTCTGACGCCGAATCTGCAACTCGAAGCCAAGTACAATGCGATCTGGTTCTCGGGTGATAGCCCCACCTACGTCTACGGTCCGGTATCCTTCGTCGTCAGTTATCCGAAGGTCACCGAGCACGTGGCGAAGGTCGGCATCAACTACCGTTTCGACAACACCGCCTGGCGCTTCTAGATCTAGATCTCGCCGCCAGCGATCCTCAAATGCAAAGGCCGCCCTTCGGGAGCGGCCTTTTTGTTTCCAAAAAACGAAAACTTGAATTATTTCATGTGGCCCGAGACGAGCTTCGTCATCTCGAACATAGTAACCTCTCCTTTGCCACCAAACAGCTTCTTAAGCTTGTCGTCCGCAAGGATGTTGCGCTTATTCTTAGGATTCTGAAGATTATGCTTCTTGATGTACTCCCAGATCTTTTTAACAACCGTGCCGCGCGACATAGGACCTTTGCCTACGACGGCTTCCAAATCGGCGGAGAGATTAAGGGGCTTGAGTAATGCGGGGTTAGCTTTGCGTACCATATATATCTAAAAGATTAATAAAATGTCTACCGCCCCAGTATACACTATTCATAGAAGTGTCATATAGAGAGTCCATACTAGAGCTATGCACGTAACCTTTACCTGCAAATATTGTGGACACGAAGAGCACGGCGAGGCCTCCCGGCTCCTCATGACCAAGATTAGGATGTGGAACCATCTCAACGATGCCCATCCGGGCCTGGTTGAGCCATTTTCTAGCTCGGTTGAGGAGGCGATGCAGCCCACCGAGGCGGCATAAGAACACACGCTGGGGGGCTGTAAAGTTGCAGACCTCCGCCGTACGTATATTGTGGATTCTTGAGGACAATTATGCTTCCACAGGTACTACGACAGCTCCTTAAACGCTCTTTTGTCGTGCGCCTCCTCCTTGCCACTATTGGCTACGGCGTAGTAGTTACGGGCAGTTTGTATTTGGTCCCCGCGGGCGGATCGGGCGCTTCACTCGTGTGGCCGCCGGCTGCAGCGGGTGTGGCACTGCTCTTTTTTGGGGGTCTTGAATTGTGGCCCGCGATAGCAATCGCTTTTTTTGTAACCCTTTTTGCCCACGACATCAGCCCGCCACTTACCGCTATTACCGCAATCGCTAACGTGCTCGAATCGGTGGTGGGCGCCTACCTCCTGCGCAACTACGTTGGCTTTAGCCCGCATATTGGCCGCCTGCGCGATGCGTTGGGTTTGATCTTAAGCTCATTTGTTTCGACGCTTATTTCTGCATCCGTCATAACGATTGGCGTCGGACTCATCAACCACAACGGGGTTCTTAACGGCGACTTGTGGGTCGGGATCTGGATAGGACACCTGGTCAGTTTAATTTCGATGGCGCCGTTTGTGTTGCGCTGGGGACACCGACCCTTTTTCCACAAAACGCGGAACGAGGTTTTGGAGGGTCTGGCAATTTTCGGCAGTATCACCGTACTTACCTTTTTTCTTTTTTGGACGCCGTACGGCTCGATAGGTATCATATCGCTCCTCTACATCCTCATCATCCCGCTTATTTGGGCTGCGTTGCGCGCGGGGCCGCGCGGCATGTCGCTCGCACTGTTTATTATCGCGCTCGGAGGTGCAGCGGGAATCTTGTTTGGCTTTGGACCTATTACCCACAGCGCTAACTTGCCACAAGCACTGTTTGGCGTGCAGATGATTATTGGCACGCTCGCGTTTATCTTTTTGCCCTTTACTTCTATTACCGAGGAGCGCAAAGAAGCGGTTACGAAGCTAGAGCGTCACGTCGGCGAGCTTGAGGTGGCACTGCAAAAAATTAGTTCTGAGGACCAGGCTAAGTCGGACTTTATCGCCATACTGGCGCACGAGCTGCGCAACCCACTCTCACCTATCCTCTCGGGTCTTGAACTTTTGAAATCAAAACAACACGGGCCCCCGGACGTCCTGCACATGATGGGCGCACACCTGCACACCGTGGCGCGATTGTTGGACGACTTGTTGGACATGTCGCGGATTTCGCAAAAGCGGCTCAAGTTGCAACGCGAGCCGGTGGAGATCCATGCGGTGATGGCGCAAACCGTCGAAATGGTTAAACCCTACCTCGACTCGCGCGAACACCATTTGCAAGTGGAGCTGCCGCAAAAAGAAGTCTGGGTTGACGGAGACCCGGTCCGGTTGTCTCAAATTTTTGTAAATCTCCTCAACAACGCGGCAAAGTACACCGACCCCGGCGGCACTATCGTACTCTCTGTTACCGAACAGCATGGCGAAGTGGTGGTACGCGTACGTGATACCGGCATCGGGATAGAAGCGGAGCGCCTGAACAAAATTTTTGAGCCGTTTGGTGCTAGCGAAAAGACCGAACGACGGCCTGGAGGTTTGCACATCGGGCTTTCGCTCGCTAAACGTATTGCCGAAATGCACAGCGGCAGTATTGCGGTGTACAGCAAAGGGCCGGGACAGGGCACGGAGTTTGTGGTGCGCTTGCCTATCCCACAAGAGCGCGTGCTCCCCTTTGAGGGCACGCTTAAACGCATCCGCGGCCGCTTTAGCAAAAATTCTATTGCGCCGCGCGGCGGGCTTACGGTGCTGGTGGTTGATGACAACGAACCGGCGGCCCAGGGTCTGGCGCTCTTGCTAAAAAATAACGGCCATACGGTGACGGTGGCCTACACGGGCGCACAAGCAATACGCAGCGCCATGGACACGCAGCCGCAGGTGGCGCTGCTCGACATTGGGCTCCCCGACATGGACGGTCACGACCTTGCCACCAAACTCCGTGAGCGTTTTGGCGACAAGCTCGCGCTCGTAGCATTGACCGGCTACGGACAAGAACAAGATCGCCAAAAAGCCCTCCGCGTTGGTTTTGCCGAGCATTTGATCAAACCGGTTTCAATTGTTGATGTCGAACGCGTCTTGCAGGAACTCTTTTAGCTGAAACTTTGCAGGTTTCTTTGCAGGTTTAACCTGCATTTTGTGTTGTAAAATAAAATCACTATGGCTACTCGAGCACCATTGCAGATCGGCGAATGGTACCACTGTTTCAATCGCGGTGTGGACAAACGATCTATTTTTGAGGACTCGCGAGATTACGAACGATTCTTAGTACATCTCTACGTCAGTAATGGTACTCGAAATATTCGCATCTCGAGTCTGCCAAACACTCGGCTGAAAGAGGTAGTAGCAAACCAAAAGATAGACCGCGGAGAATCGTTAGTTGAAATCGGAGCATATGCCCTTATGCCTTCTCATCCCCACCTGCTTATGCGCCAAGTACGAGAAAACGGTATCGCTCTGTTCATGCAAAAAGTATTTACTGGTTACACCATGTATTTTAATAACAAGTATACGCGTACCGGAAGTCTTTTTGCCGGCACTTTTAAATCAAAACATATTCTCGATGATCTATATCTTAAAAGGGTCCTACCTTATGTATTACTTAACCCGGTTGAACTATTCGAGCCACGTTGGAAGAATGGTGTTGGATTCTTACCCCGTATCGCTAAGAAACTAGAAGATTATCCTTACACTAATCTTTCAAATTTTCTCCAAAAGGGTAACCCCCACGAAAAGATAGCTACTACGGATTGGTCTGCTTATTACGAAAAAATACCAACTCTAAAAGAAATGCTCCAAGAGGCTCAAGCGTATTATGCCGAACGTAACCTTGCAGGTTAAACCTGTATAGTTTGTTTTAAAATAAGGTCTTTTTGAATTAAATTTTTTAGCTTGCTAGTGTGGCGTATACCACCAAGCGATGGTCGTAGGTTTTAGCGCCCTGCACCCACGCGCCGTCGCAGGTTACTAAGTTAAGCCGCGCCTGATCGGCCCGCGAAAATAATTTTTGGAGCGGAACTTCTTGATACGGATACAGCGCCACTTCTTGCACCACAAAGCGGCGCGTTGCCCCGCCCGCAGTGTCAACAAATAATTCGTCGCCTTTTTTAATTTGATTCAATTGTTTAAATACCCCCGGCAGCGCTAACCCATTGTCGACATGGCCATCCATCACCGCGCTCCCCACAAAGCCGGGCACGGTGCCCAAGCGATACCATCCGACATCGGTGTAGTTGGTTGGCACGGCCATGTTGCCGGTTTTGCCAACACCCACGTGCTGCACGTTGGTGTCGATGCCCAAACTTGGGATGCGCAAACGGCTCGGCAGATCTTGTGGCGAGGCATCCCCCATGAGCGGTTGCGGCTGCACGGCCGCCTCCGGCTCTTGCGGAGCAACAACCGTTGCTTGCCAAAACGTCACGCTAAAAACACCCGCGCCAAGCAGGACCGCTGCCAGTGCCGCGAGCACTTTGATGGTTCGTGATTTCATCTTGAAGATTGGCTAGCCCAACACCTTAGTATGAAAGAAATTTCTGAAAACGAGATGAACAATCCAGACGGCGGCCACCGCGAGCACGACACTCGCCATAATATCTACCGGCCAGTGAAGCCCGGCCATAATGCGCGCGACGCCTACGGCGAGGGTCAAAACCCAAAGGGCTACACCCACGCGCCAGTCGACTAGCCACGCCACCGAAGCAAAGACGCCACCGAGCAAGGTGTGGTCAGAGGGGAATGAGTTGTCGACCTCGTGAGGAACCAGTGGCGTAAATCCTTCGACCGCAAAGGGTTGTTGGTGGCTAAAAAAAACTCCGGCCAAACGCGCGAGTACGTAGCCCAGTGCGAGCGAGACAACGAGTACCGCATACAACTGCACACGCAAGCGGGGACGGCTCCATATCGCCACCACTGCCGCGAGCGCGATAATCGCTATTAAATATTTTGCCGCAAAAATTATGAGGATGTTCATGACTCTATTTTACTGGTAACTTCTCTCACGTCGCGATAGTTTCTTGTATACGGGCGACCTAAAAAGTTGGTGCTTAAAAAGTTGAGTGCGTAGATCCATCCCATATACAAAAATCCTTCTTGCTGCAAACGGCGGCCCGAGGTGTAGGCATACAAACTCCAAGTCCATTTCACCCTCCCCCATTTTGCGATACGCCGCGCCACGTCGGTATCCTCGCCATAAAACGAAATACTCGTATCAAAACCGCCGGCCTTTTCCCACGCATCACGCTTAATCACAAAATTTCCTCCTTGCAGCATGCGACCAAACGCCCAACCGGGGAAATAAAAAACTTTTACCAGCGCGCGTTGCCACAAGGGCAAGTCGTAATAAATATACGGGCCAGAGAGTGCCACGAGATTTTTGTCCTTTTCAAACTCGGCAATTACTTTTTTGAGCCAACCTTGCGGCAAGCGCGTGTCTGCATCGACATTAGCGACCAATTCACCTTTAGTGGCAACAAACCCTGCACGTCGAGCATAAACTAATCCTTTCAATTTCTCTTCCACCACGGTGACGCCCGGGAATTTGAGCGCCTCCTCGCGGGTGTGGTCGGTCGAAGCGTTGTTTACTACCACCACCTCAACCTCAAGACCGGGGTTGCGTTTGATCTCCTCAAATACTGCCTCGAGACACTTCCCTATCCCTTTTTCCTCGTTGTAGGCGGGTATAACAAAACTAAGCTTCATTGAAACTAGCCTATCATAATTTGCTAATTTAAATTTTTAAATTAAAACCGGCCGCCTCCTCCTGAGAGAAAGCGGCCGGGTCGAACTTGTTAGCCAATTCGCCACCAGGTGGCGGTGCCGAAGATCAGCGCAACGGCGATCACCGCGCCCCAGGGACCAGCGTCCCAAAGCGGATAGGGCGGGAAGTCGGCCGATGGATTCATCTTTTCCAGCATGTGGTTGCCGGCGAAGACGTGCGCCGTCATGTACCACGCAGTAAACAGCAGCAGCGCAGGGTTCGGGTTTTCCGTGGCGATGTAAGTGAGAATCAGGATCGTTATCGCCGCGGTAAACAGGACGAAGTGCGTCTTGCCGGCGGCGTTCAGTCCGCCGTCGGTGATCATGTAGTCCGGGTACGGCACCAACGTGTAGAGATAGTGCATACCCGCACTTATCAGGATTGCGATGATCAAGGCGAAGCCAACCGCATAGACCTTGGTCTGATAGCCGAAGGCCCGCAGTTCGATCATCTTGTCCATGGTCCACTCCTCAGCGTGGAGCGCGACCAGAGTTGCCATCAGCGGGATCAGTCCAAACAGTACCATCCAGGTGCTACCGTGCCGGAAGAAGGTGATGCCTTGCTCGATCCCAGCCGCTTTCATTTGCGCGGGATAAAGCATGTTGCCGATCCAGGCCAGGAATGCTTGCAGCAGCCAGAGTGCGACTCCAACCCCTGCCGTCCAGAACCAAAGACGCACCATGTGCGCCCCCTTTCTTTGCTTGTGTTAAACCAAAAACTCAACGTTCAGTTCGCGAGCACAATACCACATTGGTTATAAAAATCAATAGTTAAATTAAAAATGGCCGGGTGCTTACGCAACTCGGCCAGATTACCCTTTGATTGCGACCCGAAGGAAAGCCCCCACCAATGCGCCGAAACACAGTAAAGCGATGGCGACCAAAATCCGAATGGCTTCCAAAGTATTGCGTCCTCCGTGACTCTTGATCCACTCGAGCGTGGAGGGGTCGAACTGGTCGACAACAGAAGCTGGAAACGCTTGTAGCCACGGGAAGAGGAGCGCTAGCACCACATAGACCGTGCAGACCAAAAGCACCAGCCCGAACCTCCAGAACAGGCCCGTAAGCAGGCCTGCAATTACGATCACCAACAAGGATGCTTGCAGCGTCGACATGATGTCCTCGAAATCGGTTAGAGGGATACGCAGGAACGAATCACCCCAAAAATATCACGAGGTATACTTATTTCCAACCATGAAGATCGCGTTTTATTCGGACAACTTTTACCCCGAACTATCGGGGATCACCGACACCATTGTCACGACCGGCAAAGAATTAAAAAAACGCGGGCACGAGATTGTGTACGTCGGCCCCTACTACGCGCCCGCCGACTACGCCAAAGCCAACCGGCAGTATCCCGAGCGGCCCGAGGACGACCAGATTGAAGGCATGCCGATTGTGCGGCTGCGCTCTATCCCCCTGCGCCCCTCGCCCACCGGCCAATCGCGCTTTGCTATCCCCTCCGGCCGTACGCTCGAGTACATGCGCACCTTTAAGCCCGATATCATCCACACCCAGAGCCCCTACTCGCTTGGGTGGGAGGCGCGCAAAGTGGCAGTGGGTTTGGGCGTGCCGCTCGTGGGCACTAACCACACGGCTATTGAAGATTTTTTTCCGCCCTTTACGCGCGCACTGATGCGCCGGTGGGACGCGCGCTACTACAACTCGTGCGATTTTGTGTCGGCACCGTATGAGCGACTGCTAGGGCGCATGCGCGAGGTTGGATTTAAAAAGCCTGGCCACGCCGTCCCCAACCCCGCCGACCTGCATGAGTTTTTGCCCGCGACTGCCGAAGAAAAAATTGCGGATCGTGAAGCGTTTGGCTTGCAAGGACCGGTGATTTTGTATGCGGGCCGGCTCGGCGTCGAAAAGCGTGTCGATGTGATGGTGCGCGCAATGCCGATACTGCTTAAAGAATTCCCCACGCTCACGTTGGTGGCAACGGGGCACGGCGCCGCGCGCACCGGTTTGGACAAGCTGGTCCAAAAACTTGGCGTGGCCAAGCAGGTGCGCTTTACCGGCTTTCTCTCGCGCGCGGCGCTCACCCACGCCTACAAAACCGCCGACCTTTTTGGTATGACCTCAACCTCCGACAGCCAATCGTTGGCGCTCATGCAAGGCTATGCCTCTGGGTTGCCGGCGGTGTGCGCCGCTGCACGCGGCTTGCCCGACTACGTGCCCGCCGATTGCGGCTTTTTAATCGAACCTAACAACCCCGCCGACTTTGCCGCCAAAGCCGCGCAACTCCTGCGCGACGAACCGCTGCGCGCCCGCATGGGCGTAGCCGCGATCGACTATTCTAAAAATTTCGCCCCCGAAAAAATTGCGCAGCAGTGGGAGGAGATCTACTCCGAGGCACTCAAAAAGACTCCCTAGACTTTTAGTCACTTATTTCGTACCCTCTTCTGATAACGTACACCAAGGGAGGGACCCATGCAGCGAGCGATCTTAACGATCGGCCCGCAGTGTGCGGGCAAATCAACCTTCTGCGAAAAAGTCGTCGAAAAATATCCGAATGTGGTCATGGTGAGTAGAGATGCAATCTTACGCAGGCTTTTCGGCAGCGTATGGCGTAGCCCTTACTCCAATGACTTCTTTGTTGCTTGGCAGGAACTATGGAAAGAAGCTGCCGAATATCTAAAGAAGCCCGATACCACCTTAATCGTAGATGGTTACAACCCTTCGCTTAGTAAACGCCGCGAGATAGTAGCAAAATTGCGTGAGCTTGGGGCGCAGCGAGTCTACGGTTGGCACTTTGTAACACCTGTCGATCAGTGCTTAGCGTGGAGCTTCGTGAGAAACCCAGTAAAGAATCCGAAGGGCCATTGGGCGAAAATAGTGATCGAGACAAGAGAAGACAACTACCGATCCTATTGGAAGAGCTTCCACGCCGAGCCGCTCGGCGCACGACTATTCACGCGAGTACGTCGCATCAACGTCCTCAAACAAATGCCAGCGGATATTCTGGATTTTTCCTCAAAGAACAGCTGAAGTGCTAGCTGTTCTTTTTAATTTTTACGCGCCTCCTTCTCCGCCTGAGCCAAGCGGCGGTTCATGTGACGGCGGAAGAAGTAGTAGCCGATTGCCAACACCGACAATGCGGCAATAACGTACGGAATCTTTTCCAAAATCGCGGTGATCGTGCCGCCAAAGGTTTGCCCAAAAAAGTATCCTAGAAACAGCAGGACGCCGTAGTGCATCACCGCAACCGCAAGACCGTAAGTAAAGAACTTTTTAACATCCATCTTGACCAACCCCGCGACCACAATAAACCCGGCCGCAACGCCGTAGGAAAGTTTGCTAATAAACATCGTTTTGCCCGGGTAGGTTTGCCAAAGCGTGCGTACCTCGTCTAAATGTTCTTCGGTAACGCCCATGCGGTGAATAACTTTTACGACCCAGCGGGTGTTTGCCCCAACGTAGCCCAAATAATAACAACTAAGATCGACGATCATGTCGCGCGCCAAAAAGAAGATAGCGAGCGCTCCGATATTAAAGTACCCCGCCGCTGCTAAAGTACCGGCAAAAAACGCAACAATCGGCCCCTCGACAAACGAGAGCGGTAAGAGTATTAAGTACCGGTACTCTATGATCGAGTGCAACAGCGGCGAGGTATCCATCGCCCTAGTATACTAAATGTATGTGGCTGCTATTGATAGAACGCTACAGAGAATCGTGGTTTGACACGCACGTCCGTTTTTCTATTCCTCTCTCTTTTATTATTTTTTTGCTCGCGATTTTTGGCGTCCAGCCACTTGCTATCGAGTACACCAACGATGTCGCCACCAACCCCGTCGGAGACATCGTCCTTTCTAACATTCCGGTCTTCCAGGTCGGGTGGATTTTTGTCTACGGGATGTTTATCCTCGTCGCGTTTATTACGCTGCTCTGCCTGCTGCACCCCAAACGCATCGCCTTTACGCTCCACTCACTCACGCTGTTTGTGCTCATCCGTTCGCTGTTTGTATCACTCACCCACGTAGGCGCGTTTGGCACGCAAGCGGTGTCACACTTTGGACCCGGGATTACGCAAATGTTTTTTGCGGCCGACCACTTTTTTTCGGGCCATGCGGGCGCGCCGTTTTTAATGGCACTCATGTACTGGCACGTCAAACCCTTGCGCTACATCTTTTTGGCGTGGTCGGTATTCTTTAGCGTGTTGGTACTCCTCGGCCACCTCCACTACACCATCGACGTGCTCGCCGCCTTCTTTATCACCTACGGTATCTACCACCTGGCGCTGTGGCTATTCCCTAAAGAACGGGCTCTATTCCTGGAAGCTACCCCAAACTGAAGCTACCCTTCATTAAGACTTCAGACTATACTCTCCATACTCTGTAGGGTCGATTATTACGAGCATTAAGGCTTCAGATTTATGCACATCCTTATTGTCGAAGACGAAGAGCGGCTCGCCAAAGCCCTAAAAAAAGGCCTCGAGCTCAAGGGGTACGCCGTTGATTGGCTCCCCGACCCCGAAAAGGCCCGAAGCCGTATTTTGCTCTACCGGAGCGAGTACGATCTTATTATTCTCGACCTCATGTTGCCGGGGTTAGACGGCGCACAAATTACCGAATCGGTACGCAAAGAGGGCGTCACCACGCCGATTATTATTTTGACCGCGCGCAACGAGACCGAACACAAGGTTGATTTACTGAATAAAGGCGCCGACGACTACATCGTTAAACCGTTTTCGTTCGAAGAGTTGCTCAGCCGCATCTCTGCCGTGCTACGCCGCCCCAAACAGCAAAAACCGGTTGTGCTCAAAGTAGGTCCACTCGAGATGGACATGGCCACACGCGTCGTACGCAAAGGCGGCGAAGAAATTCCGCTGACGCTCAAGGAGTTTGCGCTACTGGAGTGCTTTATGCGCCAGCCGGGCGAGGTATTGTCGCGCGAAAAGTTGTTTGACCACGTGTGGGACTTCAACTCGCTGTCTTGGAGCAACGTGCTCGACGTGCACATGAAAAACTTACGCAAAAAATTAGGCACCGATGAAAACGGCGACCAGCTATTTGAAACAATCCGCGGCGTGGGCTACCGCCTCGTGGGAGAAGTTCGCGAGTAAGTATAAGAACGACCTCTTCTTCCGCACCTCCGCCCACATTATTGGCCTCCAGGCGGGGTTTGTGGCGGTATGTGCTGGAGCGTTTGCGGTGGCACTAGTCTACCCCGCCCTAGGCTGGGCGATTTTTGGCGCCCTCGTGATTTTTGCCTTTGTATGCGGGGCGCTGTTGGCGCGCTTTACGCTGGGCCCTGCGCGGCGCACCGCCCAGTATCAAAAACTTTTTATATCCAATGTCGCACACGAGTTGCGTACGCCGCTCTCAATTATTAAAACCGAAAGTGAGGTGGCGCTGATTGACGAGGCGCTCCCCTCTCCGCTGAAACGCATTTTTGGCGAAATTATCGAGGAGTTAAACCGCGCCTCCGAGATCATCAACAACTTGCTGTCGCTCGAAACCCTGACCCGTCCCGAGCGGATGCAGTTCCAAAGCATTGACGTAGCACCCATGCTCGACGAGGTAGTGCGGCGGCTTGGCCAACTAGCACACGAGCGGGCCATTAAAGTGACGATACGCAAGGAACCAGGGGCTATCGTCTGGGGCAACGCCACGGCGCTCGAGCAAATTATGACGAACCTGATTAAAAACGCGCTCTCCTACACCCCCGCCAAGGCCCACGGCACCGTCTCGGTTACCCTGCGGCCCGAGTCGGGGATGGTGCTGTTTGCGGTACAAGATACCGGCATTGGCATCGCCCAAGAAGACCTGCAGCATATTTTTGAGCCGTTTTACCGCGCCGACACCTCCCGCAACCGCAAAATAAAAAAGAGCGGCTCGGGTTTGGGGCTCACGATTGTGAGCGAGATGGTACGCACCCACCACGGGCGCATCCATGTGCGCAGTGAACTGAAGAGTGGCACGATAGTGTCTATTTATTTGCCGCAAGGCGGTGCCAACAAAAGCCGCGAAAAGAGCGAGACCTCGATTGATTACTCGGCACCCGGAGCTCGAGCCACTTCTTCATCCGCACTTTAAGCACCCTTTGGTATTCTGCAACTGTTGCGCGCACAGAAGAATGTTTGACGGGGCGGCGCTCCTGAGCCACATAGTGGCCGCTGTTACCTGCCAGACAAACGCACCGTTATAAAGGTCATACTAGTAAGTTCGCGCTAAGGCGGTATGAAAGAAGCACTGGTTTAGCCGAGGGGCCCTGCACCAAGGTGTTGGGGCCCCTCGGCGTAACTTGAAAGCTACTTAGTACCCGCAATGATATGTAGGACATCACGCGCCGAGTGTTCGCCGACAAATGTTTCAAACAAATAGAGGTTGTCGAGGTCGCGCAGTATCGCCATAACCGCCACGATAGTAACTACAAATGAAGCCTTAAGTAAGGAGGGTATTAAAAGCCCGACCGATGGAATGATAGAGATGGTAGTGATGAGAATGATGACGAAGAAAATCATGAGATACCACTGAAAGGGCACCATCTCCTCGTACCAAAGCATCACCATATTTTTGCGTAGCACTTGCGCATCGGAGAGATTGCTCATGATGCGCCCTATCGCCTGCCCGCGAAGACTCTCTATTTTATTATCGCCAATGAGACGCTCCAGCAGCGCATGTATCGAAGTGATGGTGTTTGATTTGTTGGTAAAGTGAAAGTCCCATCGTCTGGTCTCTAACACTTTGTGGTAGTGAGCGGTTAAGATTTTTGTTACTTCTTGGTGGAACTCTGCAGAAACATTGGTAGAAGCGCGGTAACAGCCGGTCAGTTTTCCGTCGAAGGTACTGATGATCTCGCGTATTTTAGTGTAGCGATTTCCTTGCCGCGTGATAAAAAAACCCGCAAACATCGAGAAAACGAAGGTGGTGATGGTGATAAACGTCTTATCAGTATTCTCTGCGCCAAAGCTCACGGAAAAGTAGAGGCAAAAGACTGCAATAAACAGGAGTACAAAAAGACTTTGGGTGCGCCTGGTGTGCATGAGAACATTGTAGCGCAAATTTTTGGCGTACAATTACCCTATGGAGGGCCTCTCTAACTATGAGAAGGAAGTTCGTCCGTGGGGAAACTTTGAGCGCTTTACGCTCAATGAGCCCTGCACGGTCAAGATTATTACCGTCGAGCCCAACCAGCAGCTCTCGCTCCAGCAGCATGAGCATCGCGACGAAGAGTGGAAGATCCTCCGCGGCTCGGGCATTGTCACCGTTGACGACACTAAAACCGCTGTTACTCCAGGCGATGAATTTCGGGTGCTGCGGGGCGAGCGACATCGGGTTGCAAGCGGCATCGATGGCCTGCAATTTTTAGAAATCTCCTTCGGACAGTTTGATGAAAACGACATTACCCGCCTAGAAGACAACTATGGACGGGTCTGATCTGCTGCGGTTTTTGTTAATTCTTGCCGCATTATTTTTTGCGTGCTTGGCGCTGCTTTTTTATTGGATAGCGTCGGTGCGCCGGCCGATTAGGCTGTGGCGATCGGCCAAAAATCCAATACTCCGCCCCGACCCAACGCATTGGTGGGAGTCGGAGGCCGTGTTTAACCCGGCGGCGCTCTATCACGACGGCCGTGTGCACTTGTTTTATCGTGCGATGGGTCACGACGGCGTCTCACGCGTGGGACATGTCAGCTCGGCCGATGGTATCCACTTTGACGAGCGCTCGCCCACTCCGGTGTTCGACAAAAAGCCCGACTTTCATCCGCCCCCTAAAGTTAGTTACGCAACGCTTACCTACGACACCGACCAGTACGCCTCGGGCGGTGGTTGGGGCGGGGTTGAAGATCCGCGCGTGGTTAAAATCGACGATCGCATTTACATGACCTTCAGCGTTTTTGAAGGCTGGCAGTCAATACGGCTTGGCGTTACGTCCATGCTGCACCGTGATTTGGACGACCGTGCGTGGAATAACTGGTTACCTTACATCCCTATGTCGCCGCGCGGACAAACGCACAAAAATTGGGTTCTTTTCCCCGAAAAAATAAACGGCAAGTTTGCGATATTGCACGCGCTCACCCCCACCATCATGATCGAGTATGTCGATGATTTGGAGAATTTGCGCGACAAACCGATCCAGAGCAACAACCACCGTTCGGGGCGTAAGGGAAAGTGGGATGTGATCATTCGTGGCGCGGGCGCGCCGCCTATCTACACGCCGTACGGCTGGCTATTGCTATACCATGGTTTTGATCCCAACAACGGGCCAGGGTATAACGTGGGCGCAATGTTGCTTGACCTGCACGAACCAGAGAAAATTTTGTACCAAACCGACGAACCGATCTTACAACCGACTGAATGGTACGAAAACGACTGGAAACCAGGGGTAACCTACGCCTCGGGCGCGTGCGTGGTTAAAGGCGAGCTGTTTGTCTACTATGGCGGTGGCGACAAATATATTGCGGCCGCCCACGCGCCCCTGCGCGACTTCCTGCGCAAACTTATGACCCACCAACACGCGGTCCTTACCCCGGTAAAAGTATGAAGGCCTATGAGCAACACGCTGGCAAGGCGGTTGAGGATTCGCGCTTCAGTCATATGATGGCTATAGCACTTGACCCTAGCTCTCACTACAAAAAAGGGGTCATACGCTGCATCACCAGCCGCGAGGGAGACGTGGCTACAAAAGGATATATAGACCGAAGCGAGTTATATACAATCTCCGGAGAAACGCTGGAGAAATTTTTGGTTGGAGAACGACTACAAATAAAAAACGAAAAAGAAACTTTAGACCGGCTCAACAGCGAAGAGTGGAATTTTATAGGGCTTGAAGACCCGGATATCTTTGTCGACGACAAGACCGGCCTCACTCATCTGTACTTTACGATGCCGCTTCTTAATAGAGACTCAACAAAAGAACAAGCTCTTATAAATCTGGGACACGCTGTGGGTCGAAATCTAGACTCGCTCGAGATGACTATGCCTGCACTGCAAGCAGATGCAAACAATACTGCAAAAGAAGTTTCTATCGCACCCATAAACTCCAAAGGAGTTCGTTACAATCTTATCGAATCAAGCTCGATTGAGGATGGGGTGTGGTATTCGACCGTGCGCGTTGCTATTGCCGCTGACATGGGTATGCCATGGCAGTTTGGCGAGACGGTCTTCCATCCAAATAAGCACAACATCCCGTGGATAGGCGGGCACGCATCGCCCGGACCGCTCTTTTCTAAAACATTTATTGATGTCGGCGAGGGCAAGGCGGTCGGGGTAATCAACGGCCGCGAGGCCAACAAGCACAAGGGTGGTAAAACTGTGTATGGAATATTTTCTGTCGGGCTTTTTATCTACGATTATGAAAAAGGAACGATTGATTGGGTCTCACCCGAGCCGTTTATCCACGATACCGAGGCGCGTACTATTACTTTTGCCAGCCAATTTGTCGAAACAAAACCGGGCGAAGGAGTTTTGTACGCGCACGTCGACGACTCGTTTGTCAGGGCTTATACCCTGCATGCCGAAAGTATTAGAGCTCTCCTCCCCTGAGCAAGGTTCGACCTTGCTCACTTGCAGGTTAAACCTGCAGAATAAGCAAGGTCCGACCTTGCTTATTTGTTGTGCTGTAAGGATTTTTGATATATTGACGAAAAACAGTTTTGGAGGTATAATCGGGATAAGTTCGAAGTTCCGTTTTAACCCAAGGAGAAGACCCCGATGGACGAGAGTCCTCACTTCTACGTTCGGACCTATGACACTCCAGGTTGGCTGGTGCTCGCAATGCTCTGCATTACGCTGCTTGCCTGCTGGGTGTCATATCACACGCCGCCAAGCATGGAACGGCTCGGTTACTGGCTCGCCACAGCAATAGCCGCGGCCTTCAGCGCGTTCCTGGTGTACCGCTGGATATATGGCCGACCGGTGCGACATGACTGCGTCGACCCGATGATCCGGGACATCTGACCGGCCCCGACAAATTGTGCTCGGCCCCTGGAGAAATCCGGGGGCTTTGAGTTTTTGGTGATACAATTTTTGTGATGTACGTTATTCGTCGGTCGGAACATAATCCTTTGATCTCGCCCCAAAACGACAAACAGTGGGAGGCGCGCGGCACCTATAACCCCACCGTCGTACAAAAGGGCAAGGTTACGCATATGTTTTATCGCGCACTCGGCCGTCCCGACGCCCTGATGACCCCCGCCGGCATATCGTCGATTGGCAAAGCGCTCTCGCTCGACGGCGAGCACTACCAAAACCGCCGGCAGTTTATTATCCCCACCGAGCCCTGGGAGAAATATGGCTGCGAGGACCCGCGCGTCACTTTTTTTGAAGGCAAGTATTATATTTTTTATACCGCGCTCGGCGGCATGCCCTTTGGCCCCGGCAATATCAAAGTGGCGGTCGCGGTTTCGAAAGATTTAGAGACGATCGAAGAAAAGCATCTCGTCACGCCGTTTAACGCCAAGGCGATGGCGCTTTTTCCCGAGCGCGTCAACGGCAAGATTACCGTCATACTCACCGCGCACACCGACGAGCCGCCGGCGCGTATCGCCATTGCGCAGTGCGACAAGATGGAAGAGCTCTGGGACCTAGGTTTTTGGGAGCGCTGGCACAGCGAGCTTGGCGAGCACATCATCAACCCGCTGCGGTTTGACCACGACCACGTCGAGGTAGGCGCGGCGCCACTTAAAACCAAAGACGGCTGGCTCTTGTTTTATTCCTACATTCAAAATTATTTCGGCGGCGGCGACCGCGTGTTTGGCATCGAAGCACTGTTGTTGGACAATAAAGATCCACGCCTGATCCGCGGCAAAACCAAGGGCCCGATTATGGTCCCGCAAGAGATTTACGAAAAGTACGGTATTGTGCCCGACATTGTCTTCCCCACCGGCGCAATACTCCACAAAAATAACCGCGTCGATTTGTACTATGGCGGTGCCGACACCGTGTGTGCCAAAGCCTCGCTCAACTTGCCCGACTTACTTTCGGCACTCATCCCCGAGCGCCGCGTCGAGCTGTGCGAGCGCGTTAAAAACAATCCTATACTTTCACCCACTAAAGAACATTCGTGGGAAAGCCGCGCCGTATTTAACGCCGCAACGGTAGAGTTGGGCAAAGACGTGCACATTTTGTATCGCGCCATGGGCGAGGATAACACCAGCGTGATGGGCTGGGCTAAAAGTAAAGATGGCATCAAAATTACCGGGCGAGGACAAGAACCCGCGTACGTGCCGCGCGAGGACTTTGAGATGAAGCGCAACCAACCTAACGGCAACTCGGGGTGCGAGGATCCGCGCATAACCAAAATTGGCGACACCCTCTACATGACCTACACCGCTTACAACGGCGTTGACGCCACGCGCGTCGCGCTTACCTCTATCTCGACCAAAGATTTCTTGGCCAAAAAGTGGGATAAATGGAGCAAGCCGGTACTCACCACGCCGGACAAGGTCAACGACAAAGATACCTGTTTGTTGTCCGAAAAAGTAGACGGCAAGTACATGCTGCTGCACCGGATTGACCCGCAGTTATGCGCCGACTTTTTGGACACGCTCGACTTTGACAAATCGCGCCTCACCCGCTGTATCGAGATTATGGGTCCGCGCCCCGGCTGCTGGGATAGCCAAAAAATAGGCATCGCCGGGCCGCCGATTAAAACCAAAAAAGGCTGGCTGCTTATTTATCACGGGGTTTCTAAAACCACAACCTATCGCTTGGGTGCGGTACTCTTAGACCCTAAAAATCCTTCCGTAGTTCTCTCGCGCAGCGTCGATGCTATTTTGGAACCGATCGAAGAGTACGAGCGCGTAGGGATCGTGCGCAACGCGGTGTTTAGCTGCGGTTCGGTCTTGCGCGGCGACACACTCTTTATATACTACGGCGGTGCCGATACCGTGCTGTGCGTCGCTAAAGTATCGCTTAAAAAATTACTAAAAATCTTACTGCCCGAAAACTTGCAATGAAGTCCGGCTTCTCCAGTAAAAATCCCGCCCTGCGCCGGCGGGCAGTGCTCGCTCTCCAAATTAGACCTCCGAAAAACGCCATAAAATTACTAGCGAGGGCCTTGACTAAGGACCCCTCCGCGGTGATACGACACGAGGCTGCTTTCGTGCTTGGGGCGCTGCACAGAAGAAAAGCTTTATCACCACTTATAAAAGCCGCGCTGCAGGATCCATCTGACTTAGTGCGACACGAAGCAATCGAAGCACTTGGCGATTTAGGTATTAAAACGGCAAAAGTAAAAAAACTCCTCCTAAAATTTCAAAAAGAGCCTAATCCCATTATAAAAGATACCGCCTTGATCGCATACAAAACTCTAAAACTTTAAACTCCAACTATAACCCATATGATATATCATATGGTTCACTGTCACTTATCTATCTTTATATTCTTTAGGCCAGGGAAACAACAGAAAATGGGCGGGGTATTTCTTTTTTAGACGATAGAGCAAACTGGTGGCATATAATTTCTTTTCTTTACGTTTTTGATATTCCTCTTCCATTCCCTTAATTGCTCGTTCATAACCAGGCATCTGATCCTGCAACCATCGGTGTACACGATGCACAGTATCCATTCCAACTTTTAAACTCCCAGAAATATTTTCATGACTATGTCCTGCAATAAGTCGCCGCGCAATAAGAATCCGGCGACCAAGCATAATGCGCTCGCTTGGCGTGAGGAGATCGCGCAAAAATAATTTCATTGCATCCCTGCCGCGCACACTCCCGGCTGCGGTATATAACGCATCTAACGTTTCTATCCTCTGCTGGTCATTGAGTTCTCGTGGCCGTACTTTCATATGATATATCATATGGCTAAATGTCTCTGATTTATGAAAGGCCTGGGGATAGAGGGAGAAAATTGAGCGGGAAGACGGTATAGTGCTAAACATGGTTGCCCACCCAAAACTTGTTGTGTTTGACCTCGACGGTACGCTGGCCGAAAGCAAGCAGCGCATACCCGCACAAATGGGCGAGCGGCTAGCCGCGCTTTTGCAAAAGATGCCGGTTGCGATTATGTCCGGCGCCGGATTCCCCCAGTTTGAAAGGCAGGTCTTCCCCGCATTGCCGCTGGAAGCTAAACTCGACCGGCTCTACATATTCCCCGACAATGCGGCGCAGTGTTTTATTTATCGCCAAGGCACCTGGCACGCGCAGTATGACAACGCGTTTACTCTCGTTGAACGTGAGCATATTTTAAAAGCGCTCGACGAAGCCTTAAACGAAACTGGTCTCCACGACGTACCAGTGCGTGTGTGGGGGCAGCGGGTTGAAGACCGCGGCGCGGAGATTGTGTTCTCCGGCCTCGGTCAGGAAGCGCCGCCGGAAGAAAAGCGTAAATGGGATCCGGACGGTACTAAAAAAAATGCCCTGCGCACGGCACTGGCTAAACGTCTGCCCGAATTTTCAGAAGGTGCCAACGGCTCGACCTCGGTCGACATCACCCGCAAAGGCATCAACAAAGCCTACGGCGTGCAGCGGCTGACTGAATTGACCCAAATTTCCCCCGCACAAATGTTATATGTGGGCGACGCACTCGAAGAAGGCGGCAACGACGCGGTGGTTATTGGCACCGGCATTCCTACCCACACCGTATTTGGCCCCGAAGAGACCGCGGGCCTTATAGACGAGCTTTTGCGCTCTTAAAAATAGGAGTACTATAGGGGCATGATAGCCGGAACAAGTACGGGACGCTTTTTTACTATAAGTGTGGTCGCGGTTTTGGGTTTGTGCGCTTTTATTTCTATCCCGCTTGCACGTGCCACATCAAGTGCCGAGCAGACAGATGTCTCTGCACTTTCGGCCGTAAGCGGCGGCGGCGAGCAGCGTTTGGGTACCGGACTTTCTGGTTCGGTTGCCGCGCTTGCAATGAAATTTAAAGAAAACGATACGGCAAGCATGGAGGTAAATGGCTTCCCCTATGCCATCCTCAACGAGTGTCTCGATTCTTCTTACCTCAATTGTGCCCAGCCGGCGGCGTTTAACTACCACAACGACCCGGCCTACTTCTCGTACGTATCGCACGTGGGAGACGACATTGTGGTATCAATCTACAAAGATGCGAGTGCCATAGATTACGACAACACGCCTTACACACTCAACCCTGCTCTCTACTACTCGATCTCGTTCTTTATCTTCCCGAATTCGGGTACCGGCTATGTCTACGGATCGCCGACCAACACCAGTTACCCCAACGGCCAACTTTTGACCGGCGGTGTTGCCGATGCTAACGTCGCCAACGCTGCGTTTCGCCTTTGCGACACTACCACTTGTGACCTGACCCCTCCGCCGCCCCCACCTCCTCCTCCGGACACGACACCGCCGACACTTGCTCAAGTTGCAGCAATTCCTGCCTCGACCAGCACCACCCCGACCTATAGCTTTACCTCAACCGAAAGTGGCGCTGTCACCTACGCCGGCTCTTGCGGTAACGGTTCCTTGGCCACCGCAGCGACGGGCACCAACGCAACTACATTTGGTCCGCTTGCTCCGGCTACCTACAGCAATTGCACCATCGTCGTAACCGATGCTGCCAACAACGCCAGTGCGCCGCTTGCGATAACGCCGTTTACTATCCAGGCTCCGCCGCCACCGCCTCCTCCGCCGCCTCCATCGCAAGTAACCGTAACACTGAGTGCCTCGGCAGACACCTATGTACGTAAGGGTGCCAGCAATACTAACGAAGGTGCGTCGCCCATCATTCGGATTCGCGCGGCGGGTGACAATCGCGGACTGGTGCGCTTTAACCAAGCCGACATAGCCGCTGCAATAGGCACCGGTACCTTGGTTTCGGCGACACTCGAGATGAGTATCGAAGAGGCCAAAAATAACTGGGGCAAAACTGGGCGCGAGATCGGTGTACACCGATTGCTCAGCGATTGGACAGAAGGCAACGGCAAAAATGGAGAACTTCCTGGCAACCAATCATTCCGCGGTACGGGTATAGGCGCCACTTGGGACTGTGCAAAAGACCAAAATATCACCAACCAAAAATCTGATTGTGCAACTATAGACGACTGGGAAATGCGGCTGAAAAATAACCAACCATTTGGTGCACCGTGGGTAGAACAAAAGACTGATGGCTTCTTTGTTCAAAAGCGTCAGGAGGGAGTGATCGACTTTACTGTCACCGCCGACGTGCAAGCCTATCTCGGCGGTGCCTCTAACTACGGCTGGATAATCAGAAAAGAAGAAGAAAACAAAGCAGGATACGTATCCTTCCAGTCTAAAGAGAGCGGTGGTGTTGCCCCTGCCCTTATCTTAGTTGTCAACCGCTAAACGCCCCCACCAAAGGCAAAAAACCCTATAAAATATAGGGAATCTTCTCCACACCCCTCTGCACCACGCCCTTGCAATTTTGTAAAATTGCAGGTATAATGTTGCTAATGCTATTTCTGCGGCCGAAGGCCCTCTCGATGGCGGTTTTGGTGTCCCTGCTTATTGCGCAGGCCTCTCCGGTTATTGCCGCAACCATTGCCGACCAAACCGACACCTCCACCCTCTCTGCCGTAAACGGGGGCGGTGAGCAGCGCTTGGGCAGTGGCCTCAGTGGCGATGTGGCGGCAGTCGCCTTTAA
>CALQYT010000006.1 GCA_943348815.1 Candidatus Nomurabacteria bacterium
TAGCCCAAGAGGCCGCGCGTCGGACCCTCCATAATCAGGCGCACGGAATTGTCGTGCGTGCGCATGTCTTTGATGATTACTTTGCGCTGGCCTAAGCGCTCGATGATTGCGCCTTGATATACCCCGGGGATATCGATAATCACCTCTTCGAACGGCTCCATTTTGACGCCGTCTTGTTCGTGGAAAATCACTTGCGGCTGCGATACTTGCAACTCAAAACCTTCGCGACGCATATTTTCGAGCAATATGGCGACGTGCAACTCGCCCCGGCCATAGACTTTAAAAAATTCGCTCGATGAAAAATCAATTTTGAGCCCCACGTTTATCTCAAGCTCTTTCTCGAGCCGTGCGCGGATCTGGCGGCTGGTGACAAATTTGCCCTCGCGCCCGGCAAAGGGAGAGTTGTTGACCAAAAAGTTAAGACCAATCGTCGGCTCGTCTACGGCGATGGTCGGCAAAAGTTTTGCGCTCTCTTCGGCGCAAATAGTTTCGCCAATGTAGATGTCGGGCAACCCGGCCACCAACACGATGTCGCCGGCCGAAGCTTCAAAAATTTCGACGCGCTCGAGCCCTTTGAATGAAAATATTTTCAGCACTTTGCCGGCGCGCGACTTTGTAATTACGTTTCCCCGACGCTCTGGTCGGGGCTCCGACCCTTTGGCGTCGGAGTTAACAAAGACCGGCGCGCCAGCTTTGAGCACTCCATCATAAATGCGTACCACCGCAAGGCGGCCCAAAAAGTTGTCGTAGCCTAAGTTAAACGGTTGTGCGCGTAGTGGCTTGGCCGCCATCTCGGCCGAAGAGGCTGCGGGCACATGCTCAAGGATTGTATCGAGGAGCGGCGTGAGGTCGCTCGACTCATCGGTTAGTTTTTTCTTAGCGATCCCCTGCCGGCCTATTGTGTAGACTACGGGGAAATTGCTCTGCTCGTCGTTGGCGCCCAACTCCAAAAAGAGTTCGAGCACGCCCTCTTCGGTCGCAGCTGGGTCGGCAGCAGGTTTGTCTATTTTGTTTATGACAACGATGGGGCGCAGGCCAAGCTCGAGCGATTTTTTGAGTACAAAACGCGTTTGTGGCATCGGGCCTTCTTGCGCGTCGACGACTAGCAAAACCGAGTCGATCGAACGCAGTACGCGCTCGACTTCTGAACCAAAGTCGGCGTGGCCGGGCGTGTCAACAATATTTATTTTCGTACCCTTATATTCGATCGCGGCGTTTTTGGCATAAATAGTGATCCCCCGCTCGCGCTCAAGATCGTTGCTGTCCATCGAGACACCTTCTTGCGCAACCCCCGCCTGGCGTAAAAGAGCGTCGGTAAGCGTGGTCTTGCCGTGGTCAACGTGCGCGATGATGGCGATATTCCTGATATCCATAAAAAATCGCCCCTCAGGGCTCTTGCTAAGTACTGTACCTTAAAAAATGTGTGAAGACAAGAAGGCCTGTATATCGGGGGATAGAGCCGCACGTGACTGCCTCGTGTTCTCATTTGAGAATAGCCTTTCTTCTCAAGAATTTTAATCACCTCTGCACCAGAAAGTGCGGGTAGCTTTGGCATAGGTTAAACCGTGATCAAATGGAGACTTACCCCCTCGTTCTTCAAAGGAGAAACTTCTTCATCTTCAAGACAAAGAAGCGTTGCTTCTTTAATATTCACTAGCGCTTCTTCGACGGTCTCGCCTTGGCTGTAGCATCCTTCGAGCGCAAGGTTAGTGACGGAGTATCCCCCCTCCTTTTCTTTCTGCAAGACTATGGGGAATGTTCCGTGTTGCTCCATGCGGGCAGTATACCATACCAGCAATTACATTTCGATCTATATTGAAAAATGTCCTTAAATTGCTTAAAGTAGGGTTTCGGGAGTATTAAATTGCGGGATCGTCTAATGGTAGGACAACAGACTCTGAATCTGTTTATCTTGGTTCGACTCCAAGTCCCGCAGCAAAGTTGGATTCTTAGCGTACGCACGCTCATAATCCTTTTGTTTTAAGGGGCGTTTAGGAGGTTCGAGCCGCCGGTGTATTGCACGAACTTCTTTAGCGGCCTCTTGGAGCACAAGTAAGGGTTTTTCTATATCAATGCTTAGTTTTCTGTCTGTAAGCGTGAGGTTCGAGCCAAGATTGGTGAGTACCTTTTTGCGGGACAATAAGGTGCCGTCTTGAAAAGTGGCGCGGGCATCGCGAGCAAAGTCAAAGAATTGCTCCGCACGCGCGAGCCGCTTTTCGACACTATTTCCCGCGTCTGTCTGTAATTCCTCAAAACGCAGTTTGTCTTTGAGCAACGCTCCTTTGCGGTGGTTGAACTCGTCGAGCGTGATTTCTTTTGCCGCCCGCATGTCTATGAGCGCATCTATTTTATCCACGCACGCTTTATATTCGCTGTGCAGGGTGTCTTGCACACGAGAGGCAAACGCCGCATCTTTTTTATTCTGCTCCCGCATCCATTTCAACGCCCACTCGTGGAACTGTTTCGGTATCTCTATCTTCTGCGTCTCCGCGAGTATCTGCTTGTTTAACTCTTTTTCCGTAATGTATTTCTGTGAGCACGCTAACTCCTTTTTCTTGGTGCATCGGTAATAGGTGTAGTGGTGCGTATTGCCGTTCTGCTGATGTTTAGTTTTCTCCTCCGCCGTTATCATCATGTCGCACTCGCCGCACCGCATCATGCCGGTAAAGGCAAACTCGTGCGTCTTGGATCGCGGCTTGCCCTTGCGACCGAGCATCACCTGTATCCGGTCGTACTCCGCCTCGGTAATCATGGGCTCGTGTACGCCCTTGTACCAAAGGCCGCTACCTACGGGGTACTCAAAGCGTCCGTAGTAAAAGGGGCGGCTAAAGAGGTTGTATATGGCGCTATTGGGCAGCGGCTTGCCGTATTGGCCCGTAAAACCCCATTCCTTGGTCGCTAGGCGGCGTATTTGCACCGGCGTGTAAGTACCTTGGAGCATGAGATCAAACATCTTGCGTACCATATCGAACCGCGCAGGGTCTTTAACGATAGTTTTATTGCCTCGCTCGGCGTACCTGTCGTTTAGATAGCCAAGCGGAGCAGGGGCGGGATAGATGCCGCGCTCCGCCTTAGCCTTTAGTCCACGCTTAACATTTATGCCTTTATTATCGTTCTCTAACTTCGCCTGACTGCATAGCAGGTTGAGTAGAAACTTATCGCTAGGCGTATTCTTGAATACCTGACTTGGTGTAATAATCTCGCGGAGCTTGCCGAGGTCAAATAAATAAATCAGTCTGCCGGTATCCATAGAGTTGCGCGAGAGACGGTCGGCGTTCCACACCACAATCCCGTGTGCTTTACCCGCTTCGATATCGTCCATGAGCATATTGAACACTGGACGGCCCGGCGCTTTTGCCGAGTATGCCTCGCGTTGCTCATCAGCTAGAACAACACTCATCTGCTCCGCTAGTCGTTTAAGCTCGTCAATCTGCGAATCAATCGAGAGCACCTGCCGATCTTCCTGCTCCGAGGATTTACGGGCATAGAGCACATATCGGGTTGCTTTCACATTTTCGTTCATGTTGGTTTAAGGGTGTGCCTACTATCGTTAGCGGTAATCATACTACGATTTGTCGCTCTTGCCCCAATTCCGCTCCCGCATCAGGTCTTTCATTTTCTGGAAGCCTTTGTTATCGGCTGTGGGGATTTCTTTAGCAGATTTCCTTAGTACATTTACCGTCTCCCCGTTTGGACTATTAGAAGTGCGTTTTGAGGACTGTTCTTGTTGCTGTTTTAGGACTGTTTGAATAGTCCTCGCAGTGAGACTATTCATGGGTAGCCATTTTGAGCAATCAAGCAGGTGGTACAAGTTGCCCCTCCTCCCTTTGGATCGCCGGACAGTAATCATGCGAAGTGCCTCTAGGACTTTTAGAGAACGCGAGATTTTACTACGGCTCTTAGTGCCTATCTCGCGCATGAGCGTTTCGTATGAGGGAAAGCATGACTGGGTGGTAGCGTTTGCGTGCCGCGCTAGCGCCACATATACGGCGGCGTCTTTACGCAGAAACCGCAGATAGTCCTTATCTACAAATTCGTTGTCTATGTAAAACCGCGACTTTTTATATCGCGCTCTAATACGCGGCTCATTAGTTTCCTTGTCCATAGATTTCATCACTTCCTCCATTCAAAATCTCATACACTTTTGCCGACACTTTGTCCTCGATTTCTTTGCCTGTGCTTAGATCAATCGGGTGGAATGTTTGGAAACTCTTTTCTCCTACTTTCTTTGCCGGATACACGAGCCTATAGCCCACGCCGTTGAGGCGAGTGCGGACCGCAACAGAGCCAACATAGTATTTTTGGTCGAGCACGAAAGAGGCGAAGCCGACGAGGCCATCTTGCGGCTTTACCGGCACAAATTGGATTTCGGTTATGGTTGTTTCAGGCCGCATGGGTTTTCACTTCTTCGGTCGGTTGCGCTACCAAGTGCTCAAATATTGCTCCGTACAGGCTCACGAGCCGGTTTGCTCGGCGTGATGCCTCGGCATCACTAAGTTCCTCGTGGAAAGTATCCCGATATAGCTGCTTGAACTCCTGTATAGCTTCGGGCGGCAACATAAAAACTGGATATGGTCGATATCCAGTCTGCGCGAGGGTATGGTTGCTGTCGGTTGCAGATTTGGGTTGCTCTAAGCAACCCTATAAAAAGACTTATCTTGCAGAGCAAATAAATACTTGCCGCATTTTTCCTCAACTTTCAAGTTGAGGCGGTAAACCGCGTAGCGGATTGAACGCCTACCTTTTTGGATATCACGAAGAATAGCGGGGTCTATTGCGTTAGCTATATCGTCCCACTGGATAACCTCATTTACTTGTCTTTGAAACGCGAGGCGGCAAACATCCTGTTGTCGGGAGTTATACCTAATAGGCACTATGCCGCCGTTCCACATTATCCGTGGCGGGTCGTTATAAAATTTCGCCACGGCTGGGTTAGTGTTCTTTAACACTCCGTCTTTATCGGGGATGGAGACATCGTACTTCTTGCACTCGGCATATATTTTTTCAGGGTCAATAATAGTAAATTTTAGATGCGCCCTTAGGATATTTCCCTGCACCTCGTTTTCATTTATTAGCGTGCATAGCTCGCTAAATCTTTCCACATGATATTTGTTTAACGCCGCCGTCCTTGCCTCGCGGCGTTCCCTTGTGTAGTCAGCATCAGGAATTGTAAGTTTGCCGTCTTGATAATAATCAGTAGTCTCCGTAATTTTAGGGAAAGGGGTCTTGTTCTCATATATCTCAATATCAACCATCTCCCGTTCTCGCAGGGGAGAGTGCTCTATAAGCTTAGTGAGTATGTAGCTTACATACTCGTGCGTTTTTGATGCCTTTTCGTCAACTTCTGCTTTAATCATCACTTTTTCATCACGAGCTTGCGTGGCCCCCATTTTAGCCCTTTTTGTCTAAGGTTGCCTATGCATTGGACACCCACCCCCACCCCCCGGGGGGTGGGTGATAATGATAATCAGTATTGGAGCCACCCCGCCAAAAAATGAGTTCCCCCGCGTGGCCGCCGTCCTCGGCGGCGCAGAGATGCCGGTAGGCGTCTCTGCGAGTGGAAAGGCGGTAGCCTTGACTAGACAAGCCCCGCGACCGCTACGGCGGGCGCGGAGGATGTCGCGCCGAACGACACACAACCCCATATCTCCAACGATGGGGGTTTGTGGCGTTCGGCCAATAAATGGGAGCCGTAGAGGAGGCAAATACCACCAACTTGCAGGCAAGTTGCGCGGCACCCGCGACTTTTCATAGAAAAGGGAGTATTTGTCTCTGTTCGCCGGTGCAAACGCACTTTAGTGCGTTTGGGGCACAAAAAAATTTCTGCTCAACGCGAAGACCAGTAAAGGATAGGCTTTACGCAGGCTGTAGCGGGGAGGGGAAATTTTCTTGCGCCGCACTTTAGCGCCGCCGGCGGCTATGGCTTTCCATCCTATTGGCGACATCCTCCGCGCCCGCCGTAGCGGTCGCGGGGCTTGTCTAGTCAAGGCTACCGCCTTTCCACTCGCAGAGACGCCTACCGGCATCTCTGCGCCGCCGAGGACGGCGGCCACGCGGGGGAACTCATTTTTTGGCGGGGTGGCGTTTAAAACTAGCTTGCGGTAGCGAGCTAGAAGTCTATAAGGTTTTTGAGCTTAAAGCCGAGGGCTCTAGCTATCTTTTCCATATTGGTGAGGGTGATGTTCTTTTCTGCGCGCTCGATCATGCCTATGTAAGTGCGATGTACCTTGGCGAGTTCGCCGAGCCGCTCTTGGGATATACCGCGTTTATCGCGCTCCTGGCGTACACGGTTGCCGAACTTGATGAGTATCTGCTTATTCATACCTACATCCCCAGTGTAGGTATTGCTAACTATAGACTCTACATACTATAGTTAGCAGGTATGGATAAGGAATTTGGGCGTTTGGCGGCTAACTAATCCTCGTATGGACCTCTTACGCAGGATAGGGCATGTGCTTGGGGTACTGTGGGTAATACTTCTGGTTGTTGGGTGGGTATTTATCTCGATTGTAGACATAGCTGTAGGGTGCCCTCCGCCGCCCTTTGCCCACCAATGTTTTAAACAGCGATATATACACGACTGTTTGATATTGCATAAGGAGGACTGCAACGAGTAGAAAACTAACGAAACCTGTGGCATAGTGCCCGACAGAAGTTAACCCCAAGGGAGGCCACCGTGCTTCTAAGCGAACGCCAAATCGTGTGGACTCCAGTGTTGGGGCGGGACAGTCTCGCCATCGCACTTCAGAGGCCATTTGCTACCGCGTGCATGGCGCACAAGGTAGACGACATTAAGAAGTTCACCGAGGGAGTGTGGAGGTTGATGGGGAATAAACCCCCTGTCGAGCCAAGCAACTTCCTCGATATCCATCAGGGTATCTTGCCCAAGGGCTTCTATGCCGGCCACGATGGACTGTGGCTCACTATGGATAGCCCAACGGCACACCCGACACGGCCGCTGTACTACCACGGCCACAACGAAGACCGACACGCGTCCGATCGGCTCTGGCTCCTACGAGCTTTTGCTGCTTGGGCGGAAGGTGCCGCAACCGTCATGAACTGGGATTAAGGAGGACTAATCGTGCTGACCAAGAAGCAACTCATTGCGCTGCAATATGTCATTGCAGCGGCTCCCGATGGCAACAAGTTTGCCAAGCAACTGCACTTCTTCCTGCTCGCACAGTCGGCGGGTTTGACGAAGGAGGTCTGCATCACCCTGCAAGAGGGTGATGAGTGGCCGAAGGCCGAGCTCCGCAAGGAAGCCCATGGTATCGACAGCATGTGGAGCAGCACCGCGAGCACCCATCTGCCGGAGATCATGGCAGCCATGGGTACACGGTTCATCTACAGCTTGCACTACGGCCACTATGGTGAGAACGGCGAATTCGACACCAAAGGACAACTGGCCGAATGCAAAGCCCCGCTGCGCTACACTTTCTGGCTGGCGCACGAGTGCTACGCCGATGCGGCGACCAAGCTCACCGCCACTCGGAAGGAGCTGGAAGCGATCGATGTCTGCCCTCACAAGCTGATGCAACAGCTCTATGCCACCAAGCGCCAAGAGCGCGAGATGGCCAAAGCTGCGGCTCGGTAATCTTCTCGCAGAACAAGGCGCGACCCTTAGCCAGGGCCGCGCCGTTTTCTTTTCGCATTAGGTAGTCCTTTTCGCTATATACAACTACAATAGGCGCATGCTAGAGGCAGTAAAAAGGTGGGCGCAAATTGAAGTAATGCTGATTCGTATGCGTATAGCAAACCGCAACGAGTTTTCAATCATGGAAAAAACTTATCGCCTTGCCCACCAGATAATGCGCGACAAGAGCAATAATCTGGTCTGGGACGAGGCAGACCATTTTAGTAAAGTAATAATCGTTTTTCTCGCTAAGAACCTACACCGCCTCCAATCCATTAGGCTCCTCTGTAGGAGAGGTCTAGCAAAAGACGCACTGCCGCTGACTCGCAGTATGTTTGAGGAGTTGGTAGATATGAAATACATGGCCGCCGACAAGTCGCGGGTGCAAAACTACATTGATTACGACACCCATACTCGCTACAAATTGGGCAAAATGTTAGAGCAGTACGGAAGTGAGGGTATCGACTGGCCGAGGCTGAAAAAGAGAAATGAGCAATTAGAGAAAGAGTGGAAGAAGATTGAACACCGATATACCTACAAATCTGGAGACGGCAAAACCCGGGCGTTCCCTCGATGGACACGCGAAAATGTACGCCAACTAAGTGAGGCTGTTGGGCTCGGCAGCATGTACGGCTATCTCTATGGGCACATGTCTAACTATGGGCACTCTAACCCGATGGCTGCTGACGAATTTGTGCAGGGCAAACAAGGCGACAATGTCGTTGTAGAGGTGGGGGCAAGTGAGGCATTTGTCCCGCAAGTACTAGCCACAGCTAGTGGAATGTATCTCGATATGTTGAGGGTAGCTAACGAAGAACGCCAAATGAAACTTGATGCAATAATTGAGCCGGTAGAGATTGCGTTGCGTAAGGGTGCGGAGGCACGAAAAGCCCAAAGAAGCAGCTAGCGAGGATACCTCGACTTTTGTGGAGGAATGTTGTAATTTGCTCTGCGGATAGAGCAACGGAGGTTCACGATGCTTACCATTTTCGTGAGCCGACGAAAGCAGCGAATCATCACTGCTGACGGCTCAAGAATGAAAGTCCGCCGGGCGTATGTCCGGCAAGGTGGGCAAATGCAGTACTTGCAGGAGCCCGAAACCTTCGAGGATTTGTCGGGGGTACGAATTGTCGTCAAAGAGTGGTGCAAGCTTAGGCGGCTACCTCGAAACGATAAGGTGGAGCAGGCCATCATTAAGTTTTTGCGGGAGCACCACGCCAAGCAAAACATTAAGTTCGACTGCTATGCCTTTGCCAACCTGACGCATGGTGTGGAGGTACACCCATGCTGCTACTTGCACAAGCATTGGGACACCAAACCCTTTGATGGGCGGCTAGAGGTCGGCGGCGCAGTGTTCTTCATCACCCCCGGTAAGGAAATGAGCAATTTCCACCACGCTGCAATCTACATCGGACGAGGTTTGTACATTTCGGTCTATGGGGCGGGCGGCGACTTGGAAATCTCGACGCTGCGGGATATGAAAAAGTTCTACAAAGCCAAACAAGTCTTACTTGGGGTTCCATGCCCCTAGGCGGTTGCTATCCAGCAGCCGTCTTTTCATTTACTATAGAGGTTCTAAAGTAATCCAAGACCGGCAGCCAGTGACTTTTTAATAAGTTTGTTGTAGTGTTTTTGTAGAACAAGACAGGAGAACCGAAATGACCATCTCTCGGTCAGATCTTCTCGCCGACTTGGTGCAGGCGGTTGCTGCATTTCGGCAGGCTATGCCAGTGCCTCGGGAGTACATCGATGAGGCACTCGAACGGATTCAGAACGGGCAAGAGCCAGAAGTTAAACGCTATCCAAACGGCATGCCGACAATGATTGGCGTGTACGAGGTGGCAACCCGTCTTGAGGCCGCCAGAAAGGCGAAGCAATGAAGGGCGGTCAGGAATGGCCGTCCTTTTCATTTGTTAGAATAGAGGTTCTAAAGTAATCCAAGACCGGCAGCAAAAATTCGGCTCAGCAGTGCTTCACCTCTACCCCATCCGACTCTAATAGGCTTAGAGTATGAGTGAATTACTATATCTCATGCTCATCATATTACCCCTAGTAGTGGTACTCGCCGGGGTCATATCGGTATTGACCGACCCGGAGCGCATCGACGAAGAGGAAAAAGCGCGCGTTAAGCGCAAACTTCGCTATCGCCGACACTAGCGATTGACTACAGCGGCCTGCCTGCCGGCAGGCAGGCTTTGAGGAACGCCACAAACAGCGGGTGCGGAGTAAGCGGCCGGGAGAGAAACTCGGGATGGAATTGCGTGCCCAACATAAAGGGGTGTGCCTCGCGCGGCAGCTCGGCTATCTCCATCAAGTTGTGATCGGGCGAGGTGCCACTAAATTTGAGCCCCGCTTCGGTGAGTTTAATAACCGCATTTAGGTTGACCTCGTAGCGATGACGATGGCGCTCCTGCACCTCTTCGACATCCCCATACGCCTCGCGGGCAATCGTGTCATGGCGCAGTTTGCACGGGTACGTGCCGAGCCGCATCGTGCCACCGAAGTCGGCTTTCTCCATTTTTTCTTTCTGGTGCTCCATAATATGGATCACCGGATTGCGCGCGTCGGGTTTAATTTCGGCCGTGTGGGCGTCGGGGATCTTGGCAACATTGCGCGCGTACTCTACTACCATCAGCTGCATGCCGTAGCAGAGGCCAAAGTACGGGATTTTATTTTCGCGGGCAAAGCGGATGGCCGCAATAATCCCCTCTACCCCACGACTGCCAAACCCGCCGGGCACCAATATGCCCTGGTATTGTTTTAGTTCTTCGAGCTTCGCCGGATCTTTTTCGTACACCTCCGAATCGAGGTATGCCAGCTTAACTTTGACATCCTGAGCGGCGCCCGCATGCTTCATCGCCTCGATGACCGAAATGTAAACATCAGAGAGCACATAGTCGCCCGACATAAAATATTTACCGACCACCGCAATCGAAATTTCTTTCTGCGGATTTTTTGTTTTTGTTACAAATGACTCCCAATCTTTGAGGTTACTCGGGCGCTTGTCGAGCCCCAGCACATCGCACAAAATGTCACCCATGCCGTCTTTTTCGTAATTAAGCGGCACATCGTAGATTGAGTCGACATCGGGCGCCGAAATAACATGATCGGGGTTGATGTTGCAGAAGATGCCTATCTTTTCTTTGCGTTTAGCGTCGATGGGCACTGCCGCGCGGGCAAGAATGATGTCTGCTTGCAACCCTACCGAGTTGAGTGAGCGCGCCGCATACTGCGTGGGCTTGGTCTTCATCTCGCCGATATTGTGCGGGATGGGTACATAGGAAACCATCACCACCGCCACATCGCGCGGATTTTTGTTTTTGAGCATGCGCGCCGCCTCCAAAAAGATGATGTTTTGATATTCGCCGATCGTGCCGCCTATTTCGATAATCGTCACCTCAGACTGCGCGGCCTTTTGCGCCTCGTCGATACGGCGCAACACCTCGAGCGGCACATCGGGCACCACCTCGACGTTATTGCCTTTGTACTCAAGATTGCGCTCTTTGCGGATTATTTCTTGATACACACGACCGGTGGTCATGTAATTGATGCTCGGCAATGTCTCGCTGAGAAAGCGCTCGTAGTTGCCCATGTCCTGGTCGGTCTCGTAGCCATCGTCGAGCACAAACACCTCGCCATGCACGGTCGGATTCATCGTCCCGGCATCAATGTTGATGTACGGGTCGATTTTGATCGCCGTAACTTTAAACCCTTTGGATTTTAAAATCCGCCCGATCGATGATGTTGCGACTCCTTTCCCTATCCCAGACATTACCCCGCCCACTACAAAAATGTATTTCGGCGCCGCCATTTAATTATCAGTACTATATCTTCAAATACCGCTGGACCGCAAGCCAGCTGGCGGCCGCACCCAGCACGACACCCGTGCCAATAATGATCCCAAAGATCGAGAAGAAGTGACTGACGTAGTAGCTAAAAACATTTACCCCGCCAAAAAAGTTGCCGGTGGGGCCGCCGAGCCACCAGGTAAGTGGGTAGAAGATGAGCAGCGTAATCACGCCGGCCACTAAGCCATAGAGTATGCCCTCGACAATAAAGGGTCCGCGCACATAGAGCGCCCCGGCACCCACCAAACGCATAACCTGGATTTCGTCGCGGCTGGTGTAGATCGCAAGGCGCAAGGTGTTAAAGGAAATCGCGAGCGTAATGAGGATGAGTATGCCGACAATCCAGCGACCAAGCACTTGGGCGGAGTTGGTGATGTACTGCAAACGCTCAAGCGCGGCGCGGTGCTGCTCGTCATAAAAGTTAATTTTGTCGATGACCGAGCTGGCGCCGTCTTGCGTTTGCTGGTCTTGCAAGAAGGTCGCGATGGTTTCGTATTGCGAAATATCTTTGGCTTTGACGTTCAACACGGCGCCAAGCGGGTTGTCGGGCAACTCGTCGAGCGCTTGCAAGGTAAGCTGGTCGTTTTTATGGCGGTCTCTAAACTGCGCCAACGCCTCGTCGCGTGAGAGGTATTGTACCGAGGCCACTTCGGGCAGGGCCTCGAGCGAGGCCTTCATCTCTAAAATCCGATCTTCGGGTGCTTGGGTGGTGAAGTACACGTTGACGTCGGCCTTGTCGCGGAGCTCTTGGAGTGCCGAGCCCAAAATCACGCCGGCAAAAATAGTCATGCCTACCGTAAAGAGCGTCACCGTCATGACGAGTATCGAGGCGATAGACACAAAGGCGTTGCGGGAGAAGTCGAGTACCCCCGCGCGCAAAACTCGTTTAAAGAGTACCCACTTCATTTAACAAAAGTATAACCGATTTTTTCGCAGGCCCAAATGAAGCGCTCAATAAATAAAAACCGCGCCCACTGAGGACGCAGTCAAAATCAGGATGTGGGGCGGACCGCTTCGATGATCGAAAAGCCGTTCTCGTCGAAGGTGACCTTAACCCATGTCCGGCTGAGGCGGCCGAAGGTGTTCGACAACACCTCCCGAAGATTAATGACCTCGCGGTTGGGGCGCTCCGGATCACACAGCCAACCAGACTTGTGATCGTACCGGTAGAAGGCGCCGACACCTTGAACATCTTCATAGCGAAACGTGGCTCCCCGGGTGGGACTGTGGCTGGCAAACTTGCCGTCAGCCGCCACGAGCGTAGTCTCGACGAGTTTGTGGAGCTCGATAGTGTGCTTTTCCATGGTCTCCAGAAACCAGGAATCGCGGCTCGACACCCTCAAGGTACCGGAATATTCCTCTGTTGGCATCAGGTTTCCCCTTGTTGCGGCCCAGCCGCGTGGAACGAATCGGCAACACTGTACAAAAAAACACTAAGACTGTCAACTAAGGGAGGCGACCTCGCCCGCGTAATTTGTTTTCATCGCCTCCCGAAAATCTGCAATGTTTGCCGCAATACCATTACCCAAAAGCCAACGTACCTTTACATCCACCGCAACGTCGGTGTGGTCATAACATGGGATACCGCCGGCTTTAATAGCCGCGAGACCAGTTTCATAATGGGTCGCCACCGCACTGCCGCCGGGAAACTTTGTGGTTATAAAAATAGGTACCAAATATTCTTCGGTTGCTTGTTTGATGACTGGGAGCAAATTATATTGACCTTCTGAACATACGTTACCTTCTCCTAGAGATTTAAAGATCATTGCGGAGACACCACCATTGGTAATGAAACCTAGTACTACATTTGGGTCGATACCTGGTGCCAACTCAAAGCCAATCACTCCCCTACCAAACTTGGGTGCAAGATTTATTTTCTCCTGTGCGTCAACTTTCATCTTTACAAGATTCTTCTTGAGATGCACCCCGTTTGAATCTATCGAGCCCACATCAGGGTACGAGGGGGATTGAAACGCATCGAACCGCTTTTCGCTCAATTTGAGCGCCCGGCAACCGAGCAAAACTTTGTCCCAAAAATTTACTAACACGTCGGCTACACCAATCCTTATCGCTTCATCTAAGGTCCTAAAAAGATTTTCAAGATTGAATCGGCCGTCCCCACCCGGTTCGTAGATAGGATTTTGTGAGCCAGTCAAACAAACAGGGATACGCAAGCCGCTTTTGCCCGGATCTTTACCATGCAAGGCCAACGACAGTGCAGTCGCGGTGTATGCAAGCGTGTCTGTGCCATGGGCGATAGCGACACCGTCATATCCTTCTTCATCTTGAGCTTTCTTAACTCTAAAAATAAGTTTCTCCCAATCGTTTGGGGTCATGTTAGAGCTATCTTTGGCGGTCACAAACTCAAACACAACCTCCATATCCTTCTTAACCTTTTCTATCGCGGGTTCACAAGCGATCTGAAAGATTTTGCTATCTTTTGGAGGAACTAAAACTATCTGCCCATCCCGCTCTTCGGGGACTTGTCCGATGGTTCCACCATTGTAGAGAAATAAAACGCGTTTCTTCATATCCGCTTTATCTTAATACAAACACTACCTTTGTCTACTAACAAAAAACGCGCCTCGACGGCGCGTTCCTATTAGAAAACTACAGCCCCCGAACCTTCTTCAAAACAACTTTCGTAAGTTCGTCGCCGTCGTTGAGGTGCGAACCGGGGGCATCAGACCACATACTCGTTATTTCGTAGGTGCCGTCAGGGACTTTAAAACCCGGCGGCCCAAAACCGACGTAAGAACCCCAAGTCAAACGGCTGTGGTGGTAAACCCAGGTGTGCTTACTCGTATAGGTCAGGATGATGCGACCCTTGGTGTTTTTCAGCTTGACGACAGTGGCCATCCAGCTCTCCTCCTAGGTAGACTGTTCGCTCAGAATATCCCTAAAAACGCCTACTCTGTCAACTAGAATTTAGAATTACAGAATATACTTCCCCTCCTTGTCGTCGCGGATTACTTTGCCGCGGTCCATCGTGATGACACGTTTTTTGAGAGAATCGATGACGCCCTTGTTGTGAGTCGTGAGAATAATTGTCGTGCCCAAGTCGTTGATCTTTTTTAAAATCTGCACTATCTCAAACGTGTTGACCGGGTCGAGGTTACCCGTCGGCTCGTCGGCGACAATGACATCGGGTTGGTTAACAATCGCGCGGGCAATCGCCACGCGCTGTTGTTCGCCGCCCGAGAGCTCGTGGGGGAAGTTATTCATCTTGTCGCCGAGGTCTACCAACTCGAGCACGTGCGGCACGTCGGAGTGGATCTCTGCCTCGGGCTTACCGGAGGCTTCCATTGCAAAGGCGATGTTTTCGTAGGCGGTTTTGTTGGGGAGGAGCCGGAAGTCCTGAAAGACCGTCCCGATTTTGCGGCGCAAAGTGTTTATTTTTGAGGTCGGCATCTCATGCACGTTGATAGACTCAAAAAACACCGAGCCGGTCGTCGGCTTTTCCTCGGCCAAGAGCATCTTAACCAGCGTTGTCTTTCCCGCGCCGGAGTGCCCGACGAGCGAAATAAACTCCCCCGGCTCTACCGAGAAGGAAACGTCTTCAAGCGCAACGGAGTTATCAGCGTAAATTTTGCTTACGCGGTCGTAATAGATCATTGGACCGTATTATTGTACTAAAAAAGGCTCGAGATTGCCATCCAGTACTCCCGCAGCATCCCGCACCTCAACATTAGTTCGGTGGTCTTTAACCAATTGATACGGATGGAGCACATACGAGCGGATTTGGTTGCCCCATTCAATCTTGCCTGCCGCAACCGAGAGGTCGGATATTTTTTCTTTGCGCTCTTCTTCCATCTTTCGCAGGAGTTTTGCGGTGAGTATCGCGAGCGCCTTTTCTTTATTGGCCCCTTGGGTGCGCTCGCCGTCGACGTGCGCCGAAAGGTTAGTTGGTTTGTGCACAATGCGCACGGCCGTCTCGCGTTTGTTAACGTTTTGCCCGCCGGGGCCCGAGGAGCGCGCCACGGTAATCTCTAAATCTTTTTCGTCCAGCTCGATGGCTGCCACCTTTTGCAGCACCGGCAGTACTTCGACTAACACAAAGGAGGTATGACGCTTTTCGTTAGCATTAAACGGCGAGATCCGCACCAGCCGGTGCACGCCGTACTCTCCCTTCAATACTCTATAGATATTTTTTCCTTCGATCTCGATAGAAACATTGCGGTAGCCGCCATGGTCGTTTTTATTTTCGTGCAAAACTTTTACGCCCCAGCCGTGCTTCTCTATATATTTGCGATACATCGCCAACAGCATTTGGGCAAAGTCTTCGGCGTCATCGCCGCCAGCGCCCGCTACCAGCGATAGTATCGCCCCGCCGCGGTCGTAGGCACTCCCACCCTCGGCCTCTGTCTTTAAATCCTGCAGCTCTTTAATAAGCGCTTGCGCCTCGGTAGGGTTGCTCCAAAAATCCGCCGCCTGCATCGCGACTTCTATCTCTTTAATACGTAGTTCTATGGCCTCCTTTTCCACTCGCCCACTATAACAAACTTATACCGCGGCAGAGCGCACGGGCTTTTGGTCAGTGTTGGTATTTTGCTCTGTGCGTTGCGGCGCTTGCTTTGCATCCCATCGGCCCCCCGCTGGACGGGCGGTCGGAATTGCGGCAAGAGTGCTTTTAAACGTGCTTGCCGAAAGTGGGTCGAGGTCGGTAAGATTCTCTACCAAACCTGCGAGTAATTTTTTACGTGTCGCAGGGTTCATGGTGAGCGCCTCTTTAAGCATCGAGGTTATCGAAACGCCAGCCAGCAGGGCAATTTTTGGCTGCTTATCCTCTGTTGCAAGACCTCGCGCCACTGTATGCAACTTTTCAGCAATAGCTAGCGCTCTTAGCTTGAGCGTAAAATCCGCCAACCCCTGCCACTCCAACACTTTTCCGGTGAGCTCGTCTACCACCTCACGGGTCGGATTATGAGGGATCTTTCCTACCACAGACATAATACCCGGCGCGTTCAAATATAAACCTCCGGCGGCCAGGATAGTGGCGGAGTCTCCCATAATTTTAAAAAACTCACGACGATTTACGTATATGCTGAAATACAAGGCTGCTGTAGCCAAGGCCAGAAAGGCCGCGCCAACGTTGCTTCGCTGCTCTAACTTCTGCATTTCGGCTTTCGCCGCCGACGGCGGAAGAGGTGTATTAACTCCAAAGACGGGCAAATTTTTTTCTCGCGCGGCAATTATCAATGCCCGCGCATGTTGCAATGATCCTTTATACTCTCCCGCTTCAACTGACTGTAACACTCGGGCCCACTCTTGCTCGTCACCGTCATAACCACTGTCTAGCTCAAGCAGCGATACGGCGAGTGCATCTACTTCGCCCAATGCTTCAGGCGGCACCGGGCCATGCCCAAGACTAATGAGTCGAGCAACACTCCCGCCAGCAAAAGGTACCTCGATAACATTTTTTAGTTTTTCCTGAGCGGGCGGCCTAGAAAATGCATCCCCTATATCCATGCGGCCACTCTATCACACGTTTTTGGAGCCAGAGGCCGGGATCGAACCGGCGACCTGCGGTTTACGATACCGCTGCTCTACCAACTGAGCTACTCTGGCGTACTACCCTACTCCGGAATACCCGGGAGCCGAAGCCCGGAATCGAACCGGGGACCTACTCCTTACCATGGAGTTGCTCTACCATCTGAGCTACTTCGGCAATGCAAAAACAGTATCGCATTTCTGCGCTTTTGGCGAGCCCAAAAAAATAAGCGACTAGTCTACGGTACGTATAGTGGAAGCTTCAACGGTGAGTTGCGAAGTGTCCGACTGGAGCGTGCCGTTGATTGTAATGGTGTCGCCAACGTGCACGTTGGCTAGTGAAATAGTTTTGCCGTCGTGATTGAGTACCCGCGTACCAAAATGTCGTGCACCGTAATCTTGTCCGTTGGTGGTTACTAGCCACGTAAAGTCTGCTCCGCCCCAGAGCGTTCGTACCAAAAGTTGTGAGCTGCTGACCGATTGCACTTGCGCATTGCGCAACAGCACCAAACCGGTGGGTGCAATGTGCATCTCGACCATGGAGCTCTGCTCGGCAACCATGCTCACCGGTGCCTCAACACCCGCAAAAGCGGGGCGCGCTGCCGCCATCGAGAGAGCAAAAGCTCCCACCGCAATTCCAAAAAAGGCGGAGGTAACAAAAAGTGCGGCAAAAGGCCGTTCGCGCACTATTGTCGGCGCGTACTGCCACACGCGGCCAAAAACACCGCCGAATATTCCTTCGATCTCTCTACCCAACCCAGCAGCGTCGGTATGCAGTTTGCGCGCGGCTTCGGTAGCAGCCGTTGAAAAATCTTGTGCGACAAGTTGGGGTTGAGAGCTCATCAACACACAATACGCAGGATATGATGAAGCCCCCATGAGTAAATCTATGCGCGAGAGACGGGCTTGGCTTTCGGTCGAACCTTGCCGTCGCAAAGTTCGCCTGCAGCCCCGGCTCGGTATTTTGCAAGTGCAAAATATACCTCCGCCGTTCAAGTCCCTCGGCAAGCACGCTTGCCGCTCTCGCTACGCAAAAATCCCCCTGCGGGGATTTTTGTCTGCGCGAGAGACGGGACTTGAACCCGCAACCTCGTCCGTGACAGGGACGCGCTCTAACCAGTTGAGCTACTCCCGCATTTTGTTGAGTCCCGACGCCTGGGTCGGGAGGCCGACCAAAGCGTCGGCCCTACTCCCGCAAAAGCTAACCTTCAATAACCGAGGGCAAGCAGGCGCATTCTAGCGTAAAACGAGCGCCCTTTCCAGCGCATTAATTCCGGTCGCGGCGGTCTTTGAGCTCGCGAAATTTGCGGAATTCTGCTTCGAGCATCTCAAGCTCCGAGTCTTCCATCTCTTCGATATCAATTAATTTATTGCGCGCCGGGCCGATAGCTTTAATGAGCTCGTCGAGCTTAAGATGCACGGCATGCGAGTCGCGGTTTTGGGTGTTTTGAATCAAGAAAACCATCAAGAAGGTCAAAATCGTCGTGCCTGTGTTTATCACCAACTGCCAGGTGTTGGAGTAGTCGAACCACGGTCCGGTGAGGGCCCACACCACCACCAATAAAAATGCCAGCATAAACGCCCACGAGCTGCCCACCAGCTCGGCGGTTTTGTGTGCAATACGGCGAAATACTTCGTGCATGTTCCTAGTATACCCCTTTTAATCTGCGAGTACCGGGGGTGGGAGTTGCACCCACGACCTCAGCGTTATGAATGCTGTGCTCTTACTAACTGAGCTACCCCGGTATGCAGGAAAAATACCACGCAACGAGCGCTTTTCCAAATTAACTTCTTGTTGCGGGGGCGGGAATTGCACCCGCGACCTTCAGGTTATGAGCCTGACGAGCTACTACTGCTCCACCCCGCGATATATGAAAAGTATATCAAATAGCGCCCAATTCCTCAAGCACGCGTTTGTAGTTGGTTATAGCCATTTGGATATCGCGCGAGCTGAGCTCCAAACTCTCGCCACTGTGCGCAATTTGGTTGCGCAGCATGTGCGCGTCCCAGGCATTGCGGAGGCTGCTAAGTTGGAGCGGATTAGCGATTTTTAACTGCTCGCCTACCGAGACACCAACATAACCGGCCGCATCAAGCGCGTCGCCCATCATGATGTCGGCCTCCAATATTGCGCGCCGCCAGTCGCTCGGGTTTTGCGAGGTTGCGAGTGCCACAATATGTTCCCACCGGCTGCTGCCTTCTGGCTTTGCGGGCTCCTCCTCGTGTTCATGCGCATGCTTTTCTTTGGCATGAAAGCCGGCGTGCTCGACCTGCAGCAATCTGATTTGTGCGTACACGATCAAGAGCAAAAGAATAAACGAGAGTGTCATCCCTACAATCACAATCGTGGTCGTCGTACCCGCCACCCAGCTCGGCAACTGCGCACTGAGATGAAAGCTCGCCAAAAAGTCGTACGCGCGTACGAGCAAATATTCTATATTGAGATAATCAACACCGTTAGAGGACATTACCAACTATTCTAACGTGTTTTTTTATTCTAGAACGCGACCCAGGGTAAAGAGCGCGGCTTCATCCCCGTGTGCCGCGGTGAGTTGTATGCCGACCGGCAAGGTACTTCCCCCTTCTGACACTGTACCCATAGGTACCGAAATAGCCGGATTGCCGGTGAGGTTGGCCGAGACCGTAAATATGTCGGCAAGATAAGCCGAAAGAGGATCACTTTTTTCACCTATCTTCCATGCCGGAGTGGGCATCGTTGGTGTGGCAATGGAGTCTACTTTTTGTAATGCCTCAACAAATTCCGCGCGCAAGCGTTTGCGCGCCTCGGTGGCTTTGCCGTAATACGCGTCGTAGTAACCGGCCGAGAGTACATAGGTGCCCAGCATAATGCGGCGGCGAGTTTCGAGGCCAAAACCCTCGGCGCGGCTTTTGGCGTAATCTTCCCAGAGCGACTCGCCTTTGCGCGAGAGCCCATAGCGCACGCCGTCAAAGCGCGAGAGGTTCGTCGAGACTTCGGCAAAGTTGATGATGTAATAGGCTGCAAGCGCTGCCTTGGCGGAAGGAAATTCGATACTGCGGTCAATTACATATCCCTGGCTCTCTAGTTTTTTGAGCGACGCTTCAAACTGCGCTAGCACTTCTGGTTGTACTCCCTCAAGCAAACTCTGCGGCACCCCTATTTTGCGTTTCGGATTTCGGATTTCGGATTTCGTGCTTTCGATAGAAGTACTATCAAGCACATCTTTCCCTTTAATTGCATTAAATAAAAGCTCCGCATCAGCAACCGTTTTAGTAAGGGGGCCGATTTGGTCAAACGACGAAACCGCCGCAATAAGCCCCGAACGCGAGACCGCGCCATAGGTTGGTTTGAGCCCCACGACACCGCAAAAGCTTGCCGGGTTGCGCACCGAGCCGCCCGTATCGCTTCCGAGCGCGCCGAGTGCCAGGTTGGCCGCGACTGCTGCGGCCGAGCCACCCGAGGTGCCGCCCGCTACGCGCGACTCGTCGTGCGGATTTTTAGTAACCCCAAACGCTGAGTTTTCGGTCGAGCCACCAAGCGCAAACTCATCCATGTTGGTGCGCCCCACAAACACTGCACCCGCCGTTTTAAGTTTAGTAATCGCGGTGGCGTCATAGGTCGCAACATAGTGCTCGAGCATTTTTGATGCCGCACTCACTTTTTTACCCGCAATTAAAATATTATCTTTTATCGCAAGCGGGATGCCGAGCAACGGGTGCACCTCGGCTGCCTCGGCACCTGCGCGGCGAAGATCCGCCGCTTCGGCTTGAGCGCGCACATCATCAAACACTTCTAAATACGCATTAAGCGTCGGATTCTTTTTTTGTGATTCAGCAACACAAGCTTCTGCAAGTTCTACCGCAGAAATTTCTTTAGCCGCAAGTTTTTTAGACGCTTCGGTTATCGAGAGCGTAGGGAGATCACTCATCTTTTTGGATTATTTTGCGCACCACGTTGTAATCGCCCTCGCGTTTAGGAAATGCGGCGAGCAGCTCGTCGCGTTTGCCGAGCGGCGTGTTTGGTACATCCTCCCGCATCACATTGTGCAAGGGTTTAAGGTCCGACCTTGAAGAGTCCTGAGTTGAGGTCGGACCTTGGGTCGAAACTTGCCCCACATAGTCAAGAATAGTAGAGATGTCTTTTTGAAAGCTCTCAACCTCTCCCTCTTGCAGTTGCAGCCGGGCAAGCTCTGCGAGCGCTCGAACCTCTTCCTTAGAAATCATGTAGCAATAGTACCCTATTTGAGCATCTTCAAAAACTCCTCTTCCTCAAGCACCGCAACGCGTAGTTCGCGGGCTTTGTCGAGTTTAGAACCCGCTTCGTCTCCGGCTACCACGTAGCTCGTTTTTTTAGAGACCGACGAAGATACACTCCCCCCTAACTGTCGTATTTTTTCTTTGGCCTCATCGCGGCTCATACTGGAAAGGCCCCCCGTTAATACAAATGTTTTACCCGCGAGTGACAAGTCTTTTTTGCCCGAGACCTTTTCTGAGACAATATGCAAGACTTTTTTGAGCTTTTTAACCAACTCTTTATTTTCTTTCGCCCCAAACCACTCAACGACACCCTTTGCAACAATAGGGCCAATGCCGTCGATTGCAGAAAGTTCTTCTTGGGTAGCCGCGGCTACGTCATCAATAGTTTTAAAATGTTGTGCCAGCAACAGGCCCGTCTCCTCGCCCACGTGCGGGATAGAGATCGCGTTTAACAGTCGCGGAAAGGATACGTGCTTGGCGGTTTTTTGGATAGACTCAATTAGTTTTTTAGCCGACACTTCGGCAAAACCCTCCAATTCTAAAGCATCACCCTCTTTAAGCGTAAAAAAGTCGTCGAACGAATTTACAAACCCGGCCTCAAGGAGCGCATCGACCGTCGACTCGCCAAGACCCTCAATGTTGAGCGCGCCGCGGCTAGCAAAGTGCCGCAGCTTGCGCCGCATCACCGCAAACGAGTTTTTATTTTTGCAGCGCCAGGCGGCCTCGCCCAGAACACGCTCAATAATCCCTTCCCCGCCACACTCTGGCACCCGTATAGGCCAGCGATAAGGCTTAGTACCTTTTGGCCGTAACTCCGTAAGTACGCGCACAATGTCGGGGATTACATCGCCGGCCTTTTGCAAAATAACCGTGTCATTCACCCGCACGTCGAGGCGTTTAATTTCATCCTCGTTGTGCAAGGTTGCACGGCTTACCGTTGAGCCCGCCACTAACACCGGCCGCAAATGCGCCACCGGCGTGAGCACGCCGGTACGTCCCACCTGAAGCTCAATAGCTTCCACCACGGTCGTTACCTGCTCTGCGGGAAATTTAAACGCGACCGCAAAGCGCGGCGCTTTGCCGGTGAAGCCCAGGCGCTCCTGGTAATCGCGACGGTTTACTTTGACAACTACCCCGTCGATCCAATAGCCTTGCGCTTTTTGTTTGGTCTTCCATCCGTCATAAAATGCAAGAATTTCGTCGACATTCCGCGCGAGCCGTGCGTGTTGGTTGACCTTAAACCCCAACGTGCGTAAATATTCAAGCTCCTCTTTTTGTGTCGGGGGCAAGGTATCAGAAGTTGCGGCAACATCATAAATATAGGAGTCGAGTTTGCGCGAAGCCGCAACACGCGGGTCAAGTTGGCGTATAGAGCCCGCGGCCGCGTTGCGCGGATTGGCGTACAAAGGTTTGCCCGCTTTTTTTTGCGCTTCGTTTAAATCGTGGAGCGTTTTTTCACTCATCCATACTTCGCCTTCGACCACACAATCAACCGGTTTTTCCAACACCAGCGGCACCGACTCAATGGTGCGGACATTGTGCGTTACATCCTCACCCACGGCTCCATCGCCGCGCGTTGCCGCTGTTTTTAAAATACCCTGCTCGTACGTCAAAACTACTTTGAGTCCGTCGATTTTTAGCTCACAGATATATTCGACTTCTTTAACCCCAAGCCCCTCGGCTGCACTCGGGACTTTCAGCATCCGTTTAACCCGTGCATCAAAGTCGCGTATGTCTTGCTCACCAAACGCGTCGTTAAAGGACCACTGCGCTACCGTATGGCGCACTTTTTTAAATTGCGGTAGCGGCTCGCCGCCCACGCGCAGACTAGGACTATCGGGCTGGAGCAAGCTCGGATACTCCCTCTCTAAATCGGCGAGCTCTTTTTTAAGCGCGTCTTCGGCCTCGAGCGAAATCTCTTCTTTGTCGTAGACATGCCGAAGCGTCCGGTATTTGTTTACCGTATCTTTGAGCTTTTGATATCGCTGCGTAGTATCTTTCGGCGGGGACATCCTCTCATTAGTACGACACTTGGAGGATACGTTCAAGCCTCAAGCCAGTGCCGCCTTGACAGGTATTGTAACCATGCGAGGTTACGGTGGTGACCGTAGGGTTGCCCACTTTAGCTACTTCAACTTTGACACAGTAGGGTTTAGCAGGCAAAAATGAGATGTAAAAAGTGGTCGTCGCCCTCCCTTGCCCCGCGGGCGCCACGACACTCCAGGCACTCCAGCCAGTCGGTGGCGCGACAAAGCTCGCCGGCGGCGTGCCAATTGCCGCCACATCTTTCCCGTTGCATACCACCCCCGTGGTTGGGGCCACAAACGTAGACGAGGTAGCAAAGGCGCTTTGTGCAGCACCACTTTGCGTACATGCGGAGAGCTGACACTTAAAGTCCCAATACAGCGCGCACTCGGCACCCGTGTCAGCCGCATAAATAGCGTATTGCGACTGTGTTGCGGTCTGCGATAGGTCAATCTCGCGCGTCGTAAGATCGTAGATAGCAATGCCTACGGCAAGCGCCAAACTCCCGACCAACATCGCGAAATAAATCGTAAACCCTTTTGGTGTTTTTATTGCCATCTAAATATATTTTCGAGCACCGTAATAGAGTGTGTAACGGTTGGATTGTCACTCCACGATACCGTGACCGTCACCACCGCTTCGTCTGGCGAAGGGCCGCTTGGGTTTGGGTCGTTAACTACTTTCACCGTGCGGATAAACTGCTGCGGCGTGTCGATAAGGTTGAGGTTGTTCACGTCCGCATTGTAATTAAAATAGCCGTTGGCGGTGTCATATCTCATCACCGGGCAGGTGCCACCACAAGATTGCGGACTGGTGGGGTTGCTCGCGAGCGAATCGAGATAACAGGTAGCACTTCCATCGGTGCTCACACAGTTGGGCAGACCTGAAAGCCAAGTACCGGATGGACACTCGCTCCCACCGGCCGCTAAACAGGCGCTGTCACGCAAGAAGCGCACCTGCTCCATGGCATCTTGTGCGAGATAAAATGCGGTAAATTGGTTTTTAGCTATCAAGGTTGAGGTGAGTCCTTTAGAGGCAATCGTGAGCGGTCCCGCAATAGCGGTCGCGAGCAGCAACACCGCGAGCAGGGTCTCTATCAAAGTAAACCCGCGAGATGTTTGGATTTTTTTAATTATTTTATTGATCATACAGTCGTTGGGTAACCGAGGTTTGCAAGTTAAAGGTCGAGGTTTGGGTGGCACTGACCGTAACGGTCCCCGAGATGAGGATAGTTACTTTGGGTTGGATGCTGGTCACCTCCGCACCGGTGACATAAAATTGCAACGACTGGATAGTAACCTCCTTCGCCGTTATTTCCGAGAAGCTTGCGCCCGCACAGCTGGTGGGGAGCGACGCGGGAGCAGTAATAGCGCGCATGATCTGTCCACCGGCAAGGCAATATTCGACTCCCGTGACGCCGTCCGCAGAAAGAAAGGCAAACGAAGAAGCGGGGGGTGGGGATGGAGAAATACCCGTGCAGTCACGCGAAGCGCTTGGTGCACTACCGAGCGTAATATCACAGTGATAGTTTTGTCCGGTGCGCATCGAACGCGACATCGCATCGAGAGAGAAGTTGAGGTTATTGATGACTGACTTAAGCGTTTGCGCGCGCCGGTCGCTCTCCGACATCGACAACAAAGAACCGAGCGCTATGGTCATCACCACCGCAAAAATCGCGACCGAGACCAGCATTTCGATAAGGGTAAATCCGCGTGGTTTCATAGTTAGCAACTAACTGGCAGCGTGACGATGTCGGTGCCGGGCGCACATACCGCAATTTGTCCGGTTGAAGATATCTTGATACTGCGGGTGTCCTGATTGCCGTTTGATTTTAGTTGAATGTACGCAGCCGAGTACGCCGCCGTTGTGCCCGAGGCACAGGCACCCGAGGCTTGATTGGTGGCAAAGCACGCATCGGGGTTAGGTCGGCGGAAGTAGATGGTAAGGGTGTCGATGAGGGTCGCAGTGCCCGCGGTACACTCTTGTGAAGCTCCGCCGACGCGCGTCGCACAGAACTTTGAGAGCACGTAGCCGTTGCCAAGGGTAAAGACCGTCGGAATAGGCGGGCCTTCGCTAGCGCTGTCGTACGCGCCATTGCCGTTGAGGTCAGGAAATAAATAATACTGGGTAATAGTCCCCGACGGCAGGTAGATGCCGTAGCCGGAAGAAAACACGCCGCTCCCCGGCGTACTCTCGCGCACCGAGACGCCAAACACTTGTGCTTGACGCACCGAGAGCGCCAGGCTGTAGGTTAGCGAGCGCAGCAGCGTTGAACTATTAAATTTTGCTTGTTGAAAAAGAATAAATAGCGAAACGATAAGAACGATGGCGGAGACCACGACGAGCTCGATCAGCGTAAAGGCCTTGGGGTTAGAGAAAGAGTGACGCCACCGTTTGGAAGAAATCAACATGGAGAAAATAAGCGCACCCGGCGCCCAGGATAAGAAAGGGCGCAAAGGGAACTTCGCTATTCATTGTATATCGTTTAGAGAGCAGTATCGCACCAATGCCCACAAGCGCACCCGCCCAAAACGCAAGGACAAACGCCGTACCTCCTGCGGAGAGTCCGAGTAACCATCCAAGCGATATCTCTAACAACCCGTCTCCCCATCCCATCCAACGACCTTTCGAGATAAGCGAGATAAGCAGTAGCGGCGCCGCAAGGAACAGACCAGCAGCAAGGTTCCACCCTCCCCACCCGGCCAAGTACCAATGCGCGAGTGAAAGTACGGCAACAAGCGCGAGAGCACTCCAAGGGATGATGAAGTGCCTAAAGTCGTACACGACAATAAACAATAGGGTGAGCCACAAACAAAAATCTATACCAAAGAAAATCCACGACGGCGTTTGCAGGTACACGCCGAGCCCTAAAAGCGCCGCAGCGGCCTCAACCAGTGGGTACTGCCAAGAAACTTTCGAAAAGCAGTACCGGCAGCGGCCCTTCAGCCATGCGTACGAAAAGAGCGGCACCAGGTCGAGCACACCGAGCCTATGCCCGCAGTGCATACAGCACGAGCGCCCGGAGAGTGCCGAGCGCCCGGTATTATAGCGGTACAAAATAGCGTTAAGAAAGCTCCCCAGAATCAGACTAAACAGAGTGACCGCAACTCCCGTCACAAACCCCACCTCCATTAGGGCGTCAGATCGTAACAACCGTCGGGAGTTGCGGCGGAAGTGCCGGTGCAACCACCGGCATTGCCGTCGAACGACGCGGGGCTCGGGCTCGTGGTACAACGATAGAAAGTGATTGAGGTGTAGACGTTAGAGAGCGAGGAATTGCCGTCGATGTCTTGGCTAAGTGCGGAGCTAGAAGTGTCTTCAAATCCTGCACCAATGTGGTAGATGATCGGGAGATTGCTAGAAGAGTTGCTGCAAATACCCGAAGAGGAAGTGGTATAGGGTGTATAGCGGTAACAACCGGTACCAGAACTGTTGGCGGTTGCGGCTGAACAGCTACCCGTGCCGCCTTGCGGGTCGATGGGTACGACGGGCAAATAGGTGGGGGCGAGACCACCACCGGGCGCTGCGCCGGACGCAGCGTAGATGTTAAGCGGATACATGCCGTTGTCGTTGTAGTATTGCGAGAGTGCAAGCTGGATGAGCTTAACATCCGCAACGCGCTTAGAGTCGCGCGACTTTTGTTTAGAACTTGCAATCGAAACGCTAATAATGCTGGTGAGGACCGCAATGATAGCGATGACTACCATCAGTTCAATAAGGGTAAACCCGCGGGTACGCATAGGTTTATAATACTACAGAGTTAGGGGCACTTTGTTTTGCCCGCCGAATTGTTAAGGGTGTTGAAATAGAAACTGAAGCTCGCGGACTCGGAGTTACCACTATTGTCGACACACCATACTTTGGTCGGATCGCTTTTGAGCGGTACGGCGACTAGCCAATACACGGCCGTGTTCGCGCCCGCCGGCGACCAAACACACAATATCGCGTTGGTGGTTGCTCCCACAAAGTTACTCGCAGGCGTACCTGCGTTTTTGGAGGCGCCGATAAGTGCTTGTTGGATGATCGGATCACCCCACATCCCCTGGTCGGCGGTGATACCGCCACCGCAGGCTGAACCCGCTGCGGCAACGGTTGCATTATCCGGACTGTTGGGCACACTCATACCAGGGTTATAAGAGTCCCCGTGGGTGCTTGCGTACACTTCTGCCTGAGCGCGGATGGTGTCGAGGTTACCCTGGACACTCGCGCCGGAACCCTGTTTGCGGGCATTCCCGAGTGATATCAATACCACCGCCGCCAAAATACCAATGACCGCAATCACGACGAGGATCTCGATGAGGGAAAACCCTCGCGGTTGTGAACTCATGACTCAAGTATAGCAACACAAAAACAAAATCCCCACCCAATAAGGAGTGGGGACTTTGTATTTAACACAATGCTCCTATTGGCAAGCACTGATTGAGGTGACAGAAGAAGGAATGGCGCCGGTGCCAGTCTTGCTTCCACCTGATGAATCTACGCAGAAGTAACCACCACTCTTAAGAGGGGCGTAGACGGAATAGCCACTCGAGACGGTCGAAGAGGCAGCAGCTGCAGCAGATGAGAAGATGCTCAGTGTGCCACCTGACTGACTATTGATATCGGCCGTGACTGCCTTGAAGTTCGCGCTGTCCGTGGTAAAGGTCGTTTGTGCGGCACTGGCTGACACGATCGTGCCGGTATTCCCGAGCTCGGCATACGTGGTGGCGGAAGCCGACGTCTCGATGCCTGTACGGACTTGGTTTGCCTCCTCTTGTATACGCGCGTCAGAGCCCTTGCTGCGTGCATTGCCCAAGGAGACGAGCACAATGGCCGCCAAAATGCCGATGATGGCAATGACGACGAGGAGCTCGATAAGGGTGAAGCCCTTGTTAATAACTTTTCGCATAGATAATTCTAGAATCTTCTAATTAATAAATAACGCGTATAAATGGCCTGCAACGTAAAGTCGTTAGGCTCCCCTATTATAGCGACTCTCCGGCATGCTACGAACTACCCTGTGGATAGTGGCGGTATTACAACGACGAAGCCGAGTTGTAGATAGGCAGAAGTACCGCCGAGAGGAGAAAGCCAACTCCAAGGGCCAACGCCACAATAAGCACCGGCTCAATCAGGGAAACAAGAGTGTCGACAGCCGAGTTGACTTCGCGGCTATAAAACTTAGCCAAACGATCGAGTATGTTGCCCATTTCGCCGGTTTCCTCGCCGATTTGGAGCATTTGGACAAAGATCCCCGGCATCTGCCCCGGGCTATAGCGCGCCAACACTTGGGAAAGGGGGGCGCCACCTTTGACTCCCTCTATGGCCTCTCGAAGTATTGCCTCATAAATGTCGTCCTCTACCACATTGGCCGTAATTTCGAGCGCACGAACCGCGGAGATGCCAGAGGTGAGCATGACGTTCATGTTGTCGGCAATGCGTGAGAGATAGAGTTTTTGGTACAGTGATCCGACATAGGGTATCGAGAATTTAAAATGCGACCAGGCAATACGTCCGGCAGGCGTTTGTATATAACGAAACATAAAGTACCCGCCAATAATGAGCGCAATGAGGAGAAAGATGCCGTAATTCGTTAGGAAGCGGCTGAAACCGAGAATGACTTCGGTAAAGAATGGTAATTTTTGGCCGGAGTCGGTCAAGATAGCGCCGATTTTTGGGATAACAAGCGTGAGCATCAACGTCATCACCGCGATAAAGGTCACGACAATAAACGCCGGGTAGATGAGCGCGTTTTTAGCTTTGGCCCCTAGTTCGTAGCTGCGGTCAATGTAATCGGCAAGAAAGAGAAAGGTTTGGTCGAGCTTGCCGGACTCCTCGCCTGCACGCACCATGTTGACGTAAAAGTCTGAAAATACTTTAGGGTGTTTCTCCAGCGACTTGCTGATCGAGTTGCCACCTTGGAGGTCGTCGCTGATAGTCGCGAGCACTTGGCGGATAAACGGTTTTTCGGCCTGCTCGGCCAACAGTCTAAAGACCCGCAGTGCCGAGACTTGCGCTTCAAACAGCGTGGCTATTTGGCGCGAGAGGATAACCAGGTCGCGGCTGGAGACTCCACCAAAAATGGTGATCTCCTGCATCTGCTGCCACGTCGACTTGTTGCCGCCACCGGTAATCGAGGTGATCGTGAGCCCCTTGCGCTGCAGTATGCCAATAGCGGCATCTTGACCGCCGGCACTCAGCGTACCGCTCGTTGCTTTGCCGTTGCTATCGAGTGCTTCGTACTTAAAATCAGCCATATATTACAGGAGGCGTTCGAGTGTTTTGGGCGAAATAGAGCGCGAGTACGCAGACTCGACGGTGATTTGGCCAGAACGGACCAATTCCGCCAACGAGCGGTTCATGTCGATCATCCCCTCTTCGATACCCGTCTCAATTAAAGTTTGGATCTCGTGCGTGCGCTTTTCGCGGATCAAGTTTGCAACGGCGGTGTTGTTGATAAGCAATTCATAGGCTGGGATAAGACCGCCCGAGATGCGCGGCACCAACCGCTGGCTAAAAATACCCGCCATCGAGCTGGCCAACTGAATACGGATCTGATCTTGCTGCCCCGCGGGGAACACATCGATAATGCGGTCGATGGTTTGCACCGCATTGTTGGTGTGCAAGGTCGAGAGCACCAAGTGGCCGGTCTCGGCGGCCGTAACGGCCGTTGCAATAGTATCCGGCGTGCGCATCTCGCCGATCATCACCACATCGACATCTTGCCGGAAGAGGCTGTCGAGCGCCGTTTGAAAGTCGTGTGTGTCGACGCGCACTTCGCGTTGATCAATAAGTGAACGCTTATTTTCAAATAAATATTCAATAGGATCTTCGATCGTCACAATATGTTCGGTGCGCTCTTGGTTTATTTTTTCGATCAGAGCGGCAAGCGTGGTCGTTTTGCCCTGCCCTACCGGCCCCACCACCAAAAAGAATCCTTGTTCGCGCGTAGAAAACTGTTCTATCGACGGCGGCAGGTTAAGCTCGGCAAGCGTGCGGATCACGCGCGGGATAAGGCGCAGCGCAATGCCAATACGCCCGCGTTCAAAGTAACCATTACCCCTAAAGCGCGCTTTCTCGCCGTAGGCATACGAAAAGTCGACTTCCTGCGTCTCCAAAAAACTTTTTTTGCGCTCGGGAGTCATAAGGGCATCTAAAAAGCCCAACAGGTCTTCTTTGGTGAGTATAGGTTGGGAGATGGGCGTCATCGCGCCCGAAACACGGATGATGGGTACAGAACCCTGCCCCAAGTGCAAGTCGGATGCTCCTTGGGCGATCGTACTATCGATGAGCTCCTGTAATTTTGTGTTGTTCGTAGGCATAGTTAGACTTCTACCTCTTTTTGAGGTGCGGGTTCTTTATTTTCTTTCTCTACCACGCCTTCTTCGGAGATCACCTCCGGCGCCGGGACGGCAGGATCTGGTATTTTTTCGAGCTCTTCGAGCTCAAATTCTCCGCCGAGCGTGTTGACCTCCTCAAACGGCACAACCCCTTTGGCTGATTTAATCATAGCATCCTCGCGCATGCTGCACATACCTTGCGAACGCACAATAGCGCGCAATTCGTCTTCAGGTTTCTTTTGCAAAATCGCTTGCTCGAGTTCGGGCGTCATATCAAACACCTCAAAGCAGGCAATGCGTCCTGCAGTGCCGGCGGGGCACTCAGGCGTTGGGTCAATACGGTACACCTCGTCAAAGTTCGGTAAATCTTTTTTAAATTCTGCCGGTAGGTCGGCAAATTCTTTGGTAATCATTTCCTTCATGCCGCCGTCCACTTTGGTGCGTCGCCCACCGCCCGGACATAGTGTCCGCACCAAGCGCTGCGCGATACCAAGACAGAGCACAGGCGGAATGAGATAGGGCTCGACACCCATGTCGAGCAGGCGCGGCACAATGCCGATCGCGTTGTTGGTGTGGATGGTCGAGAGCACCAAGTGGCCGGTCAACGCCGCTTGTACCGCCAAGTTGGCGGTCTCAGAGTCGCGGATCTCGCCGACCATGATGATGTTGGGGTCTTGACGGAGCGTCGTGCGCAAACCGTTGGCGAACGTGTAACCGATTTCGGGCCGCACCTGGCTTTGCGAGACACCGGCTATCGTGTACTCCACCGGGTCTTCAAGCGAGAGCACATTTTGACGATCGCGATCGACTTCGTTTAAGAGCGTATAGAGTGTGGTCGATTTACCGGAGCCGGTAGGACCGGAAATAAGGACCAAGCCGTAGGGTTTTTTAATCGCGGACCTAATGAGGTTAAGATTGCGGTCGGTAAGACCGATACCGTCGAGCTTCCAGCTTTTAGTTTGCGAACCCAAAATACGCATCACGACCTTTTCGCCGTAGTAGGTTGGAAAGGTCGAGACACGGAAGTCCACTTTGCCGCCACCGACGCGCGCACTAAAGCGACCGTCTTGCGGTTTGCGCTTTTCGTCGAGCTTCATATTAGAAAGCACCTTGATGCGCGCCACGACCGACGAGTGTACTTTGGGTGGGAGCGTAATGTTCGTCAGTAGCACACCATCGATACGGAAGCGTACCCGCGTCTGGTCGACCAGAGGCTCGACGTGGATGTCGGACGCTCGCTGCTCGGCCGCGTGACGCAAAATCGTTGCCACAATTTTAGTAACCGGAGCGTCGGCATTGACTGCCGAAGCTTCAGTATCGGTGACCTCCGCATCGCTAAATGAAACGGGTTTTTTATCTTTGTCGCCCGGCTTGGTCTCGATCGTAACTTCGGTCTCCAGCTCGTTGAGCGCCTTACCGACCTCGCCGGAGAGCCCTTTGTACTGCTGCAAGAGACGGTCGAAGTCGGTATCGGTAATCAAAAACAATTTGTACGGCATCCCTATCTTGGCCGAAATAAAAGTCAGCGCATCGCGAGCCTCAAGATTGTCGGGGTCGGTGATCCCAACCTCGAGTGCTCCATCAACCTCGCCTAAAGGCGCCAAACGATAGTGGCGCGCAGACTCCTCGGGTATAAAACGCAGAATGTCAAACGGGACGTTCTTCTCCCCCACCTCGTGGGTGGGCAACCCGTAGTAGGTTCCCTTGGCTTGCAGAATATCTTTGAGCGCAACACCCGCTTTTTGGAGTAGTTCCTCCGGCTTGGCTTCGGGTTTGCCGAGCTCAATTTCCAACTCGGGCACGCGTGCCCGGTCTAGTACACCGCTATCAGCAAGAAGTGAGGCGAGATTCATGGTTCATAGTTTATTTCCCCACTGGCGCAAAAGGATTGCGGCGGCCCGCCTGTTGGGGCGGAATGCTCACCCCAAAGTCGGTAAGCGACATAAACACCGGGTCCTTAAAGATTCCCGGGTCGAGCTTAATCGTGTGTAGTTGACCCAACGTGCTCAGAATTTGTTGCGACATGGGCGAAGTTGCCCCACTCGTTGAGATAGTAGCGGAGGAGCCCGCCGAACCCCACACCCACCACCCTAGCCCGGCAACTATTGCAGCCACGAGTGCACCCATAAGCAATTTATTTTGTAAGAGACTTTGCATATTACGTGTAGTGAGTCATAGCGAATCTAATGGAGCCAATACGTACGGATATTAAAGGAAACGTCATAGAGCGGAGACTTAGTATCAAGAGGCTTGAAGGTTATTTTTTGGACGTTAACCAACCGAAGACTGTGTTCGATATCTTGCAAAAAGGCTAGGAAATCATCATAACTTGCGGTCACTGAAAATGAGATGTCTGCCGAGCCAACCGGGTCGCCGGAAGAGCCAACCGCAAGCGCGCCCCGGGCCCCTTTAGAGTCAGACACACTCCCGAGCGATACATTTTTAAGCGTGAGGTTGCGGCGCGCGGCAATATTTTGGATGTCGATGGTAAAGCGGATGTTGTCGATGTTGTCGGGGAGTATACGCTCAAGCTTCTGCAAGTCGTCAGGAGAAAAGGTGTTGCGTTTTGAAAGAAGTTGGTCGCGCGAACTTTTAAGCTGCGCCGCATTGTCGAGCGCACCATCAAACGATGCGATTTGCGCTTGCATGTCTTTAATGCCGCCCGGACCCTGGTAGGCGTTATTGGTGTAGAGCACAAAGAGCCCGATGGCGGCTGCAACAAGAATGATGGGTAGGAAGAGTCTCATGGTTAGGGGGTAGTCGAGCTGGCGCTTTGCGCGGCTTGTTGCGAGAGGTTGCGGCTATACAAGAGGAGCGATGGGTCGACCGTTGCTCCGACGTTGAAGGTTATCTTGCCCAGATCGCCCACCGAAATGCCCGAGAATATTACGTCTTTAAGGACCTTGCTCCCGCCAAACTGGTCGGACTGCAGGGCGACGGACGAAAAACTGTCGGCGCTGCCCAACAGCGAGATACTTGCCGAACCGTCTTGCGTAAGCGAATATTCAAAACTCGAAAACTGCACACTCTGGAGAGTGATAGTAGAGAGGAAGTAAAAGATAGCCGAGGGACTGATGTGTTTTTGCAAAAGCGAACGCGCTTGAGTAATGCGGCTGTCGGTGCGCACCAGGTCCTGGATCGCGCTGGCGTCAAAGGCTCCCTCAGCGCGGCGCAGCGAGGTATCTTTGTCGTTAATTTGTTTGGAGAGTAATTGTTGATATCCGAACGCCGCCCCTGCGGCCGCAAGAGAAATAACAAAAATAACTAGTGCCAAAAGCAGGATAAGACTCATGCCTCCCCCGCGCGCTTGTGCGGCAAGCGCTTGTTTGGGAATAAAAGAGCCTTGGACGTTGGGATCCATTCTCCTCTAGTATAAGTGCAAATTTAACGCAAGCGTCGTTATATCAACACTACCCCACCAAAAAGCCACCTAACACCAAAAGACACACGGCCACGAGTTTAAAGTGCAGATGGGTGCGCGAAAAGCGCTCCCGCACCCGGTACCCAAAGAATATTTGGGCCACGAACGCAACCCCGAACAACACGATTGGCTCTAAGGACTCCATGGCCGCAACCTGCGAGACTGCGGCCAACACGAGCGCCTGTGTCCAGAGCGCCGTCCCGAGCGCATCGAACACTTTGCTCAGCATGATGGGCGGCACATAGACACCCGCTGGGGTGGTAAGGAGGAGTCGGAATTTGCCTCGCATAATGATAATAAGCAGTAGTACGAGCCCACCCGCCATCCATATATCAAGAAAAAAAGTCACGCCCGTAATCCCCTGCGTGACATGGAGACTCTTAAATACGTAGGCCTCGATGCCAGAAAAAATACTTTGGAACAGCAGCGCTCCCCACACCAACAGAGAAAATTCTTTTTTGATCCGGTGCGTGGTACCGTCGACAATAAAACCGATACCACCGAGTACCAACAAGGTGATGCCCGCAATCTGCGCCAACGAAAAATGCAGTTGCAGCCCCTGCACATCGATAAAAAGAAACGCAAAGGGTGCCAAGTACCCTATTGCACCAATACCGGTCACTTCGAGACGACGTAACACGTACGTATAGGACAGCGAGCTGACCACCGCCATAAGTACGAGTGGGAGCAAAATAGGTGGAAAGAGACCTTGTACGTGGCCGAGCCATCCGGTTAATCCCAAACAAAAAGTAGCAAGTGAAAAACAAATAACGCGCCAAAAGGTCGCCACCAAGGAGTCGATGCGGCGATCTTCGACGAGTGCGAGCTTGTCTATAACGCCTTCAAACGCGTAGGCCAACAAAGACCCGAGGACAAAGAGCTGCCACATGTACTAATAGTACTACTTAAAATTTTTACCAAACGCGTTCCAGGGCAAAGACATTTTTTGCTGCGCTTCGGGAAATTGGTTAATGATCCACTGCGCATAGGTGTTGCTGTTAGGGCCACGCAACACATAGTGGTCGCGATGCGGGTAGGTTTGCGGCGTCGCTTCGATAGCCGCGGCCATTTGCTGTGCCACCGAACCTTCGCTGCCCTCAACCACTCCGCCAAGCCGCACGTCTTTAAACCGACGTTTGGAGTAGAGAGAGCGCTCTATACCCTCAAAGGGGGCGTAATAATCTTGATGCAGGTGACCCCAGCGCAAAATAGCGTCCTCCGGATGCCAAAAAATCTCCCAGCGCGACAATACTCCTTTGTTATTAATGACAAACCACGGATGCCGCGCAAAATTAAAAGGAATTTCTGCCGGACAGGTAAAAAGAAACACTTGGTGGCGGTCCGGGTGCACTAATTTTTTAAAATCCTGCATAGTGTCTACGCATTAAAATAGGCGATCAATTCGGACTCAATATGGTAATGGTGTAACTGTTTTTGTAGAGAGTTTTTGATGTTGAGTTTGGTCGGATGAAAGCTGGGCTGATAATATTTGGCCCAATCAGGTAGAAACGACCGGTAGATACCTTTTTTACCAAACAAAAACGGTGCGGCCGTGCGCCAGGTGTGCCAGCTCCAGAGTACGTTGCGCTGCCGCATGATTGAAAAGATGCAGGCGTGATGTATGTAGAGCACGATCGCGCTCGCAATAGTGGCGACCGCAGCGCGCCTAAAGTAACCTCCACCAAGCTCCAAATATAAATCAAATACCGTTGCGCGGTGGTCGAGCTCCTCGAGCGCGTGCCAGGTCCACACGCGGTCCATACGCTCATCGACCCCCCTTCCCTCAAAAAATCCAACATCCAACACTTGCCGCGCACCGCAGGCGGTAAAGTGCTCGGTAATAGCGCAGATCGCAAGTTTGGTGAGCGTCGAACAATGACGATCATAAAAAGCGGTCATCCGGCGCACTTTGCCCGCATATTTAGCAACCGGGTAGCGGTGTTTTTTTAAATACTCGTTATACGCATCGTGTACCCGCGCATGGGCGCGCTCTTCGTGCAAAATATCTTCGATACTTTCTTGTAACTCCGGTGCCGTAAGGAGCGGGCGCGCTTCTTCGACGCTACTCACGACAAACCGCTCCGCATCGGGGATAGTAATCGAGGCGGCGTTAAACAAAATTGTTACGAGCGCGTTTTCGTCAAACCACCACGGCTCAATGGGTACGTGTTCGTGCTTAAGTTCTTGGGCGTGCAACCGCTCCCGTTCGTTGACTATCGGTTCCGCCATGGCAGCACTATAGCACTAGCCAAGCTCCTGCAAACGGCGGAGTGCAAGACCCACCGCAACGCTAAATTCGGGGCCGGCTTCTTTGAGAATTGCTTCCAAAAATGCGGGTGCTTGGGTTTTGCCAAACGGGTCGGACAGACGGATGGGCGTTGTCACCTTGCTTTGCATAAATTCCTTCAGCCCGCGCAAGGTTGAACCGCCGCCAGTTAAAACCAACGCACTCAAAGTTTGGCTGGTGCGTGTCTCCCACGAACTAACCGTGCGCGTCAACTCGGCAATCATCGGGGTAAGGGAGAGTTCAAACGATTTTTTGAGGTCTGCACCCGCTTGGCCGGGCGGCAGCGAACCACCGCCTACCGTTGCCGGACCTTCGCCGCTCAAACCATATTTACGTTTGCGGTCTTCGGCTTGCGTCACCGTAAGCCCAAGCGCGCGACTCGCGTTGAGGCTTAAGTCCTGGCCACCATGATTGATAATGTGACTCTCGCGGATGAGTCCGCGTTCAACCACATAAAATTTAGTGGTCGCCGCGCCGATGTCGACTACCGCCACCGGCGCAAGCCCGTGGTCGAGCGACGCGCGCACCGCCGAAAATACTTCGATCTCAAAAAATGCAGGTAAAAGGGTTGCCTCTTGGCCGATACTTCTAAATTTCGCGATCGTGTCGTTGTGGATGGCAACCAAAAGCACTTCCATTTTGCCGTCCGGCCCCGGTTTTTTGGCATCCGAAACAAGAAACCAATCGAGCAACACTTCATTAATTGGTACGGGGATATACTTACGTGCCTCAATCGGCACCACTTGGGCCAACTGCTTTTCGACCGTGGCGGGAAGGCGGATGATCGATACCAAGCTCGAGGAGTACGGGATGGCGATAGCGGCATCTTGCGTCGTCACATTGGCTTCGCGGATGACATCTTTAAGCGCTTCGGCTATTTTTTCGGCCGGCAAAGAGGTAGCGCGGCCGATTTCGGTACCGGCATAGGGCCCGAGCGCAATAGCACCATAGGTTTCGAGTACGACGCGGCCCTTTTCTCGCCGTAGCTGCACCACCTTGACCGCAGAGGTGCCAATATCAACGCCAATCACGCTTTTGACCTCTTTAGAGAACAGCGAAGAAAACGATGGAAGAGAAAAATCCATTTACAATGTATTTTACCATGTTTCGTGAGCTGATTTCTGAAGTGCTCGACCTACTAGTGCCGCCGCGCCCCACCGAGCGGGTGGTGCGGCTGCTTACCCTTGATGAGCTCCATGACTTGGCGCAGGAGGACGGCCTGCCCTATCACGACCCGCGCGTTACGGCGCTTATTTGGGAGCTCAAATACTACGGTACGCGCCGCGCACGGCAGTTGGCCGGCGCCTATTTGGCCGAAGTGTTGATGGCCGTTGCAGCCGAAGAGCTCGGCAAACCTTTATTAATCCCCATCCCCATGCACCAGAACCGTCGGAGGGAGCGCGGACATAACCAAACCGAGCTGCTGTGTAAAGCAGCGCTGTCTTTTACAGATCCGGTAGGATTTGAGTACGCTCCGACCGCATTAGTCCGGGTAGTCAACACCAAAACGCAGCAAGGTTTACCGCGGCAGGTACGCTTGCGTAATGTACACGGCTCGATGGCTGCAGGTCCCGGTGCCGAAAAAATAAAAGATAGAGTTTGTGTCGTGGTAGATGATGTCACCACGACCGGCGCAACCTTGCAAGAAGCACAGCGCGTGCTCCGTTTGTGCGGAGCGCGCGCTGTACATGTAACAGCGTTAGCTAGGTCTTAAAACGTAACCGGAATCTCAAGCTGATTTTCGTTTTCTGGCAAACCAGATGGGTTGTCTTTTTGCAGCACGAGTTTGCCCGTTGCCGTGGTCGGTTTATCGAACGTCAGCGTCGCCACAAACGGCACGTACTCGGTGGTCATCCAGTCACCTTGCGCTTGTGCAGCAACTTGTCCAAGCTCTTTACCATTGGCATCATAGATTTTCACGGGGAAACTTGCCTCAAAATACCAACCGCCTCGCGCCTTACCGGTGATCGTCAGTGGACTAGTAATTTTAATATTAGGAAGGGGCGAAGTAACTATGATCAAATCATCTTTCGATGCCGGGACATTGGTAGGAGCAGGAGTACCAGTCGGCATCCCTTGTAGATACCACCACGCGCCTCCGGCAACAACCACCACGACTAGCACTGCAATAATTTGCTTCATGTCAGTGTAGACGCTTTTATTGCGTCATCATTACTTTCGTATACGTAGTAACTTCGCCACGGCCTGTGAGGTCGGTGGTGGTCATCGTCTTGTCGTCGACTTTGTTAACCACAAAGAAGGTTGTTTCAACGCCGCCGTCCCACACTACTTGTATGATCGGTAAGCCCGAGAGATTGGCGGCGAGTTTACTATTTGCCGGCAGTGCGGATGCGTTAACCGTACTCCACTCTCCGCCCGTGCCTGCACCCGCATCACCTTCGTAGCGGTCGATCATCACGCCGTCGGGGCGGATTTCGCGCGTAAATTTAGCGTCGGTTTTGCTCTGCCACATGCCCGACATTTTAGGGTCGCCAATATTTTCCTTCGTGTTCGAGGTTTGCGGCGTACTCGTTGCTTGCTGCGCACCCGTATCAGCGGGCGCCTTGCTCATTTGCGGCCAAAAATAAAATACTCCTGCGGCGATAATAACAATTGCGGCGACCACCCATCCTGCTGCTGCGTTCATAGAGTGAAAATTAAAAAAAATAATACGCCTAGTATAGCGCGTCTAGAAACTATCGCTACCGCAGGATTCGGCTTGTCGGTATCATGGGTACAAATTCTTTGAACGCCTCTCTCAGCTCTTTAATGCCGATGGGTTTGGTGAGGTGTGTCGTAAAGCCGGCCTCGAGCGCTTTTACCTTGTCTTCTGAAAGCCCATAGCCGGTGAGTGCGATGACGGGTATTTGTACTCCGCGGGCGAGCAGGGTATGGATGACCGTGTACCCGTCCATATGCGGCATACCGATGTCGAGAATAATCACATCAAACTTCGAGAGTGCCGTATGCGCAAGAATCTCTGCACCCGAGTAAAGCGCTTCTGCATGACACCCCAACTTGTTGAGAAGTTTAACGAGTGAGTCCGCAGCCCGCACGTTGTCGTCAACCACCAGCACACGCTGTGTCATACTCTCATTCCCTTGCGCGCCCGGCTTGGAAGCAAAAGAAAGGACCTCGGTGAGCGGAAGCTTGACGGTAAACTCGCTGCCTTTATTCCTCCCTTCGCTCGTTGCCACGATAAAACCTTTGTGCAACTCTACTATTTTTCGTACCAACGCAAGCCCGATGCCTAACCCGCTTGCATTGGTGCTGTCGCGTCCTTGGTAATATATTTCAAAAATATTAGGGAGATCTTCAGGATGGATGCCTTCGCCGTTGTCGCGGATCTTAATAATCGCGTATTCCTCTTCCTTGGAAAGATCAACCCAGATAGAACCTCCTTGGGGAGTAAACTTGACCGCATTACTCATCAGGTTGGTAAAGGCCTGTTCTAGCCGCGTGTCGTCCGCCCACACCTGGAGCGGTGTTGAGGGGTAGGTAAAGTGGAGCGTAATATCCGAGGTGCGCAATAGCGCGTCGCTTGCCTTCAGCGAGCGCTCCACCAATTTGCGCAGCTCCACGGTGTGCGGGACTATTTCTATCTTCGCCTGCGTAAAGCGCGTGACATCCAAAAGATCGCCGAGGAGTTTCGTGAGGTGGTCAAACTGATACTCAATGTTGTCGAGCTCCTCGCGCACATCGGTCGTGGTTTCGCGCAACTTCAAAAGCTCCAACGAACTTTTGATGGGCGCAAGTGGATTGCGCAGCTCGTGCGAGAGCGACGCTAAGAAAAGGTCTTTGGCTTTGTCGCGCTTGGTTATTTCTTCAGAGAGGCGGCCGTTATCCAAAATGACGCCAAGGTCGTTGCAAAATTCTTGAAAAAACTCGAAAGCGCTCTGCGTGTACACTCTACCGGATTCCGCATACCCAAGCGAAAGCGCGCCGAGTGTCTTGCCTCGCGCGCAAATAGGAATAATCATGAGCGACTTCAGCCCAAGGCGTTGCATCGCCTCTAAATGCTCGGGCGAGCGAGCGCCTTGCCGTATCGTTTCGTCGGTAACGACCGGCACAAACTGTGCGTTGCCCGTCCTGATAGCCGTATACAGATCGCTAGAATTTTTTTCAGTCGTAGGGAAACGTTTTTCAAATTCAAAAAGATAGTCCGTCATCTTTTGGTCCTTGTGGATGACGGCGATACGCTCGAGACCATTACCCTCGATGAGTACGTCGATAGCGCACCAGTCGGCGAGCGAAGGTACGGTTAGTTTGGCTTTTTGGAGGAGCCACGTGCGGAAGTCTACTTTGGTCGAAAGGATCTTTGCCGACTCCATCATGAACCGGAGCTTGTTTTCGCGCGAGTCGAGGCGCAAGGCTTCGGCGGCGCTCAGGGTGTCTTTTTTAGGTTTGATCATATAAAAATTACGGCCGCGCAGGACATTGCCGTGTAGGTGCACTATAGACTCCAAACATGAAGATCTCCTAAAGATGAGCTCAAGCCTATCTTGTCAATACTTTTTTGGTCTGGGCGGTGGTGATGTCCCGATGTTCGAACCGAAACGGCTTCATTTCAGAAGCGTTGATAAAATCGTACGTGATTTAAGGCGAATCTACAAAGAAAATCCTGCCTTATTCGATATTCCTACTTTTGCTCAGAAGATTTACTGATCTGCTCAACTTGCTCGTCGGAAAGCTTCGAACCGGCAAGACGAGTAGAGGCTCCAGCGGAAGCTATGAGGGTAGCGCGGCGGAGAATACACTCATTTAAGTAAGGAGAGAAATGTCCTTCATAGCGCTCTTGCAAGTCCTTGTTCTGCCAGTCCTTACCTGTAATCGTATGGCGACATAGACTCGTACCACATTTGCACTCTCCTGGCATTATATAATTATCGTCAATAACGAAGGTTGCGTAGTCAATAGTGAGCTCCTCTTCAGGTTGTATATTGCAACGAGCACTTATAGTTACCCCATCCTCCATCCAGGTATTAGGATCGCAGGAGTGATTATGGTTATAACTCGGGTCGTCGTTTTTAGTAGCATGGTCAAAAATGTCATACAAATTTTCTCCGATTCGCTGAACGGCTCTACCCTCCTGTTTTGCTTTTTGAGCCTCGGTTTCATTTACGAAATCTCCGCCCCAAATGACAACCACTTCGCCAGTTTTGATTGGCTCAATAGCAAACAAACCTCTGCCGTGAGCCGGAGAGTTTCTTTCTTCTACTTTTGGACTAATCCAAGATTCTTTTAAATACTGTTTTTCGCTCATAGTTCGAATCCCTTTGGGGTTCACTCATTTTATCATTTCTCAGTTTTGAGATGTAGCGCAAAATAAGGGAATTTTTACTACTACTTTCCAAAACTACTGGCGGTGGCGATCTCCGCAAGTTAGAACCGGTAATCGCCTTAAAGTCCTTGAATTTCGGACGTATAGATAAAATTATACGCCGTTTGAGGCTATTTTACAAGGAAAATCCAGCCTCGTTTGATGTTCCGGCCTTTGCTGTTAAGGTCTACTAAGATCGGATTTTAGCTAAATCTAAAGAGTTCCTTGCTGGCCTTCGCTCTCCTCGATCAATCTCTGCTCTTTGAGGTATCGGGTTATCGCATACCACGCCGAGTTGATCACTGGGATCAACAACGCCCAGCGAGGGTCGTTTTGAACGTAAGCGATCAGAAGCGGCAGGATGGACGATACTGCAGAGTAAAAGAAAACAATTGCGAGGTGCTTAAGTGCTTCTTTTTGAGGTGTTGTCATAGTTATTAGTTAATTATTTGTTTTATCATTGCCAATCCTTCCTCTACTTTCCTCACACCCTCCTCGACTGAAGGCTTTGGCGTTTCTGTTTGCTGGTTGGCTAGTGCCACCAGTTCGTCGAGGATTCTTTTATTGGTTGCCGGGCAGTTTGGTTTCTTTGAGAAGATCTCAAAGTGGCCAACGACATGATCACGGTCAATCGGAATCTGCCATCGCTGACAAATCTCTCGGATCAAGGTTGCGCTGGATTGCTTCATTGCTTCAGTCCATCCCTCGTCTGGCTTACCCTCATGTTCAATACCGATCGTGTACAGGTTCGGGTTTACGTTCGGTCTTATAAGTTTCCAAACTGGGGCGTCCACTCGGCCAGCGTGCCAGGCGGCGTCATTCTCTTGAACGTATTGGTGGACTTCGCCACTTTTTCCGATCCCATAGTGTGCGCTGACTTGCGAAGTTGGGTTGGCAAACCACGAGTCAGTGCCCGGTAGTGTGCCATCCATGATGTGAATGACCACTGCTTCTGGCCGGTAACCTTTGCGTCCCACCCAGAAGTTGGATGATTTCTTTTGAATGATGTTCATAGATTATTTGTTAATGGTTAGTAGTAGGTTGATGATGGCTGTAATGAGCCCGCCGATTGATGCCGTAGCAATAATCCAAAAGAACCGCTTGAGCCAATCAACGTCAGTTCCGACTTTGGTCATGTCGGTCTGCAGATGTACAAGATGATTGTCTTTTATTTCGTTCACGGCTTTTTCAACCCGGTCGAGACGCTCATCTTGTAGTTGGTTTTGGTAGTCGGTTCTATCCATGTGATTATTTCGGCACGTAGGCTCTTTCAAATTTATTTATGAGGCCTCTAGCTTCCAATTCTTGCTCTAGGCGATTCTGGAGTTCTTGCTGTCGGTAGAACTTTTCTTTTTCGATGTCTACGTTTTTTGCTTTTGCGCCAATCAATCCATACAAGAACTTCACAGCTCCGGATGTATTCTGATCGCTTAACTTCCCGGCAGTGTTGTAGAACCTGCCAAGAGCGGTGTTTAAGAAGTGAAGCTTATAAGCATTGCCTCGATAACTGACTGAACCGTCTTTGTTTTTGTGTTCGGTTACTTCCAGCCAGTCTCTTAATCCCGGCACTGAATTCACGAACGGAAAGACTCTATTGTTTGCTTCAATAGGTTCGCCGGTGAAAAGGTTTTGCCCGGTGCCGACTTCGATTGGATATTTCAGGAGCGGAGATAGTTCACCGACCATGCTCGCCACAGTCCGTTTCGCATCTCCTTTCCAAATGCGATTAATGTCTTCGACGGGCAGTCCCAGTCCGTAGAGGTATTGAGAGAAACCGTTCTTTTCACCAAGTCGGACCGGCAGACCCTCTCGCATGTAGGGCGGTAAGGCGGCGAACTCTTCTTTGGCTTTCTGTTTGTTGTCGCCCTGCAGATTTTCCAGAAGTTTACCGATTGCTCCGTACTTGCCGGGCTGTTTGGCCATCTGCTCAAGCTGAAGTGGAATGTTGCCTCGTGTCCATCGGTAGAATGGCAACAGTCGCTTCATTACGTTTTGTTCAAAGCCGGTTAGGGCTTCGGGCGCATAGTCGAAGTGGAATTGAAATACCTGTTTTGCGGCTTGTTCGGGTGCGTCGCCTTTGATAAGACGATCCACGAACAATGGCAAACGTAATCTGTTTTCGACCACCTCCATCGCTTTTTTGGGCGTATCCATGAGTTTGGACACAGGGCCCTTACCAATGTCTTTTTCGACCTCACGCATCACATCCAAATACCCAGGCTGTCCGACGACTCCCAGTTTGTTGGCCAATTCACGGATTTGGCCATATGAGTATTTGGTGCCAAGTTTAGTGGTGATCGTCCCCTCAAGACCCCGAGCGATCTGATCGCCTTGCAAATATCGTGCAGGACTCTTTACTCCAGCGAGCCAGTTGTTGAACACGCCACCAATAGAGTTTCTGGTGTGGAATGACGGAAACCATCCGGTTACCGATCCTTTCCAAAAACCAAGTGCTTTGTCATAGAGACTTAGGAACTTCCTAGTGGCCTCCTCGTTGGTCAGAGTTTTATAAGTGTCATCTACATGCTTTGCGATCTGTTCAGGTAGTAACGTTCCTTTGAGTTGTGGTACTGAGCTTTCGATATACCGGATGCCATTTTCAAAGATGGGTCTGATCGTTTCTTTGGTCGTCATCTTTCCAGTGATCGGATTTTTAATTTCTTTGGTGATGACTTCCGCTTGTCTGCCGAATTGCTGACCGACGTTGGTCAAAAAGTCATAAGTATTTACGGCCTTGATGTGTTCGGCCTTACGGGCGGCAAACGCTTTGAAAGCGTCGGGTTCAAAGAGCTGTACACCGTATCTGCCTTGGAAGTATTTGTTGATCCCTTCGATGGTGCCGTCCAACTGTCTGGTCTTTGCAAATGGATTTTTAACACGAAGCGGTTTGTTTAGTTCGGCCGTTATGTTCATGCCGGTCTTATTCAGGAAGTCACGGCCCTCGGGTGTGAGATAGTGTCGAACATAATCTGGTAATTCCGTATCTAGGATTCCTTTCTCTTTTTCTATCGTGGCAAAGTTCGCATGCTGGCCTCGGATATTTTCCATGATCGTGTCGATCACGCTCTTTGGGGCTTCAGCAACCTGAGCGGCTTCTTTTGCCACTGGGCTTTCAAGCATTTTGCCAATCTCAAGTCCTGCGGTATTGCCCAGCTCTTTTTTGGCTGTCTTACCGAGTGCGGCCGCTTCCTCGACAGCTTTGCTTACTTCGGCTCGGGTGCCTTTGCTGAATGCAGTAAACTTGTCGAGATATTCTTGGCCTATACCACCGGGCATTTCTTTAATGGCCTTGAATGGCACAAATGCTTTACCGGCCAAGTCTTTTGCGCCTTGGTAGAGTTTGCCGACAACCGGTGTCTTTTCAACGATAGTATCTGCGGCTCTGAACGGAGCGGTCACTGCGGCTCGGGGCAATATCTGTTTGCCCATAAACTTGAGGCCGTCTTTAGCGAGAAACTTTTCGCCGCCTTCCTCAAGAACTTTTACGGCTACTGCTTTTCGTCCGGCTTCCTCACCGAGCTTCAAGATCGAGTCTTTAAGAAGGGTCGTACCGGCTTTGCTCAACGCCACCTCGCCAGCTTTGGTTGCCAATTTAGCTTCGGCCCCATAACCGAATGTTATATATGTAGTCGGATCAAGGAGCACGTCGGCAATAAAGCCACCGATAGGATTCTTAATGCCTAGAGCTTCGGACGGTAGTGTACGTTCTTTTATACCCCTCATTATTCCTTTGCCACTGATAAGACCGCCGACTGCGTATGCTCCGGTGTTGAGTAAGTGGAGGAGTCGTTGCAGGACAGATTCTTTCGGCTGGGCGTTGGAAACATCCACACCTTGTTGAGCGGCGTAATCTTGAAGTCCAGCGACCGTTGTGACTTTCGGCTTGGCCGCAGGAGTGGAGGAATCGCTTGGCATCATCGTGTACTTGCCACTGGCATCCTTGCCGTACTTCATTCCCGATCCAGAGCTGGGTTCGGCAACCTTAATCGGCGCAACGGGTTTTATTGCCTGTACCGCATCGGTTCGTATGTACTTTCCAGTTGTAGGGTCTTTAACGTAGGCCATATTTTTATTTACCGAATAACCCCTTGAAGAAGTTCTTTGTGCTGGTGTATCCGGACTTCGCAAGGCTCGGTATCTTTTGCGTGAACACGTCTTTAACTCCAGCACCAAAGTCGTGAGCTGTTAGCGGCGGTTGTTGTGGTTGCGAGGCGGCGGCCGCTTGATCTGCGGCGTTTGCGTCATTTACGATCTGATCTCTCTTAGCCAACACCTGACCTCGAATGTTTTGCGGCACATTGGCTATTGAGAAGTTTGGGTTATTGAGGAGTTCGAGTGCGTAGGATTCCACGTCACTTGTATCTCCACCGGCTCCAGAACCGCTCGCCGTCTTTCGCCCCACTACCTTTGTCCCGCCGATGTCATAGGTGGTTCCGGCCGGTGTGCTGTTGGCCAGATTTGCGAGTTTAATTGCTCGGTCGATCACGTCTTGAGCATTTTTCTTTTCTTGCTCTTTGCCATACTTGGCGGCATCGATAATATTGGCTACATCTTTTTCTGATGCGCCAAATACTTGGCTTAGGAGATTGCCGAGTATGCTGTATTGATCCTTTTGGAAGCCGAGTGTTTTTTCTGCAACGTTGAGTGGAAGCGTTGAATCCTCGTATGCCATACCGGCCGCATCTTTGGCAGAGGCATCGGCTACTCCGAGTTTATTTGCCAGCTGATTACGTTCGGACAGAAGTTTTCGGTATTCATCAATGAGCGGATTCTTTTCTGATGCGACTAGCCGTTGCGTCTGACTTTCGGTCACAAGACCGCCGCTTTGTATCGTTCGGTCACGGATATCTTTTTCAGAAGCATTAATAGCTTCCTCCATCTTTGCGAGCCGATCATCCAAGCTCTGCAAATTTGTCTGCATCTGATCGATGCCTCGGTTCGCACGTTCGGTTTTATAGAGGTCTCCTTTTTTCGGCAGATTTTTGAGCGTATCGAGGTAGGAAGTCTGGCTATCCTGCATGCTTTTGAGAGCGGTATCGAGTCCCAGGTCGGACCGGTATTTTTGGAGCAAAGAGGTGTTAGAAGGCACGTCAGCTCCATAAAGGCTGTTATTGGCTGGGGCTGGGCTCGTCCCCGGGCTCGAAATTTGGTCAACACGGGTGGTTACGGGGGTAGAAGGTGTCACAGGTGCAGGCTGGGGTGAACCGCTCGCCCCCGGGGCAACGGGCGTGGGTTTCGGTATTTCGGGCAAGTTCAAGGGCGATCCGGCGTAGATCAGGTTCGGATTCTTGATGGTTGGGTTGGCCTTAAGCAGGGCATCTACGGTTGTCCCTTGCTGTTTGGCGATTCCCGATAAGGTTTGACCTTTTTGGATGGTTATTGTTGCCATAGGTTTAAGTCAGGGTTACGTATCTCCAGTTGCCGTTGAAAAAGATATAAAACCGTCTCACGCCTCCACTGTCATAGAGGGCAAAACTTATCGGTGTCCTCGGTGTATCAGTCGGCGCGACGTCGAGAATGGGGATGTCACGAAGGAGCCTTAGGATCGACCCCAAATTCGGATCATTGATGTTTTTATCTTCGTTCATGGTGATTATGGTAGGTTTTTAAACTCGTCCAAGACCTCATTAATCTGGTCGAGTTGCGTTTTGAATTTGGCCATAGTGACCTCGATGTCCTCTTTTTCTTTTTGCAATGCAGGAATGTTGATCACTGTTACGTCTGGGCGTGAATCAATTTTTTTCACGTTATCGTCATCTATTTTCTCCAACGTGAACTTTTTCTTTATTTCCGTTGGAGGTGGCGTTACCACCGGCTCTGGTTTGGGTTCGACTGGGGCCGGAGTCGCATCTGCTGTATTTGGTGTTGTTGTTTCGTCGGGCATATATTTTTTATTTAATTATTCGATCAGGGATGTATACGGTTGAGATATCGGAAATTCCCATATCCCACTCGCCAATAAATCCCGATGGTGACCAGACCTCAATTTTTAACTGAATCTTTTTCGACCTCGCATTGAACCGGAGCAGTTTGTTAACTGCCGCCGGATAATCACTCCCCTTGAGAGTGGCGATCTTTTTAAATGAGGAGAGCAAAATGTAGGAGTTGCTGTCGTAGCTCTCGCCGTTGTAGAGCGTTTCGTCCACATAGATTCTCTTGAGCGTAGTGTCGATCGATGCGACATGTCTTATTTGCCCCGCACCGCCACCGGAGAGCACTGTTATTTCATCGCCGACTTCGTAGTAAGGCGGCGAACCCGGCAGAAATGAGAGATCAAAATAAGTGCTCGAACCTCCTAGGGCGTACTGAGTATATTTTTGATATTGCTCGGTGGTGTTGTACTTGATCACTATTCTTGCAAAGCTTGTGTTCACTAGTGGTTTCCAAAAGTTAAGGATCACTTGCTTAAATCGTTTACGCAGATACGGTTCATCATCGAGAAGTGGCGTTACGAGAATTGCTCCCCAGTTGTACGGCCGCGCAGTGCCTTGATCCATCGAAGCGTCGATGACATACGCTCCGGAGCCGCCGCCTTTGTACCAAGCGGCTCGGAAAATATTGCCACCAGTATCGACAAGAATGCTTCCAACACTGATCACGCCAAAGCCACTTATGTTCGTAGTAGCGTTGTTCGACATCGTGTGTTTGAAATACAAAGCCCTTGTTACTGGGTTGAAGACCCAAATGCCACCGGGCAGGAATCGTTTGGACATGTCGTATCCGCTCGCACCTTTTCCGATCAGAATTAATCCTTGGAAAACTTTGACTGCGTCCGGATTGATGTTTATAAGGCTGGCGTAGTTAGCATCAAGCTGAATGTCCGGGAATCGTGCGAGCTTTATAAGTCCAACGCCGTTGAATGCATTGATCCAGCCATCACCAGTTATCACGTAGAGCGTGTTCTTATCGACTACACCGGCTAGAGCTCGGACTTGTGGTAGTTGGATTACTCGGTTGTAGGTTTGTGAGTAACCGTCCCAGAAAAAGAGGGCTGATCCGAAGGCGTTATGGTGAGCACAAATGACGAGATAGTCGGTAAGCGGTTGAAGCCACTTGATCTTGTATCCGAGTGGCAGGGTGATACGAGTTGAATTCCACGTTCCAGCTCCTTGATCCCATACGGCCAAGTATCTTTGGTTTCCGAAGCAGACGAATTTTAGAAACTTATTTATCGGACACAATTCGGCATTGTTCGATACAGCAAAACTCTGCCATGAGTCATTCCATGTCGCGGCATTGGCATCGTATCTACCGGCGTATCCGTTTGAGGCGAAGTATAAATATCCTTTCTCGACGTAATTATCGATTTGGCTGTCACCGAACAGTCCTAAACCTCCCCAAGCGTTCACGTTGTCATGAACTTCCGTCCAGCTCGGGTAGTTGTAGCGGAATATCTTGCCGTCGAGCATGTTGTTGACGTAGTTTGTGTTGTCAAAAATTGTGCCCCAGTACACATCAGCCAGCGTGGGAACTGATGCGCTGTCGGCTTCCTTGATCATCTTTGATGCCACTCGCAGGTATGGTGGTGATGCTTCAAAGTCCAGTCCTTGTGACCACCAGAACATGCCTTCGGCATTGAGATTACCCAGTCCGAGGTGAAAGCGTGATATTTTCCAAATTTTCTTTGCGAGTGACATGGTGGTTTTATACGAGACTGCTTCTTGGTATCTCGGCTTGATCAGAAGCCGCGGCCATTCGAGCGATCTCTTGGTCTCGCCATTTGCCGATCATGATTTTCTCAAAGTTATTTTCTGCTTGGCGTTCAAGCTCGGTGTCGCCTTGCTGGTTGTAGTACATTTTTTTGCCCCATTCGACGTAGGCTTGGTGGTAGAGCTTTTCTACTTCCGGCTCGTCATTGTCGGAGGCAAAGTCGTCTGAGATCCGCACAAACACCAAATTCATGCTGTCGCCGTCTTTGGTCGGTATTGCTATCGGGTAAAACGAACCGCCGAGCAGGTAGACTGCGTGGTTGGTGTAGTCGCTTCGTTTTCGGAAGTCGACCAGCTTATAGGGTTGAGTGTCAGTGCCGACTCTTAATTCCATGAACGCTCGAAAGTTTTCGGGGACCGGGTATCTTGTCTGATTAGCAACAGTCGTGTACGGCTGTTCGGTCTTGAGATAGTCCCAGTAATCGAATGATTGGTTTTGATCGTTTGCTGGTCGCCAACCCTGAACCTTTTCATCGGCTTTCTGCACCCACGTGTTGAGCAGTGTGTCATCAACAGTCTGGTCGTCGACTTCGTTCTTGATTGCTTTTTTAATGTCGCCTCTGGTCATAGATTTTAGATGTCATCACGGATGATGATTGATAGTTGTTTGTAGCCGGTCTGGATTTTGCCGTCCGGAAACGTAACCTCGACCTCACCGAGATACGTTGCGACCGTGTTGGTGTCCGAAGATGTCCAGCTGTACCGGCATTTGCCCTTGAGGGCATCGGTAATGGTGCAGGTTGCGCCGTTGATCTTTACGGATCCCGTGGTTGCGTCCTTCATGTAAAACTTCACCGTGCATCCAGTTAAATCCACCGGCGCACCATCTTGGGTGAGGGTGAATTCGAGTGGAGGACGAGTGTCGTTTTGTACGATTTTTATGCTCATAGGTTTATGTCTTGTTTCTTTCCCGGCAAAGCCACATCTGTCTTTGCGGTTTGCAGTTGCTGATCTTGCCGAGCCGTTTTGACCTCAACGCCTGGCTTGGCAGTGGTAAGTCCCAATGTCTCTCTGGCCGAGAGCATCAGGATTGATAATTTCGCCGATACGAGCTGGATCGCAATCTTTACACCAGCAGGAATTTTCCAGATATCCCACACGTACCGCAGTGTCTTGGCTATCAGTCCTTGGATGTCCAGCAGATATGTCCATTGCTTGCCGAGCGTGATCAGGATGTCGAATCGGTACGTCCACGTTTTATTCAGAGTGATGAGGATGTCCATCACATAGTTCATGGACTTCGTTGCAAACTGGCGTATGTCGAGGAGGTAGGTCTCGATCTTTGCTATAAGAATTCTGATATCAAGCTTGTACGTTTCAACCCTGGTCACGAGTGCATTGATATCGAGCTTATAGATCAGGGTTCGGGCAACGAAGCTGGTAATGTCAAACAGATACGTCACCTGCTTTTGCACGTTCAGCAAAATGTCAGACAAGTACGTTTCTATTTTTGCGATGAGATTCCGGACGTCGAGAACGTAGCGGAGATTCTTTGTCGCAAGGTTTCTGATATCCAGCACATATGTCCATGCCTTTGACGCAAGACCTCTTATGTCGAGGAGATATGTCATGGTCTCGTTGGCCAAGTTTCGGATATCCAGTTTGTAGGTCAGCATCTTTGCGACTGCATCACCAACGTCGAACAGGTATGTTTCAATCTTTGTTGCAAGATTGCGGATGTCGAATTGGTAGATGGTCGTTCGGATTGCAGACAGGAAGTTGTCGAACTTGTACGTCCACTGTTTTCCTAGCGTGATCAAAATGTCGAGCAAGTAGTTTGGATACTTTGCGATCAGGTTTTGGATGTCCAGCTTATAAGTCATTGTCTTGAAAGCTCCCCCGATGATGTCGAACACGTAGGTTATCGTCTTTGTTGCTTGAATGAATTCGTCTAGCAGGTACGTTACGGTTTTCGTTGCCAAGTTCCGGATGTCTAAGATGTAGGTCAATGCTTTCGTCGCTAGGTTTCTGATATCGAGTACATATATCAGGGATTTCGTTGCAAGATTCCAAGCATCGAACAGATAGGCCTCAACCTTTGTCACAAGATTCCGAATGTCGAGGACGTATGTCCTCACGTTCAGCACAGTGATGAATTCGTCGAAAAGATACCTGATCGTTTTTGCTACCAATCCAAACAGGTCGAGCACATAGCTCACGTTCTTATTCACCGGGCTTGACCCAGTATTGTTAAGTTGTGCCGTGTTGAATTGATAGGAGTTGAGCATAAGCGTTTATCCTGTTGCTGGTATGTTTGTTCCCCGCACGGAGTTGGTGCCTTGCAGTGAGATTTGAGCAGTGACGGCGTCTTTGCACACGTTGCCGATCACCAAGTTGAAATCATCGCCGGTGGCATTCTCTCGGATGTGGTATGCAACCTTATTCGCCGCGGCCGCTTGGCAGTTGTTGCCGATAACCGTGTTGTAGGTCGAAAAGGTGGTGCCGTTATCATCGAGAAAAATGTCGCTATAGGTGTTATTCGTTCCTGTACCGTTATCAATCAGCATGTTGCTGGAGATGACATTCTTGGACCCACGGATTCTGATGGCGTGTAGTGCGGTTGAGCGAATGGTATTGCCGACAATGGCGTTTTGATTCGCACCAGCTTGCATATAAATCGCTTCTTGGTTTGCGAGATAAATGCTGTTGCCACTTATCGTGTTGCCGATCACGTTTGAGTCGGCCGCTCCCAAGATTGCTCGATATGGCTGGTAGAAGCTGTTACCAGTAATCGCGGTTCTTGCAGTGCTGGCCGCCAGATAAACGCCAGTTTGGAAGAAAGCAACACTTCCAAACCAATTGGCGGATACGTTGAAGTTCACGACGCCGTTCAAATACACACCGTAGGAAGTGTTATCAATAAACACATTGCCGGTGACGTTGTTGTAGTGTGCGTTTGAATAAACACCGTATAAGTTGTGAATTAGGACATTGCCGATAATATCGTTGGTTTGCGAGCTCGAGAAAATGCCTATGCCAGCACCGCCGGTATTTTCATCGATGATATTATTTTCAATGATACTTTTATCGGCAAAGATTAATTTCAGGCAATCCAATAAGCAATTGGTGAGCCGACACCCTCTCACGATATTTCTCAGAGATTTTGTGCCAGATGAGCCGTATAGCACGATGGCCGCTCCGAGAGATGTTTGGTTAGCTCTATTGCCGTCCACCGTTAAGTCCTCGACCACGCAGTCGTTGACGATAGTAGTTCCGTTGCCGACTTGAATCATGTCGACGTTGGTTGAGTTGGCTAAGGTGATCTTGGTTGATTTTCCTTCGCCTCGCAGGATGACGTTGCTTTTCAAGATGTTGATGTTCCCAGCAATCGTGTACGTTCCTTTTTTGAGTACGACCACGCCGCCACCCGACGGCAGATTGCTTATCGCTTCATTGATCTCGGATTCGTCAGCTGTACCGTCGGTGTTGTAATCGCCGGAGCCGTCAGTGGCTACGATCACCTCTGTTCTTGCTTGGAAGTCGTCAAAGAGCTGGGCAGTCACCAACAGTTCAATGTGTGCATTCTGTGCCCACGACTGGGCGGTAGTTCCTTCTTTGGCTCTCACAATCGTGAAAGCGTCCGTAGACTTTGCGGTAACTCTTACAATCTCCCCAAGTGCCGCGTCAGTCGTGTAGAGTGTGGCGTGAAATGGGACGGCTGGAAACTTCGCACCATCGCCAGTCTGCACGTTCAAAGTCGTCGCTCCCGATCCGAGAGGATTGTCAGTGATCGTGCTCTTGGCATTGTTCTTTTTGGTGAGGAAAGTTTTAGCCATAGGTTATAAGTTCTCTATGCGGCAGTGTCGCCCTCGGACTTCACTTGGGTTGAGTTGGCGGTTACTGCACCGGCTCCAGCTGGCCACGTGATGCGATACCAGAGACCGAAATTTCCGGCTGGCGCAACGTCACCGTTTTTCATACCGGCCGCCTTGCTTGCCATGTCGCCACCCTCGGCATTGACCGATGATCCGCCAGAGTATTTCTTGCCGTACCAGATAAAGCTGATCTTTTTGTTTACGCCGATGGTGCCTCGGGTCGTGCCTCCTGATCCTTGTCGAATGGTTACGATTCTTGATCCAGAGAGTGAGGCCGCATACGCACCGTAGAGTTTTGAGAACGTCAAAGCCCCCACAACTTCAGTGGTGCCATTGAGGGTTAAGTTCTCGGACTGTCTGTTTCCGGATGCATCCTCGCCGACAACAGTGATCTGTCTGGTATCAGCACCATCGGAAACAACTGCAACAACGGCGTTTGCACCAAACGCTGACATGTTGCCTTGTGCTCCGTCAGCATCGTCAACATGGTTGATTCCGAAGCCGAATGACAGAGCGGCATTGGTCGGCTGGCTCAAAAGCCACGACACGACGTTTTGCCACGTGAGTGTGGCATGGGTATTTTTGCGGAATATCTTTCGGTATTCCGTACCTCCGGCCGCCGCCTCATCGCCGGTTATGTCGGTGAAGAGGTTATTGTCGACGTTATCCACGACTTCCGTTGCAGAGATGTCTTGTCCGTCCGAGAGCGTGGCGTTCGACTTATATTCTTTTAGGTCTGCAGATACTATTGCCATAAGCGTTGGTGTTTAGTTTTCTTGCTTTTCTTGCAGGAGTTCGATCAGACGATCTTTGGTCTCTGATCCATCAAGCTCAATGCCTTTTTCTTCGGCCAGAGCTTGAAGCTCTTTCTTGGTGTGCTTCTGCAAGTCGCCGTCGACCTCCGGCTCTTTGTCTTTGGTGTTTTGTTCAGACTCCTCGGATACTTTCCAGAAGTCCACGTTGAACGTTGGCAAAGATTCCAACTTTTCGATGACTTCCTCGTCTTGCGTTTCAAACTGACCGTCGACGAACTGGGCGTATTTGCCGGGGACGTCGCCGACCTTAGTCCCGCCCTCGTATGTCGGCATTGCCGGTTTAAGAACGATCTTTAAGGATTTGATGTGTGAATTAAATTTGGCCATAGGTTTGTAGTGATTAATTTTTTAATTTATGGCATCCGCTCTTACTCCTGGCCTCCACATGAGTGAAAGCCAGCGAGTCAGAGCAGAGCCGTTGACGTTTAGACAACGCCCTTGAGCAATGCGTTCTTTTCGAAGTTGACTCTCTGCAAGCCAGTTTCGGTTTTGTACTGATCGACTTCCTCGTCAGCATCATTGTCTTGGATGTTGGTTTCGAGCATGGTGTCTCGGCCATTCAACGGACAATGCTTGAGCGTGGAGAGATCGACCACTACACCGATACCGGCATACTGGTTGTCGAACATCGGATGACGAACAATGTTCAGCGTTCCGAATGACGACTGGAACTTACGGATTTCTACGCCGTAGGTCTTATCGCTCGGTACGATGTACATCTTGGAAGTTGCAAAGCTTTCCAAGTAGCCCAGCACGGCATTACCGCAGAAGAAATACTTCTCGGATGATCCGTACTTGAAGGCATAGTTCTGCAAGAACGAGCGGAACTCCGGCTCGGTGAGGGATGAAGCGGCTTCGTCTTGCACGTTGCCAGCGGCAACGATTGCTTCAAGAATGCCTCCGGTGAGACGCAGTGGCTTGCCATCGGGACCGGTGACTTCTTTCTTTTCTCCAAACCAGTATCCGCGTTCGATTTTCTTTGCTTGTTCGATACCGTGCTTTGCACGCAGGTATTTCAAGTCCGCACCGGGGTTTCCGGCTGGGTAGAGCTTCGAAGCGTTTTCGGTTTGGGTGACGCCGAACTTCGTTTTGAAGATTTGGGTAAAGTTGGTGACCTTTACGAGCTTGGTCGTATTGGAATCACCGGACTTTGATCCTTCTTCAAACGCCGGGCCGATGACCAACAGCCAGTCGTTATCGTTGATAGCGGCGGCCGCAGTTGCACCGGCTCCACGGGTAACGGTTAAAATGTTGCCCGAGTAGTCGACCGAGGTGACGCGCATGATTTCACCAGTTCGAGTGTTTTTAATCAGGTCGAACTTGGAGAAGATCGCCGCGCTTGGGTTGTCCACGGCGAGAGCAGTGGCACTGGATGAATATCCAGCACCATTGTTGATCTGCGCCCAGACACCGGAGTACTGATCCTCGTATTCGGTAAACTCCGGGTTGTACACGACTCTTTTTTGTAGAGCCATGCCCTCGAACTTGCCTCCACCGTCGCCGATCTTTCCGATTTGGGTCAAAAAGGCGGTGAGCGGTGATTCTCCCGGTTCGAGCAGGAAAATTTTGTCATCGACATCAGGAATACGCTGGGATTGTTCAATCGTCAGCGTGTTCCTTGATCCGATGATGTGGGTTGGTTCTGCCATAGGTTGTGGTTGTTACAGACCGGCAACCGCTCACGAAGACCTCAAATCTTATAAGGGTTACCGGACTTTATTTGGGTTGATACTTGATCCCACAAGGTCATCAAAGGGACTGCCTTGTGGTGTGTTGCCTTTGGTAGCTGGTGAGCCACCTCCGACACCGGATGCGTTTTCTCGCTCGAGATTCTTAACCTCCTCTTTCTTGAGAGCTTCATCGGCCGCTTTCTTTGCTTGCGAATCCTTTGTGACGGAGTCGTAAGCCAGTTGAAGTGTCCGGGCATTGAACGGAAGCTTTTCTTTTTCGATGATGTCGAGCACTTGGTGACCCAGCTCGGGTTCTTTGAAGTCCTCGTGTTCACCGATCCATTTGTCGATCTCGGCTTTCGTCTTTGCTTTGGTTTCTCGCTCCTCAAGTTTTTTGTCGAGGATGGCTTCGATATCGGGCTCGTCCTTTGCTGGCTCTGCATCGCTGGCTTTCATAGCTTCGGCGAGTGCCGCTTTCAGCTGTTCGGCCAGTTGCGGTTGCTTGACCAATGCCTTGTCGAGTATTGAGAGAAACTGGTCGTTTTTCTCGCTTGTGGCTTTGAGCTCATTAAGTTCTTTGCCTTGCTCGATGATCTTGGTCTGGGCTTCGTCATAAGAGCGCTTGGCATCCTCTTCGCTCTTGAACTTGCCCCAGAAGGACTTATCGCCTTCGGGTTGTTTACCCTCGGGACTTTGGCTCTTATCGTTTGGCTTTACGCCAGATTGATCCTCGGGTTTAGCCGGGGCGTCTGGTTTCTTGTCAGGTTGGTCTCCGCTCGGAGTGCCCGACGGAACGGAATTGACCGGTTGTTCCTTACCGACCGCATCGTCAAAAGACGGAGTCTCTGGCTTTGCGTTCGGATCGGCGCCGGAATTGTTTTTGTTGTCCATAGGCTTTTATTGCAACGGATTGCTCCTTTTTTCGGTCTGACCTCACTCAGACTTACTTTGGTGTCCGTTGATTTAATAAACCGAGCCCCTTTGCGGAGGCTCGGTTGGCTTCTCAAGATGTGGAAATCGCCAGAAATCCCATCTTAAGAGGCCAGCTGAACCCCTCAAAATTTTGGCGATTTCCTTTGGGTTAAGAAGTTTTATGTTGGTGCTTTCATATGTTCATCGTGAATGGTTTTAATCCGAAGCAGGATTACTCCCAAGCCCTCGGCTCGACCTTGATAAAATCGCATCTCATCTGCAGTGAGTCCTTTATTGAGTATCCATGTCTTGGTGACTTCAAGTTCATTGGCAATAAGTTCGGAGAGTGCATTAAAATACTTGGTCTCATAGAGATTGCTTATTGTTTCCTCGATATCTTTGTGTAGTGTGTCGTTCATAGGTTTATTGCTTCATGGCATTGCCAAACATCGCACCCATTTCGTTACCCGGCAGTGGTTCTTTGGCTGGCATTGCTCCGGCCATTGGGTCTATGGCAGGTGCATCACCGGGTGCTACGTCGGTCATACCGGGGCCCGGTGGTGTTACGTCGGCAGGATTCGGTACTACCGGTGCAGGTTTGTTTTCGGCAATGTAGTTGGTCGGCTCCCAGCCATAGTCCTCAAAGAGCTTCATCAAAATTTTGAATTTCTTTATTGAGTACACCGTTCCTGTTTCCGGATCAGTTAATTCGTTCACGTCTTTGATCAGTCCCCAGAGTTCCAAGTCCTTTGATTTGCGAAGTTCAGTGGAAGTGGCAAGGCTTGCTGTGGATTCAAGGGACATCTCGTAGTCATAGTCAAAGAGTCCTTCGATGTTCTCGGTAGCATCGTTTATAAGTCCGTGACGCATCAGAATTGCGACGGCCTTGTCTGGCATCACACCTTTGGTCGTCCAAAATTGCTTCATCATACAAATCCAGTGTTCAAAGTGCATCACGTAGGAGTTACGAAGCATGATTAGGAACAGCTTCACTCCCTCGAGCGTTGCTTCTCGCATGAATGAGGCAACAGTCGCTGTTTGTTTCTGGTCTACACCGGCAGTGGTGGTGTATTCGTCTATACCGACTGCGATTCTCATGGCTTCCTTGATGTGATCGGGTTCTACGAACGCCGAGGAGTTCACGTCTCCAAATTTCAACTCACGCACGGAGTTCGGATCATTCGTCCATAGGATTCCCAGTGGTCTTACGGTAATGGTTGACTGCTTATATCCGGGGAGAGCCACTGGTGCCGCGGCGATCATGCTGTGTATTTTCATGGTCACGGCATCTACTCGCTGGTTGGTTACCGAGTTCAGAAGTTCTTGCAGATGGTCTACAAGTTTCGGTATGCCGAGCCAGTAGAACGAGAATGGTCGGGGGAAGAAGCCTGTTCGGGAGAAGGGTTTTGTTTGGTGATCGTAGGGATTGTCGTTGTCTTTGATCTCGATTGGCGTTCCTTCCATCGGCAGGAACACGCAGAAGTGGTCATCAGTCCATCGCTCTACGACCTCAAAGAGTTTATCGCTTGAGACTGGCAATTGGACCGGGTTGTTTGGGTTGCCTTGGATTGGAGTTGACGCCTTGGTTGTCTCTCGGATGCTCTTACGCACTTGGATCAAGACTTCTTTTCGCACGTAGGCATAGTCGGTAATATCGCCACCGGATTTTATAACCTCGCCGTCTTTGTCCACAAACTGATTCCATGTGTTGGTTGGTACGTCGGAGTATTGGGTTTTCATTTCATCCAACGTCAGTACGTATCGGTGAAATACCGGGAACGGATCGGCTATCTTTTTCATCCTCGGGTGTGGGTAGAAGTTATAAATATCTACCGGATCAAAGTCTGGTCGGAAGGTTATTCTCTCGGTAGCCGTCTTGAAGATCAGTTTCTTTATCTTATCGATCATGCCGATTTCTTTCTGTCTCTTTTTCTTGGTCTCTTTCTTGAGGAAGTCTTTGCCAATGGTCGTTCCGCAAATGAACACCTGCAGGAAGTAGTCGATCAGGTCATCGCTCATGCCAATCTCCCAGAGCCACAGGATCAGGTCTTTGACGGCTTCGCTGTTCTTACCCTCGAGCTTGAAGTCAGGTGTAATGCCGACGGTCTTTTGTAAAAAGGTTTTGATGTATGCGAAAACTTGGGGAATGAAAACATTGGATTGCCACACTTCGCCGTCAGTGGTCTGCTCCAGCTCTACGGCACGATCACCGTTCCAAGACGAGAACAGCTTATAGCCCCGATCAAATTCGGGTTTGTAGTAGTACATGAAGTTCTTTTTTGCTTCATCGTACTCGGTATTATATTTTTGCAGTTCTTTGGTAGTGGCCATATTAGTAAAGTTTCATTGATCGACCTTTGGTCGCTTTCGGCATTGCGCTTGGCAGTTCCTTGAGTCCTTGCCATGCGAGCATTGCCGAAATAAGGCAGTCATCTTTTTGTCCTGTTTCCGCTCCCATTCCATGCCGGTTGCTTTCATTGGTGTGTACGAAGGTCATCATCTGGCTTACGGTCGTTGGGCTTGATAATCCGATTTCCTCATCACGCAGTCCGGCAATAAAGTCGTCTACCATGAGGGGCTTGGTGGTCTGGGTGGTTTTCCATCCCAGTTCTTTTCTCTTGGTGTTGGTGACCTTGTCGAATATGGTTCTTTGATAGAGATTGCCGTACTCGGCTTTGAGAGCGTTTATTACCGCCAGTCCGTGATTGTTTATTTCGATGACAGCCAGTGCTTCGTTGAAGAGTTGGGCAGTCTGTTTGATTTTCTTGGCAAACAGGTCTGGTTGTATCTGTCCCACGTAACTTCCGACTTCACGTCCGGTCATCTTGTCGATTACCGTGATCGCCGAGTCATCTTGTCCGATTCCTTCGCTTGGGTCTGCTCCCAAGCTGTAGAAGTGTCTCGGATTCGGTTCCTCGTAAATCATGATGTCATCCAGCTTTCGTATCGGGGCCCGGGTGAATTTGCTCTGGGCTTCCACATACTGTTTTGGAATGACTGCTTTACTTGATGCCACGAACGCTTCCTCGATGGTTGCCGGGTATTCTTGCTTGAACTTATCGACTTCGCCGCCACACTTGTTTTGAATTGCCCAGCGTCGCCAGTTCAGTTGTTCTAGGGTCAGCTTTGTTTTCGTCTTGAGACCCCTTTCGTATTCGTCCAGTGTTTCGGAAAACTTTATCTTTTCTTGGTCACTGGTGAATTCGAGACTGTATTCAGGCATCAGATGCCATGGCAGGAAGATGAGTTCAAACTCGCTCTTTCCGGCCAGTGCGTCTTGCACGGCTCGGTAGAAGTATTCACCATCACCTCCGAAGCCATTGGCGGTGGATTCCAGAAACACGGCAGTATTGGGCAGGTTCGGAATTGCTTGCAATGCCGATAGCATCAGGTCTTTAGCGTTTTTCCAGAACGCTACCTCGGAGCCGTGGAAGTTGTGGAGGGTTAAACCTCTACCCACTTTCACTTTGTCGGCAGTGGCAATGACCATTCGTGATCGGAGTCCCGGGTCTGCAGTCCTTGTCTTTTCCTCGGGATTCTCGAACACCATCTGCTTCTTGTTGTCGTACCGGCGCATTGGCTTCGCCCATGTGGGAAGCATGTCGTAGAACAGCTTACTCATGGCAAAGATTGCGTCTGTTGATTCTGGTTCGTGGGCAACGATAAGCGAGTTGGTGTTCTCAAATCGTGCAGTCCTCTCGAAGATTAGGGCTTCGCACAGTGTTGAGACTCCTTCTTGTCTGGCCTTGAGGATAATCATTCGTATTGGCTTACCCAGTGCTCGTAGTTTCTTGATCCGGTTGTAGATCAGGGATTGAGCGGTATTCAGGTGTAAAAGAACGGTTTGCTGATTCTTGGTTTTTATTGATAAACACCTCTCGATGAATTCTTGCGGTTCAGCGTCGCAAATCCTCATCACCTCCACGAGGTCGTTAACCATCTGGAGGGGGTTTCTCTCTTGCTTTTCGGAGGATTTGTTCATAGCTTAGGTCTGTTCCAAATAATCCCCGATGTTCGACCGTTTCTTTCGGGCTTCCGAGTTCTCGGTCGAGGACTTCTTTGGCGGCGCGAAATTTAACATTGTCATCGGAGCTACCCATTAAGGCGATCATCATGCTCGCCGCAACGGCAAGGTTCTTTCGGAGTATCTCTTGGGCATCTGCTTTCTTAATCTCATTCTGTTCGTCACGGTATTTGTCGTATTCCTCTTTGAGCAGTCCACCGAACATGAACCACTTCCGCACGGTCGAGAGGGGTGTCTTGAGTTTTTTGGCAATGACGATATACGACTCACCGGCGTATTTGAGGTGAACCGCTTCTTGGTACTTTTCGTTTTGTATGTCGACATTTTTGGCCATTTTAGTTCTGTTTAGTTCCGTTTAATTCCGCAATGCGGTCTGAACAGATGATTTCCAGTGCCTTGCTCTCGCTCACACTCTGGGCTTTGGCGACCTCTGCCAATGCCTCATCGATGACGGTTTTCTGTGGATTGGTCACGTTGAAACTGATAAGGGCGATGGTCTCTCGGTGGGCATTGATGTCTTTGCTTATCTTGCCGACCTTTACGCCTTTGGTCTTTGCAAATGCGGTAACTGCTTTTATAAATTCATCGGCGGCTTCTTTCGGGTCTTTGTCGACGATAAAATTCAAGGCGACAAAGTTCTCACGCTCGGCTTTCTTAAGCTCGATCATTTTCTTTTCTATTTCGTCCTTCACGAGGTCGAGTGCGTCTTTAACATTCACGTCCTCCTCGCCGAGGTTGCTTGCGATCTCTTTTATCGAGTATCCGTTTTGTGTCAGCTCGTAGGCGAGCTTGCCGAGTTTGAGTTGCTGGTTGGACCCGTGAATGTTGTCGGTTAATCCGTAGAGCTTGGCTTCGTCCTCGCTTTTGAATTCGTGGACATTTGCTTCGATCTCGGCATTGCCGAGCTCCCCGAGCACTTTCCATGTGTGGTAACCACCAACGATCACATAGCCGTCTTTGACTTTCATGTTCGGCCAAACGCCGACTTGGATCGGTTTGGTCTGTCCGTATCGGGTCAGGGCTTTTTTGAGCGACGAAAATTGTCGGGCGTTCATCTCGTTGGGATTCCAAGAGTTCGGAACGCACTCTTTAATTTTCACCGTCTTGATTTGTGTTTTTGTTTTGGTCATACGGTTACGATCATGTACTCGATGTTGTTGCTCTGGTTGCGACCACCCGCGTTTGATACCGACCACTTGTGATCAAGCATCTGCACTTCGGCTTTGCGATACTTTTGCACCATCGCCAATAACTTTTCTGGCTTCACGCCGACGTCCTCTTTATTTTGGCCAAGCGAGATGATCCATTGGGGAATATGCTTTGCGGCTTCAAACATTCTTTCCAGAAAATCGTCAGCGTCTTTGTTTGAAAATCCGCTCGGTTTGTTATCCAGCTTTTTACCCACGAGCAGGTTATCTAAAATCCCATACTCAACCTCGTAGGCAGAAGAGCCAGGATAAGGAGGATCAAAATAAATAACATCACCCTGAACAGTCTTGAGGAAATCAAACACGTCTTTTTGGTGTATTTCATTGTCTTGGTGGTTGTCGAAAATTCCATGATTAACTTCGTCTTTTAATTTTTCCAAAGTGAGCATGGGATTCTGGATCATCCGTAGGTTTTTCGGGGCATGTGACTTGGATCGCAGTGGCCACTCCCATTTGCGAGCTTCCAAGTCCAGTGTGTCCCGGGTGTGCGTAAACTTTCCGAATTGTCGGCACGACAGTATGAATTTGATGATAAGGTGCATGAGCAAATATCGTTTGGTTTCGTTTTCCACCTGTCTGGCGGCCACCACAGCATTGTCTAAAAAGTCTGCTATCTTGCTGGTGAAAACTTTCGGGCAGTAATTCTTTTTTATAAATCCATCGTGTTTAGTTTCGACGAACAACCTTGCCAAGTCCTCGCTCTCTAACTTCACAGAATTGTTGGCGATAATTGCTTTGCCAATAATCAGGGACCGGAATGCGATGTCATTTGAAATAACTTTGTATCCTTTTGCCTTGGCGTAGAGACTCACTGATCCGCCACCAAGAAAAGCATCGATAAAAACTCCTTCTGTTTTCTTGATCGGCTTAAAAATATATTTGACCAGCTTTCGCTTGCCGCCGAAATAACTTGGTAATGATTGGAATTTGGAAAACATATAAAGTTAATTCAAATCTCTGACACCCGCGCATCCCCCGTAGATTTTTTATGTACTCGAAGCCCGTGAGCTCCGAGCAGTGTGAGGTCGATTACGGGTAGCAGATGTCGACCATCGGGGTATCAGAGAGCTGACAACAACTGAAAACGAAAAGAGCTCGCGATCCGATACCACAAAATGTGATAATTGGATCGCGAGCTCTTAAACTCGGAATACCTTTCAGGATGCCCCTTGAGGCATAAGCTATTCAGTTGTTAATTGCATTATAGCACCGCTCAAAAAGTCTGCACAAGAGTACCCCCTGTGCATAAACTCTTACATCGGTTGCCCACAGGGTGGTGATTTGCATTTGCCGCTATAATCGGTTACAATCCACTATATGCATTATAGCGGTTAATTTATAGCTCATTTATGAAAGACATTACACGAAAATTCGATCATCGCATTAAAAATCCCGATCCGCACATCGTGGCTCTTTTGGCTGAGATTGATGGTATCCGGGGTGAGTTCAAGTCAGGTTTGCGAATGACGCCACAGGCAATTACTAATCTCCGCAAGTCGACACTCATCACATCTGCCGGTGCCTCGACTCGTATTGAGGGCGCGAAACTTACCGACGAGGAAGTGGAGAAGATCATGCGCGGTCTTGCGGTCTCTAAATTTGCCGATCGTGATTCGCAGGAAGTGCAGGGCTATCTCGAAACGCTTCAGAATGTTTTCGATAGCTTCCAAACTCTGCCGCTTCGCGAGGGCATCATTACTTCGCTTCACAAACAGCTCCTCAAATACTCAACCAAAGATGACACGCATCGAGGCGGTTACAAAAAGAAAGAGAATACTGTCGGCGTACTTGGACCGGATGGCAAGGTCGCGCGGATCATGTTTGAGACGACAAAAGCGTTCCTTACTCCCAAGGAAATGCAGGAGCTCGTGGACTGGACTGCTGATGCGTTTGAGAAGAGCCGTTTCCACCCTCTCCTTATCATCGCGAACTTCATTATTGAATTTTTGAAAATCCACCCATTCGAGGACGGCAATGGGCGTCTTTCGCGTGTCCTTACAAATCTCTTGCTTCTGCGATCCGGCTACCAGTTCGTACAGTATGTCTCTCACGAGCAGATTGTTGAACGCCGCAAGGACGAATACTATCTTGCGCTCCGCAAGTCGCAGGAGACGTTCAAGACTGATCACGATACTATTGCGCCATGGCTCAATTTCTTCCTTTCAGTCATCAAGGAGCAAGCCACAAAAGCACTCTCGTACCTGGAAGAAGAAAAAGTCGAGGACAATCTCTCTCCAAAGCAATACGAGGTCTGGAAGCATGTCTCAAGTGTCGGCGAGGCCGCACCGGGCGAGATCGTCAAAGCAACCGGTATAGCACTGGGCACAGTTCGCCAGGCACTTAACAGTTTGGTTGATCTGGGCAAGGTCAAGCGCGTTGGGCGTGGCCGGGGTACACGGTATGTAAAAATATAAACTTAAATTGGAAATCGCCTATGAACACACAAAATCATAAACACGAAGAAGCAAAACGATACCTCAAAAAGTTTGAGATCGTTGAGACCGAAGTTGAGTTGCCGATTCAGGGTCAGGTGAAAGATCCGGAAGACCTTTACCAGTTCCTCAAGGATTTGGAGAACGAGAGTGTACCCAAGACTATCGGGATTTATCTCGATGATAAAAACTTGTTTCTTGGGCATCAGATCTTTTTAGGTTCCTCTCCCAAGAACTTCAATACCCAGATGCTCTGGCATTACTTCTCTTTATTTCTTGCTCAAAAGTTTATCCTCCTAATTAATCATCCGGGCTCTGCTGATCCGACGCCGGATGAGATCGACAAAAAACTCATGCGAGCTCTACAGGCCGACTCGCAGGTTTTGTCGTTCAAACCATTTTTTGCAGACTTCATTATCGTGGCTAAAAAATCTTACTTCAGCATGGCGACCAACGACGGTACAACGGCTCATTCTGGCCATCAGGAACATATTACGAAATTTTAATTTATGAAATACGTCAAATTTACCCTCAAAGATTATAAAGCGATCGCCGGTGAGCTGGAGATAGATATTAAAAAATCCTTGCTCCCCATTATTGGCATCAACGAAAGCGGCAAGACCAGTATCTTGTGGGGTATTTTCGCTTTCGATGAAGCTAATGATTCACTCAACGATGGTCGGCACATGAAAAATGTCGGCAACCTTTATAAAACAAGTAATCGCGGGGAGCCGTCGATCATAGCTGATATTGAGGCAACTAAAGAAGAATTGATTGATTTTTTAGACAGTATTGATAGTAGTGCAGAAACACCGGCCGAAGCAAAGGCAGAAATAAAGAAATACAAACGAGCTCTTTCCTCATGGGCTGACGTGATCCGGATTAAACGAAACTTGATAAGCAAAACATACAGTATCGAGAATCCGGGGTTAAAACCATTCTCACATCTCAATCCGCTCATGATCGAGGAGTGTCTCGGCAGTACGCCTTATATTCTCTACTTCGATGATTTCCGGGACACCATTCACGAGGAGATCCTGATCGAGGGTGAGGCTGGCTCCCCTAAGGGATGGCTTGCGATTATCGAGCAGTTGTTCAAAAAGACCAATCCCAGCTATTCAGTCTACAAACTTCAAGGGACCGAGGAGCTTCAAAGAAAAAGCATCATGGCTGACGTGTGTAAGACCCTTAACAACACGTTGGCCAAAGAGTGGGAGAAGTTCACCCTTGAGGAGGGATCACGACTGGACGTTGATATTCAGTATGTCGCCACAGAAAACAAACTCAACCTTTTCATAAAAGAAAACATCGATGGCAATGATCGCTACTTTGGTATTCAGGATCGAAGCAAAGGTTTTTATTGGTTCTTTAATTTCGTGATGAAGCTCGAGTTTAATCCGAAAGTCCGAAGCATGGATGACAAAGATACTATCTACTTACTGGATGAGCCGGGTTCTTATCTCTATTCCAGCGCACAAGCAAAGCTCTGTGAAAAGTTAGCCTTGTTGTCTCAAAATAATGTGGTCATTTATTGCACTCATTCACATTACTTGCTTGATCCGGATAAGATACCTTTGAGCTATATCAAGATTGCTCAAAAGGGTGGTGATGGGAGCGTTAAGCTCGTCTCGCTTCCGGAGTACAAAGACGATAAAAAAGAAAAACGACTTGCGATCCAGCCGATTATCGATGCACTAAAAATCAAACCATTTATTACAGACTTTAATTTCGAGTATCTCTGTATCGTCGAGGGTATTTACGATTACTATGTTTTTGAGATGTTTCAGGGCGAAAATCACAACCTTAAATTTTTGCCGGCCGTGAATGCGGATAGCTTGAAGTATTTCATCTCTATTGCAATTGGGTGGCGCGTTCAGTACGTGGCCATGTGGGACAATGACGCCGAGGGCAAAAAGGAGTTCACAAAAGCGCAGGGATTTTTCGGGGAGCGGGAAGCAAAAAAGTTTCTGCTCTTGCCATCGGAGAATCCACGCAAAAAAAACTTTATTCTGCAGGACTTATTTGTCGGTGGCGACCTGAAGATGATTAAGCAAGAGCTTAGCCTTCCTGCGAATGCCGCTTTTGAGAAAACAATCCTAATGCTGTATTTCAGCGATAAGCGCAAGGAAATAGTTGGCAAAATTTCCAACGACACCAAAAAGGCGGTTAAGCACGTGTACACGAAAATTAACGAGCTATATCAGAGTTCTCAATAATGCTAAAATTGTAATTCAAATATGTTCCCGACAAATATCCAAAAATTAATAAAAACGCCGATGATCCTGCTTACCATAGGAGCATTGGTTTTTGGATTTATCTGTCTGGGAACTTTTACCAAAGCATCAATGCAGATGTCTCCAACAGATAGCGCCTTAATGTCTACATCAAAGGAAAAGGCGTGTTGTGGCTCTGGCATTTCGCATCATTTTGATATTTCAAAAAACACTTTGGCGGTACCACAAAGTCTACGCGATAGTCTTATGTGGTTAGCATTGGGACTCGCTCTAGTATTGGGTTTTAGCCGGTTACCATTCCCGAGCTTTTCAGCAAACCCGAAGATCATCTCGTATCGATTATATGAGAGGGAAAATCCCGATCTCCCACTTTTTAATCATCTGAAGCTTGCGTTCTCAAAAGGCATTTTGAATCCGAAAATTTACTAACTTCGTTTGAAGCCAGCGTTGATTCATGTCTGTCGGGACATGGGTCATTCATCGCTGGTATTTTTATTATTCACTTATTTCTTTAACTTAAATTAATATGCACGAACAACATCACGAACCCGAAAATGAAACAAGCGCATCTCCGGTCGGACCTTTGCCAAAATCTAATAACTTTATGATCCCGCTGGCAATTGTTGTTGCGGGTGCTCTCATCGCTGGAGCTGTCTATTTCAGCAATAGCCGTTCTGGCAATCTTGGGACCGCTCCTAATGCACCGACGCAACAACAACCTCAAGCGCAAGCCGCTGACATTTCAAAGGTAAAAGTAGCAGGACATCCGTTTATAGGAGATCCTAATGCGCCAATCACGATCGCATACTGGTACGACTATCAATGTCCGTTCTGCAGGAAAACTGAGCAAGAAGTTATGCCACAATTGATCAGTGATTACATTAAGGCGGGCAAGGTTAAGCTCGTCTATAAAGATTTCCAGTTCTTGGGTGAGGATTCGCAAACAGCCGGATTAGCGGAACATGCTGTGTGGGAAGTTTCACCGGATAAGTTCTATCAGTGGCACAAGGCTATGTATGACAAACAGGACAACGAAAATTCCGGCTGGGGCAACAAAGCTGATATCTTGGCTCTCATAAAATCTCTCGGTATAGATTCTGCTAAAGTCGATGAGCTAATGACGAGTAAGGCCGTCGAGTATCAGAAAGTCATGGATGCTGACAAGGCGGAGGGTGGAGCATTTGGCGTGAGCGGTACGCCATCATTCATTATCGGTAAACAGCTTTTGGTCGGAGCTCAACCGTATTCAGCCGTTAAGCAATTAATTGATCTTGCAGGTAAATAGGTATGATCGCAAACGCATTCAAAGCAGTGTTCAAAAATCAAAGCTACACGCTTCTTACCGGAATCGTAGCTCTTGCTGTCTTTGCGTTTGCGGTATGGCTTCCCAATATACGTTTACTATTTTCTTTAGTGACGGACTCAACGGTGCCGATTTCCGTTAAGCTGACGTTCCCGCTTCGCTTACTTGAATCGATCACGACAAACTTCAGTGTTCTTTCTGCCTCATACACGATTGCCATTGCACTGCTTACCGGCATCAATGTTGCATTCATCGTCTATTACGTCCGACGGCAAAAGGAACAGCTCTCGCAAGCAGGCATGGCAGTTGGCACGCTTGGCATCATGAGTGGTATTTTTGGAATGGGATGCGCCGCATGCGGCTCGCTTATTCTCGCATCGATACTCGGCACGGCTGGCGGAACCAGCATCCTTCTGGTACTTCCGCTCAAGGGCGGTGAGTTTGGCATTATCGGCGTGATTCTACTCGGAATAGCAACGTATCTCTTGGCAAAACAAATTACAAAACCTATGGTCTGTGATATTCCTAATTAAAAACCATGAACAAGAAACAATTACAAATTGCTGTGGTGGCCGCTCTACTCCTTATAGGAGGGGCGTACTACTTCAGCACTAATAAGTCGAAAGTGCCATCTGCTTTCGTGCCGGATCGGGCTCTTGCGGCAAGGTTCGACACATTGAGTAAAAATGGCAATTCGTCCTGTTCGGCAACGTTCAAAGATTCAATTGCAGGAATGCCCGATACTGCCCAACTGCAAGGCTCATGTTGCAGTCCAATGGACATGCATCGCTATACCGAACAAGTTACCGGACTTAAAAAATATAAAGATATCAAAGAAATTCCGTCTGATCCGTATGACATTAACGCAGGATTAGCCAAACAGATGGTAGCTTACTACGATACACAACTAACGCCGGACGAGCAAAAGGCATACGACTACGCGATGGCAAATTCTATGGAGAAAGGCCCTTGCTGTTGCAAGTGTTGGCGTTGGTATGTTTATGGTGGTCTTGGAAAATTACTAATCCAAAAGTATCACTTCACCGGTGAGCAAGTAACTGAAATTTGGAATCTATCCGATGGTTGCGGTGGCCCGGGTGATCACGTGAATCACTCCTAATGCCATGAAAACAAAAACAATAATAAGCATTATTGTAGTAGTGGCCGTGATCGGTGGGTTAATTTGGGGAAGTAAAATCTGGAGCCAGAGTATTAAAAATTCCCAAGCTAAAAAGCTCGAGGCTTCCGGCGACCTAATCTCCATGGAAGGTATTCATTGGCATCCAAAACTCACCATCACCATTAAGGGTGAAGGGCAGGTCATACCAAATAATATCGGCATGGGCATGCAGTTTGCCGGATACCCGCAGTACGATCCAATGATGATGATGACAAACATGCATACCCACGATGATTCGGGAGAACTTCACTGGGAAGTCATGAAGGGACCGGTCAAAAAAGAGGACGTGCGCTTAAGTCAGTTCTTCGCTATATGGGGTAAGAAATTTACAAGCTCGTGCATCTTTGACTACTGCAACGGGCCTCAAGGTCGGCTTACCTTCAAAGTAAACGGGCAAGATAATCAAGATTTTGAGAACTACCTAGTGAAAGACAAGGACAAAATCGAGATCATCTTCCAATAATCTCTAAACCTATGGTTAAACTAATTCAAAAAAATAATAAAGAGTTGCACCAGTGCGATGAGTGCGGACTTCACTATGCCAAGAAGGAACTCGCTGACAAGTGCGAAGCATGGTGCAAAGAGCATAAAAGTTGCAATCTCGAAATAACCACTCATGCAATTCAAGGAGAGGATGTCTTGGAAAAAGACGACCCCAAGCTAGAAGAAGCAAAGTTCAACAACCGTCTCTTTTATGGGCTTATTGGTATTGCGGCCTCGCTCGCATTCTTCCTCCTTTTGGATTGGGGTTTGTCGTTTAATTCGAGCATTACCATGCTCGTTCAAAACACGGTAGACAAGCCACTGTATCTTTGGTCTTACATGCTCATGACAGTCGCGGCAATAATTCTCTTTGGTATTAACGTGTCATTACTCGTATACCGATGGAGAAAGTTTGGCGCACCAAAGTTAAAAAGCCAAGGAGGTTCAGGTCTCGGCTCATTTGTCGGCTTTGCGGCTTCAGCATGTCCTATGTGCGGCTCTACTGTCCTTGCCGCATTGGGCATTGCCGGAGGATTAGCCGCATTTCCACTTGGTGGCTTGGAACTCAAAGCTTTATCAGTTGCATTACTTGCCCTTCCTATCTGGCTTACAAGACGTGATCTTAAAAAATTGTCATGCGGTGATGAGACATGTCCGATTCCGCGCGACGCTTCCTTTCAAGAAGAAAAGGATCGCCCTTGGCTTCTAGGAACACTCGGTTTGGTCATACTGTTTAGCATTGTCGGATGGAACATGGTCAAAGCAGAACCAATTCTAGGCAAGCTGTTATCTGCAAAGAGTTCAGCAACAAGCAACATCTCAAATACTGGATATAA
>CALQYT010000007.1 GCA_943348815.1 Candidatus Nomurabacteria bacterium
CCAAAAACCCTCCAGGCCATAGAAATATTGCGACAGCCTATCGACCATAAAGTTTTCTTCGCGGGTGAGGCAACAACGCCAGGGTACGCAAGTGCAACGGTTGAGGGTGCACTCGAAACAGGAAAGGAAGCGGCCGAACAGATTTTGGGTTGACCCAGCTGAGCTGGGTTGAAAAAAGGCCGCATTTTGGTATAGTGCAAGCCCTATGAAATTCCAGCCGAATGTCCCCAAAAAGGCCGTAAAAACAAAGTTTATTGAGGGTAGCCTCAGCCGTTTTGATGGCAAAACCCTCTCGGTAGGCTATGGCACCACTAAGCCCCTCTCGCGCCGCAAATTTGTGCTGTTGATGCGCAAAGTCATTTCGCTCGCCAAACAAAACAAAGTCGACACCATCGCCGTGGGCTACAAAGATATTAAAAGTTTTGCTCCTACCGAATTTTCAGACTACGAAGTAGGTAAAATTGCCGGCACTGCGTTTGTGATGGCCGACTACGAATACACGACGTACAAATCTAAACCCAAAGATGGTTTTGTGCGCGTGCAAACCGTTGCCATTCCCAACACACCAAAGGCAGGGAAGGAAGGCTTCTGGCATGGCGAAGTTATCGCGACCGAAATTAATGCTTGTCGCGAGCTTGCCAACACGCCGGGCTCTGACATGACCCCGGTACTTCTTGCTGACGCAGCACGCAAGGCAGCACGGGGGACTAAGGTAGAAGTTTCGTCGCTTGGCCGCACCGAAATGGAGGCGCTTGGCATGGGCGCGCTGCTGGGCGTTGCCAAAGGCTCGCCCGAAGAGCCTCAACTTATTGTGATGGAGTACAAAGGCGGCAACCCGAAACAAAAACCGATCGTCTTGGTTGGCAAAGGCGTTACGTTTGACACGGGCGGCTTGCAGATCAAACCCGGCGATCATATGTACGAAATGCACATGGATATGTCGGGCGGCGCAGCGGTTATACACGCGGTCGCGCTTGCAGCCAAACTTAAAATCAAAGCCAACGTGGTAGGGATCATCCCCTCGGTCGAAAATGCTGCATCGGGTAGCGCGATGCGCCCCGGTGATATTTTGACCTCGCTCTCGGGTAAGACGATCGAGGTGTTGCACACCGATGCCGAAGGTCGGCTTATCTTGGCCGACGCCCTTACCTATGCCAAACGTTTTAAACCGGCGCTTGTAGCCGATGCCGCAACATTAACGGGGGCTGCACTGATCACCCTTGGCGAGCAGGCTTCGGCATTTATGACCAATCGCGAAGAGCAAATTCCTGAGTTTATGCAACTCGGCGAGGAGAGCGGCGACTACCTGTGGCCGCTGCCGCTGTGGGAGGAATACGACTATATTTTGCGCAGCTCGTTTGCCGACATGGCTAACATCCCGTCGAGTGGCAACTCTCGCTATGCCGGTACGATTGGCGGCGGCAAATTTTTGGAAGCTTTTGCTAAAGAACTCAACTGCCCCTGGATCCACGTCGACATGGCGCCCAAAATGACCTCAAACCCCGAAGAGTTTTTGGCCAAAGGTGCCGCCGGTGCCCCGGTGCGCTTCTTCTTGGCCCTCATCCAAAAACACGCTCAAAAGTAAGGCTTTTGCGCTATACTAATCGTGATGCCGATCACGGTTAAAACCAGTGTTTTCGAAGGCCCCTTGGAGTTGCTTTTGGAGTTGATCGAAAAGCGCAAGCTGCTTATCAACGATATTTCGCTTGCGACCGTCACCGACGAATATATTGCGAAAGTAAATAGTCTACCCCACATGCCCGTGGGGGAGACGGCCGAGTTTGTTGCGTTGGCCGCAACACTGTTGTTAATTAAATCCCGTTCGCTCTTGCCTAACCTGACCTTGAGCGACGATGAATCGCGCGATATAAAAGAGCTCGAGTACCGTTTGGCTTTGTATCAACTTATTAAAGACGCCTCACGTGGGCTCGAGCGCCTTGATTTGCCGTATCTGCCCGAAGGCACCCCGCAAGAACTCGAACCTCTGTTTATTCCCGACCTAACCGTGACTCCGGCAGCCTTGCGCAGTGCGGCGCAAACACTGATAGAAGGATTCCCCACAACACTCACGCTGCCAAAAGTTGCGGTTCGGAAAATAATTTCGCTTGAAGAAATGATCGAGACCATGGCCGCGCGCGTTTCGGCTGCCTTTAAAACAACCTTCCGCGAGTTTTCGAAAGGCGAAAGGCAGAGCGTTATTGTGAGCTTTTTGGCGCTCTTAGAGTTGGTCAAACAAGGTATAATTAATGCCGAACAAGACGCCGAGTTTGGCGAAATTTCGATGGAATCCTCGAGCGTCTCAACACCCAGTTATGGACAAAAAGATTGAAGCACTACTCTTTGCACTTGGCCGACCGCTCTCGCGCCAAGAATTGCAAAAAATGCTAGGCACCTCTGCCGAAGAAGTAGAGTCGGGGATTGCTACCCTGAGCGAGCGCGCGACGGGCGTAGTGCTGATCGATGACGGCAAAGAGGTAGAGCTGCGTGTCGGTTCTGAAGCTTCGGCATTGATAGAAAAGATCCGCAAAGAAGAGTACTCCCGCGAGATAGGCAAGGCGGGTTTTGAGGCCCTTTCGGCAATACTGTACCGCGGCCCACTGACCCGTAGCGAAATAGATTTCATCCGCGGCGTTAATTCGTCACAAACTTTGCGTACCCTGACTCTCCGCGGGTTAGTGCGCAAAATAACTAATCCTAAAGACGAACGCTCATTTTTGTACGAGCCAACTACCGAGCTGCTTGCCCAACTTGGCGTCACGCGCCCGCAAGATTTGCCGGACTACGCCGAGGTACGCCAAAAACTGCAAGCGCTCGAAGAAGCTTATCGTGCTAAACAAGAAAGCCCCGTATGAGCACTCGCGCTATTACTGCAGTGTTGGCCGTAGTACTAATTTTTGGCGCGTTTGGTGTTGGCGTATTGGCTACCACGCCGCATAGCCCTAGCTCGCTTGCCGCAACGCCTACGGCCGCGCACACCGTGGTGCTCGAGCCAGCCAAACTAGCGGCACAAGCAGCAATACTCTACGACTTGCAGAGCGGGCAAGTGCTCTACCAAAAAGAAGCCTATGACCCATTGCCGCTCGCATCAGTGGCTAAACTTATGACCGCCGAGGTAGTACTGTCGCGCAAATCGCCCGATACTCCGGTCGAAATTACGGCGGCGGACATTAAACCCGAAGGCGATTCTAAACTCCGCGTGGGTCAAACACTACTGCTGCGCGATCTTATTAGTTTGGCATTAGTTGCCTCGAGTAACGACGCCATCGAGGCTGCCGCGCATACCCTGGGTAGTAACTACTTAATGGTGATGAACGAAACGGCCCAAACCCTGGGGCTTACTAAAACGCGTTTTTATAACGCAACCGGTCTGGACATAGACATACAAACTGCCGGCGCCTATGGATCGGCCTACGATGTCACGCGCTTGGCGGCACTGCTGTACCTTGATCATCCGGATTTTTTTGAGTTGACCACGCGCTCGGACATCGGCATTAACTTAGATGGTGGCGAAATAGTGTTACCGGCAACTGCCGTCCAACTCCACTCACTCCCGGGTTTTGTAGCGGCCAAAACCGGGTATACCGACTTGGCAGGCGGCAACTTGGTGGCAGTGTTTGACCTTGAACCGGGGCATACCGTCGTAGCCGCCATTTTGCACTCAACCCGCGAAGGGCGCTTTACCGATATGAAAACGCTTATTGAATCCGCACGCATACAACTATGAGCCCCGATATCATGCGCATACTCATACCTGCGACGCTTGCTTTCCTGGTGGGGATAGGAATCACGCCGTTTGTAACGCACATTTTGTACCGCCATCAATTGTGGAAGAAAAAAGCCGGCAAAACGGCGTTTGACGGAAACGCTGCGCTTGAGTTTAACCGCTTGCACGAAACCCGCGAAGTCGGCGTGCCGCGTTTTGGTGGCGTTATTGTCTGGACGAGCGTACTGTTGGTTGCCGACCTCTTGTCACTGTTGGCCCGCATTTATCCGGCAGGGTTTGCAAACCTCGCATTCATTAGCCGTGCGCAAACCTGGCTGCCGCTCGCGGCACTGGCGGTGGGCGCATTGGTCGGTTTTATTGACGACTTGTTCGAGGTTGCAGGCACCAGCGGATTGCGCCTGCGCGCGCGACTTTTAGTTGTTGCGGCTGTAGCAGCGTTTTGTGGATGGTGGTTTTATGACAAACTCGATGTACACGCAGTTTCGTTTCCACTCCTACATGGCCCACTTGAGTTAGGTTGGTTATTTATTCCATTTTTTGTACTCGTCGCGTTGTTTATGTATGCCGGTGGAGTCATTGATGGTATCGACGGTTTGGCGGGCGGTATATTTGCCACTATTTTTGCCGCCTACGCAGGTATAGCGTTGTTCCAAAATCAAATGGACCTCGCCGCATTTTGCGCAGCCGTAGTCGGCGGACTCTTAGCGTTTGTCTGGTTTAACATCCCACCGGCGCGGTTTTATTTATCCGAAACCGGCACGATGGCACTTACGTTGGCGTTGGTAGTCGTAGCCTTTTTGACCGACACGTTAGGCGAGGGAAGAGGCGTAACGGTATTGCCGGTGATTGCCCTGCCGCTCGTCGTAACCGTACTCTCCAACTTGCTCCAGATTTTTGGCAAAAAAGTTTTGGGTCACAAAATTTTGCGCATTGCGCCCTTGCACCATCACTTCGAAGCGCTCGGTTGGCCGCCGTATAAAGTGACCATGCGCTACTGGATCGTCGGTGTGGTTGCGGCGGTTATCGGAATGACGATCGCACTCTTTTAATTGCAATGAAACGTGCCGTTGACACACCCTTCCTGCTTGCATTTTTGGCGCTTATTGTTTTTGGGTTGCTCATATTTACTTCGGCCGCGCTTGGCCTGCTTGCACGCGACGGAGGAGCAACGTTTAGTTCGGTCGCGGTGTCGCAACTACTGCTCGGATTTTTAGCGGGAGGGGTCGCGCTTATCGTATTATCACGAATGGATTACCGCGAGTGGAAAGCTTATACGCCGTATTTTTTTGGATTCGCGCTTTTGCTCACCGTTCTTACCTTTGTGCCGCATGTCGGGCTCGAGCTTAAGGGCGCCGCACGGTGGCTAAGCCTCGGACCGCTGTCATTTCAACCTGCAGAACTCCTTAAACTTGCATCCGTAGCGTTTTTAGCCGCAATCTACGCTGCTAACATCCGCAAAACGCACACCCTGCGCGGAAGTTTTGTACCCCTCGCCTTGGTGGGTGGCAGTGCGGCAGCACTGCTCCTTTTACAGCCGGACACCGCAAGTGCGGTGATATTAGTTATCGGCTGTGCGGCGGTATTGTTCGCCGCTGGCGGCCGGGTGCTCTACTTTATGCTGCTGGCATTAGTAGGAGTTGGGATCATTGTCGGCGCGGCAACGGTATACCCGCACGTTAAACAACGCTTGGTTACGTTTATCGACCAATCGGCTGATCCGCAGGGGGGTGGCTATCAAATTCAACAATCGCTTATTGCGGTCGGCTCGGGTGGCCTCAGCGGCCGCGGATTTGGACAAAGTGTCGAAAAATTTTCTTACTTGCCTGAGCCTATTGGCGACTCTATCTTTGCGGTCGCGGCCGAGGAGTTTGGTTTCCTTGGCTCCGTTGCCTTAGTACTCTTATACGTATGTGTGGCGCTCTTGGGGCTGCGCATTGCGGCACGAGCTCCGGACCCGTTTGGCGGACTTCTGGTAGTCGGGATAGTGGCACTTATTGTCAGCCAATCGCTGCTTAATATCGCTTCGTCGGTGGGGCTCGTGCCACTTATTGGCGTGCCGCTTATTTTTGTTTCGCACGGCGGCACCGCATTGGCGATCTCGCTCGCCGAAGTCGGCGTTATACTGAGCGTATCGCGCCGAATGAAATCTTAGTATGAAAATTCTTCTTACCGGAGCAGGATCAGGCGGACACTTTTATCCGCTCGTTGCCGTTGCTGAAGCTATTAATGACCTCGTGCGCGAGCGCCGCTTGCTTGAACCGCAACTATTGTACGCTGCGCCCGACCCGTACGACCGCGAGGTGCTTATTGCCAATAACATCACGTTTGTCAAAACCTCCGCCGGTAAAATACGCAACTATTTTTCGGTCATGAACTTTTTCGATCTGTTTAAGACGGGTTGGGGAGTACTCCGCTCTGCGCTGCGGATATTCTTTTTGTATCCTGACGTAATTTTTAGCACCGGCGGTTATGCCAGCTACCCTATGCTCCTTGCGGGTAAGTGGTTTCGTATCCCGGTGGTCTTGCTTAACTGCGACGCAAGTCCTGGCCGCGTTAACCGGTGGGCTTCAAAGTTTGCGGTCAAAATTGCGGTTGCCTTTGCCGAGGGTGCGGGGCAATTCCCCGCAGACCGCGTTGCGCATACTGGTAACCCGGTGCGCAAAGCGGTGTTAGTTCCCTCGCGCGAAGGTGCGTTTGAATATCTAAAACTCAACCGCGACATACCGGTTGTTTTGGTAACCGGCGGTTCGCAAGGATCACAAACTTTAAACGAGGCGGTTTTGGGAGCCTTGCCGCAGCTGTTAGAAAAATATCAAGTGATACATCAAACCGGCACACCCAATATCGACGAAGTTGCCGGCCGCGCCAAGGTGGTGATGGGGGACTCACCATACTTAGAGCGCTACAAACCCTTTGGCTATCTCAGCGACTTGGCTACGCGCATGAGCGCCGGTGCGGCGAGTTTGATAGTCTCGCGCGCGGGGGCGGGGAATATTTTCGAGGCCGCAGCCTGGGGCATCCCGGCAATACTGGTGCCTATACCCGAGCCAACCAGCCACGACCAAACTAAAAACGCTTTTTCGTACGCGCGCGCCGGCGCAGCGATAGTGATAGAACAAAATAACCTCAGCCCGCGCCTCCTAACCTCAGAGGTCAACCGCATACTCACCAACGATGCGGCGCGGCATGCGATGCAAAACGCCGCCCGTGCCTTTGCGCGCCCCGACGCCGCCAAACTCATCGCCACCGCCATCCTCGACATAGCCCTCTCTCACGAGCAGTAAACTGTCGTATATAAAAATAAAACGCCGCACCCTTTCCCAGGTGCAGCGATGTCATGCGGCTGACGACTGTCGATTGCGCTCTTCCACCTCAAGCCGGGCTAACTCAAGAATGGCATACCAGATCGTGAGGTTTACAAAAAAGCCTAAGCCTTTCTTCTCGCGTTCACTCTCCTCGCGTTTGTCACGCATAAAACTGTAGAGCTCTTGCGCCCGGTGTGCTTTCTGCCACTCAGTGTCACAGGCGATCCATCCCATGACCTGGATGTAAAGATCTTGAGCTTGTCGCGGATTCTCCCATGACATTCGCCTGAAGACTGTTATCTTCGCTGCGAAAGGGAGACGAAAAAAATGAGCGTGCAGGAGATTCCAGGCGCATCCTGCATCCGGGTTGCCCTTCCACCCTTCCTCATTCCGTCTACATGCATACTCGCTTAAGGCGAGCATGAGGTCTTTTTCCGGAAGGGAAGACGCCCTTGCCGCAGTCAGAAGTTCGGACGGGGTCATGACCCATCTCCCTGTTTGTGCTGGGTTCACTTTTCGTTTTATAATAAATAGGCGGGTGTGTCAAGGATCGCAAATCAAAGCAAAATAAGGAGAAAATTGGTATAGTTTCGTCTATGGCAGATAAGGTAGTTACACGTTTTGCCCCTAGTCCTACCGGCAACCTTAACCTTGGGGGGGTACGGGCGGGTATATTTGCGTGGTTGTTTGCTCGTCATAACAAAGGGAAATTTATTGTCCGCATTGAAGATACCGACAAAGAACGCTCTAAAAAAGAGTTTGAAGAAAATATTTTTGAATCACTACAATGGCTTGGCGTCGATATCGATCAAAAGTACCGGCAAAGCGAGCATGCGGGTCGTCATGAAGAACTTCTGCGCAAATTAATTGCAGAAGACAAGGCGTATATATCGAAAGAAAAACCGAAAGAAGAGGGTGGCCGCACTGAGGTAATCCGCTTCCATAATCCAAATAAAGTGGTTACCTTTTTTGATGCCGTACACGGACAAATATCTTTTGACACCACGGACCTTAAAGATTTTATTATCGCGAAAAGCTTTACCGAACCTCTCTTTCACTTTGCGCTCGTGGTAGACGACTGGGATGAGGGAGTGACCCATGTAGTGCGCGGTGAGGATCACGTATCCAACACCCCGCGGCAAATCTTGATTCAAGAAGCGTTGGGCGCGCCGCGACCGGAATATGCTCATTTACCACTTATTACCGGCGCTGATCGCACCAAACTTTCTAAACGTAAAGGTGCCATGGCTATTACCGAGTACCGAGCACTTGGTTATATTTCCGAAGCTATTTTGAACTTTGATACCATGCTAGGTTGGCATCCTTCAGACGAGCAAGAAATTTTTTCTAAAGAAGAACTTATAGCTGCTTTTACGCTCGACCGCGTACAAAAAAGTCCTGCGGTACTCGATGAGACTAAATTGCTCTGGTTTAACCACGAGCACCTCAAACGACTCTCTGACAATGAGTATGCTAAGCGATTGGAGCAAGAGATTGATCCGCGATTGATTCCGCTCCTTAAAGAACGCGCAAAAACGCTTGTTGAGGCGCGCGAGATGCTCACGACAGAGTTTGGGTTTATGCAGGGTGCGTCGCCCAGCGTTGAACTGCTCACTCAAGACGGAAAGATTACGGCTGAGGTTGCGTCAAATCACTTGAAAGCTATTGCAGACATGTTCGAGCACATACCTGATGAAGGATTCAGTGCCGCACAAATTAAAGACATACTCTGGCCCTACGCTACCGCCCAGGGGAGGGGAGACGTGCTGTGGCCTCTACGTACCGCACTCTCTGGCGCCACAAAATCGCCCGACCCATTCATCATCGCGGGACTTTTGGGCAAAGCGGAGTGCCTCGCCCGCATTGCCGCCGCAGTCGAAAAATTATAAAATAGAGTCAATGTTGGCTCGTTTTAGCGGTGCATCGGTGCTCATCGTAGCTTTGTTGCTGCCCGCTTTTGTACTTGCGGATGCCACCAGCACCCAACTGCAGATAGACTCGACCAACGCCCAAATCGAAAAGCTTAAGGATGAAATAGCCCAACTCCAGGGGCAACTAAACACAACCACCACTCAAAAAAAGACGCTCCAAACCGCTATTAAAGAGCTCGACCTCCAAATCCAAAAGCTGCAAAAAACTATTACCCTCACCACCACCCAGATAGGTCAAAAAGATCGCGATATAAGTAAACTCTCTACCACTATCTCTACAACTTCAAACGAAATTTCTAAAGTGGAAGAAAGCGTCGGCAGCACCTTGCGCAACTTGCGCGAGTTGGACGAAGAGCCGCTCACCAACTCATTGCTCGCAAGCGGCTCGTTGTCGGATTTTTTTGATCAGTCGGTAACCCTCGGCAGCGTGCGCGGCGAATTACAAAATAAAATCGAAGAGCTGAGCGCCCTGCGCGCCGATCTTGAGTCAAACAAAAGCTCGGCCGAAAGCAGGCGCCGCGAGTTAGCCGCGCTCAAGAACAACCTCAGCACCCAAAAACAGGGTGTTGCCGCAGCAAAGGGCGCACAAACTCAACTCTTGGTGCAAACCAGCAATCAAGAAAGTAATTATCAAAAACTGATTGCGCAAAAACAAATCGAAGAAGCAAAATTTGAACAAGAGCTGCTTGCTTTTGAGCGCCAGCTTGGCCTGCATGTCGACACCTCAGCTTTGCCGAGCGTCGCCCCGGGCGAACTTGCCTGGCCGCTCGACTCTGTCCGCATTACCCAATACTTTGGCAATACCGATTTTGCTACCAAGAATCCTCAAATTTATAGCGGTAAGGGTCACACCGGCCTCGACCTGGCGGCCTCGACCGGTACCCGTATCCTGGCGGCGCGCGGCGGAGTAGTGCTTGGCACCGGCAACACCGACCTTACCTGCCCCAACGCTTCGTTTGGTAAATGGGTGTTTGTTAAACATGACGACGGACTTTCAACCCTTTATGCGCACCTTTCAGTTATCAACGTCTCGGCGGGGCAGCCCGTCGACCAGGGCGAGGTGGTGGGCTACTCGGGCTCAACCGGTTACGCCACCGGCCCGCATCTGCACTTTGGCGTATACGCCTCGAGCGGCTCCGAGATAGCGTCGTTTAAGAGTTCGAGCTGCAAAGGCAAAACTTACACTATGCCGGTGGGGGACCCAAGCGCCTATTTAAATCCACTTTCATACCTGCCGACGCGCTAAGGGCGGGTATACTAGAGGTGTGGCCTGGTCGAGCCGCATCATTTCTCTACCTCTTCTTATGAAAATTCTACACATCATCGCGTTTATCCTGGTCGTCGTAGGTGGTCTTAACTGGGGTCTTACGGGCCTCAGCATGTTGATCTACAACACCATGGATTGGAACATCGTGCATATGGTACTCAGCTCGTCGATGCAGCTCGAAGCAGTCGTCTACGTCCTTGTAGGCCTCTCGGCAATCTGGCTCGTCGTTACGCACAAAGGCGAGTGCAAAGTCTGCATGTAATTCCTAAAAAATTTGGGCGTTGTGGTACACTGCGTGAGTTGTGACTCACGCAGTTTCTGTTTCTAACCTCTATAAAACGTACGACCCACCCAAGGGGCAGGGGAGCCCGGTCGAAGCTTTACGCGGGGTTACTCTTGCCGTTGAAGAAGGCGACTTTTTTGCGCTATTAGGGCCTAATGGCGCGGGCAAAACCACGCTCATTGGCATACTCACGGGTTTGGTTACCAAAACCTCCGGCGAAGCTAAGATTTTTAATCATCCTGTTGATACCGATGCCTCGCGCGCTAAAACCTACATTGGATTGGTACCGCAAGAGTTTAATTTTAATATTTTCGAAAAAGTTGAAGATATTATCGTGACCCAAGCGGGCTACTATGGCACCCCGCGGGCCGAGGCACTGAAGGCCGCTGAGCCTATTCTTAAAGATTTGGGGTTGTGGGATAAGCGGTATACCCCAAGTCAGCAACTCTCCGGTGGTATGAAGCGCCGCCTCATGATTGCTCGTGCGCTCATACACGGTCCTAAACTTTTGATACTCGACGAGCCGACCGCGGGCGTGGATGTGGAGATGCGTCGTTCGATGTGGACCTTTTTACGCAAAATAAATAAAGAGGGGACGACGATCATCCTCACGACGCACTATTTGGAGGAGGCCGAGCAGCTGTGCCGCAACGTGGCCATCATTAACAAAGGGAGCATTTTGGTTAACCAATCTATGCAAAGTTTGCTTGCCGACCACGGCGAGGAAAAGCTCGAGCAAGTGTATCTCGACTTGATTGGTGCCGGAAAAGAGACCGAAAACGAACAAACACTATGACCCCACAAAAACAATGGACGGCCTTTTATACCATGTTGCGCAACGACTTTGTGCGCATTGTACGTATTTGGTCGCAAACGCTTTTGCCGCCAGTAGTTACAACCACGCTGTACTTTGTGGTCTTTGGTACGTTTATTGGCTCGCAACTCAAGCCCATACACGGGCTTACATACATTCAGTTTATTGTCCCCGGGCTCATTATGATGTCGGTTATTACGAGCTCATATATGAACACCGTCTCAACCTTCTACTTTGCTAAGTGGACAAAAACGCTCGACGAGATTTTAGTTTCGCCGATGCCCGAGTGGTTAGTGATAGTGGGGTTTGTCAGCGGGGGAGTCATGCGCGGACTTATGGTCGGCGTGTTGGTAGGGGTGGTGGGGCTCTTCTTTACCCATCTCGCGATACAAAACATTGCAGTACTTATTTTGACACTCGTGCTTACGTCGACACTCTTTTCGCTCGGCGGTTTAATTAACGGCGCGTTTGCTAAAGGCTTTGATGGGATGTCGATAGTGCCGACCTTTGTACTCACGCCGCTGACGTATTTAGGCGGCATTTTTTATTCGATCCAACAGTTCCCCCCATTTTGGCAGACGGTATCGCTCTTTAACCCGATACTCTATATGATCAACGCCTTTCGATGGGCATTCTTTGGCGTCTCCGATATCAATATCGGTATCTGCCTTAGTGTACTCATCGGCTTTGTCGTCCTCTTCCTACTAGTTCTCCTCTGGCTCTTCCGCCGCGGCATCGGCGTGCGGTTGTAACTTAAAAAAGTTTTTTGCCGGAGCGCGACCACTCATCGCTTTGCATTAGATTTATTTCTATCTTCGTTGCCGGACGCAAAGTTCGGATAGCCGAGATTGGGGCAATGGGGGAGTGAGGTGAAGAATCTAAGGGGTCGGCCAGCCAGTCTATAGAGTCGGCCGTCAGCCAGAGCTCTAATTTAAATTTCCGCAAATCAAACGGCTTAGAATACGCGCACAAAGTTTTTTGTCCTCTGCGCTTCCCGTCTTTTTTATTCCACAAAAAATATTCGTGCGCATAACTCATCGCGAGTTCGCGCGGCGATTTATAAATCGGGTCGCGCCAACGCAGTACCGGATGGTTGGTCTTACTCAACGCGCCCCACAAGCCGCGCTCTTTAAAGACCGCGAGCACGTGGTCTTCGTCGTTGCTCGTGGTTTGGAAGTCTATCAGGAGCGGCGGGCGGCCATGATAGGCGAGTAAGGCGGCTCCTAACACGGCACCTTCCATACAATGAGCCTTTTTGAGGCTCAAAACCCCTCTTGGGCTCAGCATGCCTTCCCCACCTGTTACAAAATGTTGGGGGAGGGCTTCTAAATAATCTTGAATCTTTTTTGGGGTGGAAAGTTTTTTAAACACCCGGCGCTCCGCGGGGGAGAGTAGGGCGTCGATTTGTTTGGCATAGCGAGTCATAGGTACGTATTGTACCAAAGGCCAAAGTATCTAACGTCGCACAATATATCTTTTACGCGGGTAGCTTATGCGACATATATAGGTGCCGTATTAGCGCTTCGCACTTAATCCGAGCTTCTCTTGGGTTCTCTTCCCCTCTAATACCTGCAGCGGGTTCCGCAGCGAACAAAATTCTTTAAACGTATTCCATTCCATCAAATACTGCCCCGCCGGCAAAGGTCGCTTTTTTGCCTTGGCGAGCGCGTCTAGCCGAGTTTGCGATATAGACTCGTTCATTTGCAGAAATACGACCGGGTAGTCGAGGTAGGTCTGCATTCCGGCATATTTGGTAAGCTTTATGTTTAAACATCCGCTCAAGTTGCGTGGCGAGGCCGGATAAAATACATCGACACAAAACCCCTTACCTGAATCATATACAAAAAAATCTGCCCTTGTCCGGTGGTCGTCGGTAAAGAAATATTCACGGTGTACAAACTCTTTTTTAAAACGCTGAACCAGATACTCGTAAACAACCTGTTCGGTCGCATGGGCACGCTTATTTATCTTTAAAGAACGTTCAGAGCTATGCTTGCCCGTTCTAAAATCGTGATTATTATCTCCAAGGTTAAGCTTTTTGCGTAGTTCTACGAGCCCACCAAAACTTCGTTCGATAGAACGCGAGGACGGCAAAAAACGGTACCCGTCGACTTCGGTCGCGGTAGGATAATGTCCATATTCTTTATAAAATTCCAAAAGCCCGACCTTGAGCTCGGGCAAGGACCAGGGAACCTGCTTGCCCATTTTTTGAGTCCGGAGTCCCATAACAAAAGTATAACCTATGTGTCGCTTAAGCTACTCTATTTTCTCCCCACTCCTAAAAAATCTCGCCAAAACGGGGGAGCCACTTCCCTCTTTTCCTAGCTTTAAAAATTAGACCTCAAATGTGTTACCGCAGGTTAAACATTTGTAACTATTTTTACTAAAATAGAATGCAGTGGTATTTAATCTGACTAATTGATTTTTTTCTGCGCCGCAACTAGGACAAAAATTTACATTTACAGTAGCCACATTGGTGAAAAAATTGTTGGCTCCACTGCTAGTAAAAGTACTACCGGCCCCAGACACTGTTGTCCAATTTGTTCCCGCAACAGAGGCAGGATTAACAAGATAAGTACCCCCAGTAACTGTTTTTGGCACCACCCACATAGTAGATGAATCTGATACTGAAACCAAGTTTGATGAAGATTCTAGCAACCCCTCTTCGGTAGAAGTTTTTTTAAGAATTTGTGGTCTTTTTGAGACGGTTAGTTTCTTTTTTTCTCCAATCGCCTCGAGAAAATCGCCAATATAAGGATAGATTTTTATCTTTTCAGAATGGTCCTTATCCCACTCTATCTGTAAAGATTTACGAAGACTTCCATCTTCTGTTACAAAGTCAGTATCTTTCGTTATAAAAACGTATTCTACATCGTCAGGCTGCGAGAGTAATATTTCCCAGTTTATAGCATCTCCAATCGAGCCGTTAGTTTTTGGTGGATACTTGCCTTGCGATAAGCGTATTTCAACTGCACGGAGTATATCGTCGTCACAGGCTATGGGATTTCCGGCCAATTTAAATAAATCCTCCATTAATCTTTTAACTTCACCGCTTTTTTTATCAAATGAAGCCATCTCTTTTTTCACCAGCGCATCAAAAGAACTTTCAATTTTTTTAGCTCGTTCAACCAACGCTTTTTCATGAACAGATTGTTTATCTGTTGGTTTTTCGAATAAAGCAAAGGCAACCTTTTTTTCTGAAATCTTCTTTCTATTACTTTTTATCTGAACATCTTCTTCTCGGTAATATTCGTCAATTACCTGTTCTGTAGTAACAAGCGTATAGGGCTTAGTACCTTCTTTGCCAGGTTTTTTTAATATTTTTTTTAAGATTTTTAAGTCACCCAGATCTGGTTTTGTTGTACGAATAAAACGCTGGTATTCGTTTGCGTCAATAAAAATCTTCATAAGATATTACTAGTCTACACCTTTTAGATCCTCCAAAAAAACAGGGAACTGACTCCCCCACCAAACAAAAAAGCCGCCGGGGAGGGCGGGCTTTATCAGCTAATTTGCCGTGGCGGCGAGGTGCGGATGATTGCGGCAGCCGCCAGAACGGCTTGATGAACTTCCAAGGGCCAGAAGCCGTCTTCAGGCTTTTTAGCAGCTGCGGCACGCAGAACCGCTTGGATGGCCTGAGCTTCTTCGCCGGTGATCGTCCTGTCCTGAGCGATGCTCGACGAGCCCAAGCCAGGTTCAGGCAAAGTTGCCATACGCCGGGCGTAGTCATAGTAATCCTTGTAATCCTTGAATTCCGGGCTCGGGTTGGCGAGCCCTTGGATTGTCGCGAGCGCAGAGATTCCGTGGCGCATCGGTGTGTTACCCCTTGTTAGGCCAGGACACTTCCCCAGCATCTGATACCGACCACAAAATACCTTTAAAAACTGCTTTGGTCAATAGAAGCCACTAACACAAAACCGTCCCACCTTTCGGCGGAGCGGTTTTGGTTTTATATTATGCCGACGTTTCAGTCGGCACCCCGACTAAAGCGTCGGGGTTTATTTCAGTGCAAGGCTCTGGAGATCTTTGTAAGCCTGGGACTTCTTCCAGCACGGGCCGGACGAGATCCAGGGCTGAACTCCCTCTTTGTCGTACAAGTATTTACCGTACGCGAGGTTGCCTTGGAGGCTGTAGATGTCGATACCGAGCTTCTGCGAAACTTCCAAGTGATAGTGCTCGTTGATCTGCATCACACCCACGTCTTGGTTATTGACCACGCCGCGGTGCACGGTGCCATCTTTGTCGAACTGTTTAAAGTGCGACTCACATTTGGCGATTTCGGCCAACAGGGGCTCCTCTTTAAAGTAGCCACGAACGTAGTCCTCGACGGACTGAGCAGCAGGCATCGGTGCTGTCGAAGCCTGGACCGGACCGGCTTGGGAGCCGCCTAGTGCCAAAGATACGGCAAGAGCGAAACTAGCTGCGAAAGGCATATGATTAGTTGCATATGAATGGTTGTTCTTTTCGTGACTAACAAAAAGAAGGCCCCGGGGCTGTACCCGAGGTTAATACAACACTATCAGACTTTGTCAATAGGGTCAAGCGTAGAGCTTGACAAACAAAAAGACCTTCCGGTGGGTCCGAAAAGCCTATATTTGACTTACTATTTATCCGCTTACCTTCTCGATGGTGGGGCGGAGATTGAGGATATAGCCGCCTGCGCGGACGGTCTCGACTAGATTCCCTGCATCAGGGTGTTTGGCTACGAGTGCTTTGCGCAAACGCCCAATATGCACGTCGATCGTCCTCTCGTCGACCTCAATATCACCCCACACTCCGTCGAGGATCTCTTGCCGCGTACGTACACGGCCTGGCGACCGCGCAAAGAAGAGCGCGAGATTTAACTCAGTCGGGCCCATCGCCACCCTCTCACCATTCACCTGGATAGTGAAAGCAGCTTGGTTCATCTTAACCGTCGCCTTCCCCACCTGGAATACCAAAATATCGAGGAGTCCGCCTTTAAAGCGCCGTGCAGCCGCTCGGAGCGAAGCTGCAAGTTCGCGGGGGTTGGGAGGCGACTTAAACAAGTCATCCCCGCCCTGCTCTAAGAAGGTCGCCCGGCGAACGGGCCACGGGTCGTCGCCCAACTCGCAGATACCAATGATCGGCACCGAGAGCCCGTGTTTGGTACGCAATGGACGCGGGGTATACAACCCCAGGTCGCCCTCAAACGCAAAAACAAAAGCGTCGTATTGATTGCCGCTCAGCCATGCGGGCAGATCTTCGGCAGTGAGCGGCTCATCGGACTTGTTCGCGACGATGCCAGCTCCTTGCAAAAATCCGACCGTCGTATCATCGAGTCCTTGTTGCAGGATGCGCATCGTCGAGCTCCTCTTGTGCGTCCGAAAAGAGTAAAGCATGACGAAAATTAAAAAGCGAGCCCTTTCGGAACTCGCTTCTGCTACTTTTTTGGCTTCTCTGGCGGTGCAATACGGTCTGCCAAGCTTACCAGACTTGCAGCAATAGATCTGAGACTCTTCGCATCCGCTGCCCGTTCGTCATCTTCGTTGTCGCGAGTGTTGTACATTGTGTCGAAGTCGTGACCCCGATAACGCCTGAGTGCCGCAACAATGCGACCAAGGAAGATAGCCCACTTCTTATAGTCATCGCGCGGCCTGCGAAGTGCGCCGCCGACGCCATAGCCTGCCTTGCCGGCTTTTCGCTCAATCAAGGCTTTGACCTCGCCGGTGTCGAGTTGGCGATCGACTGCCTCCTTGGCCAGTTCAATACGCAGGTCTACCGCTTTGGGCGGTATACTTATCGCAACATCTATGGCCGAGGTTACCGCGAGCTGCTGTTCACGAGGCAAACTCGGGTCGAGCATCTTTTTTACCTCCTCGGGCAATCCATGCATCTTGATCCGGCCGATCACGTAGGAGTCTGACTTGCCACCAGCCTTCTTTCCAATCTCTGCGTAAGACAGACCTTGTTCGGCGTAGAGGGCGAAAGCGCGAGCCTCATCCAACACCGGCAAGTCCTCTCCGCCGACATTGTCGAGAAACGCTTCGTCAAATAACTCTTCCCAACTCTTGAGATCCTCGATCGTGCAATCGATGGTGGGTTCAACCCCCGTGCGTTCCCAGATACGCATCAATGCGCGGTACCGGCGACCACCACCAATCAAGATGAACTTACCCTTCAACTCGGGCGCAAAACGCTTTGTGGTCGAAAGTCGCAACGGCCGCTTCAAGCCTTCCTTCTGGATGTGATCAGCAAGTACCTCGATCGTATCCGGATCAAAGGTTTGGCGAGGCTGACGATCATTGGGTACGATCTGGGAAAGTCGTACCCGGTAGGTTGGTCGGCTTGGTTTTTGAGGTGCGTTACTGTCCTCTTGTGGAGGAACAGCGATCTGTGTCTGAGCCATATTATGGTCTCCTCCGGGGGGTCAATACGCACTTACTCTTCCTCAGAAACCTTAACAAATCGTTTAGTAAAATCAAAATAAAAAACCCTCGTATTGCTCGAGGGTCTAACTAACTTCCGATGTCCATCACGAAGCTCTCACCGGTTTCAACATTAACGAAGAGGGCAATAACCGAGTGATTAATGGGTGGAAGTTCCTTTTCAGCCTTACCCTTCCGCTTCCTTCTCGAGGCTTGCGGCTCGGGTTCCCATTGATGAGGCGCGTCACGAACCGTCGGTTGGCGACAGCGACGATCTGCCTCATCTGCCTGTCTAACCCGGCACCTCCGTGTACAAGTGCCGTGGTCATAAAAACCCCCAAGCAGGGTGGCGGGGCATCCGGGATGATGATGGCAACCTTGAGGCCCATCACCAGCCACGTAGAGTATGCGGTATGACATAGCTCGCCTTCCTGCGGCTTGTGCGACCCACTTCCTGGGTCAGGAAACAACTAGCGCAACGGTAGCAAACCGTTTGTCCTAAAGCAATAAAAATCAAAACTCCCCGATCCGGATATCGGAGAGTGTCACTTATGGGGCTGGGCAGCAGATTGCAACTCCCTCATCATGCGCTCGATGACGTAGGGAAGTTTACCGGTCCTAAGAAAGTTGATCACATCCTGCTTGATGTAGGCGTGCCAGTCGGGACCATAACCCAGCCCAGTCATCTTTTCGCTATTACACGCACGATGCGCTGCGATGATAACTCTGATCCGCCAAGTACGATCGGTCTTGAGTACTGGTGTCTCCTGCAGAAGACTGATCGTATAGAGGGCATGCGTCGCCGCAAACTGCCTATCGGTGACCGAAGTCATGATACCTCCGCTGGTATGAAAACGGCCGGACCAACAAGGTACGGCTCTAAAGCCTAAACATACCACAACCTCCTGAAGACAACTGGGGATAAGTGCGGTATCTTAGAAAAGCACAACAGAAAAAACGGGCCGTAGTATACCGGTAGTACGTATGCATGGGGTGCATATAGACCGGGTTCGATTCCCGGCGGCCCGAGAGTAAAGCCTTAGTCTTGTCCGTAGAAAGGATGGTCTTTTATTTTTTTGTCGATCTCGGCAGCATCGGCAGGATCAAGCAAACCCAACTTGGTAAACAACTCGAACGACTCGGTAACCTCTTTGCGTTTAGGATCGCCTTTTAACATAGACTCGAAAGCACGTTTTGCCTGCGGTTTTATATGATTGCACAACTCGGTGTCCTGAGAAATATCTTCTTCGGTGAGAATACCCTCTACGAGAAACCCGTTAAGATAATTCGCGAAATTAGTCGGCCAAACACCCAACTGGTTTAGGTATTCTTTCATAACCTCTTTGGCCCACTTTTTTACCGGGCCCTGCATGGTCTCTTCTTTATTAATGAGCCCCAGACTCACCATTTTATCTATCTCCTCAATTTTTCCCCGGATCCCGGTGCGGTTGTTGTGGAGAACACTCTGGACATGCAGGTCTATCCCGTCCTGCACCACGGGCCGTTGCGCAATTTCTGGAGGTATGTCGCCGGGCTGCAGGCGATGTGCTGAACGGCCTAGGAGATGTACTATCTGTTTGTCGTTGTTTTCCGTTATAAGTCCCTTCAAACGCTCGCGTATAAGGCCGGTGAACTCTTTTTGCATCTCCTCTGCTACGGCAGGATCAGCCGGTCCACTCTTATTGTGTCCGTGCGCTAAGTAGCCTTTTAAATCTGATTCAGCAATAGTAAAAGCATTGCGAGCGATAGCGGCCTTTGCGTTGGGCATATCCCTCTGCTCATACTTCCTAGCTTCTTCAGTCCCAAACTTTCTGGCAAAAAATCCTGGTCGTTTCGGTGCTCCTCCTGGCATACAACTTGGTATGAAAAAATTAATAAACTGCCTACCCCCTAAGTATACCCCCTTACGAAAGCCAAGGTATCTGATACTGCTCAAACTCTGGCAGCAGTTTTTTGTCGTACAAAAGGCGAGAGATCGCTTCGGCACTTACTTTAGCGCCGGTGAGCGCATTGTGGGGCTTGGTTTCCTTTGGAATTCCTACGTAATTACACACTGCCTCCAAATTGAGCGCCGAGTGATGCTTTTCTGCATCGAGCGGGGGAGCCTCTCCCCCCTTTATTTTGTGCTCCCAACACAGCGAGTGCAGGTCGATGATCCGGTGTGCAAAAGGCCAAGCGGTATGCCCCGCGCGCTTGGCAGCCGCCTGCAAAAAGAAAAAATCAACAAAGACATTCTGTCCGGCGAGGGTCGTATCCTGCATACCATTGGCAAAGGCAATAAATTTGTGCACCAACTCCCCTTCGGTTTGCTTGGTTGGGTCGGCGATTTGCTCGCGCGTAAATCCGCACACCGCCAAAGCCTCGTCCTCGACTTTTGCGCCGTCCCACATCCGGCACTCTTCGTACAACTGCCGCTCAGGGTGCTCGAGGTCTATAACTCCGACGCTTAAAATTGAATGTAAATGGGGCTCGAGCCCTGTCATTTCGCAATCAGTCACCAACATGGCATTTAGTATAACCGCCCGCTAGTTAAAGACCTACCGACAGCCGGCCCAGGCCAAAGGCCGTAAGCCCGACCAACACCACTATCGCGGGGATAATAAGCGCCTCCAAGGTATCCTTGCGAGGAAAGGGGTTTTTTGGTACCATGGCACCCTAAGTATATGGCAAGTAAAAAGGCAGGCGGCACAGCTAAAAATCTAACTGACTCCAAGGCAAAATATCTTGGCGTTAAGCTTTTTGCCGGTCAGACCGCCAAAAAAGGCGCCATCATCGTCCGCCAACGCGGCAACCGCTACCTTAAAGGCACCAATGTGGGCCAGGGCAAAGATCACACACTTTTTGCACTCCAAGAAGGCACTGTCGCTTTTAAAACCGTCCGCAAAACAACGTTCGATGGCAGCAAAGTCATGCGCTCCAAGGTCGACGTTATTGTTTAAACCCGACGCTCCGGTCGGGTCCCGACTAGCACGTCGGGATAGTTTTTACCACCACCCACCCCAACTCCAGGGGCTCGCGTAGTTGTTATAACTGTAACTATAGGAATAACCGTTAAAGCCAGAGTTGTATCCGGTATTAAAATTAGAGCCGGTGTTTGGGTAGTACCACGCTGCAGCCGGAGCCGCCATATACCAACTCGATTGCGGTGCATAATAATATCCTGAGCCCGTGTAGCCCCAACCGCCAAAAAACATCAGCATGAGGACAGCTCCCAATAAGCACTTTTTCATAGGTATAAACTAGCACTTACGGCTAAACGTGCAATGAAGTCTTAAGCGGCCACAATCACGACCCCAAACTCGGCTTTGTGCGATTTGCTCTGGAGCATAATCACGTGCTCGCCCAGGGTTTTTATCGGTTCAGAAATAACAATAGAATCGGTTGGAATTTCCAAACTAAGCTGCCCCAAAATCGCTTTGGCGATATCCGACTCGTGTACGTTTTTAAACAAGCCGCCTTTCTCGGTTGCGCGGATACTCAACGAGATTTTTTTGCCACGCAGCGATTGGATTTTGTTATCCAATTGCTCAACCTCTTTTTGACGCGCGGCCTCTACCTCGGCCTTACGGGCTTCAAACTGCTGTATCTTTTCTTCGGTCGCCGGCTCGGCAAACTTTTGTGGAAAGAGCCGGTTAGTAGCATACCCATCGGCCACGTTCTTAATCTCCCCATGCTGCCCCACTCCCCTCACGTCTTTCAGTAGTATTACTTTCATGTTATTGCGTCGCGAGCCAGGCATTAGCCGCTTCTTTTTGCGGGTCGCGGCCGGCTTTAACATCGTCGGCAGTGCGGTCGGCTTTGATATCAGGAGTGAGACCACCATCCGAAATAGATTTACCATCAGGTGTGAGCCATTTAGCGACCGTCACTTTAAGTTCTGCGCCATCAGGGAGATCAATCAGCTGCTGCACCGAGCCCTTGCCAAAGGTGCGGGTACCCACCAGCTTGCCAATGCCGTGCGACTGCAGCGCGCCGGCCAAAATTTCGGCGGCGCTTGCCGAACCCTGGTCGACCAAAATCGCCAACGAGAGTTTTTTGTTCGCAAACACGTTGTAGCCCAGCGAGCGATGCACGACATTAGTTTGTTTGCCGCCAAAGTCCTCACTCACGACCGACTCGCCCACCGGCAAGAAGTAGCTCGCCATCTGCACAGCGGCATCCAAATAGCCGCCCGGATTGCCGCGCAAGTCGAGTACCAGTTTGGTCGAGCCCGACTGGAAGTACTGCCGCAGCGCATCGCGGAAGAGGTCGACCGAATTTTCAGAAAAGCTGTACAGTTCTATCACGTACGTGCCACCCTGGGTGTACGACTTGAGTATCGGAATCTGGATCGTCTGCCGCACGATTTTAATCGTAAGAGGCTGTGCCGCGCCCGCGCGTTTAACGGTGATAGTGACCGGCGTACCCACCGGGCCGCGGATCAGTTTGACGGCTTCGTCGACCGCCATGTGCTCGGCAGCTTTGTCGTCGATGGCCAAAATAATATCTCCGCTACGGATGTCTGCGGCGGCGGCTGGCGTGCCCTTGAGCGGCGACACAACCGTCAGCGATCCATCGCGCGCGCCAAGCTCCATCCCGACGCCCCCAAAACTGCCCGCAATATCTTCGTTAAATTGTTTAGCGTCCGTCGGCGGCAAAAATACCGTGTACGGATCTTTATAGCTGTCGGTCAGGCCCGCAATAATGCCGTACAATTTTTCTTTATCAGTCGGGATCGTGTTTGAGGCATGGGTTTGAACAAAATTGTCGTTGAGTAAGTTCCACACCTGCCAGAGCTCGGTAAAGTCAACTTTGTCGGGCTGCGCGTCGGGCGTACCAAAGCTAATGCCGGTACCCGGGATGGTAACTTGCGCTGCTGAGGCGATGTTTTGGAGGCGCTCGGAGACACCAATGTAAATACCTGCACCAAACGCGACCGAGAGCGCCAACACTACTCCCGCTGCCGCGATGCGTGTTCTGTTCATAGCAAAACAGTATAACACACCGCCGAATATATTTTGGTGATACAATTTATGTATGTTAACGCGTCATGCGCAACGCGATTTGGTGTGGGTCGATTTGGCCAATCCTTCCTCCGCGGAGGTCCGCCAAGTGATGCAAGAATTCCAACTCGACCCAGTGATTGCCGAAGAACTTTTAACTCCGTCGTTCAAACCCAAAGTCGAGCGTCGCGGCGAAACGGTGTTTTTGATACTGCACTTCCCCTCCATGCGCACACTCTCAAGCCGCCCCGAGCACGAAATAGACTTTGTCGTGGGCAAACACTTCCTCATTACGACCCGTTACGAGAGCGTCGACCCGCTGCATATATTTGCAAAGGCGCTCGAAGTTAAAACGGTGTTGGGCCGCCAAGAGGCTACGCACGGCGGGCATTTATTTGTCGAGATGGTACGCACCCTCTACCAGGCAGTCGGCAACGAGTGCGACACGCTGCAACAACGTTTGCAAACCATCGAGGAAAACATATTTAAAGGCAACGAACGGCAGATGGTAATAGAGCTCTCCCAAATGGGTCGTATATTGTTTGACTTCCGCGAGGCACTGTTGCCCCACAAAGACATAATCGATTCGCTCGAGCCGGCAGGTGCGCGCCTCTTTGGCGCGAGCTTTGGCTATCATGTGCACACGCTCCAGGGCGCGTACATCCGCATTGCCCATACGCTCCAGCATTTGCGCGACTCGCTCCAAGAAATGCGGGAGACCAACAACTCGCTCTTGACCACCAAACAAAACGATACGATGAAGACGCTGACCGTGCTTGCGTTTTTATTCCTCCCGCTGTCGTTTGTGGCGTCTCTTTTTGGGATGAGCAATATCCCCCTTGCCTCGACGCCTCCCGGCTTTTGGCAGGCGGCGGGGATGATGCTTGTGCTAGCGCTTAGTTGTTTAGTATATTTCAAACGCAAAGGTTGGTTGTAATCATGTCATTTCTTGAAGCACTATTTGAAGCACTCTCCGCGGGAGGAACCGAGGCTTTGACCTATGTCGCCGCTCATGCGCTGACCGGGCAAAATCTCTACCTCCACAACACCCTTACCAAAGAGCTCGAGCCTTTTAGACCACTCGGTAAAAAAGTGCTGATGTACAACTGCGGGCCGACCGTGTATGACTTTGCAACTATTGGCAACCTGCGCTCGTATATTTTTGCTGATACTCTGCGCCGCACACTCGATATATTTGGCTACGAGGTTAAGCAGGTGATAAATATCACCGACTTTGGACACCTCACGTCTGACGCCGACGAAGGCGAAGACAAAATGACCAAAGGTTTGCGGCGTGAGGGGCTTGAGCTGACGATGCAAAATATGCACACGCTTGCCGGACGCTACATGGAGGCTTTTTTGCGCGACATCGAAGCGATAGGCGTTAACACCAAAACGATTACCTTCCCCCGCGCGAGCGACTATATTCCGCAACAAATTGCGTTGATCGAGCGGCTGGAGAAGAAAGGATTCGCCTACCAGACCGAAAGCGGCGTGTATTTTGATACGGCGCAGTTCCCCGAGTACGGCAAGCTGGGCAGCATCAACCTGTCCGGCCAACAAGCGGGCATGCGGGTTGAAGCAAGCGGCAAAAAAAATCCGCAGGACTTTGTGCTCTGGAAGCCGGACGCAAAACTTGGCTGGGAGTCGCCGTGGGGTATGGGCTTCCCCGGGTGGCATACCGAGTGCGTGGCGATGATCTTTGCACTACTTGGCGAACATATCGACATCCACACCGGCGGTATCGATCATATCCCCGTGCACCACAACAACGAGATAGCGCAGGCCGAGGCCGCAGCCGGTGGGCAGTTTGTGCAGTACTGGATGCATAACGAGTTTATTACCATCGACCAAAACCGCGTTGGCAAATCGCAAGGCAATGCCATTGTTTTGCAAGAAGTTAAAGACAAAGGGCTCGACCCGCGTGCGCTGCGCTATTGGTACCTCACCGGTCACTACCGCACGCCAATGAACTTTACCTGGGAGGCGCTCGAGGGCGCAGCAACGGCGCTTAAACGGTTACAACAGGCCTACACTTCCCTGCCCAAGGGCGAGATTGATCATAAATTTTTAGAAAGCTTTTTTGAGGCGATCGGCAACGACCTTGATACTCCTAAAGCACTGGCGCTAATTTGGGAAAATATAAAAGTTCTGAATCAGACAACCCTTGCCGAAGCCGACAAAGTTTTGGGGTTGGGGCTCGCCGATCGGAAGGTTAAACCTTCCGATATACCCGTGGAGATTAAAAAACTTGCTGAAGAACGCGAGTCTGCCCGCATGGCCAAAGACTTCGCCCGCTCAGATGAGCTGCGCAAAAAAATAGAAGAGGCTGGGTATGAGGTTAAAGATACCGACAGCGGTCCTAAACTTTCTAAAAAATAAAAGGCCCCAACAAAGTGTCGGGGCCCAAGGTTGACGATCGATCGGAAGTTTTTTAGCCTGCGTAGTTTCTGCAGACCATCTGCTTCAGAGCAATGGCATAGAACCGGACCGTCCGAGGTCCGAACGGTAATTGCCAGACATCCGGCGTCTTAGGACCGGTCGCCGAGCAGATTAACCGAGCAGCTTCAGCTTCAAGAGCTCGACGTTTCCTCTCGTCTTCGAGGGCCTTGCGAGCTAACTCGCGGGCCCTCTTGTCCATACTCGCATCCCACACTTGGAAGAGGGATACGACGACGCAGACAAACAATCCTCCGCCAAACGTATAGGCGAACAGCCGGACCCAGTCGTAGAAACCGAGTCTGTCGAACAGTACCAGTGCTGTGGCGATGAAGGCACACACCAACAACGCCGCCGGAGAGATAGCGAGAGGCAAGCTGACCGATGTCCTCTTAGTCTTGAGCTTGAACACCGATCCGTCGACGTATCGCCAAATCGATTTGACCGGGTAGCGGAACCTACGAATTGAATCGAAGTCGATGCCGCGCTTGCCTACCGAGAGAAGCGCCGCCACGATTAAGAGGCGGAGCACCCAAAGCAAAGCTAGGACGAAGTAGAGAATCGGTATCGCCAGCAACGGCTGGAACGTATAGGCCACGAACCGGCGACGCCGGAACGCACATTGGTCACGTGGCTTACTTGAGAACATCCAATTAACCCAATTCCAGTCCCAGGGCGGACTGGCAAAGAGCGTTTTTGGAAGCTCGGCCTGGATGTAGCCTGAGCCGAAGAAGTGGATCTTCCGCTCGTCGGAGTAACGGGCATCTGGCTTTTCTTCCAGAGAGATGCTGATACCTTCGTTCGAAACGACAGTGGTTTTGTAGCGACTGCCGCTCGTCGAAAGATAAAGATTCACAAGATCGTTGGGCGTGTCAGCCCAGACGATAAGCGCGAACACCCGATGAAGACCTGGCCGATTGAAAGACAGGTGCACCATCGGCGCAGCAAGGTCAATAAGCTGACGCCGCTCGGTGTACCAAAATCCGCCGACACTAGAACTGTCGTGGCCTTGTATCAGTAGCAGCTGCACCGTCTTGCCTCCCATAGTCTTTTCCTTGACCTTGGCGGCAAGTGCGGCTGAGATGCACCAGGTGGCGAGAACGCTGGAGTGCTCGATAAAACGCCCGCCATCATAACCTTGCAGAGCCAGTTCGATTCCGCCTTTGGACAGCTGATCGAGCTTGTTCTTGTCGGTTTCCACGGCAGACTTGGCACGATAATGACCCTCGCCGCGCCGCTCGTCCGGATGGATTTCGAACCGAAGTTCCATGCCTTCTTGAAGCGGAGCTGCGCAGTCATCGGAGTGGATGAACAGGTCATAAATGGTCATTTCGCGCAGCATGGTGGGGATACTCCCGTCCAGCATGCGCACCGTATGAAGGCCGATAAAAGCATAAGGCTTTGCGGCGTCCTGTATGACCGTAGTCACGATTCCAGTGAATTTTCCTTCCATAACGCATCCTCGTTGCAGTGGATAGCAGGAGTCAGATCTGTGAAGGAACTATCCTTTCCTCCAGAGATCCCAAACACCCCTCAATGGGCATCCAGGAGACTGGAGAAAACTGAGATTACATTGGTATAAATAATAACAGTTGTCAATACTTTCTGTCTGGCTGCAATTGGAATTTCTTATCCCCTTTTTGTCCCCTTCATCCCCAGTTTTGCAGGGTTGCAAGTTAGGGGTACTCTTAACCTATGGCCGGAAAGAAGGATAAAGCGCTGCGGATACCACCGCAGACTTTGGAAACCGAAAAAGCATTTTTGGGTGCGCTGATGATCCGCCCCGAGGGCATGAGCGAAAGCACGGATGTAATTTCGCAAGACGCATTTTATGCCGAAAAGCACCGCATTATTTATCGCGCGATGTTGGCGCTGTATCAAAAAAACGAACCAATCGACGTTGAGTCGGTACGCGCAAAATTAAGCGACGAAGGTCATCTCGAGCATATGGGCGGTGTGCAGTACCTGGCCGAGCTTGCCGCCGAGGTGCCTGCCGCGAGCAACGCGCGCCACTATGCGAGCCAGGTGCAAAAAAAACACATGCTCCGCAGCCTCATTGACGCTGGCGAGTACGTGGCTGAACTGGGTTATGACGAGGCCGAGGATTTGGAAGAGACGCTTGATCGCGCTGAGAAAAAAATCTACGAAGTAACCTCGACGCCTACTCTCTCTAAATTTACCCCGCTCGGCGACTCGCTAAAAGACGCCTGGCAGCGACTCGAGCACTTGCACGAACACAAAGACGAGATGCGCGGCGTGCGCACGGGTTTTAAAGACTTGGACAACATGCTCGCCGGATTGCAAAAATCTGACCTCATAATTTTGGCGGCGCGGCCCTCGATGGGCAAAACCTCGCTCGCACTCGACATCGCACGTCAAACGGCGGTGCAACACGGCACGGTGGTCGGGATATTCTCGCTCGAAATGGCGGCGCAGCAACTTATCGACCGCATGGTCGCCGCCGAAGCCAAGGTCAACTCGTGGAATTTGCGCACCGGGCATATCTCAGACCAAGAGGATTGGGGGCGGATCCGCGATGCCTACGAGCGGCTTGGCCAAGCACCTATATATATAGAAGACTCGCCCGCTAACAACATCCTCAAAATGCGCGCCGTTGCACGACGGCTTAAAAAAGAGCATGGGCTTGGGCTCTTGGTGGTCGACTATCTCCAGCTGATGGTCCCCACCGGCGCGCGTGGCTCTGATTCGCTGGTGCAGCAAGTGACCGAGATTTCGCGCTCGCTCAAACAGCTTGCCCGCGAGATGGATGTGCCTGTGCTGGCACTCTCACAACTAAGCCGTGCGGTTGAGCAGCGCCGCGGCAAGCCACGCTTGAGCGACTTGCGCGACTCGGGCTCTATCGAGCAGGATGCCGACGTCGTTATGTTTATCCACCGCGACGACAAGATGAACGAAAACAGCGACCGCCCCAACATTGCCGAAATTATGATCGAAAAACACCGCAACGGCCCGGTGGGCAAAATCGACCTCTACTTTGATGAAAAGCGCACGACCTTCCAGAGTCTCGAAAAAGCAGATTTGGCCGCCTTTGACGGAGCACCCTTCTAGATGTCTCCGATAGATAAACTCACGCAGCTGTTCGAGAAGTTCCCCGGCATTGGACCGCGGCAGGCGCGGCGGTTTGTGCAGTACTTGTTGGTTGCCAACCCTGCTATTCGGCGCGAGCTTGCCGAACAAATACAGGCGCTTGGGGCCAATACGAGCCAATGCAAAAAATGTTATCGCTGGTTTACGAAAGAAAATAAAGGGGTCGAGTGCAATATCTGCGCCAACAGCAGCCGCGATAAAAACTTGTTGTTTGTAGTCGAAAAGGATGTTGACATCGACAACGTGGAGCGCAGCGGTTACAAAGGGCTCTATTTTGTATTAGGCGGGATAATCCCGCTTGCCGCGGCCGAACCTGCCGAGCACGTGCGCTTGCGCGAACTTTTAAAAAGAGTCGAGACCGAAAATCCAACCGAAGTAATTTTGGGCCTCTCGGCGACAACCGAGGGCGACCATACGCGCGAACTCTTGCAAGAAAAATTAAAAAATATCGGCGCCAAAATTTCCTCCTTGGGCCGCGGTCTTTCTACGGGTTCTGAATTGGAATACGCCGACCCTGACACGATAGGACAGGCACTAGCCAATAGGAGCTAGTTATTTGAACCCAGTGATCTTGACCTCCATGAACGGCTGGCGATGGCCGCGCTTTTTAAAATAGTTGCTTTTTGCTTTGTATTTAATAACCACCACTTTGTCGTCGCGATCAACTTTGGTTATTTCTGCCGAAACCTTGGCGCCCGAAATAAAGGGCGTGCCAATCGTCGTGTCAGAGCCATTGTCTACCATCAATACCTGGTCAAACACGACCTTGTCGCCTACGGACATTGCGGCATAACCCTCTTTGCCAAGGGCGCCTTTGATCTTTTCGATCTTGACCGTGTCCCCTTCGGCAACCATATATTGCTTGCCGCCGGTCTCTATAATTGCGAATTCTTTAGTGTTTGCCATGGAAAAACGAGCCCTGGGCTCGCCCACAGAATATAGCCTATTCTTTGGCCTCCAGCAAGGGGCGGTCGACCCCTACCAGCTCTATTCCTGCAGCCTCGCCCGCTATACGCAAGACGTCCTTGTCTATCTGCCGAAAGGCCTTGCCCGAGGACTCAAAGTGGCTCACTACCGTATTGAGCGAATTGCCAAGCTTGTTGTGCGACTCCTCGTAGGCTTTTAAATGCTTACCCAGCTCAGTAACATTTTTGATAATATCTTTTGCCGCGTCTTGTATCTTTTGACGTTGATTACCAAAGAGCACGGTTTGGAGATAGGCCAAAAAGGTGGTCGGCGAAACGATCACCACCTTTTTTTCTTTGTATGCGTACTCAATCAGGTCGCGGGAGTTAACTCCTGCACCGACATCGTTATTTAACAAGTCGTAATAGATGCCTTCGGCCGGGATATACATAAACGCAAACGGCATGGTCCCCTCCTCCTCACGGATATATTTTGAGGTCTCGTCTATCCTCTTTTTTACATCCGATTTAAAGTCTTTGCGATATTGATCACGAAGCGTTTCGTCGGTTGCGTCACTCAAGCGAATATAATTTTCTAAAGGAAATTTGGCGTCGATCGGAATGAGACCCTCGCGGGTTTTAACCACCATATCTACGATCTCCCCATCTTTAAATTTGTATTGCGGCACATACTGCCCCGGCGGCAAAACGTTGGAGAGAATAAGTTCGAGAGACGCCTCGCCCAAATTCCCGCGTTGCTTCTGATTTTTAAGAACTTTCTCAAGGTTGTTGAGCTGTTCGGCAATAGTAAAGACTTGTTTGGTCGACTCTTTTGTCTCGGTGACACCCTTAACCACCTCTAACAACTGCTCCTGCATTTGTTTATTAATAGTCGAGAGGAGTGCGCGGGCCTCGGTTGACTGTGAGGTCATAAACTCCGACATTGTTTTGTTGCCCTCACCGAGTTTGGAGTCCATGGCGCGGGTCAACTCGGCAAGCTGGTTTTGCAGCAGGAGCATGCTCTGCGTGTCTTGCGGGGCAGCCGGTTGCTGCAGCTTGCGCCACAACACATACACCATGGCCAAAGTACCGCCGAGCAAAAGTGCGGCAATAACTACTAGAATCGTCAGCAAATCCATCTACCCATTGTAACTTTTTTGCAATTAAAAATCCCGCCGCGATTTGTGTATCGGGGCGGGCTATACAAACTCGGTAAGGCCTTTCTTTAACATCCGCTGGTTGAGCGAGCGGACGTGGTCGCGATGCCGCGCGAAACAGTCGTGCAGGCGCAACGCACGGTAGAACTTTGGCGAGCTGGTAGCGTACAGAAGGTCGGTAGCTAGTTTGAGATATTCGCTGTCCCCCGTCGGGAGAGCGCGCATAATCCCCTCATGAGCCCAAAACTTGACCTCCTGTTCATCGAGGTCGAACCTCATTCCACTTGGGTCGGTGTAGAGATAGTTCACATTTCCCCGGGCAACCATCTCGAGCCCTTGCGGGTTGAAGTGGAGGTTTTGAACATCGCCAAAGTCGACGAAGTAGCTACCTTTGTCCGTCATCCCGCCGACTTTACCCTCCTTATTCAGCCATGGGTTGTAGTCCGGATGTTCAACCCTTACTACTCGGACCGTGTCGCCCGGGTAGTAGAGGAGCGCAAACGGCAGGTTGCCCACCCGCTGAGCTTCAAAGTCGAAGCCTGCGGGCAGTACCTTGTGTGAGCGTGGATGATTGAGGCTGAAGAACCCCACGTCGACCTTTTTGGGGTCAGTCTCGCCGTCGAACTTCACCATGATGTGGTGAATGTCGGCATAGAGCCCCGGCAAGCGGCCCCGAGGATCAAGCGGGCCGATCACGTGGGTAGCGTAGCCCACGAAGGTTGCCGATTTCCCATTGTAGTTTTCGTGGAACCGTTTGCTTTCGTGGCTATCCCAGCCGGGGCAGTCGCACTTCAAACCATCTCCTGGAACGAGTTCGAAGTTCGCGCGAAGCGGAATGTAAGCCATGGTCTCTTCCTCATGTTAGGCCTAGGGCCGTGGATCTGGGTGGCGGAGGTTGGTTTAGGCAGTTCGTCTAGCCGCAAAGTACCACATCTGTTAAACTGTGGCTATATGAATCAAGCACAGCTCAAAGAGCAAATGAAGGACGCCATGCGCGCCAAGGACCAGGTGCGGCTTAGCGTTATCCGCGGACTCCTCTCGGCCATGCAAAACGACGCGGTCCAAAAGGGCAAAGGCCCCGATGGCATGTTAGACGAGGCCGAAGCCTTGGCCGTAATTACCCGCGCCTCCAAACAACGCAAAGACTCTATCGAGCAATTTGAGAAAGGCGGGCGCCCCGAGTTGGCCGAGAGCGAAAAGGCTGAGCTCGCCATCATTATGTCCTTCCTCCCCGCTCAGATGAGCCGCGACGAGATCGTTGCCGCAGCCACGGCCAAAGCAACAGAACTTGGTGTTGCTGATAAAACCGGCGCAAATAAATTGATGGGTATGTTGATGAAAGATCTCCGCGGCAAAGCCGACGGTAACGATGTAAAAGCGGTTGTAGACAGTATGTTTGCATAAATTCAATAAGACTTGACAACTGTCAAGATATTTGCTAGTACAGCTCCAGTCTGTATGTGTGTTGCGTCTGTGTATCCCTCTAGATCTAGATCTGGGAGCAGACTATGACCGAGACCACTGTTGTGGACACCACCCCCAAGCCGACGGGCTGGGACGCCTTCAAGGAATGGTGGAATAAGTTCTGGGCCGCCCTGTGGTGGCTGTTTGTGAAAGCGTGGCTGCTCTGGCCCATCACCATGATGGGAGTGCAATATGCTGACAGCACTCTGCGTTTGCGCGTGCATGAATACGCGTCACTGAGTGACGACCAAGACGCCCATCTGTGGAAGCTCCTGGGCATCGCTGCCGCCCTCGGCTTTTGTTGGGTGGCGGCGCTCGCCGGGCGGCTCATCGTCTCCGGCACAAGCTTCTGGTACATGATCATCGCTAGCCTGGGCAACATCCTGCTCGCCTACGGCATGCTGGTGATGCTCGGCTGGAAGATCGCCAAGGGCACGCTGTCATGGTGGTACATTATGCCGGTTTCCTTCGGCGCTATCGCCGGCATCGTGGCGACATTCGTGTCGATCGCCATCCTCGCGCGCACCCTGCGTGACACGCTCGAGCGGCTCGACGCCACCGGCCGCAAAGACTAAACGCGGCCATCTGTTTGTAACGACCCCCGGAACCTATGAGTACCGGGGGTTGAGTAATTTTATTGACGACATGTTTGCATAAATTTGAGTTTAGGGTATAATTTTTCCCCAGTAAGTCAGTTAGGCGTGCGGATCATAGGCAGCAATATGGGGATACCCGCTATGCTACGACCCGTCACCTACCCACCTCAACCGCCGTTGGCCGAAATTGAGGCGCACAAGCGCGCCGTACGCGGCCTTTACCGGCACGTGAAGAGCTTCGGCGTACCGCTCGAAGTGTTGCTCAGTGCTGCGCCACTGGCTCCGTCAATGGCCGACATCGTCGATACCGTAAGCAACCATCTCAACGCCGGCGAACGCCAGACCTGCCACGCGTTCTAAGCGTCGCGTCGTCGAGTTTGCGTCGTAGAGTTCAGGGCCCCTAGTTTCCCCCGGGAGACTAGCGGGCCCTTGTTAGTTTTATATTTAGTGGTATTGTTCGGTTAGAGGAGGGTCCCGCACGATGATTAGTTACATCCTGGGGTCTGACCAACCCCATCCCGAGCAACTTCCGGGTGAGAACTTTATCGGCAACGTACGCCTCAATCACCCTGAGGATTACGAACACCGTACCGACCTTCGGTTCGGCGAGATCGCCTACCACACCGTCACAGGCGAGAAGCTTGAGGGGCTTGTCCCGGCTTTCGCCCCAGCTATCCAAAAGGCAGCGTAGTGTCGAGGACCACCATCTCTCGGCACTTTTTGTTTATAAGGGTCCTCGGCTATACTGGTGCTTATGCCAGAACCACGAGACCCGCGCCGAAGAGGACCGACCCAAGCCGCAGATGTATTTGGCCCCGCGTTTAAAGAAGCATTCCGTATTTTAAAAGACAAATTAGAGGACGCCCGGATCAAGCCAAGCCGTTTTATAGGGCAGCCAGGATTTAAAGACATAGCGAGCGATTTGGCTGAGGTTGAAAAAAATCATGCCCGCTGGGAGCGTCGTTATGTTCGCGAGCCGAAGTTACGCCAATACAAAGAAGCCTCAGAAGTTTCCGAAGCCTTGATCGCCTTCCACCCAAAAATATTGCTTGGACCTAATGTCGAAGCCATCGTGATGTCTGACTTTGATAACGAGCGCCATGGGCTCGACATCGGACTCATCATAAAAGACGCTGAAGGGAATGAACTCACTACTATTGCTCTACAAATTACCTTTAATACAGAAACATTGCAGGCAAAACTGCAATCGGTAAAAGACAAAATAAATGAAGGAAGTTTAGGGACTATA
>CALQYT010000008.1 GCA_943348815.1 Candidatus Nomurabacteria bacterium
GGTCGAGATATTTTTGCGCCACCTCAGTCGAACCAGTGAAAAAGTGGATGATGACTGGTACCGTAAGTTTTTTTTCGACGAGCATTGAGAACAGGTCGCCGTGAGCATTGCGGCAATGAATAACCAAAGCTTTGTTTGTTTTTTGAGCCAACTCAATCTGCATCAAAAATCTTTCTTTTTGTTTCTGCTTTTCTTCGTCGCTCGGGTCGGAGTGGTAATAATCGAAACCGCATTCCCCTATTGCTACTACCTTTGGATCTCGGGCAAGCTCCTCGTATTTCGCCAAGCTAAACTGTTCGGTTTCGTTATCATTGGGATGCAGTCCGACACTGGCCCACAAAAAATCATGCTGCTTTGCAAGTTCTAATCCCGCCTTGCTCGTTTCAAAATCAACCCCAACCATCAGCGCGCCCGTCTGCCTGTCTTGCATACGGGCAAGCACCTCCGCAAGATCGTCTTTGTACTGCGAAAGCTGCAAATGACAGTGCGAATCAAAAAATTTAAACATTAGTCTTTTGCTTCCCACTCTGCCATAAAACGGTCATAAAAATCGTGCAGGTAGGCGTCGCGCTCTTCGGCAATCGTGCGGGCAGTTTTAGTATGAATACGTTCCTTGAGATGAAAAAGTTTTTCTTGAAAATGCGCCAAGCTTGAAGTCACATTTTTATAATATTGTTCTACGTCGGTAGCCTGCAGCAATTTCTCTTCTGGATTATAGAGCGGCCGCCCTTTGCTACCTCCATAAGCAAAACAGCGCGCTACTCCAATAGCACCCAGTGCATACAGCCGGTCAGCGTCCTGCACAATTTTTCCCTCGAGCGTAGACATATCGTCTTGCACTCTTGCACCCTTAAACGAAACCCTATCAACAATATCCATTACTTTCTCTGTCATTTCAGCCGACACTCCGCAGCGCTGCAAAAGCTCTCGCGTCGCAGCCTCCCCCGCTTCAGGGGTCGGATAAAATTTGCGGTCACCCACATCGTGCGCGAGCGCCGCGAGCTCTATCAGTTCCTTATCACCACCCTCAATAGCGGCGATGCGCAGCGCCATATCGCGCACCTGTTTGATGTGATACCAATCATGCCCCGTCCCTTCGCCCGTCAAAAGTTCTTTGACTGCCATCTCTACTTTTTTGATTGTCTCTTGCATTAGTCTTTGCGTGGGAAGAGATTTTCGGGTTTTTTGTTTTCAATCACTGCTTTTTTGATCGCTTCGTTGGTTGCGGGCATGAATGGGTTGAGCATACGACCAATGAGATACAACTCCTGGGTAAGCTCAAAAATTAGTTTTTTTCCTGCCTCTGGATCAGACTTGACCAGTTTAAAGGGTGCGGTCTCAGTGATTTTTACATCCAACTCGGCAATGCACTGCCACACATACTCGGCAGCCTTATATATTTCAAACTTTTCAAGAGGCTCAGTATATTCCTTAGGAAACCCAGAGACTTCTGGCCTTGCCCCCTTGTCTAAATGAGTCTGCGCAAGTTGCATGATGCGCGAAGCAAGATTCCCCAGACCATTGGCCAGATCGGCATTATAGGCCGTTTTAAAACGCTCCAGCGTGACATCGCTGTCTTCAAAGGTCGGTACATGGCGCGCCAAAAAGTACCGCACCGCATCGGTGCCATATTCTTTAACCAACCCAAGCGGCTCGATCACATTGCCAAGCGATTTGCTCATCTTTTGTCCGCCACTCGTGATAAAGCCGTGATAAACAACCTTATCGGTAGTTTTGACGCCGCCAGACATGAGCATTGCCTGCCATATGATCGACTGAAAGCGTATCTGGTCTTTGCCGGCCACTTGCACCACCTCACCCTCCTGCCAAAACTTTTTAAATTTTCCTTCTGTATCTTCAGGCCAACCAAGTGTTGAGATGTAGTTTGTGAGCGCATCAAACCAAACATACATAACCTGGGTTTCGTCGCCCGGTACGGGCACCCCCCAACTCATGCGCGATTTTTCTCTCGAAATACTAAAATCTTCTAACCCTTGTTTTACAAAGGCGACCGCCTCTTCGCGACGCCAAGCGGGGAGTATTACTTCGGGGTTTGAAAGGTATTGCAAAAGCTTGTCTTGATAGTTACTGAGTTTAAAGAAATAATTTTCTTCCTCTATTTCCTGAATCGCCATGTTGGGGTGGTTCGGGCATTTACCATCCACCAAATCGCTCTCGCGCAAAAACGCCTCGTCCCCCACGCAATACAACCCTTTGTATTTTTTCTTATAGATATCCCCCGCAGCCGCGCACCGCTTCCACAATTCTTGTGCGGCAACTACGTGCGCCGGGTTAGTCGTGCGTATAAATGCATCGTACGAAAGATCGAGTCCTTGCTTTAAAATTTCAAACGTTTGTGCATAGTGGTCGACATAGGCTTCGACCGCCTTGCCCTCTTTTTGGGCGGCCTGGTAGATTTTTTGTCCGTGTTCGTCGGTACCGGTATTAAAAAACACCTCGTCACCCATCAAACGCTTGTAGCGCGCAATAATGTCGGCGTGCACGATCTCGAGCGCAAAGCCAATGTGCGGCTCGGCGTTTACATACGGCAGCGTGGTCGTGAGATAAAAAGGCTTACCGGCCATAGGGGCAACCTACTCTTCTTTTTCTTCCGCCGCAAGCGCAGCCGCTACCGCGCGAGTTTTTTGCCGGTCGACATCCGCCACAAACTCCTGTATCGCCGCTGCAATCGGGACCGACAGCAAAATCCCCAAAAATCCGGCAAGCTTGGCCCCAACGATAAGCGCGAGTATGACCAGGAGCGGCGGCACGCCAACCACCTTTTTAACCACCACCGGATATATGAGGTGCGCCTCAAATTGCTGCACCACCAAATATAGGCCCGCCACCAATAGCAACGCGGTTACTCCCCCGCTGCTGAGCGCTACCGCAAGCGCCGGGATCGCCGCCAAAATTTGTCCGAAGACCGGAATAAGCTCAAAGAGTGCAGCCAACACGGCAAGCAGTAGTGCGTTAGGAATACCCAACACGGTGAGGCCTAAATAAAGTAGGACGCCGACAATAAGCCCCAGCACCAGCTGCCCTTGCATCCATTTGCCTATTTTGTCTTGCGAGCGCTTCCAGAGATGCAGCACATAGGCCTGCTCTTTGATAGGCGTCACGACGCGCAAAAAGTCGTCGACGCCGGTTTCTTGCACCGAAAAATAAAACGAAAAGACGATAATCAGTACAAAAGAGGTGAGCCCGCCAAAGAAAGCAGAGATCGTGGTAAACACGCCGCCGGTGGTGTCGGCGAGCGTAGAGGAGATATTGCGTAAGAGTTGTGCTGAGGAAATTTGGTCGCTCACCGAGCCCCATGGCAAGAGTCCGTGTGTCGCGTCGGTGATATTAAACGAGGCGAGCGTCGCCGGGAGCTGCGAAAGCAGGTTGGCCGCATCACCCAAGAGCGGTGGAATAAACAAGAGTAAAACTCCCAAAAACACCCCCGCAACCAGGAGGTACATAAAGATAACCGCCAGTATGCGGTGGATGCGGTAGCGCGTTAGGGCACCAATGGCGGGTTCAATTGCGGAGGCAATGACGATAGCGGTAAGGAGGATGAGCACCAGGTCGCGCAAAAACCACAACAGGGCCGCGAGCGCCAAAAAAAGGAGCGTCATGAGTATGCTCCCTGCGGTGATGCTTATGGTGACGTCTTTGAGCTTCTCCATATCTCAATACTACCCTGCTATTTTGCGTTGCACATATGAAGAGAGTTCGGCGACTACCACGCGCTCCTGCTCGCCCGTATCGCGGTCACGCACCGTAACCGTGTCTTTCATCTCCGGCGTTTCACCGAGCGTGTCAAAATCGATCGTGATACAAAACGGCGTGCCTATCTCGTCTTGGCGGCGATAGCGTTTGCCCACATTGCCATTGTCGTCCCACATAATTTGCGGAATATCTCTTTTGAGATTCTGATACACCTCGCGGGCATACGCAACCAACTCGGGTTTGTTTTTGAGCAAGGGAAATACCGCGGCTTTAACCGGCGCAACCGACGGCTTAAATTTCAAAAACACACGTGTTTCGCCATTTTGTTCATCTTCGGCATACGCATCAGACAGTACTGCCAAGAGTAGACGACCGACCCCAAACGTAGGTTCGATGACATGCGGGACAAAACGCTCTTTTGCCTCTTCGTCGTAATACGAAAGGTCAGTACCCGAAGCCTTAGTATGAGCGCCCAAGTCGTAGTCGGTGCGGTACGCTAAACCAAGCAACTCTTTTTGTCCGATAGGGAAATCAAACTCCGTATCGATGCTGTGTTTAGAGTAATGCGCCCGGTCTTCTGCCGGAACGTCAACCGGATGAATTTTTGATTTAGTGAGTCCGAGATCCTGCTCTAGAAATGCCGTTTGTTGATCTAGAAAATAGTCGAAATGTTTTTTCCACTCACTCTCGCGCACAAAATACTCTATTTCCATCTGCTCAAGTTCGCGAACGCGGAAAATAAAATCTCTTGGTGCTATCTCATTACGAAATGCTTTGCCAATTTGAGCGATACCAAATGGCAGTTTGGGGTGGAAGGTGTCAAGAATGTTTTTGAAGTTCACAAAAATACCCTGCGCGGTTTCAGGACGAAGGTACGAGACCGAGGTCTCATCTTCCATCGCGCCGATCTGCGTTTTGAACATCATATTAAATTGTCGAGCCGCGCCCAATTTGCCCCCACAGTCAGGGCACTTTTCTTTGTCCTCAAGATGATCCTCACGAAAACGGTGTTTGCATTTTTGGCATTCGACCATCGGGTCGTTAAACCCACCGACATGGCCCGAAGCCTTCCAGACTTCCTGATTCATCAAGATGGCCGCGTCAACGCCGTACACGTCTTCGCGATCAAGCACAAAACGCTTCCACCACAAATTTTCTATATTTTTCTTCAGCGCCACGCCAAGCGGCCCGTAATCCCAGGTGCCGGCCAAGCCGCCATAAATTTCGGACCCTTGGTAGACAAAACCACGCCGTTTGCACAGTGACACTATCTTTTCCATCAATCCTTCGTTCGTTGCCATTGTTCTCAAAATTACTGCTTTGGAGCGACCGTGTCCATACCCGCCGCAAAGCCGGCTTCGGTAAGCTTGGTCGTGGGCGCCTCGGCGCTAGCCGACACGGTAGTCTGCGCAAAGCGGTCGGTACCCTGGAGCGCCGAGGCGCCGGTGAGCATCGGGGTAAAGCCCACCTGCGAGCCGCTGGCGTTTAAGCTCACCTGAAAGGCCGCCTGACGCGCAGCGGTGGTATAGCCTACCCCAGCACTTACGTCGCCTAAGCTCCACGTAACCGCGCGACTGCCAGAGTCGTACGTCACACCACTCTGGCCTTGGATAAATTGTACATACGGCGGCAGCACGGTCGATACGCCCGCGTTGGCCACCGCATTGGAAGAGTTTTTAACGGTCCAGACAATGGTATAGGTGGTCGGCATGTCGGCGCGCGGCGGCATGGGTCCCGAGTTGCTAAACATCCCCGTAAAGTGCAGCGCCTGCGCAGTGAGCGTCGTGGCCGAAGCAAGCGTTATTTGTTTGTGAGCGGCCGAGGTAACCGTCTCGGGCACGCCGGTCTGCCCGGGTCGCACAGCGCTTACGGTTAAATTTAAATCAACGACCGGATTTTGATACACCACTCCACCCGTGCCCGGCGGCAAAGTTGCAAACGAAAACTGCAGCGTCCCCGTGCCACCCGGTGCCACCACCGCCAGCGATGGATCTTGCGAAGAAGTCCACGTAACGGTGTTGTCGCTCGATTGATAAAAACCGCTGCCGGCGCTAATCGTGCTGCGGTCAAGCACGGGGCCGCTAAATTTTAGTTTAATTTGCACGTCGCGTACTTCTTCAGAAAGATTGTTTTGCCAATGGATGGCACCCTGCAAATTTTTGCCGGCTGCTGCCGAAATTTTGTCGCCGGTCTGACCATCGACCGCGATGTCGCCGGTGATAAACGGCCGATGGATCGTGAGCGTTGCGGGGACCGACAGGAACGGCACCTCAACTTTGCTTGCGGTCGGATCTTTGGTCGAACCGGCAAGGAAGCGGAATACCCGCGCATCGCCGTCTTGGCCGTCTATCAGGCCTATAATTTGGATTGTCTGCGTCGTACCCGGCGCCATGGTGCCGAGGCGCCACACGGTTGATCCTGCCGCGGCGCGCGGCGTTGCGGACTGCACGTTGTAGCCAAACGGATATTGTGCCTGCACCATTACATCCTCAACTGGCTCTTGCGCGTTGCTCGCCACCGTGAGCGTGATAGCAAACGGTTGTCCGGCAATAGTTTCAGTCGGCGCATCAACACGCACCGAGACCGGCGAGGTGCCGACCGTAATAGTGGTGTCCCCTTCCTTAGTAAAGACCGCATTGCTTCCCTGCACGCTGTACTCGAGCGTTGCTTTGATAGTTTCGCTCGCGCCCTCGCTGCCATAAAACATCGCACCGGCCGTAAGTTTGATCTGCCGGCCCGGGGCTATGGTGCCTATCGACATCCGCTCGTGCGTAAGTGCTTTTTGCGGATCTTTCGGGTCGCGCGTACCGTCCGGGTAATCAACCACCAGATCGGCAAGTTGCAACTCGGCCGAGTTGCGGTTGGTAAGCAGGAACGTAAGGTTTGCCGGAGAACCGCCATCAACCAATGCCGGCGCTATAATTTGCAGATCAATATTTTGCGAAGAAATATAATTGTTGCCGCTGAGGAAAAACAGCGCCGCGCCGCCAACCGCAAGCACGAAAAAAACGCCCGACCCTATCAAAAATTTGGTGGCCAAACTCATGCCCGATTTGCTAGAGGTTTCGGCCAACACCGGTTTTCGAAGCGTAGGTGTCGTACCCTCCCACCCCAGCGGTACGTGTTCGTCCTCGCGCGTCAACGGCGCCCGTACGTCTTGCATGGGCTGCGCCGCGCGCTTGCGCGAATACAGGGCGTCCTTGAGGCTCTCAACCTCACTCTTTTCTTCCATTTTATTAGTATACCCCGACGCCTCCGAGTCGGGGCCCCGACCAAAGCGTCGGGGCTAGAGTCCCGTTGCCTGCAGCGACTCGTTGATGGTTTTAATAAGCAGCGAGCGATCGCGCAGAGCCTGGGCCGAGAGCTCGACCGTAAGCGCTCCATCTACGTAGGGCGCGAGTGCGGGGGTTTCGGGCAGGTAGCCAAGGTGTGCGAGTATGCGTAACACAAGCACTACTTCGATCGAGTCGAGCGACAGTTGATCAGAAGTCTGCGCAAAAATCTCAAATCCTTGGATAACGGTTTTAAACAGCAGCGGTGTTGGCTCCGCGCCGGGCATAAGGCGCAACAAAAGACTTGCCACTTGTGCCACCCGCTTGCGCCCGCCGTTATGCGGGCAGGCTGCGAGTGATCGCGAAACTTGTTCGACTCCCGTGAGACGCCACTCCTGTTTACCGCGCACCAAACTAAACCGTCCTACCGTAAGCGGCTCCAACCCGTAGCGCAGTTTTGATCCCTCGCGCCGGGTACTGAGTGCCTTCGCGCGCACCAACCCCAAGTCGCGCGTGAGTATTGCCACGAGCGTGTTGGCCTCCCCTACGGGGCGCTTATTCAACACCACTCCCTCGGTGACAATAATTTCGTGCATTATTATAGACGCTCAAAAGTAATTTCTTCCGCGTCTTGGACCTCGAGCGACATAATTCCAGTTGCGTCCATCAAAGCCTCGCGATGTTTGCGGATAAACGGAGCGTCGGGGCCGCGCACCAAGATCCCCGGACGGTCGGTCATTTTTAATCCTGCCTCTTTGCGCCACTCTTGGATGGTGCGTATCCACTCGCGCAGCTTCCCCTCCTCGCGCAACTCGGGAGTAATCTCCGTATCAAGCCGCGCGTCGGTGTTGAGGTTCGAATCGTGCACCAGCTCTTTAATATTGAGTTCGTCGCGCACCAGGGCTTGCAGCTCTTCTTCAACGGGCACTACTTTTGCCTCCAAACGCCCAAGCGGTTGGCGTACTTTTATGCCGGCGCGCTCGCGCAGCTCTAACCCCAAAGACACCAACGTACGCACTTGCTCCATATCTTTCAGCAAAGTCGTATCGATTGGCAACTCTTGCGGCCAGGTAGTCAGATGCACGCTCACTTCGGCACCCGGGCCCTCGTGTAAGCGCTGCCACAAATCGTCGGCAAAAAACGGCAGTATCGGTGCCATGACTTTAGCAAGAGTTTCGAGGACCAAACGCAGGGTCGCGAGCGCGTCTTTGTTATCTGCAGATTTAAACCGATCGCGCGAGCGGCGCAGATACCAGGTCGAAAGATCATCGACAAAGGTGCCAAGCGGACGTGCGGCAGCATCAAGTTCGTACTGCTCGAACCCCTTAGTGGTGTCGCGCACCAACTCGCCAAGCCGCGTAAGTATCCAACGGTCGAGCGCGTGCGTGCTCATGGCGTGCGCGGCCGTACCGTCGGCATATAGCTCATAAAAACTGCGCACATTATCGAGCCGCATAATTATTTTTTTAGAAACTTCATCCACTCCCTTTTCCTGGAATCGCAAATCCTCTCCCCGCAAGAGCGGCGAAGAAAGTAGATAATAGCGCAGCGCGTCGGCGCCGTACTTTTCGACCACCTCCATCGGGTCGGGGTAGTTGCGCAAGCGTTTGCTCATTTTTTGTCCGTCGCTCGCCAAAATAAGACCATTAACGATTACATTTTTGTAGGGTGTTTTACCAAAAAGTGCCGTACCAAGCACAATGAGCGAGTAAAACCAGCCACGGGTTTGGTCTAAGCCCTCGGCAATAAAATCGGCTGGATAACCCTTGGTCCCCCAGCCAAAAAATCCTTTCGGGTCAAAAACTTTTTTCCTAAACGGGTAGTGGTGCGAGGCGTACGGCATCGAGCCGGACTCAAACCAGCAATCAAAAACGTCGGAGATACGCTTCCACTCTCCCGTATCGAGCTCATCGATGTACGGCCGGTGCACGTCAAGCTCGTAATTTTGGTTGTGAGGGAAAGGTACAAACGGCATTTCCAGATATTCTGCTTTTTTAAGCAGCCCGTATTCTTTAGACTGCAGGCTGGAGAGCGTGGCGTTGGATATACGCTCTGCCACACGCATCATCACCCACCCCGGCGCACCATGCGTAACTAGCAAAATTCCCTTATTACGGTACTGCTGTTCAACTTCAAACAACAACTCGCCAACGCGGCGACGCATATCGGCATACGACTCTCCACCCTGCGGCGCCTTCAAAAATCGTTCACCGAAATAAGTAAAAAAATCCATCCACTCCTTTAGTGGTCGGCCATCATAGATACCAAAGTTAATTTCTCCCAAACGGGGCTCGGTTATAAAACACTCGTCAGGGAGCTGCAATTCCTTTTGCACAATACGCGCTGTCTCCTGCGCGCGCGGCGAGGAAGAGACAAGTATGAGGTTGATACCTTCTTTTTGGAGCTTTTGCGCCGAAGCAGCCGCATTTCGTTTACCATCGTCGGTTAAATGGTTGCTCGAGAGGTTTCCTGAGTCGTCCGTTCTGGTGATGTTGCTGTGTGCCTCCCCATGCCGCATGACAAAATAGCGATTACCGGAGCGGCGGGCCATCGCGAGTACCTCGTTAACCGAACCCGCGACCTTAATTTCTTTGGTTTTGTGGTTACGCCACACGGGTAGTGGTGCACCCCAGTAGCGGCTGCGCGATATCGCCCAATCAGGTGCGGTCTCAAGTCCGTTACGAAAGCGCGCCTGCCCCACGTGCCCGGGCACCCAATGTATAGTTGCGTTTTGCCGCAGTAGTTTTTGTTTGAGTGCCGAAACTTTTACAAACCACGAGTTGGCCGCCCAATTAAGGAGTGGAGTATCACAGCGCCTGCAGTGCGGGTAGGTGTGCTTTATCTTTTCTTCCTTCACCAACAACCCTTTGTTTTTTTAGAAATGCGGCGACCTTTTCGTCGGTCTCGCGCGGATTACCTTTGGGTTTGACCAACAGCCCTACAAAGTCGCGCACGGTGGCGATAAACTTTCCCTCTTCGGTCACGTGTTGAATGAGCGGGACTTTTTCTTTCTGCGCCAATTCTAAGTCTTCGGCGCCATAGGCTGGAGCAAGATGGACAATGCCCGTGCCGTCTTCCATCGTGACGTACGGTGCATGATACACGCGCCACGCGTGCGTTTTGTGTTTGTGGAGCTCGGTCGCAAAATAGTCGAACGGCGGCAAATACTGTTTGCCGAGCAATTCTTTGCCCAAAAACTTTGCTACCACTTCCCCTTCTACCTTTCCTTCAGCGGCAATAAAGTATTCGTCGCCTACTTTTACTTTTTCATAGATAAAATCTTGATTCACGGCTGCCGCGGTGTTGCCCGGCAGCGTCCATGCGGTTGTGGTCCAAATTAAGAGCGAGGTGCTTGGGTCTTCGACGAGCGGCAGCTTAACCGTCACCGCCACATCGTCGATATCTTTATAGCCAAGGGCTACTTCGTTGTTACTCAGCGTCGTGCCGCAGCGCGGGCAAAAGTGCATCCCCTTGAACCCCTCGTAAATTAACCCTTTGTCGTAGAGTTTTTTAAACGCCCACCACACCGACTCGGTGTACGTGGCGTCCATGGTTTTGTAGTCGTGCTCCATGTTGGCCCAACGCCCCAGCCGCGGGATGATGCGCTTCCAATCCGACACATCCTTCATGATGCTCGCGCGCGCCGCCTCGCTAAATTTCTCGAGCCCAAAGTTTTCGATATCGCGTTTGGTCTTAAACCCAAGTTCCTTCTCTACCAAGTTTTCTACCGGCAAGCCGTGGCAGTCCCAGCCCCAGCGGCGCTGCACGCGATAGCCCTGCATGGTGGCGTAGCGCGGGATCGCATCTTTAATCGTGCTCGCAAGTATATGGCCGTAGTGCGGCAGGCCGTTGGCAAACGGTGGACCGTCATAAAATACGTACTCACCCTTGGGTGCGTCTTTAGTAAGCGATTGTTCAAAAATCCCTTCTCGATTCCAAAAAGCCAAGATCTCTTCCTCGCGCGCCGCAAGTACACTCTTGGGTTTATGGTCGCCGTGGTGCAATTCTTCACCCCCCTGTTTCTGATCATCAACCATGACAAAAAGCATAGCATTTAGGCCGCAAAACAAAAAACCGCGCTTAAGGCGCGAGTTTAAACGGTTGCAGCCCGTGGTGGACGATAGATCCACCAAAACAGTACGATGCCGCCATAGAGGAAGAAGAAGGCGACGCAGATGCTCATGATAAAGCGGTCGCTCATGAGCCACCCATAGTAGCCCCACACCAACGTTACCGCCGCGAACGACGCGTAGAGTTGCGGCTGAACTCCCTCAGAGGTCCTTTTGCTCCAAATCTTGTACATCTGGTTCAGAGGGAAGATCATGAGCACGACCGAGAGGACGGTATAAACCCAGACCGGATAGAGCAGTGATAACACCGCCGCCCCCACCATGCCCCAGAAAAGCCAGATCTCCGCCTCGGTTAAGCCGCGACGCCTGTCGAGCCCGCGCACAATCTTAAACAACACAGGGCCCAGCACTACGGCATTGAAGATTACGCCAATGCTACGAACGTGGATCCCGTAGATAAGAAACACCACAAAATAGCCGGCGAGGGCGATCTGGAGCGGCGTATCGAGGGCTGTAATGGGCTTGTTGGGATTGCGCACTATCTTCCATTGTGCCCATGTCCCTGGCAACTGCGGCCACAGCGTGAGTGCCATAGTGATCACGAGGAACAAGAGCGCCAACGGGCCGCCCTTACCCTCGGCCGTTTGGCCAAGTAATTCAAAGAACTGCTCGTGCATCTGCTTGCCCTTTCTTTGCAAGAGATTTTTGAGGTGAAAAAACTTTACTTACAAAACTGAAAAAAGTCAATTACATCTCCTCAGGTGTCGGAATGCCGAGCGACCATAAACATTCGGCAAGGGTTTTTTCGACTACTTGGGTTAATAGGACACCAAAATGCGGATGCGGCCCGCCAATGACACGCTCGCTGGCATACCAACGATTAAACGCTGCGGCCAATTCCGTAACGTAGGTGGTTACATAATGTGGCTCAAGCTCTTTTGCGGCGCGTGTAAGTGCATCGGGGTAATGCAGCAAAACCCGTTCCAGCTCAGTTGCCTCTTTGGGAAGGTCTGACCTTCCCATCTCCAGACCTGCTTTTTTAGCCTCACGCAAAAGCGCTCGAGCGCGCACGAGTGCATATTGCACGTACGGCCCAGAGTCTCCTTCGAGCGAAAGAGATTTTTCTGGATCAAAAATGATATCCTTGCCACTTCCTGATCTGAGAACCGTGTACTTTATTGCACCCACCGCCACCTCTTCACTCCCCCGCGCAGCCTCGGTCAAATCAGCAAGCAAAGACTCGCCAGTGATTACATTACCCAACCGAGAAGACATTTTACCGGTCGTAAGTCGCAAGAAGCTGGTCGGGACATGGCCAAGAATCTTTCCGGCAGTTTTGCTTGGGAAAATTTTCTTCACCGCCTCAAAGACGATACGAAAGAAATCTTGCTGCTCTTTGCCGGTTACCGTAAGCGAAATATCAAAATCAGGATACGTTTTAGCTTTAAGTTCGAATAAACCAACTTCTTTGGCCTCGTACGTTGGCAATCCTTGCGAGTTTAAAAACACTCGCGTGTGTTCTCCGCGGTATACGACCGCCCCTTCGCTCTCTTCAAATACATCTCCTATGTGTTCTTTAACTAGTTCTTGACCGAGAGGACCTGACTCACTTTCAAAAATCTCTGTATCAAACTTTTTGGTGCCGAGTCGCTCACATAACTCGTGCAGATGTTTAAGTGAGGTCTCGATGCCTTTCTTGCGCAGCCCGCTCCATTCTGGATTGGAATTTTCGTAGAGTGCTCGGTTGATCTTTTCTATCTCTTCTTTTGCCTCGCCGCTCTCATATGCCTCATTGCCAGAAACGTACGCCTTCCCGAGCTGTTGGATATCACTCGGGTCGAGGTTGAGTTTTTGCAAACCCCAAACACCCTTGGCGATAGTTAACCCTATGTCCGAAGGATAATTGAGCCGCTTAACCGTTGCGCCGGTTTTTTCGAACAACCGCGTAATCGACTCTCCTAAAATATTTCCTATCAAATTTCCAATATGAAGCGGTTTAAAAAGGTTAGGGCTCGTATACTCAACCATCACTGTTTTGCCAGCATTTATTTGCGGCACACTTTGCTCGCGCGGCAAAAGTTCGGCGCGCGAAAGGAAGAAGTTAATAAACTTCCCTACCACTTCTACCTTTTCTACCCCCTCTATTTTTAGTTTGGCCACGAGCTCCTGCGGGTCCACCTTAGATACCAGCGCCACGTTGGTGGAGTAATCACCGTGCTTAATATCGCGCGGGCGCTCAACGACAAAATTGCTATACCCTGCGTCGCGTAATGCTGCTTCTATCCTCTCTCGCATGGGTTAAAGCCTAACATTTACAACGTTTTTTGGGAAAGCGGCGGCGCACTTTCGGTAACCACGGTAAATCCGATCCGCCCAATGAGCCCGCCTTGCGCGGTTTCGACCGAGCAACGCCACTCGCCCGGAGTTAAGGCCGTTTTGACCGAAAATCCGCGGTAGCCGTCGTCGCGACCACCAAAAATAGGAAAGGATACGCGCGAGCGCACCTCCCACTCGCTATTATTTTTGTATTCCCACTTGTGATAAATCGGCGCGCTCAAGTCGGCCGGTGCAAAAATTGAGGAGAAACAAAACGCACTTTGGCCCTGCCCCAAGCGGTAGGTCGGGTCGGTGTCGCGCCAAAACTCCCACCACGGTGTGGGTTCGTAGAGTGCCAGGTAACCGCCATCACCGTACTTAAGTATCGAGTGATAGATCCCGATGTCTTTGAGCGACAGCGGCACCGGCGGGATGACGTTTAAAAAATAGAGGCCGCAAAACACGCCCAAAATTACCACAACCAAAAACGAAGCTTCGTACAGCCGCCGCACGCGGTCGCCACGAAAAACTGCGTAATAAAGTATCGCCAAAAATCCGCCGATATAGAGCAAACTCAAAAAGCCGCTGAGCAAAAATGATGCGCGCCCCACCCCGTGCGTTACAAACGTCGGCACGGCTATGACGAAGTACGTGAGCAACAAAAAGTAATATACGCCGATATTAAACCGGAGCTTTACATACCGACCGCGCAAAAATTCATTACCCAACACCATTGCTCCGAGCAGACCAATAAACACCGCGCTGCCCGCGAGCGTACCGCTGTGTCCATACAAAATAAGCAAGTTACTTGCCAGACCTCCAAAAGAAAACTGCAACAGCAGCAATAATAATAACGGTTCGGGGTCTTCTTCTTTACGGCGCACATCGCGCAAGTTGAGCACCACGATAGTCCCACCCGCAATAAACAGATATGCAAGTAAAAGAATATTGTTGTTAAGAGAGTCAGGGCGCTTGGCAATCCAAAGGTCAAACAAAAAGCCGAGCGTCAACGCCGCCACCCCCAAGTGGTGCTCGTACTTCTCCCACCACGCAAACGCTTTCGTGGAGCGGATATCCATCCTTTTATCTTACTCCTCTTCCGGCAGCGGAAAGGTCTTGGAAAAGGCTCGTACTTCTTCGCGGATGGTTTTGATTTCTGCGTTGGCAGCCAAATCAGCTTTAAATTTTTCGATATACGGTCCGCGCGCCTCTTTTGCTTCAGGTAATTTATAAGAAGCTACCGCGTGTACCCCACGCGCGATCCACTCACCCACCTTTTTCATATCAGACTCTTTCATCCCTCGCGTCGTAAGCGCCGGGGTACCAAGCCGGATACCGCTCGGATAAAACGGCGAGGACGGATCTTTGGGTATGGTATTTTTGTTAACCGTCATGTGGGCAGCCTCGAGTGCTTCGCTGGCAAATATGCCCCCACCGGGGCCGAACACCGGCACGAGGTCGACCAACAACAGGTGATTCTCCGTCCCATTCGCTACCAACTTCAAACCATTTTTTTTGAGTGTCTCGGCGAGCGCTTTTGCGTTGGCGACTATTTGCTTTCCATAGGCGGCAAACTCCGGCGTCGCCGCCTCCTTAAGTGCAATGGCAATCGCTGCCGTTTGATGATCGTGCGGGCCGCCCTGGAGCCCCGGGAATACCGCTTTATCTATTTTTTGTCCCAACTCCGCGTCTTTAGCCAACCCTTTGGCCGTTGCCATGATCATGCCGCCGCGCGGACCGCGTAAGGTTTTATGCGTCGTAGTGCTTACAATATGCGCATGCGCCACCGGCGAAGGGTGAGCACCCGCGACAACCAGTCCCGCAACATGCGCAATGTCTGCTGCCAGAAACGCGCCCACCGCATCGGCAATCTCCGCAAACTTTTCATACTCATACACAAACGGGTAGGCGGTAGCGCCGGTCCAGATGAGTTTAGGTTTATGTTCTTTCGCAAGTTGCCAAATTTCATCAATGTCAACGCGGCCATCTTCACTCACATGGTATGGCACGCTTTTGTAAAACATCGCCGTGGCAGAAACCTTCCAACCGTGGGTTAAGTGCCCGCCATCGGGTAAGTTGAGCCCCATCACCGTGTCGCCCGGATTACACGTCGCCAAATACACCGCCAAGTTTGCGGGGCTGCCCGAGTACGGCTGTACATTGGCATGCGGTACGCCAAAAAGTTTTTTAGCACGCTCGATAGCCAGCAGCTCTATCTGGTCAATAAACTCTTGCCCGCCGTAATATCTTTTTTTAGCGTACCCTTCTGAATATTTGTTAGTGAGGATAGAGCCCATCGCCTCCATCACCGCTGCGGAGGTGTAATTTTCGGACGGAATTAATTCTAGCCCTTCTTTTTGTCGCTTCTGCTCGCCCTCGATAGAGTCAAAAACTTCTTTGTCTTCTTTTTTTATATGTTCGTAGAGATTCATGGTGTCAGCCACTTAGGTAAGTAATCGGTCTCTACGAAACTTAGATCATACGCTAATTATATCACTCGTAAGACTTGGTACTTTACGTCCTCCCAAACCTGCTCTACGGGGCGGTTGGCGTCTATAACCACCGCTTGAGGTAGGGTGCGAGCCAGATTTAAAAATGCCTGGCGGATACGTTCGCGAGTTTCTGTACTCATACTCTCCATGGTGTCGTAGGATTTGCCCATTGCCTTTTGGCGCTCGCGCCCCACCTCAACCGGCACATCAAGTACGAGCGCTAAATCAACGGGTGCGTCGGCATATACCTTTTCAATACCCATGCGCATGAGCGACCCCCAGTCATACTGTTCTCTCCCTTGAATCTGATAAGCAAGAAAAGAAATCCAGGAACGATTTGAAACAACGATCTTCCCCGCCGCAAGTGCCGGTTTGATTACTTCCTCCACATGCTGCGCGCGATCGGCCATAAACAAAAATAATTCTGCCGGCAATGATACCGGGCCTTCCGACTCGTGCAGCAACATCTCGCGCAACACTTTGCCAATACGCGTACCGCCCGGCTCGCGGGTAAATACGGTCGGGCGATCTTTCAATAATTCTTTTAGACGCGCAATGTGCGTATCCTTACCCGCGCCGTCTCCGCCCTCGATCAAAATAAATTTACCGCTCATCCGTGTAGTTTTTTGTTGTAACCGCCGGAGACCGTTAACTCGGCTTTAATCGGCGGATGCGGCTCGTATCCCTCAAGCACTACCTGGCTTGGTTTAAAAGCATCAAGCGACGACACGTCGCCCTCAATACGCACCGTCGGGAATTTTTTAGGCTCGCGCGAGAGCTGCTCCTTAATTTGCTCGCGATGATTTTCATACATATGGAAGTCGCCGAAGGTGTGCACAAACTCGCCCGGCTCACGTCCGAGTATTTTGGCGATGACTACCGTAAGGAGCGCGTAGCTGGCAATGTTAAATGGCACTCCCAAAAAAATGTCCGCGCTGCGCTGATACAGTTGCAAACAGACTTTGCCGTGTTTGATGTTGACCTGATACATATTGTGACAAATCGGGAAACGGGCCCCTTCCCCTTTGCGCGCCATCGAGTACATGTATTGCGGATCCCACGAGGTAACCAACGTATTGTGGGCGTCCGGGTCCTTGCCCAACTCGTCTATAACCCATCCCAATTGGTCGACCCCCCGACCATCTGTAGCAGGCCAACGGCGCCACATTTCGCCATAGATATGCGGAAGTTCGCCATTGGTCTTAGCAAACTCCGCGTCCTCCGCAATTTTTTTTATAAATTCTTCTTTGCTCAACTCACCACCCTTTTCTTTAAAAATTTTGTACGGGTAGTCGTCCCAAATGTGCACATTGTTGTCGACGAGATATTTGATGTTGCTCTGCCCGGAAAGGAACCAGTAGAGCTCGTGCAGTACGCCATTCCAATACACTTTTTTAGTCGTGAGTAGTGGAAATCCTTGCGAAAGATCAAAACGAATCTGCGCACCAAACACGCTATAGGTTTTAACCCCCGTCCCCTTGTCGACCTGCTCCTCGCCCTCTTCGAGCGTTTTGCGCAACAAATTTAAATACTGTTGTTCGGGGTGCATATTATTTTTTGGTTCCACGAATTTTCTTTCGCAGAGCTTCACTTTTTGCAGATGCAAAATTATTTTTCCAGTTGTCGCCCACAAAGCGCCCGGTGTCTTTGTAGTTTTTGCGCGTCGGCGAGGACAATTTAGAGAATGTCAGCTGTGCAATCTCCATGCCCGGCCGCAAAATGATCGGAACGTTATTGAGGTTGCAAAGCTCAAAGGTAATGTGCAGGAAGTGGCCGGGGTTAATGAGCCCTGCCGTGTTGTGGATCATAAGCCCGACGCGTGCGAGCGATGATTTGCCGCCCACCTGGATTAAAAAGTCATTTGAGCCAAAATATTCTTTGGAGATCCCCAGCACCGAAACACCGGGATGCAAAATAAATTCATCGCCATCCGCAACCGTAGTCTCCTTTGTTTTGGCATATATCTTCCGCGCCGGGTCTACAAAAGAAGTCTCGTGAGACTCATTGGTGACAAATTTATTGCCCAACAATATGTCATAGCTCGCCGGCCCCAAGCGCGATTCCTCAAACAGCTTGAGCGTAATCGTACCCTTCTTAATCTCTTTTAGAATGTCTGCGTCAGAGAGAAACATATTAGTTAATCGTAAAAATGTTATCGGTCCCGTAATACTCTGGCCAGTGCGTGTTGTAGTGTGCAAACATCCGCTCGAGCCGATCTTGTTTTAATTCTTCTATCCCACACTCGCGCATCAACGCATCAATAGCCGCGCGCGCTGCAGGAACTTCGGCCTCACTCCCTACCACCTTCTCAAACTCTGCCAACCACCCGTAGCCCGCATTATGGTCAAGACACACCGTGGCACCTTTAAACGTGTACTCCTCGCGTTCGCGCGACCACTTGGCTTGGTACGAAAATCCGGCACCCAGCACGAGTGCGTCAAGCTCGCTCAACGTAAGTGGAACTTTTTCTTCAAACTCCATGCGGGCGACGCCATTAGCACTCGTATCATCACCCACCGACGCCTTGACCACCAACAACACCGTGCCGTCTTTGTCGCGCGTACGGACCGAAAATTCTTTTGCGCGTGTGGCCAAGTCAGCAAGTTTAGTTTGCGCCTCTGCCGAAAGATGCGGGGCTGCCGCTTTGGCAAGCGAGGCGATATTACCGCCCACAAAATAGTGATTGAGTTGTTTGTTTTTTGAAGTGAGTAGTACCGCCGGATCAAGTGCCTTCATTTTTCGCCGCAATGCCTCAGCGTTTTCGGGGCTCCCCAAAAGCGATTTAACCTCTACCTCATAGCTCTGCATTTACCAATTTTACCCCGCCACCCCTCGGTACCCCTAATCCACACCCTATCCACAGGTTATCCACTCATGCCATACTACGAAGCATGATTTCGATGATCGCCGCCATCGGCAAAAACCGCGAGCTGGGCAAGAGTAACGACCTTTTGTGGCCGATACCCGATGATCTCAAACGTTTTAAAAGCCTCACCACAGGCCACGTAGTGATTATGGGCCGCAAGACGTACGAATCGATCCACGGGATGCTCGGCAAACCGCTCCCCAACCGCACGAGCGTGGTGTTGATGCGCGAAAAAGAATTTGATTCCACCGATCCACTGTTTAAATACGAAAATGTGTTTGTCGTACACTCGGCCGAAGCAGCGCTCCAAAAAGCGCACGAGCTTAATCTGGGAGAAATTTTTGTAGGTGGTGGTGCACAAATGTACGCGCTCTTTCTCCCGCACGCTGACCGTTTGTATCTCACACTTATTGATGACGAAAAAGAAGCTGACGCATTTTTCCCTCCGTACGAAACTAGTTTTACCAAAACAATTTCTGAGGAAGCGCGCGAATGGAACGGTCTGAAATATCGCTGGGTGACGTTGGAAAAATAAATTAAAAAAAAAGACCCGAGATTGCTCTCGAGTCTACGAACCCTTTGCTACCGTCGTGCCCCCAACGATCATGGGCACGAACTCTCGCTGATTGAGCCCTATGAAATAGTCGAAGTTCACTGGCCCGCCCAAATACGTCTTCAGCGTTTCAACCTCAAGCGGCAACATATCCGGGTAGGCATTGCGGAACTTTTCTTGGTACCACTGATTCGTAAAAACCTGCAGCCACGGTTGATGCAACGCGCGCGTCAGGAGCGCAATCCGGATCACCGGGAAGGTCCGGGGAACTCTCGTAAACGCAAGGGCTGCCTCCACCAAACTACCGCTCGTGATGATGATAGTGGCAGCAGCATAGCATTCAAGGTAACTTAACTTCGTTGCTACGCCAGAGTCCTGCAGCATCAAGGATACCGTTGGTGCATATCCTGACAGCAACACCATACGCACATAGTGCCGCCGCTCGATACCACTTTCGTGAGCACCGGCAGCAAGCGCTTCGATTGCCTCCTCCGCACGCTGAATCGCGTGCCGCTGAGGATTGAACGGTCGGTGCAGCCTTTTTGCTCTCAAGGTTGTCTCCGCTCTCGCTTGTTGTCTAACTTTATTTACGCGGCGGGATACACCACAGAACTTTGCAACTAAGCAAAAATACTACAACAAAAATATGAATTCCGCCAGAAGTATCGAGTGATTACTTCACGTCCACACCCATCGAACGGGCAGAGCCGGAGATGATTTTGATTGCTTGGTCTATGGTATGTGCGTTAAGGTCGCGCATTTTCTTTTCGGCAATCTCTTTAACCTGCGCACGGGTGATCGTACCGATTTTGGCCGTGTTTGGTTTGCCGCTCCCTTTTTCTTTGCCGAGCGCCTTAAGGATCAAAGACGACGCCGGCGGAGTCTTGAGGACAAAGTCGTACGAGCGATCTTCGTACACGCTAATTTCGGCCGGCACCAAGTCGCCGCGCATCTCTTTAGACGCCTCGTTAAATTTCTTCACAAACTCGCCGATGTTAATACCCGCTGGGCCAAGCACCTGACCCATGGCAGGAGTGAGCACGGCCGCGCCGCCCTGAGCAATGATCTTTATTTTTTTGGTTATCTTTTTTGCCATGTGATTTTGTCGAAATCATGCCGCGTAACGTCCTTTAGACGCGGCGGTGCTTAGTTATATCCTTTTTATCTGTAGGAAATCAAGTTCTACCGGTGTTTCGCGACCAAACATCGCTACGAGTACTTTGACCTTGCCGCGAGCCTCGTCTACCTCGCCCACCTTGCCGTCGAGGTCTTTAAACGGCCCATCAACAATGGTAACCGCGTCGCCTGGCCCCAAGTCGATAGCGTGGCGTGTCGTACCCTCGGTCGCCTGCATGCGGCCCAAGAGTGTATCTACCTCTGATTGTTTAAGCGGCACCGGGTTAACGCCACTGCCCACAAAGCCGGTGACGCGCGGCGTGTTGCGCACGACGTACCATGACTGATCGTCCACGACCATGTCTACCAATACGTAGCCGGGGTAAACCTTTTCCTCCTCCTCAACGCGGCGGCCGCCTTTAATCTTGATTGTTTTTTCTGTCGGCACTACCACCTGAAAGATTTTTTCGGTAAGACCAAGAGACTCAATACGCTGACGCAAATTGCGCGCCACGGCGTTTTCGTACCCCGCGTAGGTGTGGATTGCATACCACGCTCTGCCAACCGATGTGTCTTGTTTAGCCATGGTAATTAAATAATGTGTTTAATGACAAACGAAAAGACATAATCCAACAGGCCAAGGTAGATTGCCGTCGCAAGTGAAATGGCGACCACCACAATGGTGTAGATAATCGTCGTCCGGCGGCTCGGCCAGGAGACATGCTTCATTTCTGCACGAACGTCTTGAAAGTAGTTCAACATAATGGTTTTTTGGCAATTTTAAAACCCCTCCCGGGGCTGTTAAGACCATCATACTCCTGCGCCCGCAATAGGTCAAATTGGGTCAAAAGTGAATGAAAAAGGCCCCAGCGTCGTGATGCTGGGGCCCGTAGTGTGAGTGTCAGATCAATTGACGTTAGGCGGTCTGAGACCCCGTGGCGGCAAGTGCTGCCGCCTGAGCTTCTTGGTCTTCCTGCATACGCCGGCGACGATCATCGATGACGTTGGTCTTGAGCTTCAGGAAGAGAAGCGGAGCAAAGTCGACCGCAATCGCGATCATCAAGCTGATCCACGAGCCGATCGTCATCTCGCTGAAGAGCGATTGGAAGATGTCAGCGGACGAGAACGACTGCACGGCGATGGGCTTGTTCTTTACGCCGGTGAGTTTGATGATCGTCTCTTGCGCCGCCAGGGTAGATCCCCGGACGTTTTCCAGCGCTGCAGCCTGCCGGCTTGCGACCGCGGTATTACCCGCGCCCGCAACGGTAGCGACCGCGGAGACCCTGGTGAGCTGTTCCGCCAAGGTCGTAATAGTCGGCTTGACGGAGGTCGCCTGGAGCTGCGCGAGCAGAGCGTTGAACTCCGAGAGCTTGGTCCCGAAGGTGACCGTGCGGCTGCCCTGGCCGCTCACGCCATAGACGATGGTGCGGAGTTCGCCGAGTTTGTCCTCCAGTTCGCGCCGGAGGGAATCGGCTTTCTGCTGGCCATCGCTCATAGCGTTGCGCATCTGACCGAGCATCGTGCTCACCGATTGGATGGTGGTGCTCACGCTGCCCGTACCGGTGGTACCGGTCAGTCCGCCCTGCCGCTCCTGAGCGGCGAGTGCGGCGAACTGCTTGCTCAGCACGTCGAGCTGAGCAGCGATTTGCGTTTCAGACTTGACGTCGCCGTAGACGCGGTTGAATTCCGTCTCGGAGGCCTCGACGATTTTGTTCATGCGGTTTCGCAGGGCGGTGTCGCCGCCGAAGAAACCCATACCCATGATCGTCGAAAGGCAAACGATAAACGGGATAGCGACCAGCAAGCCCCATGCGAGATGCCGCCGGCCGGTTGAGCTGGCGTAGGGATAGGTGCGATGCAGGTAGAGATAGACGCTGAGCTCGACGATGAGGCTCACCGCCGCCATCATCAGGTGATGAAGAGCGCCCTCGAAGAAGAAGCGGGCACCTTGGTAAACCGAGTAGGCGGCAACAAGCGCCAACACGATCGTGCCGACTTCGAAAAGATAGTTCTCGACGAACCGGCCGAACCGGCTGTCGTTCGGATGCAACGGCATGATGCCGCTACGCAGAGGACGCACGTTGGTGGTACTCATGGCTCAATACTCCCGTGTTTGATCTGATGTTGATGAGGCCGCCTTGAGGGCGGCTTGGTACGTGGACCACCACCAATTATAACCTAACAGACACTTTTGTCAAGTGTCTGTTGGTCTAAAAAACGCTCTTATCTAAGGCTTTTATCGGATTTCGTAGGTAACCGAGACGTTGCTGGTGACCTTGTTTTGACCGACCGAAATGTCAGGCGCTGCAGGTGCAGAAGACTCGGCAGCACTCATGCTGAGGCCCTTAGCGTAGTACATAGGTCCTGGCGTGTTGCCGTTTTCGCTAAACGAGACCACGCGCACCAAACTTACTCCCAACTCTTTGGCAAGTTCCTGCGCTTTTTTCTTGGCATCAGCAATCGCTTTTGCGCGCGAGTCGTTTTGGAGTTTATACGGATCGTCGAAGGTAAAGGAGAGACCCGAAACCTCGGTCGCACCCTTGGTGCCTACTCCGGTGAGCAAGTCGCCGGCTTTGGTCGTGTCGCGCACCTTTACCGTCGTGCTCTGGCGCACTTCGTAGCCGCGCAACACCTGCTTGCCACCGGGGCAGTAACCGCCCGCACACGCCTGCTGCACATAGTCGTACTGCGGCTGCACCGAATAGTCACTCGTTTGGATATCTTTTTTGTCTATCCCCGCGTCGGTGAGATAGTTCGTCACCGCATTAATTTTGGCCGTCGCATCCGCTTGTGCGTTAGCAACGGTCAGTTTGTCCGACACGATCGAGAAGCTAAACGTGGCCAAGTCTGGCTCGCCAAAGGCCTCGCCGTACCCTGAGACACTAACAACGTTGCTCGGAGTAATCCCCGCGCCGATGTAGCGCAAGTTCTCGAGCCCGGCCGCCGTCTGCACGCCCAAAAACACGATCGCTAAAATAAGTAATGCTTTCCCCCACCCACTACTAAAAAATTCATTCATACTTCATTACTGACGCGCCTTAGCCGCGTTTATTACACTCATAAACTGCTCATACGGCAGCGCGCCGGGTATGCTGACCTGGCTCTTGGTGGTATAGACCACCGTAAAGGGTGTCCCCTGCCCGCCATTGTTCATCGCATCGTTGGACTGCGTATCTATTTTTGATTGATAGGTATGTGCCTTAACACACGCGTTGTACTTTTGCAGGTCGGCACCGTACTTGGTCGCGAGCGAGAGGTAGAAGGCGTCGCTCATTTTGTCTTGATTAGCAAAAATGTCGTCGGAAAACTTCCACCACGCATCGTTACCCAACTGTGCGGCAATGCACTCACCCGCGTTGGCGGCCGGGTTAGCGTTGGGGTGTATCGAGGTGAGCGGCAGGTTGCGCATCACCCACGCGATTTGTCCGTTGCTTTCGTCCACAATGCGTTTGATGGTCGGATATACGAGCGAGCAGAAGGGGCATTGAAAGTCTGAGTACTCAACCAGGACGATCGGCGCGTTCGCCGAGCCCATCGTGTGGTCGGCAGCGGTCGGCGCGGGCACATGCGGTTCGACTGCAGGCTGCTGAACATCGGCAGCAGGTGCTGCCGGGTGCAGGTTGGTGTAGACAATAGCCGCAGCAATAATGACCCCCGCAACAATGATAGCGACCGAGGGAGAGATCTCGAACTTTTTAGTTTCAGACATTAACCAAGCGTAGCATAAAAATAAAACCGCACCAGCATTTTGCCGGCGCGGGCTCGCACTTATTTTGAAACTATACAAACTGGGCCATAGCCTGGATCAAGTTCGCCTCTGCAGCTGCAATCTGGCCCGCAAGAGTGCTGCTTGTGGACGCCACATGAGCCGATTCCCACTGCAGTGCCGCAAGCGATGCCGCAAGAGCAAGGGCTTTCCCTTCTTCGGACTCTGACGGGATAAAGAAATCCCAACTCGAGGCCACAAGCTGAGTCGGTAGGATGAGCCCTGACGGAGTGGACGAGGCGGTCACTTTAACCGGAACCTCGAAATACCGCCGGGTGCCATCGTACCAGCCCTCGACCGCGGACCAATCAGCGGGCTCGACAAAGAACTGAACACCCTTGAGTGGCCCTTCGGTGATGGCCTTGAACACCGCGGTCCGGAACTGACTTGAAACTTCGGGCCCATTCTTGTCGTACTTGAAACCGATGTCGAGGTTGTCCTTGATATCGAATTGTACGAACAAACGCTGATTGCCCACCTTGAAGTAGTTGGTGTCGATCGCCTTTGTTGCGACTTTATGTTTCGGACGGAAGTGGAACTCATTGCCGATGAGCCCTATCATTGAACTGCCGAAGCCGGCTCCCACGAGATCGATCTCCCGGAACGTGGGTTGAAACCGCCGGAATAAAGCCAGCGGTGAGTTGTCTTGTGCCACGAATCACCTTCCCTTCTCTATGCGGTGTGACGACGTACTAAATCGGACTCAGAGTATCTTATTTTTGTTGACCTTTCAACAAATCGCGTATTTCCTCCAGCAGGCGCTCCTGGGTGGGCTTTTCGTGCTCGGGAACCTTGGCCTCCTCTTTTTCAGTAAAGAAGCGCTTGCGCATTTCAGATATCGCCTTAAAGACCAAGAAGATAGAGAGGGCGACTATTACGAAGTTAAAAATGGCCTGCAAAAAGGCGCCGTACTTAATGACGACGTCGGGCCGTACGGTGTAAGCGAGCGTTTTAAAATCGACATTGTTGGTCGCCAATCCAAGGAGCGGCGTCACAATGTCAGCCACCAGCGAGTTAACGACCCCCGAAAAGGCGTTGCCAATAACCACGGCGACCGCCAAATCGAAAGCATTCCCCTTGACCGCAAACCGCTTAAACTCATCAAAAAAGTTTTTCATACGGGTTTATTGTTACCTATATACTACCGAGCTCATAATACTTCCTAACTTCAAACTCAAGCATGGGTTTCTTTGTTTCTCTGGGTAGTTTGAAGCGGTGTATACGTTCTGTTATACGGATCGTTTGAGTTTTTAAAAAATCATCAATTTCGTCCAAAGGATACGACTGGGTAAAACGTGCAATGGTTGCATGAATTATGTTCGGTTGTTTCGGCCTCAAAGAAATACTTTTCATAAACGCCTCTCTAATGTTTTGAAACTCCCCCTTATCCTTCCCGACCAAAATTATAGCGTCTTGTGTAACTTTTATCTCATTAAATGAGACTTCAATAACAGGATAGTTTCTCAAAATAGTACTTATAGTCTTATGGTATTCGGGGAAAACAGTACTAAAAGACGTATCTGCATCAGAGTCTCCCTCTAACGAACTAATCAAAACAAGTAACGTAATATGCAAAGCTGATGGCGGAGTCTCCCAAACCACGTCGGAGAATTGCCCCCTAATGACATGCTGTAGTGTTGCTATCTTTTGCTTATTTTCCTCGCTAAAGTCTCCGAGCAGTGAATATACGAGACAATCCTTACTGATGATGTTGCTAACGTTTGTCTCGGTATTTTCCACAAATCTAATACTAGCAGAGGATACACTTAGACCTTCCAGGGGT
>CALQYT010000009.1 GCA_943348815.1 Candidatus Nomurabacteria bacterium
CGAAAAAAAACTTACGGTACCAGTCATCATCCACTTTTTCACTGGTTCGACTGAGGTGGCGCAAAAATATCTCGACCTCGGTTGCTACCTTTCGTTTGCGGGGCCGGTTACCTTTACCGATATGTACGACGACTCTATAAGGCTCTGCCCGCTCGACAAAATGCTTATTGAAACCGACGCCCCATTTGCAACGCCAGCTCCGTACCGCGGCAGACGCAACGAACCTGGCTATGTGGAGTATGTAGCGGTAAAAATCGCCCAGATTAAAAATATAACCACCGAAGAAGTTGCAGCGGCGACCGCTAAAAACGCCCGAGAAATCTTTAGGTTGCAGTAAAAAACCACCCGTGCTAGAGTGCCTTCCATGGCAGAAACAGCGCAGGCCGCCCTGGCCTCCACCCAAGCGCCAGCCGTTAGCAAAACCCCCGTCTATGAGGTGGGTTTTCATCTCGTCCCTACGGTGGGCGAGGATGGTCTTGGTGCAGTAGTAGAAAAAATCCGCAAAATGCTCGGTGATGCCGAGATCATTAAAGAAAGCTACCCGGTCAAAATGACCTTGTCGTATGTTATTGAGCGCGCCACGCAAGGCAAGCGCGAAAAATATTCGGAGAGCTATTTTGGGTGGATTAAATTTGCGACCGAGCGCGAGGCGCTGCCGCAACTCCAGGCAACGCTCCAAGCAATGCACGAAGTGATGCGCTTTTTGGTCACTGAGACCACCCGCGAGGACCTGACCGCTCAGCGCCGCGCCGTGTTTAGCTCTGATAGGCTCGAGGGTAAGACCTTGGAGAAGCCAACCTCGATGCCGGAGAAGCCGAGTGAAGTTTCGGAAGCCGAGCTCGATAAATCCATTGAAGCTCTCACTGGATAAGTACCAAGTGTCAGGTATCAAGTATCAAAAAAGTAATAAAACTTAATAAGTAGTATGAACTTGAAACTTAATAACTTGTTTGACATTTGTTACTTGTAATTTGATACTTAATTTTATGTATTTAAACAAAGCAATGGTATTTGGCAACTTGACCCGCGACCCGGAGGCAAAAGCGATGCCCAACGGCCGTCAGGTGTGCAACTTTTCGATCGCAACGAACCGCACCTACAAAAAGGCCGACGGCACCAAGGCCGAGGAGGTAGAATTTCACAACATTGTCTCCTACGGCCGCACGGCCGAACTTTGCGCGCAGTACCTCAAGAAGGGCAGCTCCGCCTACGTTGAGGGGCACCTTAAGACGCGCAGTTGGGAGGGGGAGAAGGGCAAGCAGTACCGCACCGAGATCGTGGCCGATACGATCCAGTTTGGCCCACGCGCTGCCTCGCAAGGCTCAACGCCGCGCGGTGAGGCTCCGCAGCAGCCGGTTGCGGCAAAGGAGGATGCAATCGAGTATCCGACCGAAGATATTAATCCTGATGACATTCCCTTTTAAGCTTGCTTAAAAAATTTAAAATAAATTTATGAAAGGCGACTATATAGCACAATTCCAACAGGTTGATTACAAAGACATTGAGACTATCAAAAAGTTTCTCAATCCGCACGGCAAAATTATGCCACGCCGCCGCACCGGCCTTTCGGCCAAAGCACAACGCTCTCTTTCAGAAGCAGTCAAACGCGCGCGCTTTATGGCGCTCTTGCCGTATATTGTTCGGTAGCCCCGACGTTTCAGTCGGGGCCCCGACCAAGGCGTCGGGGCTACTTTTTGTCGACGCGCTCGACGTATTCGCCCGTTTCGGTATTGATCCGCACGATGTCACCCTCGTTGATAAAGAGGGGAGCGTTTAAGACGCTACCAGTTTCGAGCGTAATTTGTTTGCTGCCGCCTTGCGCGGTATTACCTTTGACCGCAGGCGGAGCCTCGGTCACTTTGAGATCCATTTTGATCGGCATCTTAACGCCGATGATCTTTTCATCAAACACGAGCGCCTCGACTATCATATTGGCTTTCAAAAACTGACCACCGACCCCTATCGTTTCTTCAGACAGCATAAACCGGTCGGCGGGGTTATTCTCCGCACAAAACCACCGCTGACCCTTGTTGGTGTAGAGGTATTTAACGCTTTTGGTTGAGAGATCGGCCTCCTCTACCTTTTCGGCCGCGTGGAAGGCCTGCTCGGTTACTTTGCCGGTAATAAGATGGCGAAGCTTGGTCTGGTTGACCGGCTTGCGCATTTGCTTGCGAAAGACGTGCGCATCCAAAACCTCATACGGCTCGCCGTTGAGCAATATGACCCGCTTGGGGAGTATTTCGTTGTATTCAAGCATTGCCATATCAATAAAAAATGCCTTGCGGCAGGGTTTAGTATACTGAATCAATGCAATGGGTCAATGAGGAGCGTTTGCGCGAGGTACTAGCGCATATACGCAATAATCCGCACTCCAAGTTTTATGACCGCAAATACGCCGGACACCCTGTAGACGGATCTCACTTTTTTGAGCTTCCGCTGCTTACCCGCGCCGAGTTACAAGCAGCTCCCGTACAAGAACGTACGTTTTGCGCGCCAGAGGACATCCGTTTCGCGGCGTTTACCTCGGGCACTACGTCTAAAGAGCCACTCGTTATCCCCTTTAGCAAAGTAGAAAATTATTATTTTGAGCCATCGCTCGGCACGGGCATTCGCCGGCCGCTTATTATCCACCCGCCGATGATGCGCGCGTTTGCGATGACCTTTGTGCAGCAATGCGAGCAAGCGGCGCACAAAGTAGCACCATTGTTTGGTGATTTGCAGAGTATGCAAAACAGCGCGATGCTTGCGGCGATAGGTACGTGCGATGCGGTTTATTCGATTCCTACGCTTGCGGCGCAGTTAGCGCCGGCCGCGGTGGCGCGGGGAATCGCTGCCACCATTAAACTCCTAGCGCTTTCTTCAGAAGTATTGACCACCGCACGCCGGGCCGAGTTGCAGACAGCATTTCCTCATGCGCTCATTGCCAATTTGTATGGTTCGGCCGAACTAGGGCAGATGCCGTTTTTTACCTGCACGCGCGTGATGGAGCGCGGGGAAAATCATTTTCATTTTTTAACCAAAGCACTTGCGGCACTCGAAATTATTGACGGCGAGCTGGTGATTACCTACGGACTCAATCGCGCGACGCCACTCCTGCGCTACAAAACCGGTGACTATTTTGAGGAGGTAGGGGAGGGTTGCGACTGCGGATTGCCCGGGCCCGTCGTTCGCTGGTCGCACCGCAGCGGCGTAGACCGCGTGCGGCTCAATGGGATGGAGTTTGATGCCGAAGCGGCTGACCGAGCACTGAGCGCCTTCCCGCACCTCGCTACGCTGCCGTATCAGGTACATTTTTATCCAACCGAGGGATCCTCGGCTATTACGGTAGTGCTCGAGTTGGCGACCGCCGCAGCACAATCGGAAGACCTCGCCTCATTTGCAGAGCGCGAGCTGCCGGATGCGTGGCGTCTTTCGGCAACGGCAACACTCCGTACCGCACTTGAGCGCGGGTTGGTCGCCTCGTTTACGGCAAAAGCAGTCCCCGCACTTTCAGTGGGTGGCGTTAAAGCTAAGCGCTTTGTAAACCATGTGGTCTAAGCGGCTGCTAGAAAATCGTTTTGTATTGCCGGTAGCTTCGGCTGCATTTCTTATACTCGCATTCCATCCGTTTACCATCTGGCCGCTGGTGTTTGTGGCGCTCACGCCGCTTTTTTATTTTGTCGTGGCGGCGCCCACGCGACCGCTGAAAGAAGTTTTTTTGGGCGGGTTTATAACGGGTAGTATATTTGCACTTTCGCTTTCGTATTTTACGGTAATCCAGTTTCATTGGATTCCCGCAACGTATGTATTTGTGGATGCGGTACGGTTGCTGTTTATTCCACTTTCTCTCGTCGGCGGCGCGCTCTGCGGCGGCGCGCTGGTGTCGTATCGTTTGCTCAGCAGCAATCACGCGCCGCTCAATGTGGCAGTTAATGCGGCCGTCTATGTACTTGGCGAGATGCTGCTCTATGCACTCTGTGGCGGCTACTACTTTGCGATGCTTGCCTATGCGGTCGCACCGCTGCCATTTTTAGTCCGTTTTGCGGGCATCGGCGGAGCGTTTTTTGTTTCGTTTATCGTCGCACTCGTTAATGCATTGGTCGCGGGATATCTTGCAGGCGATGCGGACGTACGCCGTATATTGCGATTCTATGTGCTTGGGATCGTTGGGGTGCTCGTGATTTTGGGCGCAGGGTTTACTTGGTATATGCGGGTGGGGGAGCCCGTGCGTACGTTGAGTGTTGCTATCGTACAAGACTCGGGGCGCGACTCTGTGGTGTTTGGCCACGATCAAAAAGGAGTTTTTTCTTCCCCAACCCTTGAAGCACAATTAAAAACGGCGGCGACTCCGGTTCCCGATCTTCTCATCTACCCGTTCTCGCCGATTGAGGGCGCCTTTTACCGTGGAGTGCCGCAGCACTTTAATCAGCCGATACTCGCGGCATCGCAAGATGAATTTACGCGATGGACCGCATCCCGTCTACCCGCGTCGACCACACTCATGATCTGGACGACGCTCTACACCAACAACACCTTCAATAACGTATTTCAGTTTATTAAAGATGGCGTACTGCAAGCCGAGTACTCAAAGCGGGCGCGGTTTCCATTCCTCGATTACACACCGCAGTGGGCGCAAAAGCTTGGGTTGTATAGCACCCAGGTTGATATGACTGCAGGGCCCGCAGAGCAACCTTTGGTGGTAGCGGGCATAAAAGTTGGTGCGCTCTTGTGTTCGGAAGTGCAGAAACAAGATTTTGTCCGTGCAGAATCAGGGCACTCCCTGCTTATCATTTCTGCGGGTTCAGAAGCAGTATTTTTTGACGATATTGCAAGCCGCTACAGCCTCATTGCCGCACAATATCGCGCGGCGGAGTCGGGCTTGCCGGTAATCCGCGCCAATCTGCTTGGCCCTTCCGGAGTTTCTGACCGCTACGGGGCGCTCATGGCCTACGCACCGCGCGGAGAGGCACAGATACTACGCACCTCCATACCGCTGTATGACTCGCGAGCGACACCGTACTCCTGGTGGGGAAATGTACCGGTAGTAGTGCTCGTACTTTTGATTTTAGGCGGAGCGTTTTGGGTACGCCGCAACGCGTATACTGTTGAGTGATGGATACTGAGGAGAACGATATTACCTACCGCTGGGAGCAGTGGCGTCGGGCTAACCGCGACTTTCCCCGGGTGCGCGAGGCCGAGCTTGGCGCACTGTTTACGCTCCTTAATCCAAAACCAGGCGAATATATTTGGGAGTCGGGTACCGGCAACGGCAATCTTACGATGCCGCTTGCGCAGGCGGTCGTGCCGGGTGGCAAGGTAGTAACTACCGACGTGCAACTACAAAACACCGCCGAGGTTGCAAAACTTGCGGCCGAGCGCTCTCTGCCGGTAGAAGCTCTGTGCTTGCCGCTCGAAGCACCCCTATTAGTTGCGTCGCAGTATGTTGGCGTGTTTGATGCGGTCGCGTCTATTGCAACGCTGCACCACTTTGACAATCGGCTCGAGGGGACGGGAGAAAAGGGGCGCATTGAGGCATTAAAAGTTTTTTTTCGGGCACTCAAGCCAGGCGGACGGCTTGCGCTGGCCGATGTGTTGCAGGACAGTCTCGCGCAGCGTTACTTTGACGTGATAGATAATCCCGAGCATGCCGCACCACGCGGGCATCCGCATGATTTTTTTACGAAAGAGCGGTTGGTCGAGGTGGTACAGCAAGCCGGGTTTACTGAGGTGCAGGTTGAGTTGCAGGAAGTGCCGTGGCACTTTACTTCGCAAGCTGAGGCACAAATTTTTGTGCATACGCTCCACAACGCCAAAGTGTCACCGGAAGAATCGTTTGAAATAGCCGAGCGGATGTTGGGGTGGAACAAAAAGCCCGAGCACTACGAGCTCGGGTGGGACCTATTCTTTTTGACGGCCAGGAAGCCGGAGTAAAAACTAGAGTATCGAGCTGCAACCCGTAAAGTGTGTGTCGTCGTTACAAACGTTGCTTTGCGATACGCGAATACCCGCGCTTGAGGAAAGCCCGTGTTGGAGCACTTGCATGACGTATTGCACGGCCAGGGTCGCGGCTGCCGCTGCAACGAGCACCAGGGAAACAATGCTTGCTTGGAGGAGTTTTGTCTTAGTCATAAGGTTAAGTATACGAGGGATAATAGTTAGCGGAGGTAGATATCCACACTAAGTTTATTTTTCTACAAAGTGTGGGTCGTAGGTAACCCGTATGCTGCGGGTGCCAGAAGGCCCTCCGCCCTTATGGCAAGAGAGAGTGTAGGTAGTGGTTTGGGTGGGGTTTACATCCACACTACCTTGCCCGGTGCCCGAATAGGTAAAGGCCGAGTCGCTCGAGATTGAGCAGGCGCTGACATTGGCGACGTTCCAACTGAGGGTGGCATGCATCCCCGGGCCAATGAGACTGGGGGTAGCTTTAAATCCGTTAGCGCCAATGGTGGGTGGTGGGCAGGCCGAGTCGGGCGGAGTGGTTGCATCGCAAGAATTGCCCTTGCCGCCAACGGTCGCTGTCTTAACAAAGCCCGTGGTGGTCATTCCGCAAGAATTAGGGGCTGAGGTGCAAGGAGTAGGAACGGGAGTCGGATCCTTTGCCGGAACATCACCTCCCAGGCCCGTGCCACCCCCTCCTCCCTCATCGCATCCCCAAATAATATTGATATCGCAGGAAAGAAAATCGACACCAAGTACAGTTCCGACAATGGTAGCAATAAGAACTGGCTCGGCACGAGATACGAGCGGGATGCTCGCGATCACCATGAGGCTAAGTACGAATGCGGCGAGAGTTTTTTTCATACCAATTTGATGAGTACAGTATAGCAAGCCATAAGTGCCCATAAGACAAGAAAGAACACTCCGACATACTGGGCTTGGCGGGTACGCACAAGCCGTCGGTAGCTGTGGTGCATGATTGCAATAAGCGCGAGGTTGAGGATCAGCACGAGCGTGCCAATGAGCCAATCGGTCTGAGTAAGCGCCCCCGCGGCGATTCGCAGCCCCCAGAGGACTACATTAAGTGCGAGCGTAGCAACCAGCGCAGGGTAGACCCAGTAGTGCCGCTCAAAAAATCCATACGCAATCAAAAAGTTGAGTGCTGCGTAAAGTATAAACAGCCCCGACACTTCGCCGGTAAGGTGCGCGCGCATAATAATCCCCAAGAGAGTGACGAGACCAAGTATTAAAAACAATGTTCCAATCAGTGCACACCACCGCTTGACTGCAACGCTCATGATAGTATTAGCGTATCACGCGCGAGCGTTACGGTTGACTATTATGCACAGTACCAAAGCACTCATTGGCGGCGTTGTTGCAGGGATCTTGGTAGGAGCGGCACTTGCGGTGCTGGGGATGTTTGTGCTCGTTCGCAGCGACGCAGGACAGCAGATGTTGCGCAGTTACTATACCGCACAGGCGCAGCAGGAAATTATAAAAAACGCTACCACGGCGACGCCCCAAGGTAATGGCACCTCCGGGGTCGCCTCAAGTTCGGTGGCAGTGGTGTTGGTGCCTAAGGCATATGCCACACAAAATTATTACCTGGCGATCAACGGGACCGTCAATGCGTATAACACTATTGCGGCTGATAGCGAGAAACTTGCGCCTCTCCTAATAACGATCCGTAGCCGCGCTAGTAGCGGCGATTTCGACGGCATCGTTAATTGGGTGATAGAGGCGCGCACCACCATAAATGATGTTCAGCGTGCGACGGCCCAATTTAATCAGGGACTTTCGGCGCTCCAGGTGGCCAATCAAACCACGACGGATGCCACCACCAAGTCGCTGACCTATGATCTGATTGCGCTCGGGGGTCCCTTGCACAGTGATTTTGATCAATTGTGGATCTTGCTCGCCGCCACGCTCGACGGGAGTGGGCCGAGCGCGCAAGTGCTCGCCGATATTTCGGCGCAACAACAAAAAGTAACGGCGGATTCGGCGGCCTTTAGTGCGAAAGTAAAAGAGTTACTGGCTCGCTTCGAGGCGGCAGTACAAAAAACACAAACGCCCTAAGGCCTCATTGGCCGGTCGCGCCAACGCAGTGGCAGGTTGAATATTTGCCGTAGGCTGGCGGTGCATCCAACTAGTAATAAGTACAGGGGCATAAAAACCGAGAATATACTCGCTCCTACTATAACGCCTGGCGTATAACGGCAACGCATAAGGTGGACTACAAACCATGCCAGGAGTATTACTCCACCAAGAGTCCCAACTAGACTCCCTACGGCCGTAGTAATAATTGACCACGCACACAGGGTTACATAGCCAACGTATATAAGGAGAGGGAGAGGTTGTAAAAGTGCAAAGTTACTATTGCGGACCAACCCGTGGAATGTCGCCCAGGCGCCTTCGTGCATGCGGGCTACTATTTCTCCACAATCACGCCTGAACAAAAATTTTCGTCTGTGGGCTATGCACCAGTTGAGCAGCGGCAAGGACTCAGGATACGCACGGTGCGTGTGCCATCCTCCTGACTGTTGGTAAAACTCGCGGGTAAAGAGTAAGTACGTTCCCATTGCAAACGACTGTTGGCTGCCGAGCGTGCGGCATACTGCCGACGAGAAGTACAGTAAAAAGGTATGAAAAAGCAGCGGATACTCACCGACCGACCGTACGTCAAAGTGCGGCAGCTGCGCCAAGAGATCAAGATTTTTTTGCTGAAATTCTGTAACAATATGTTGCAGACTGGTGGGCATGTGCTTTACGTCGACATCGCACACCAAGAGTAGGGTCCCTTGGCTGTGTGCAATAGCAAAATCTGTGGCAAAGGTTTTGCCCACCCATCCCCGCGGAGGTTCTTGTGGCGAGCGCAGCAGGGCTATACGCTTGTCTCCTTGGTAGTGTTTTATAAAATTTTCGGCAAGTGCTGCGGTGTTGTCGGTGGAGCGGTCGTCGACCACGCAAATTTCTAGGTCTGGATAGTCAAGTGCGGTAAGTGAGTGCAGCGAAGAGAGAACGCGCCGCGCTTCGTTACGGGCGGGGAGTATGACCGATACGCGCGGCAAGGCACTCATGTTGCTAGTATAGACCGTGAGATACTACGGGCATGACACTCCTGCAGCGGATGTATCGTGCCAGTAATCCTATGCTTGCGGCACAAACAGCGGGGCTTTTTATGTTGGGTGTTGCAGCAGGGTACTACTCTGGGCTTGCGCGGGAGATTAACTTTGTATCACTCGCGCTCTATTTTTTGTGGTTTGCGTTGTTTGAAAGTATGTTTACGGTATTGCTCAACAATTACTACGACCGCGAGGAAGATGCGCGCAATCCGCGTAAAGCGCAGTACGAGGCGGTGTACGACGATTCGCTTTTTTGGCCGTACTGGGCTGCAATGGGTGTCGCCGTTGCGGCTTTTTTTGTTCTGTACGCGGTCTATCCGGAAGAAAAAGTACTTGTCTACGTCCTTATTTTATTCGTAGCCAATTGGGTGTACGACGCGCCGCCACTGCGGGTAAAAGAGCGCCCGGGGCTCGATGTCTTGGTGGGGGCGTGCACCCAAGTTATGCCACCAGTCTTTGGCGCCTACGCTCTGGTTACCGGGCAGTGGCCTGCGCTGTTTGTGCTTGCCGCAGCGGTGTGTGCACTCTGCAACTTTGAGTTGTTTCATAAAACGTTTGATATTGAAACGGATCGCGGTATGGGATTGCACACTGCAGCGGTGTGGCTTGGATTAAAAAAAAGTTTAGTGCTGTGCGCACTGTTGCAGGGTGCTGCCGTAGGGCTCTTGGCGTGGGGGAGCGGACAGCCGTGGTGGGTACTTCTTGCGCTCCCGTATCTCCTGATGACCTATTGCTTGTGGCAGAAGCCCGCCGAGGAAGAGCGTCGCGCACGGTATGGCCCTATGCGGTGGGCCTATTTCATAGTTGGCGTGGTAATGACGGCTTTTCTTTTTATTGCTGCCTGAAACTTTGTTGAAGTGCTTGGGGTTGTAAAAGTAAAGTCATGATATACAGTGTGGCAATGGAATACCTAACGCTCGAAGAGAGGGGGGAGGGGAGAAGCGACGAGGAGTTGCTGGCATTGTCGGTATCGCAACCGTCGCTTTTTGCCTTATTGGTGCGCAAATATGAAGAGCCCTTTCTGCGCAAAGCGCAGAACATTTTAAAAGATGCGCAAAGCGCTGAGGATGTAGTTCAAGAAGCCTTCACCAAAATTTATTTAAACGCCAAAAAGTTTAAGGTGGTAGAAGGTGCGCAGTTTTCGTCCTGGGCATACCGCATTGTGATTAATACGGCGCTCACGCACTATGCCCGCCGCAAACGCAAAGGAGAGACCCAGGTGCAGTTGGATGATGAAATCTGGGCGCTGATCCCGGATAAAAATCTTAAACAGTTTGAAAAGCATGAGCTGCAGGACTTGGTAGCCTCGGTGCTCTCGCGTATGCCCGAGTCGTTTGCCAAAGCCCTGAATGCCTTTTTTATCGAGGGCAAAACGCAAGAGGAGATAGCGCAAGAAGAGGGGGTGTCGGTGGGCGCGGTCAAAACGCGCGTGCATCGAGCCAAGGCCGAGTTTAAGAAAGTGTTTGAAACTTTAAACGCTAAAAGCTAGTTGGATATTTTGTATGACTTCTAAAATAGAACAGCAGGTAATGGCGAGCGTGGGGGCTATCTATATTGCGCGGCAGTTGGTCAGCATGACGGCGCTCAAGCTCTATGTCTGCGTATTAGCGCTCTATGGCCTCGGGCGCTTGGTATGGGTGGCGCGGGTGTGGGAAAACTTTTCCCACGTTGGCGTGCAAAACTCTGTACACTTTATTACTTCTGCAATCCTCAACACACACCTCCCCGTGCAAATTGCTCTTGCAGTATTTATCGTCGCTGGCGTCTCTCTCCTAATTGATTTGGCTAAAACTCTCGCCACTCCGCAACAGCGGTTTGCGTAATTATTCTTCGGGCGGAGCTCCGTCGTCTTCTTTGTCGGACGGAGCGGCTTTGCCAGTGGTGCTATTTTGTAAGCCTTTGCGGATGTCTTTTAAGAGTTCGTTCGCAACTTTTTTATTTTCGCGCAAGAAGGTGCGGCTTGCGTCGTAGCCGCGACCAAGCTTTTCTTCGCCAAACGAGTAGGAGGTGCCCGACTTAGTAACAATGCCAAGCTTTTCGCCCAGCGCCAAAAGCTCGCCCTCGGTCGAGATGCCCTCGTTATACATCAGGTCAAACTCCGTGGTGCGGAAGGGGGCGGCGACTTTGTTTTTGACCACCTTTACGCGATGGCGGCCGCCTACCACCTCTTCGCCTTTTTTAATCTGCGCGATGCGGCGGATATCGAGGCGTACCGAAGTGTAGAACTTGAGCGCCTTGCCGCCGGTCGTTGTTTCGGGGTTGCCAAACATCACGCCTATTTGCATGCGGATCTGGTTGATAAAGATGACGATGGTTTTAGATTTTGAAACTATCGCGGTCAGTTTGCGCAGTGCTTGCGACATCAGGCGCGCTTGTTTGCCCACTTGGTAGGAGCCCATGTCGGCCTCTATTTCGTCTTTTGGCGTGAGGGCTGCAACCGAGTCGACGACAATAATGTCGACTTTGCCCGAGCGTACCAAGCCTTCGACAATCTCGAGCGCTTGCTCGCCGGTGTCGGGTTGAGAAATTAAAAGTTCGTTTAGTTTAACGCCGATCTTTTTAGCGTACTCCGGGTCGAGTGCGTGTTCGGCGTCGATAAACGCGCAGACTCCGCCGCGCTTTTGCGCTTCGGCTATGGCGTGGAGGGTAAGCGTTGTTTTGCCTGACGATTCAGGACCATAAATTTCGAGGATGCGGCCGCGCGGGTAGCCGCCGATGCCGAGCGCCCAGTCGAGGCCTATCGAGCCGGAGGGGATTGCGTCGACATCTACTTTGCCTTGCTCGCCGAGGGTCATGATAGCCTCGTCGCCAAATTTTGTTTTAATCGCGCGGATCGCCGCGTCTATTGCAGAGTTGTCTTTAGCGGTCGATATAGTTTTTTCGGGCTTTTTTTCTTTCGGTTTAAACGCCATAATTTGGACAATACTTTAAAACATTAAAAGTAATGGTTTTCGACGTGCGGCGGCCAAACCTGTCTACGGCAGCCACCGACACCACAGTATACCCCGCAGGGGGCGCAAAGCGGTACACAAATAAACCGGCTTCATCGGTATAAGCGGGGGAGTCGTTGATGGTCAAAAAAGATATATTTTGAGCCACACCTCGGAGGGTAACAATGGTCGAGGAGGTGGCCGAGCCATCTTGGGGCGTATCTATTGTGATCTCCGGCCCCGCAATTAACCGTCTGGCCTCAAACAATCCATAGGCGACAATAGCGAGCACTACGAGGGCAATAATCGCTCTGCGCATGGGGAAAGTGTACCAATAAAATCAAAACGCCGCTTCGTGGGCGGCTAGATGCGGTGTTGTTATGTTTTAATGATCTCCCGCCACTGGTGATGAGAGAGCGAAAAACCCATACTCGGGTTCTTTTGTGTGATGTTGAGAAAATTACCTTCATCGACCTCGACCTCACACGAGGCAGGGTCAAAGCCAAGTTTCTCAACTCCTTTTCTGCCTGACTCGTTTGGGTTTCTGCCAAAACCAACGAACTCAAAATCACTCAGACTGAGCTTTCTTCTCTGGCCCATCGCTCCTGTCTCCTCTGTGTTCTTCTTTGTGCCAACTCTATCCTTTATATTTTCAAAAATCAAATATTTTCTTCTCCAGTAGGAGCAGGAGCTCCTTTTTCCAACACCTCACGCGGTTTGGCGCCGTCGCCGGGGCCTATGACCCCTTTTTCTTCGAGCACATCAATCAGGCGGGCGGCGCGGGCGTAGCCGACGCGGAGTTTGCGCTGGAGATAGCTCGTCGAAGCTTTGCCCGCTTCCATCACCGCCGCGCGTGCGGCCTCGTACATGTCGTCATCGATGTCTTCGTCATCACCGCCAAAACCACCAGCAATGCCTACACCGTCCTCGCCTTTTTGCGGCGGGGTAATCTCAACTGGCAACTCCGGCTCGTTATTTTTGGCAATAAAGTCTACGACTGCTTTGACTTCCTTTTCAGATATATAGGCGTTTTGCACACGGATCGGTTTGTTCATTTCGGCCGAAAGGTAGAGCATATCGCCCGCGCCGAGCAAGGTTTCGGCACCGCCTTGGTCAAGAATCGTGCGGCTGTCTATTTGCGACGCCACCTGCAGCGCCACGCGCGCCGGCACGTTGGCTTTGATAAGGCCGGTAATCACGTTGACCGACGGACGCTGGGTCGAAAGTATGAGGTGAATACCTATCGCGCGCGACATCTGGGCCAACCGCACGACCGATGCCTCGAGCTCGCGCGGATAGCTCGACATGATGTCGGCCAACTCGTCGATGATGATGACAATGTACGGCATAGCCTCTGGCGGCTGCTGACCCTCCTCGAGCCCGTCTTTTTTAATACGCTCAAGCGCGGGTGCCAAGATGGTTTGATGATACGACTCGATGTCGCGCACACGCTGCTCTTCTAAAATATTATAGCGACGTTCCATTTCTTTGCCGGCCCAGCGCAGGGCGGCTATCGCTTTTTTAGCGTCGGTGATAACGGGAGTCAGCAAGTGCGGCAGCGAGCGGTAGAGCGTGAGCTCCACGCGCTTGGGGTCGATCATGATAAAGCGCAGCTGCTGCGGCCCGCAGCGATACACCAGCGAGTTGATGATGGTATGGATGGCGACCGATTTGCCCGCGCCCGTTGCGCCGGCAATGAGTGCGTGCGGCATTTTGGCCACGTTGGCAAAGAGTGCGCCGCCCGCAATGTCGCGCCCGACGGCCCACAACAGCGGTTTGGGATTATCGGCAAAGTCGGGTGTGTCGAGCATGGCGCCAAGGCCCACCGTAACTTTGGTCGAGTTCGGGACCTCGATACCCACGAGCGATTTGCCAGGGATTGGTGCTTCGATGCGCACCGACGATGCCGAGAGAGCGAGCTCGAGGTTCTTTTGCAGCGTAAGAATTTTTTGCAGGCGCACACCCTCGGCCGGTTTGACTGCGTAGCGGGTTACGGACGGCCCGATCGAAATCTCGTCGAGTTCTACCGTAATGCCAAAGTTTTGGAGCGTGCGCTTAATGATATTGGCGTTGCCCTTGATGTCGCCGACGCCCGGGCGGCCACGGTCGCGCTCTAAAAGATTAAGTGGCGGCGGGGTATACGTACCAAGGAGTGATTTTAACGAAATTGCAGGCGCAACACGCGCAGGTTCGGCTTCGCGCGGCGCGCGGATGGGGAGTTCGTCGTCATCTTGTTCATCCTGCTCTTGCTCGTCTACTTCATCCTCGTCGTTATCCAATGCAAAGCCACCAACTTTAGGTTCGGTACTGATGGCAATTTTTGCGCGTGCCAAACCAAACAAGCGCAGGAGTGCAAGCAAGGGCTCGATCGAAATCTTACCCTCGATCAAAACTAAAAGAGATATCAGTGAGATACCCCCGAGGAGTACCAGTGCGGCGTAGATATCAAAGTAATGCACCGCAGGGTCTGCAATAAAGCCGCCCAACATCCCACCCTTACCGCTTACCGCTTGGATAAATCCGAGCCCCGCAATAAAAAAGATAACGCTGGCCAGTAGTTTTAGAGGATTAAAGACACCGCGCTCCTCGCGCAAAGCGTTACCCGCCAATACAAACAAGAGGAGCGGCAACAAAAAGTAGCCAATACCAAGGAGTGAGGCAAACAGCCGGTAGGCATCGCTACCGGCAATACCCGCAGCATCAAATGACGCCAGGGTTAAGAAGAGCCCTGCCACCACCAGCAACACTACTACTATGGCGCGCTTGGTCCCTGAGGGCATGCTGTCGAGCGGATTTTCGAAGCTTCTTTTGCTGTTTTTCCGTGCCATTACAGCAAAATAATAGCATGTTTCGTGTCGCAGGTTTTGCGGAGGGGTTGCTTTTGCATAACCGGTTGCTAGACTGTCTCTGAGAGTCTTTTAGAATTTCAAAGACAACCAGCAGACCCAAAGAGACATCGCGTCAAAAAGACATGCCAGACAATAGTCGAAAATTCCACGAATTTGCCCTACAGACAAGCCTTTTTAAAGGACGACCAGATTGGTATTTTTGTTATCTTAAAGCAGAAAAGATAGCCCACGTGTTGGTATTTATCGGGGCTTCCGCAGGCGCCTCGGCGCAAGAAAACCTCGACCAAGTAGCCCGCCGCGCTGGCGGCTTAAGCAGCGAGATAGCCCATTTGGCCGCAGGCGAGGTGGATGTCTCGGTGGTCCTGGCCGACGCACTGGGGTTGCTTTCAAACGTTCGATTTTTGGTAGCACAGGGCGGTTTGAGCAGCCAAAATGGCTTGTTGTTGGTAGGAGAGTACGAACAGCTTTGCGAGCGGCTCGTGCGCGGCAGTAACCCCTCACCACTTATTTCAGGCGAAGATTTTTCTATCCCGTCTCTACCGCAGTCGCAAGCACTCCTTGGTGGCTCGCTTGGCTTCTCGCTCCCGCAAAGCGATATAAAAGACAGACAGGCTAAAGGTCAATCTAAAGGACAGGATAAAAGACAAAATAAAGGACAAACGGACAGAATGTCTTTAATCCTCAAGCTGGTGCGCGAAAAGAAGAGTCTCTCTATTAAAGAGATAGCCGCGGTCGTTAAGGGTTGTAGCGAAAAGACCATCCAACGGGAGCTGGGCGCCCTTATTGAGCGGGGTCTTATAAAGAAGGTTGGCGAACGCCGCTGGAGCCTCTATCAACCGGCTTAAAAGCCACTAGCCACTAGGGTTTAGGGGCTCCCTAGACCCTATTGCCTAAACCCTACTCCCTATATATAGTGGTCCTACCCCATCAGCAGCAGTAAAACCCGCCCCGGCGGGAAATTTGCGTTGTCCACAGGGGTTTTTTGCGGGTTGTGTAGTACCTACTATAATGGGTGCTAGCGCCTACAGGGGGTCTGGCCCTGCAGCCTGTTCGTTGACAGTCAAAAATAATTCTTAATGAAGACGCGGTAAGCCACCTTGGCTTAGGGCGTCAATACCTGTGTATATCTCTGCAATTCAGAACTTTGTCCCACCACGGCTGCACGACCGAACTCCCACCTAACTCTTGCTACCAAGGGGATAGCCCCGGTAGATTGTGCGCGTGCCTTTTACTCGTTGATTACCAGTAAGTTTAATCGTTCAACAATTAATCATCGGTATGACAATTACCAATAGTTCACTCCGATTGGTTGCTCTCGTAACCGGCGTTGCAGTCGCACTTGCTCTTATGGGTGCAGTTGCAGTTGCTCCGGCACAGGCAGCAGGCCTCACGCAGACGCAGATCCAATCGATCACGTCCTTGCTTGCATCGTTCGGTGCAGACCAGGCCACGATCAACAACGTTACGGCGGCTCTCAACGGCCAGGCAACTTCAGGCACCGGTTCTTCCGGTTCCGGCGCTGCTTGCCCCGCTTTGACTCGCGACCTTCAGCAAGGTTCCTCAGGTGCTGATGTCAAAGCTCTCCAGGTCTACTTGAACGCTTCCGGTTATACGGTGGCCGCTTCAGGCGCAGGCTCGATGGGCAATGAGACCATGACCTTTGGTCCTGCTACTAAGGCAGCGGTTATCAAATTGCAGACTGCCTGGAGCATTTCTCCGGCAGCCGGCTATGTAGGTGCTAAGTCGCGCGCAGCTATCTCCGCTCACTGCGGAGGCAGCAACCCTAATCCGAATCCGACTCCTGGTCCTACGACCGGCGGCGCAGTAACGGTAAGCGCAGGCGCGCAACCGGTTAACTCGCTCGCTCCGGCCGGCGCATCGCGCGTTCCGTTTACGACCTTCACCCTGACGAACAACAGTTCGGCAGCCGTGACGATCAACAACGTAACCGTGCAGCGCACGGGGCTTGGCGTTGATGCAAACTTCAGCGGTATCGTTCTTTTGGATTCCAACGGTCTCCAAATCGGTACGTCGAAGACGCTCAACTCTAACCACCAGGCAAACATTGGTGATAACTTCACCCTCGGTGCTGGTCAGTCGGCAACTCTGACGGTCGCGGGTAACATCGCAACCGGTCAGACGACTTCCGGCCAGGTTGTTTCGCTCCAGGTTGTTGCCGTCAACACCTCGGCGACAGTCTCCGGTTCGCTCCCGATTACGGGTGCTAGCCAGACGATCAACACAACCTTGACGCTCGGTTCGGTTTCGACGACGACTTCGTCGTTTGATCCGGGCTCGGCTACCAACAAGAACATCGGCGATACGGCCGTCCGCATCTCGGGCATCCGCTTCACCGCTGCTTCGGCTGAGGATCTCAAACTCTACAGCGTTCGTTGGCGTCAGGTAGGCACCGCAAGTGGCTCCGACATCAGCAACGTAATGACCAATGCTAACGGTACCGACTACCCGGCGACACTTTCGGCGGATGGTAAGTACTACACCACCGTGTTCCCCGGCGGAATCTTGATTCCGAAGGGCAACTCGATCGATGTGTACGTCAAGGCTGACTTCACGGGTAGCAACAGCGCTGCTCGCACGGTTCGCTTCGATATCGACAAAGTTACCGACGTTTACTTCGTCGGTCAGCTCTACGGGTACGGCGTCGCTCCGAGCGGCACCTACACGCCGTGGTTTGTCGGTTATGCGACGACCATCAACGGCGGTACGGTCACCACGATAGGCAAGGCTAACGAAGTTGCTGCACAAAACGTCGCAGTCAACGTTCCGAACCAGCCTCTCGGTGGCTTCTACACGAACTTCGCCGGTGAGCCGGTGACGGTCTCGGGTATGACCTTTACGGTCGCTTCGACTACTGGCTCGGGCACCGGTCTGTTGACGAGCGTCTCGCTTGTTAACCAGAACGGCGTCGTTGTTGCCGGTCCGGTTGACGCAACCTACACCTCAGCTCTCGTTCAGACGGTTACCTTCACCGATTCAGTTACCTTCCCGGTCGGTCGCTCGGTCTACACGCTGAAAGGCAAAGTAGCTTCGGGTATCGGCAACGGTGGTACTTACATCGTAACGACGGTTCCGTCCTCGGGCTGGACCAATCCTACCGGTCAGACGACGGGTACGACGGTTACCATCTCGACGGGTAGCTTCACGATGAACACTATGACGGTCAAGGCTGCTTCGCTCACCGTTACTGCAGGCGTGCAACCCACGGCTCAGAACGTAGTAGCAGGCATCCAGAACGCCGTCTTGGGCACCATCCAGCTTGACGCTTCTCAGTCAGGTGAAGATGTCCGCATCTCGTCGATCCCGGTCTACTGGACTGCTACGTCCGGTTCGCTCGCCGCGAGCCTCACGGGCTGCCAGCTCTGGGACGGCACGACGGCTCTTAACACGAGCTCTCGCGTAGTCAACACGATTACGGCTGCGGCAAACAACACCTTCTCGCTCGACAACTCTTTGACGGTTGCTAAAGGCACGGTCAAAACGTTGAGTGTCGCCTGCAACATCGCTACCGGCGCTTCTGGCGCAGGTCAGTTTGGTGTCAACGGCGGTACGTACTCGACGACCGGTGTTACCTCAGGTGTTGCAGTCTCTCCGACGGTAACCACGAGCAACAGCGGTGTACAGACTATCGCCAACGGTTCCTACACCGCTTCGGTTGATACCTCTGCTCCGTCTGCTTCTCGCGCGTACGTCGCTGCTGGCTCCACCGGAGTCACCGCAGGGGTAGTCAAGTTCCGCGCTACTAACGAAGCGGTAAGCCTTACGAAAGTTGGCTTCACCCTCGTCGGTGGTAACTACGCGGCAACAGCCAACGCCAACGGCGGTAGCTCCAACAACGGAGTTAACGATGTTGTCCAGGCTTACGTCTACGACGGCACCACGCTGGTTGGTACGCTTACCTTCACCGGTAGCGGCCAGGTAGCAACGTCGACCCTCAATACCCCGGTCACCTTGCCTAAAAACACTGACAAGCTCCTCACCGTCAAAGTTGACGTGGGTGGCATCGGTGATGGTATGGGTGCTGGTATTGCAGACGTCTTGACGGTCAATCCGCTCAACGCAGAAGGTTCCGGCCTCTCCTCGGGCTCGACGCTCCGCGTCAACGCCTCGGGTTCGGTTGGCGGTCTCCAGCTCTTCAAGAGCTACCCGACGCTCGCAAGCGCATCGGTTGACCTCAACCCGAACGGCACTGACAAGATAATTAAGAAATTCTCTGTCACTGCTAATGCGGCTGGTCAAATCGGCATCGTACAGTTCCCATTCTCGCTCGCAACCACGTCGGCAAAAGTCACGAGCCTCAAGCTTTACGGCTACGGCAACTCTGACTACTCGACTGGTCCGATCGGTTCTGGCGGCGGTACGCAGGGCCAGATCGGCAGCACACTCTGCTCCTCAGGTTGTGCTTCGGACGCTCCGAACCTTACCTTCGTAACCGGCACTTCAACGGCGGTTCAGGTACCGGCGGGCGGTACGGTCTACTTCGCACTCAAGGGTACCGTTACCCCGAACGCGAGCGCGACCAACTGGTCTATCAACGCTACCTTGCTCGGTAACTCCAGTGGCCCTGCTACGACGAGTATCTCCGGCTTCCAGGCAGCGTCGACTTCAGTGGGAGTTGCAGCCTTCGATGCCAACTCGTTCATCTGGTCTGGTAACTCGTCTACGACGGCTACCGGCAATGATCCTGACTGGTACAACGGCTTCAACGTTCCGGGTCTTACTGCCAGCGGTCTCTAAACCGCGGCTCAGTTAGCGGCGACAACGCTAACGCAAAAAGCCCCCTCGCAAGAGGGGGCTTTTTGTATTATCATGTGTTCCTATGTCTGAAATCCAACGCAACTTTTTATTGGGCCTCGGTATCGTAGTGCTGGTAGGTGGTGGGCTCTACTATTGGACGACGCGACCAAAAGCGGCTCCCGTAACCGCCAACCCTAACGCTTCGACCACGATCCAAATTTTGCCCGATGGTACCATCATCGCTCCGGACGGATTAACGGTTAAAGATACGACGAGCGAAACCACCCCTGCACCTAACTACAAAGCAGCGCTCAAATTTGACGCTTCTGTTTCGGCCGATGTGCGCGCGGCGCTCGAGGCTAAAGCGGCGCGTGATGTCGCGGCGCTCAACAAAGACCCCCTTAACTTTAGTGCCTGGATGGACCTTGCTATTGCACGCAAAATAGCGGGCGATTATCAGGGTGCTGCGGAGATCTGGTTGTACGGCACCAAAAAGTGGCCAACGTCGCCTGTTCCGTTCCACAACCTCGCCGACTTATACCAAAATTTCTTGCATGACAGTGCCAAAGCGAGCTATTACGCCAACCTTGCGGCTAAGTTGGGGTGGAAAGAGTAACGAGAATACTATGTATAAATTTTTTGTCGCAGCCGTTCTGCTCCTCATTGCGGTGCCCGCTTACGCCACCGCCCCAGTTTCTGAAATCCACATCACCGCAGACGGCAAATTTAGCGCCAAAAATATTGTCGTGATGCAAAAATCTGACACAACGCTTTTCTCCCGCGCCAACTGGAACAATGCCTTCATACGGCTTACGGTGCTTACCAACCAGCAGGGTTCAACAACGCAGATAACTAAAAACAATGGTGGTGCTGGCGCGGTCGCGGATATTCAAGAAGGAGATATTTTAAATATAGAGGGCACGCTCTCGCCGGTGTCCGACACGCTGCAAGTTATTGCCACTAAAATAAAAGATCTTAACCTCAACAAAGAAGACAAAATCCTTTCGGGTACGGTAAAAAGTGTCGACTACACTGCCGGCTCATTGACCCTTACTTCTAAAACGCTCGGAGTGGTCACGGTGGTGGTGGATGGCAGTAAAGTAAACCTTCAAAAAGGCGTGCGCACGGTTTCGCTTGGCGAAGTGGTAGTGGGGGACAAAGTACTTTCGGTTTCAGGTAGCTACGACTACACGGCCAAAACACTCGCCGCAAACGCGATGGAACTATATCAAGACAAGAGCGTGTTTTTGCCTAAAAATTTTGACGGCACCATTAAAGAGATTTTAAGCGGCGCACTCACGGTTATCGTAGGCAAACAAGACTACACCGTGTTTTTGAGCGCAGGCACTACGATCACGAACAAAAACAAAGTACCGGTGGATCTCTCGCGCTTTGCCGTAGGAGACAAGGTTCGTTTGTATGGCTCAATTCGCCAGGTTAACCTGCAGCAAATAGACGCTTCGGCCATCCGCAACCTCAATTTTTAGCCCGACGTCTTGGTCGGGCTCCGACCACTTCATGCGTCGGAGTTATCCCCACCCTTCGCGGTGAACGGCTCAGGCAGGCATATACTAGGGGCGATACCAGGGGCCTTTTATTTTGTAATTAATTACTATGATTTCTCATCTCTGGGCAAAAGTGCGCAGTGCGGTGCTGGTAGGACTTTCGCTCCTTGGCGGTATAACGCTCGGTGCTACGTTAGTCGCGGCCGCTACTACTATTAGTACCAATATCCAAACGGACGGAACGCTCTCGGTAACCGGCGGCACCACGCTGGTCGCAGCAACTTCTACCTCCTTCGCAACCGCGTCCTCAACGGTCTCGGGTGTACTTAACGTCGGCGGTGTCCTGAATGCCAATGGCGGCGCGACTCTAAACGGAGCTACCACGCTCGTTAATGCAACCTCGACCTCATTTGCGGCGGCTTCTTCAACTATCTCGGGTGTGCTCAACGTGGGCGGGGGGCTCAAAGCCGTCGGCGGTCTTACCGTCGGTAGCAGCGGTACTTCGATCACCAAGGTTCTTGTCGGTACCTGCAGCATCACCACCACCGCAACTAAAACTGCAAGCACAACTGCTAGTTGCACCGCAACGGGTGTGGCCTCTGGGTACAAAGTGTTTGTAACCCCGCCTTCTAACCTAGAGACCTGGATCCTGTTTGAGGGAGCTACTTCTACTACCGATGCGATTACCATCATGTACGCTAACGCCTCTACAACCGCAGACATTACTGGTTCTGCCCGGCCGTGGAACTGGATGGCGGTGCAATAATTACGAGCGTGCATAATCACTCATTACCATGCGCACGCTCACTAAGCTCGCGTTACTTCTAGGGTTGTTCGCACCCACGGTTGCGTTTGCCGCCTACAACGATGTGACGCTTACGACCGACGTAACCCTTTCGGTTAATAGTGTCACGGTCAACATCAGCGGCAGCAGCGCCACGTTGGAATCTATTGTTGTCTCCGACACCACCTTTACCATGTCACTGCAGGCCGGCTCGTCGGTTACGATCACCGCTCCCAATCGCAACATCATGAGTCCCACGGTGACTTCTGGCGTGAGCAGTACCGAAACCTGCACCAACGACACTTCGTCGCTTGCACTCACGGCTACCCAGGGTTCAACGGTCACTATCGCGCCGCAATCAACGCTTTGTACCACGCCGTCTAGCGGCAGCTCCGGGAGTGGGAGTAGCGGCGGCAATGGCGCTCCGGTAGGTGGTGGAGGGGGCGGTGGTGGAGGCGCAATCTTGCCCTCAACTCCGGCCTCGACTCCAGCATCAACTCCTACCTACAGCAATCCGGCCCCAGCATCTTCGGGTATGGGTATAGTTGCCAAATTAACGCTTGCGCTTAAAAAAGGTTCTACGGGGGCACAGGTTAAAGCGCTCCAGCAGATGCTCAACATGGATGCTGATACGCAGATTGCCCTCTCTGGTGCCGGCAGCCCGGGCAAAGAGACGACTTTGTTTGGCAACGCCACCTTGGCGGCAATCAAAAAATTCCAGCTTAAGTGGGGGATAGCGAAACTGGGCGACAGTGGCTACGGTAGTCTTGGTCCAAAAACTCGAGCGAAACTAAACGCGCTGTACGGATACTAATAACAAGGGCAAGGGTTCCTCGTCTAAGTGACCAAACGCCGCCTCCTGCGGCGTTTTTGGTTTAGCGCTGGCAAAATAATCCGGTGGATGTTTGTTCTTGCATTTTAAATACTACGATATATCGTAGTATTTATGCCGCACGTTTCAAGACATTCGCCAGTTAGAAAGGTTTCAGATAAGACGTTCAATTTATTTATGGAATGTGTGACCTCAAAGTGGTCACCAGCCGAACGCCGGGCATTTTTCGATGACCTCCTCACCCCCACTGAACGCATAATGTTTTCAAAACGCTTGGCGGTTATATACATGCTCACAAAAGGATATACTTTTGGTGCGATCCAAGAGACGCTCAGGGTAAGTCCTTCGACAGTGGCCCGTGTTTGGAGTTTAATTGAGAAAGGCAAATACACTGCAGTTATCCGTCGCTTACAAAAACAAACTCAACAAGGTGGAGAGTTGTTGCAGTGGTTATTAGATCTGATGCCTCCTCGGCATGCAACCAAAAAGCGCTATGCTGAGAGAATGAGTCGTCTGGGGTTGTAGAGAATACTACGATATATCGTAGTATTCTAAGTTGTGGTTAGTGAGGGATGGTCGGATTCTTTCGGTGCTATGCTTAAAGCATGAGTGCTTCAGGTATACTCAAACGCCTTTGGCGGTGGGTACGGTGGCCGTTTTTGGTGTTGGTTTTGGCTTTTGTAATTTTTATTATTTGGGATGCTTTTCGGCTTACTGAGGTAGATAAAACCAACGCGGCGGTAGAGGCTATCCATGCGCAAAAACTAACTCTGGCCGTAGTAAACGGAGATACGCAAATAAAATTGGGTGTCGACCAGGCAACGTATGACGCGACAGTTGAGGGGGTAGATAGCAACAACGACGGTATCCGCGACGATGTTGAGCTGGCGATTTTTAAGAAATATATAAATGACAAAAAAGCGCGTGCAGCAGCGCTGCAGTATGCGATGACCGAACAGATGTTTTTGACGCGTGTCTACAATACTGAGACTTGGAAGGCGGTTGCGGAGGAAAGCAGTCGAGCTAACCACTGCACGATTCAAACAAATTTGAGTAGCAAGGATGTCAAAACTATTGTACTAGAGACTTTCAATACAAACCTACGGAAAGAAGCCCAAGACAAGGCTTTTGAATTCACTACCGGAGTTGGTACGGCGCCGGGTGAGCCATGCGACGTTTCATTTTAATCTCTTTACTGACCTTTTTACCTCTGAGTGTCCACGCAGCTTGTTTGGACAAAGGCTATTCGGTTGTGTTCGTAAATGGAGTCTTTGACACTCGTACAGAAGCTTTTGCTGACAAATCTGAACTCGAAAGAAAATTAGGTATTAGTTTCAACGGAGAAAACATAACCGTTGTGCTCGGCTACAACGCTTCCCACTTTGCCGGGCTCGGAGATTTAATAGAGACCAATTTTCCTTCTCTCGACCAGTACGATCTCGACACCATACTCATGCAAATGCATGCGGATGTGACGACGCGGAAGATTTTGCTCGTTGGGCACTCGCAGGGCTCGGTATACGTTAATAAAATTTATCAATACCTAACCACGCATGGCATGCCCGCCGAAGATGTGGCCGTATATGCGGTAGCAACGCCCGAGAGTTATGTGGCGGGCGGCGGCAAGTATATTACCTATACGCTCGACGATATTATTTCGGTCTACGCACGCTCGCTTACGAACCCCAACATACTGCCGCCCAATGTTGATTTTGCTGACTGGTGGAACTCGCCCGACCACAGCAAACAGGCCCAAGGTCATTCGTTTATTGATGTTTATCTGGCCAGTTTTGGCACGCGCATGGTGGCGGATATGCAGGGCGAACTTTCGCAACTTAAAAATACTGCAGTTACCGCAACCGATGGTTGTTTTGACCCACCGCAAGACACTTTTGGCCGCAAGGCTACCGGCGTTGCGCTTGTAGTTGGCGACCCGCTTTCCTCGGGCGTCGTGGCGGTCGGTAAGGGAGCGGTGACTGCCGTGGTGGTTGTAGCAAAAACAGGAGCTGCAGTTGCAGGGGCGGTAGGGAGTGGCTTTAGTGCCATTGGTGGTGTGCTTGGATTTGGTAAAAAATCTGACGAAAAAAGTAACTCGACTTTAAGCAGAGTGGATGTAGCGGGTTTTGGGTTTATAAAAGCGCTGGAGGGCTCGAGTTTGAATTTAAAAGATTTGCAGGAATTAAATAAATCTCAGGGTAGTGCGGTTGCGCTTGCGGAAGGAGGTTCGGTGTTTGCCGCGCCGGAAGAAAAATTGGATGGGGAAGTGAAGGGTGTGCAGACCCACACAGAAGAACCCGGACAAACTCCGCTTATCCCGCCACCAAAAACAGAAGGTGCTGCAGGCGGGACCCCGGGTTTTGGTGGCGGGGCTCCCACACCCCCGCTAGCAAACGTAACTGTCGAAACTCCCGCGGTTAGCGATGCTAGCAGCACGAGCACCGCCAGTACTACTCCTGACACGGACCCCACGGCAAGCAGCACTCCAACCGTCACGGTTCCTACCACAACCAATGTTGTCGCCGACCAAACCGACACCTCGACTCTCTCTGCCGTAAACGGGGGCGGTGAGCAGCGCTTGGGCAGTGGCCTCAGTGGCGATGTGGCGGCAGTCGCCTTTAAATTTAAACAAAACGACACGGCAAGCATGGAGGCAAATGGCTTCCCCTACGCCGTTCTCAATGAGTGCACCACGTCGTCTTACCTAACCTGCGGTCAGCCGGCAGCGTTTAATTACAACAACAGTCCTCTGTATTTTTCCTATGCATCGCACGTAGGCGACGACATTGTCGTCTCAATCTTCAAAGATGCAAACATAGACGCGAGTGCCTTCGACAACACACCCTATACCCTGAATCCTTTGCGTTGGTACTCCCTTACATTCTTTACGTACTCCAGTGGGGGCAGTGGCTATGTCTACGGCTCAAGCAACCCAAACACCACGAGCTATCCAAACCTCATTACCGGTAGCTCTGCCGATGCCAACGTGGGGGTGGCGGCGTTTCGGTTGTG
>CALQYT010000010.1 GCA_943348815.1 Candidatus Nomurabacteria bacterium
GAGATTTTCTGCGCGCTTTGTGGAGTTTCGCCCGTATGCGGGAGAAATTGCTACACGCGCGGTGGGCGCGATGATCTCGATGGCCGCGGGCAAAGCACTTGGCTTTTCATTGTGGAATTTGCAAGACCGCGGCGTGCTGTACATTGCCCCTGCGGTTGAGGTCTACGAAGGGCAGGTGATAGGCAACACCAGCAAGGGCGAGCAGATGACGGTTAACCCAACCAAAGGCAAACAACTCACCAACATGCGCGCCTCCGGCTCGGACGAAGCAATGTATCTAACCCCGCCGTATGAACTCACGATTGAGCGCGGGCTCGAGGTTATGAGTGATGACGAATATCTGGAAATTACTCCAGCTAGCGTACGTTTGCGCAAACAACCGGGCGCGCGGTTTTAATATCTGAAAAGTTGGTGAAGAAATGTTATACTGCCTCCTGTGAAGAAATCCCTCTCCTGGTTTAAAAAAATCCCGCTCAAGTACGCAATCCCGGTCGTAGTGGTCTTACTTCTGGGCTGGTTTTTCTTTTTTAGAGACACGTCTAAAGCGCAAGAACTGATGATGGTTAACCCGACCGATTTTAAAGCCACCGTTTCGGTGGCGGGTACGGTCACGCCCGCACAAGATGTCGACCTGGGCTTTACCCAAAGCGGCCGGGTTACGGGTGTGTATGCCAAAGTAGGGCAGCGCGTCGGGGTTGGGACCACCCTTGCGGTGGTCGAAAACGGCGACCTGCGCGCCAATGTGCTGCAACAACAGGCCGCGCTCGAGCAGGAGCAAGCGCAACTCGCCGCACTCCAAACCGGCACGCGGCCCGAGGAGGTGGCGGTCAAACAAGCGGCTGTTGCAAGCGCCCAAGTAGGGCTCGTCGACGCACTACAAGACGCCTACCGGAGCGGCGATGCGGCAGTGCACAACACTATAGACCAATTTATGAGCAACACGCGGACGCAAAGCCCAACACTCTCATTTTCGACCACCGACAGTAATTTTAAAACTGCAGTCGAGAACAAACGCGTTGCCGCCGAGGCGACGCTCACCTCCTGGGCTGCCGAAATACATGGGCTCTCAGCGCAGCAAGATCTCACGGTGGAGGTCACTCACGCACAAAATAATTTGAGTGCGACCGTTTCGCTCCTTTCGGACTGTAACGGCGCACTCAATCGCGCTATCGTCACGACCCAAACGCCGCAGAGCACGATCGACACCTACATTGCCGCCGTTGCGTCTGCTCGTAGTACCGTCAACGCATCGGTGTCCAGTGTCAACGGCGCTTCAGCAACCCTTTCGGCTGCGCAAAAAAATTTGACGCTCTCACAAGCGGGCTCTACTTCTGCCGATTTACAGGCGCAAGAAGCCAAGGTTAAGGCAGCCGAAGCCTCACTCGCACAGGCGCAAGCGCAGCTGCAAAAAACTTATATCACCGCACCCTTCAGCGGCGTGGTGTCGCGTGTCGATGCCAAGGTTGGGCAAATTGTGTCGCCCAACACACCGGAAATCTCGCTTATTTCTTCCGGCGTCTTTCAGATCGAAAGTTATGTCCCCGAGGTGGCTATTGCCAGTTTGCAGGTGGGCAACAGTGCAACGGTGTATCTCGATGCCTACGGCGAGTCGGTACCTTTTGCCGCTGGCGTCGTCTCAATCGACCCGGCATCCGAAGAGCGCGATGGGGTGGCGACCTACAAAGTAACGCTGCAGTTTAGCAAGCAAGACGAGCGCATCCGCTCGGGCATGACTGCCAACATGGTTATTACAACGCAAGAAAAGGCCGGCAGCTTGGTGGTGCCACAAGGCGCGCTGGTCGACAAAAACGGCGCACACTTTTTGTTAGTCAAAGTCGGCAACAAAACACAAGAACGTCCGGTAGAGCTCGGACTTTCCTCGCTCGGCCAGGTCGAGGTGACGGCAGGCTTGCAGGCCGGAGAGACGATCGTGCTCAACCCCTAACGGCCCATGTTTTCGCCGCTCAATATTAAAGTGGGATTCTTTCTCGCTTTGCGGCAGATACGCCGCTCGAGCCGGTGGACCACAGGGCTCACTATCTTTGTCATGCTGCTGACGTTTCTTAACCTCGTGGTGGTCACCGGTGTGCTGGTGGGGCTCGTTATTGGTATTAACAACGGTTACCGCACCGAGTTTACCGGTGACCTCATTATTTCCTCACTCGAAAAAAACAACTACGTCGAAAATTCGCAGTCGGTGATCCAGCTCGTTAAAACGCTCCCGCAAGTGCAGTCGCTGAGCGCCCGCTATGTCGAGGGAGGTACGATTGAGGCTAACTACAAAACACGCACCAACGAAAACGACAAAGCCAATATTACCTCTGCACAAATCTCAGGCATCGACCCCGTAGCCGAAGAAGCGTTTTCAAATATTTCCGACAAAGTAGTGGAAGGGCAGTACCTTGCGCCCGGTGACTTTGACCAGGTGTTAGTGGGTTCGCAATTGTTGGCGCAGTACTCCTTTGGCGATCAGCCGGGATTGCAGACGCTCAAAAACGTGCACATTGGCACGAAGGTACGCATTGCTATCGGTGGTGCCACGCGAGAGGTTACCGTAAAAGGAATACTCAAAAGCAAGATAGCCGAGCTTGCCATGCGCGTGTATTTGACCGACACGCAAGCCCGCGCGCTGATGGGCCGCAGCGATTACAACGTTTCAGAAATCGCCGTGCGGCTTCGTGACGGTGCCGACCCCAATGCGGTACGCGACTTGTTGCTGCGTAGCAGTGTGGGGCAGTATGCCAAGGTTAAAACCTTTATCGATTCTATCCCGCCCGGGGTTGCCGACATTACTAACACCTTTGCGATGTTGGGCAACATGATTTCTTCGGTTGGTTTAGTAGTCGCATCAATTACGATTTTCATCGTGATCTTTATTAACGCACTAACACGCCGCAAATACATCGGCATACTCAAAGGCATCGGCATTGACGGCCGTGCGATAGAAATTTGCTACATGTTTCAATCTCTTTTTTATGCGCTACTCGGCTCCGGCATTGGGCTTTTGGTGTTGTACGGATTTTTAGTGCCCTTTGTGGCAAGCCATCCTATCGACTTTCCGTTTAGCGACGGCGTATTGGTGGCGCCCGTGCCCGACACCATTGTGCGCGTCGTATTGTTGGTTATTGCCACGATGATCGCGGGCTACATCCCCGCGCGCATGATTGTAAAAAAGAATACGCTCGACTCGATTTTGGGCAGAAACTAACATGATAGAAACCAAAAACTTACGGCGGTCATTTAAAAACGGCGAGCAGGAGACCGAGGTGCTTAAGGGTATCGACTTTGTCGCTCAAGACGGAGAATTTATTTCAATCATGGGCCGCTCCGGTGCGGGTAAGTCGACCTTCCTCTACCAACTCTCGCTGCTGGACCATCCAACCTCGGGCCAGATAAAAATTAACGGCCACGAGACCGAAAAGATGTCCTCTGACGAGCGGATGCACTTTCGGCTCAAAAAATTTGGCTATGTATTTCAAGATTACGCGCTCCTGCCCGAGCTTACCGCGCTCGAAAATGTGGCCCTGCCGCTTATTATGCTGGGTAACACCCAGGCGCATGCGTATGCCGAAGCAGGAAAGGCTCTTGGTCGGGTGTCGCTTAGCCACCGGCTCAACAACTTGCCCTCGCAACTCTCGGGCGGTGAGCAGCAGCGGGTATCTATTGCACGCGCCATTGCGCATAAACCCGAAGTTTTGTTTGCCGACGAGCCGACCGCCAACCTCGACAACGAGTCATCGCGCGCGGTGATGGCTATTTTTAGCGAGCTCCACACAGCGGGGCAGACGCTGATTATGGTTACGCACGAAGAGGAGTATGCCAAGCTTGCCGAGCGCTTGATACACTTTGATGATGGTAAAATTACTTCTGAGACCCATCCTGCCGCGGCAGGCGGGCCCCACAAAAAATGAGAAAGCATATTTTTGCCGACATCCTGTTGTTTGCCGCGAGCGTCGCCGCCGCGTGGGCGATAGTGCACTGGGATATCACTTCGGTATTTTTGCATTGGACCGGCGACAGCATTGTGGTGGCGAGTTTTGTAGCGGGGCTCTTTTTTACTTCGCTGTTTACCACTGCGCCGGCGGTCGCCATTTTGGCCGAGCTGGCGCTGACCGGTAATATGCTCGGCGTAGCGCTCGTCGGTGCCTTTGGGGCAATGGTAGGGGACTCGATTTTGTTTTTGTTTGTGCGCGAGCGTATCGCCAAAGATGCCGAATATGTTCTGCGCGGTTCGCGTCTTGGCAAACTCGTGGGCATTATTCAGCACAGCCACTTTCGGCGGGTGCTGCCGGTAGTAGGCGCGCTTATTATTGCCTCGCCTTTGCCGGATGAGTTTGGGTTGGCACTGCTTTGGGTCTCAGACATTTCGACCAAAAACTTTTTGATACTGTCTTATTGCATGAATTTTGTGGGGATCATACTCCTGTGCTTATTGGTACGCGGTGCGGCGTAATCCTTTATCTTCAGACTCGTCTGCTATAGTACGATGATGCGAAAGTTTTTCATTATTGGAGCGTTCTTATTTGCACTCGCGCCTCTTTCGGCGTATGCGGCAACACCTCAACTTGAATTTTCGGGCTGGCTGCCGTACTGGCGCGAGGCGTCCTCGACGCTCGATGCCATTGGCCATCTCGACCAGCTGAAAGAAATCAATCCCTTTGTCTATGTGGTGCAAAACGACGGCACTATTCAAGATATGGCCGGCATTGCCGACGAACCGTGGGCGTCGCTTATTGTCGCTGCCAAAGCCAAAAAAGTCCGCGTCGTGCCCACGATCATGTGGTCAAACACGCAGGCGATCCATACTATTTTAAGTAAGACAAAATCGCGCGTGCAGCTGGAGGATGACATCGCGGCGCTGGCGGTGCGCGAGGGTTTTGACGGCATCGATATCGACTTTGAAGGCAAAAAAGCCGAAGACAAAAATTATTTCTCAACCTTTTTGCGCGGGCTGTATCAACGGATGGGGAAGAAGTGGGTCATGTGCACTATCGAGTCGCGCACGCCGATTAACGACCTGTATTACGGCACCACCGTGCCCAAAGACGCGGGGATGTATGCCAACGACTTTGTACAAATCAACAAGTACTGCGACCGCGTGCGCTTTATGACCTATGACCAGCAAACGGTTGATCTTAAATTAGGTGCGGACGCGGCCGCCAAAAAACAATTGTATGCGCCGGTTGCCGACACCGCGTGGGTAGAGACGGCTATTAAAGAGGCTTTAAAAACAATCAGCAAAAATAAAATTGTGATGGGTGTCGCGACCTACGGCTACGAGTGGGAGGTCACCGCCTATGCCGACGGGTATGTCTACGACTTGCTCTGGTCGTTTGGGCCCAACTACGCCACCCCTATTGCCGCGCAATACGGTATTACGCCGGTGCGTCAACGCTCGGGAGAACTTGGGTTTAGTTATACGCCGACCACGCTTACGGCGGTGCCGACGGGGGATGTAACCGCAACACCCGACTCGGGCAATGCGGTAGCAACGAGCGCTTTGGCTGATGCGGTCAATAACAATAATCACTCAACCTTCCGCTACATGACCTGGAGCGATGCGCAATCTATTGCCGACAAAGTTGCGCTCGCCAAAAAACTCGGCATCCGCGGTGTGGCAGTCTTTAAATTTGATGGGGGAGAGGATCAGGGCATTTGGAACGTGTTGAAGTAATTTACAACCACTCTTGTTCGTGGTATTGTCGCGCCAATCTGTACAGTCACCAACAGAAGGAAGGGAGGGTGCCATGGCGGCATCTGACGAAAGCACTGAAAGTAAAAACTGGTCCCACACATGTGAGACTCCGGCAACAGCGTGGGAGCTCGTATCACACGTTCTCGGCAACTACTACACCTGGATGGTTAGGCTTGCGGTTCGTAAAGCCGAAGGATGGCAATCCGCAGTCCGAGAGTCGCGCGTTTCTCTCACGGGCCACCTGTTTCTCATCGCCAGGCAAATGAAGAAACATGGCCACATCACGGTCGCCCGGAGGATCGACGCGATTCTCGAAGCAGTCAGCGAGCCCGATGCGTTCTCCGAAGCGGTTTCAAAACGCATCAATTCAATGCGCGACGAGCTTCAAGAGCACATTGCGCATCTGGTCGCCGGCGGGCCATGGTTCAAGATGATCCGCGCGGGTACCAGATACGGTACGGTGATCCTCGTCACGCCTGCCGATGCAGCGGCCTATTCTGAGACCGCTAAGTATTACGAATTCAGCGAGATCAAAGACAACCGTGGTGCCGCCGGTTGGAAAAAAGGCGAGTTCAACGAGATCTCGGCTAACGAGGCCCGCATGACTTTCTCTCCCATAGCAGACGGGCTGGGGTTCGCTCCCGACCGGCCGGATGAGCCGTTTGCGTCCCTTGAAGATGCACTCGCTTTCGTGCGTGAGAAGCGGGCGGCCTAAGACATACAATCGCTCCTAACCGGGGCGATTTTTAATTCCAGATTAATAACATTGCTATTTTTATTTTCCCGTTGTATTTTTGCCAACGGTCCAACCTCTTGAGTTGGTAATCGGCCACAGCGAGCCGCTCTTAAGGAGGAATCGCGATGATAAAAAAGTACCTGCTCACTATCCATCCTGATTTGGACAGTGAGGTCCCTCTCCGGGACACCTATCTGGGTGAGTGCCTGACACCTGCGCTACGCCAAGCGTGGAAAAGAAAGGCCCTTCCGCTCCCAATATTGCCTGGCAGCATTTGCTCGGCATTAACGAAATACCTCTCGGCGGGGACGCCGGAGTTCCTGGATCTCTGCGACGCCTTTCATCAAGCAGCTTCAGTAGAGACCAGCATTATGCCTCGGATGGGTTTGGGGCCAGCTCCAGACCATCTCGTCAGTGTTGAAGTCCGGTTTTACCGGAAAATCAAAAACCGAGAACGGGAACTCATCTTCTCTATGGTGGTGGGGCTCAACACTGAAAAAGGGGATATGAAATTCCTCTCGGAGTACATGAGTCAGGAGTTCTTCACGGGCGATGTGAAGCTAAAGATGGGCCAGCTGTTAAAGTCCCGGCCGGTGCCGAATGACACCAACCGCTTCGTCCGCATCGATCTTGGCGAGGGCGAAGAGTTACAGATCCAATACCACGGGTCTGTGAACGATTATCCTCGTGGGGTGGACTACTACGACATCCGCCACTACAAGGAGAATCGGACATCCTCTACTTCGATCGAAGTGAGTCCGTTCTATCGGTACGTGGTTGACTTGGGACACAACCTAGTTTTTCATCCAAGTCCCAATACCGCCCACAACCTGTTACGCCCAGATGCTCCACGCTGTACGTGTTGGTCGGTCAAGGCTCGCCGACCCGGCGACTGGCAAGATATCCCGACCAAGACCTTGATGGAGGTCAGGGAAAAGAGGCACGTGGCCTAATACGAGATACCATCGCTCCTAACCGGGGCGATTTTTAATTACAAAAGCAGCACAAAAGCCCCAGGATTGACAAAATAACCTTATTTTGCTACAATATTCTACTCAATGCCTTTTTCCCGTTTTAGTAAGAACCCTAGCCGGTTCTCTCATAAACCGCGCCCCTTCTTCGCTAAAGCTACGAAGGGCACGCCCGGCAAGCCATTTTATCGTGGCGGTGCTCGCCCTGCGAAGCCTTGGCAAAGCAGGGGCGGTTACAAACAACCCCCGCCTTTTTCGGACTTTTCTAAATTCATCAACAAAGCGGTTATTACCGAAGAGGCTCCCGTATTTATCCCCGAACACAAGTTTATAGACTTTGCGATAGACGTGCGTCTCAAACAAAACATCACCGCCAAAGGCTACGTCGATCCGACGCCGATCCAAGATCGCGCCATCACGCACGTGTTGCGCGGCGAAGATGTCGTGGGCGTTGCCAACACGGGCACCGGCAAGACGGCCGCGTTTCTTATCCCCCTCGTCAACAAAGTTTTGACCGTACCGGGCACCCGCGTATTGGTAATGGTCCCGACGCGCGAACTCGCGATACAAATCCATGATGAAATGAAAGGTTTTACCAAAGGCCTCGGCATCTATGGCGCGGTCTGCGTTGGTGGTGCCAACATTCATCCGCAAATGAGCGAGCTGCGCCGCAAACCGCAGTTTGTTATTGGCACGCCGGGGCGTCTTAAAGACCTCCTCGAGCGCCGCGCACTAAACTTGGGCGACTTCCGCACTGCCGTACTCGACGAGGCTGACCGCATGCTCGACATGGGCTTTGTCCACGACATGCGCCAAATTTTGGCTTTGCTCCCGACGCCGCGTCATACGCTGTTTTTCTCTGCGACACTTTCGCGCGAGATCGAAAAGTTGATAGGGGAGTTCCTCAATCAACCCGTGCGCATTTCAGTCAAAACACAGGAGACCGCTGCCACTATTGAACAAGACGTGGTGCGCGTGCCGCGCGGCAAAGACAAGCTCGAAGTGTTGCGCGACCTGCTTGTCGCGCCCGGTTTTAGCAAAGTACTTATTTTCGGTCGCACCAAACACGGCGTCGAAAAGCTTTCGAAAAAACTTATAGATCTCGGTTTTAAGGCCGAGTCTATCCACGGTAACAAAACGCAAGGCAAGCGCCAGCGTGCACTCGACCTCTTTAAGCGCGATCAGGTGCAAATTCTTTGTGCCACCGACGTGGCAGCCCGCGGGCTCGACATTGTTGGGGTCTCGCACGTCATCAACTACGACCTCCCGCAAACGCAGGACGACTACGTGCACCGCATCGGCCGCACCGGTCGTGCAGGCGCTCGCGGTAAGGCTTTGACCTTTATCGACGTCAACTAAACTATCTATGAAACAGAGCCCCCACAAAAAACCCATTACGCATACCCCCAAGCTCAAGGGGCCACCTAAGCACTATCAGCAGGACGGCCATTGGGTAGTTAAGCCGCGCAAAACGGACATTCTTATTTGTACTTGCGGCAATCGTTATATCAAAACCCGCCCGCATCAGGCGGTCTGTTTGCGCTGCATGTTCGGCTACAAATAAACTCCGCAAAAACGGAGGTTTTGCTATACTGAATACATGCAAACATCCACGTGGGTTGGGGCGATTGTTATTGTAATTATTATTGTGGGCGGGGCGTGGTGGTTTATGTCGCAACCAACATCACCGACACCGGAAACTGCGACGCAAAGTAATACGAGTGCGACTACTGGTGGCACCAGTGATAATTCCGGCTCGCCGAGCGGCAACGTGTCTACCAATGTAAGCGGCAGCGTTACAACAGGCGCACCAATGAGTGCCACGGTTACCTACAGTGCAAGCGGATTTTCTCCGGCCACTATTACTATCGCTAAGGGCGGCACGGTAACCTTTGTCGACCAAGCAGGCACGCCTATGTGGGTTGCGTCTGACGAACACCCGTCGCACACCGAGTTTGATGGCACCTCGCGCACGACGCATTGCGCCACGGGTTACACCGGTACCAAACCATTTGACCAATGCGGTGCGGGCCAGAGCTATAGCTTTATGTTTAGCAAAGTGGGTACCTTCGACTATCACAATCACTCGGCGGCGCAATATACCGGTAAAGTAGTGGTACAGTAAAAACATGCCTAAAGCGGCCGATATTCTCTTGCGACTCTCGGTGGCCTTTGCTTTCCTCTATCCGCCATACGCGGCGCTCCAGGACCCGGTATCGTGGCTCTCGTACTTCCCGCAGTTTATGCGCGGCATCGTACCCGACCCAGTACTCTTGCATGGCTTTGGATTAGTCGAGGTGATTATCGCGCTGTGGATACTCTCGGGGTGGAAGGTTGTCTATCCTGCTACGGCAGCCACGCTGGTACTTCTCTGCATAGTGGGTTTTGATTACCAAAACTTCGACGTGCTCTTCCGCGATCTCTCCATCGCGCTCGCTGCTGCGGCGCTTGCAGTACTCCACAAACCAGTGCAAGCTAAACCTATATGACCAGAGGCACATGGGCAGTAATTATTGTTGTCTTACTCGCAATCGTAGTTGGGGCAGGGGTCGTGTATCGCGCACCGCTTAGCGCGTTGTTTTCGTCGGGCCCGACGGAAGAGCACGTTGCAACCACCACCGATCAAACCCCGCAGTGGCAGCAATATGCCACGAGCACGTTTAGCATCGAATATCCGCCGGGTTACACGCTCAACGCGGCGTACGCCTACGACCAGTTTGGCCCTAAAAAATTAATTCACGGCGTTTCGTTTACGATTCCAGCACAAATGGCTACCGGCACTAACCTCAGCTCCGATACCCGCGTGTCGGTCGAGCAACTCCCGCGCGCCAAAAAGTGCACCGGCGATATCTTTATTGACGCCGATGTTAAAACGGTTACCGTTACCGATGGTACGGTCAGCTACTCGCTCGCCTCAACTACCGATGCGGCCGCAGGCAATCGCTACGAAGAAACGGTGTATGCGCTCTCGGGTTCGAGCCCCTGTACCGCGGTGCGTTACTTTGTCCACTACGGTGCGATAGAAAATTATCCACAAGGCACCGTGCAATCGTTTGACCGCACCCAGCTGATGTCTGAATTCGACCAAATCCGCCAGAGCCTTAAACTCATCAGTAATACACAACCCGCATCGGCGCAGCCATAAATCACCCTTATACTTAAGGCGTGGCAAAGAATGGCAGAAAAGGTAAAGGCCGCAAAGGTACGGTGAAGGGCCGCGCACAGGTTTTTAGTGGGCGCAATAAGCGCTTTACCAAAGTCGACGCCAAGACGGGGCGCTTTATCGACCAGATGGCGCACAAGGGCAAACCCTTTAAAGGGGTCAAATTAAAGTAGGTTCAAACCATTATTTAGTAATTAGTTTTTTATGATTAGAACATTTACAAACTTCCATTATCACAAAGCTGCGGGCATGTTCTTGCTGCGGCTTGCAACGGGCTTGGTCTTTCTTAACCACGGCTGGACAAAGCTGCTTGGTCTTGCCGGCGCAAAAAGCTTTTTTGCGGGTCTTGGTCTCCCGGCCGAGACGGCAATCCTTATTGCCGTGGTCGAGGTGGTGGGCGGCGTGATGCTCCTTTTGGGCATTGCACCGCGTTTTGCCGGTCTTATCCTTGGTGTCGAAATGATCTGCGCCATGATCATGGTGGGCTTGCCGCAAGGCAACTACGAGCTCGAGTTGGTGCTCGCCGCATCGGCCCTGGCTATCTTCTTGGTTGGCAGCAGCCGCTACGCGCTCTACCCGATGGAGCGGGGAGAGTAGTCTCACTCAATACTTGGATATCAAAATCCCACCTCTTTTGGGTGGGATTGTTTGTTTATCTCGCAGGGGCCAGAGTCGCCATAAGCGTGTGCTCTGCGCTCTGCCGCGCGTCGATCAGATGCCGGCTTTGGTTGAGCGAGAGCGGCTTGCATCGGAGCTTCGTGAGGTAATCCTTGAAGTCCAATTCCTGGTCGCGCACGGCCTGCAGTAGGTCGAAGCAGGTTTCCCGGACTCGCTCCGGGGTATGCCACTCGCGTACCACTTGCACGGGTACGCCAGCTTCTTTGGCATCCGGATGTTGTCGGAAGTATTCTTGGACGGCCTTTCCACTTCCTTTTATCTGGAGCGGGACTACGATGGCGCCGCGTCGATGCGAGTACATGTCGACTAACCAGTCGACACCCTGCACGTCGTCCCGTAGCGATGCTTGGCGCAGTCTGATAAAGAACCCGCGTTTGGGGTACTTGATCATCGGAGTGGGAAAAAACGCCTGGAAAAACTTGGCTCCCGCGGAGCCACAGTCGTGTGACATGGTCGGCTCCGTGGTTAGCGTTAGGCCTGAACTCACAATGAACTCGTCTCTTTAATTGTAACAGTTCATTTTTATCTGCTAGCCTATAGGTATGCGATATGTGCTTAGCGGAATAGCGGTTTTGGTTGTAGTTGGAGGAATATATTTATTTTTCTTTCGCTCCACACCCATCACCAACTATCCGTCGAGCGGCACAGATATTATTGCCTTTGGCGATTCGCTCACCGCGGGCACGGGCTCAACGGCGGGTCACGACTATGTGTCGGTCCTCTCGCAGAAAATTGGGCAGCCAATCATAAACCTCGGCCACGCGGGCGACACCACGGCCGACGGTTTGGCGCGTCTCAGCGAGTTAGACAACTACAAACCAAAAGTAGTGTTGCTGTTGCTCGGTGGCAATGACTATCTTAAGCGCGTGCCTAAAGAAGAAACATTTTCGAACCTGGCAAAAATTATTCAGAATATCCAAAGCAGGGGAGCGGTGGTGCTGCTTTTGGGTATCCGCGGCGGCATCCTGCATGACAACTTTGCATCGGAGTTCGAAAAGTTGCGCGACACCTACCACACGGCCTATGTCTCCAATGTCCTTGCGGGCCTCCTCGGCGACAACCGCTATATGTATGACGAAGTCCATCCCAACGACGCAGGCTACGCCATAATCGCCAACCGCATCGCCCCGGTGTTGCAGGGGTTGGTGAATTAAGACTGTATTGACAGTCGTTATATTATGTTATAAAGTCTTTTCTAATCTCGTACATCAAATCCAGGAGGCGTTCGTGAACCTAGAAAAGTTACCTCTCAAGCAACTTCGGTGTTACCACAAGGGCGACATCATCGGAGAAATCTATTTCGCGATTTTCGATGATTGCGGACCTCACATCCCCGGTCCGGCCTGTGTGTTCAGTGCAGGCGAAAACAACACCATGTCTACCGTCCTCGGCGGCGAGTCGCTCATCAATTCGCTCTGCCGGCATGAAGGGATGGGGTGGATGGATGTTCGTTTCTGCGACTTGTCGACCCATCACAGTTTGGAAAATCCAAAGTGGGGCGGGTACTATCAGTTCGAAGCACTCTCGCTCAAAAAAGGTGATTCAGGACCGGGCTCCTGTTTCATCGATGCCTGGCGACACATCGAATGCCCGCCCAATGTCTACGCCAGTTTTAAACACCTGATCGGGGAGTTCCCGACGGTGCCACAGCTGACTGACCGACGGCAGGCCTGCTACAAGGAGTACAGCGACAAAGACTACGAAGAGGAAGTGGCGGCCTGTGGGAGGCACGTGAACTGGATAAATTCTTTCCGGTCTGAACACCGGCAAGAATATCTTGCTCGCTGCATTCCGTTACAGCAGGCTTTCGCTGAAGGGTATCGATACATGCCGTGGGGAATCCGACGGGAGTCGCTCGAAAAACCTGCCGGACCTGATCATGTTGCAGTCGACTTCTCCGATTCTCATCTGCTCGGGCAGTTTAGCGACCTGGTTGAGCCCACGGTGTTGGATGGTCCTGCTCCTTACGCAATCTTCGGAAAGGAGCTCGATTGGTACCCACTCCGCAAGCGTTAAATTTCTTGCCCCCCCCGTCCGACGGCGGGGCATTTTTGTTTCTATAGTTAAAAATCTTTAGTTTGCTAGGTCAGAAAACTCACTATCGGGCGAGGATGTTATTAAGACCGTCAAAAAGTTGATTGCCGAGGGGAATGCTCGACGCATTATTATCAAGCGCGAGGATGAGACGACGTTGATAGAACTGCCGCTTACTATTGGTGCGGTTGGAGCGATTATTGCACCAGCACTCGCGGCGGTGGGTGCTATTGCCGCGCTCGTGACCAAATGCACGATTGTGGTAGAGAAAAGGGACTAAGCTCATCGGTAGTATAATTAGGGCATGACTCCCGAAGAAAGCCGCCAAATTATTGCGCAGCTCGAGATGCTGAATGCGCAGGTGGTTAAACAAAATTCTTTGCTCCGCATGTTGTGGGTGGGCGTCATCTACGGCATCGGCTTTTTTATTGGCTCGGCCATTATTGCCACTATCGCACTCGGCATCTTTGGCCCGTGGTTTGGGCAAATACCCTGGGTGCGCAGCGCGTTTGAGATGGGCTACTCGCTGACGCACTAATGACGCTCCGGCTTACGTTGTTGGTGGGGCTCTTGCTACTGTCGCTGCAGGCGCTCGTGCTTTTTATTTTTGACCAACCGCTTATTGCCGCCGACGGCACGATTAAACTCTGGGAGGGTGTTGTCTCCGGGCCAGGCAACTCGCAACACCTTAGCGACTGGTACACCTTTTCGCACATCATCCACGGATTTATTTTTTATTGGCTGCTTGGGCTCATCTTCCCGCGGCTTGCGGTGGGTGCACGTATAGCGCTCGCGCTTGGGGTCGAGGTTTCGTGGGAGATTATCGAAAACACGCCCATGGTTATTAACCACTACCGCGAGCAGGCGCTCGCCGCCGGTTACAGCGGCGACAGCATCATCAACTCGCTGTCCGACTCGGTGGCAATGCTCGTAGGCTTTCTGCTTGCGTGGCGGCTGCCGGTAATTACCACCATACTCATCGCCATCTTGCTTGAGGTCTTTGTGGGCTACTCTATCCGCGACAATCTCACGCTCAATGTAGTTAACTTGCTACATCAGTTTGATTTTATAAAAGCCTGGCAGGCCGGTTTGCTATACTAAACCCATGAACGCCATCGAAGCATTTTTGCAAACGATACTCTCGTTTTTGCTCAGCTTGCTCACGCTCATTATTAATTTCTTTATTTCGATTTTGGAGCTCGTGCTGCATTTTGCGCAGAGTATCGTTGGCGTGGTGCGGTAGGAAAGACCATATATAGGTTTGCTATACTAGAGCCATGAATTACCAAATGCACCAATGGGGGCCGGGGATGTGGAATGCGGGCGTTGGGTTTGGCGGACACGAGTGGATACTCTGGGCGCTCGCACTCGCGATGCCCTTTATTTTAATCGCCGTGCTCTGGACACTGGTGTGGAAGGGCTTGGCGCTTTGGCATGCGGCACGCCGGGGCGAGTACTGGTGGTTCCTCATCCTGCTCGTGGTTAACACGCTCGGGATCTTGGAGATCATTTACTTGTTTTTTGTCGCCGGTTTGCATTGGCGCGACTTATTTTCGCATCAAAGTCACACTCACGGGCACGATCACCAGTGATCTCCACTCAAGAAAAAAACTTTTTATTGCAGGTAGTGCAACCTGCGCTCGCGGGCCTTATGGATGGCTCGGTCTCGACCCTTGCGCCCATTTTTGCCGCCGCGTTCGCAACCCACTCCAGCCATGTCGCGTTTGTCATCGGCCTTTCGGCGGCAGCAGGCGCGGGCATCAGTATGGCTTTTGCCGAGGCATTGTCTGACACCGGCGAGCTGACCGGCCGCGGCCACCCTTTGCTGCGCGGGGTAGTGATAGGCATTGCTACCTTTGTGGGCGGCATCTTCCACACGGTGCCGTTTCTTTTGCCTAACTTAGGCACAGCGCTGTCGGTGGCGTACTTAATAGTGGCAATAGAGCTGATCATCATCGCGTACATCCGTTACCACTACTTCAACTTGAGTTTTTGGCTTTCGGTCGTGCAGGTGGCCATCGGCGGCGCGCTGGTCTTTGCAGCTGGAATATTTTTTGGCAGTATATAAGGTATGAAAATCGCACTTTCAGTTTTAGGCGTGTTAGTTGTGTTAGCGGCCGGGTGGTGGATTATAAAGTCTTCGCAGCCCAGAGAGGAGGTCAACGCAGATCCTATTCCGCAGCAAAGTACGACCACTACTACTAATCAACAAACAACCATGCACGCGACACTCCACACCAACAAGGGCGACATCGGAATAGAGTTTTTTGACACCAGCGCACCAAAGACGGTGGCCAACTTTGTAAAACTTGCCAAGCAAGGATTTTATGACGGCACCAAGTTTCATCGCGTGATCGCCAACTTTATGATCCAGGGCGGCGACCCACTGTCTAAAGACGACTCGCAGATGGCCGCGTGGGGGACGGGCGGCCCGGGCTATCAGTTTGCCGACGAGTTGCGCCCCGACAATCACAATGTCGTAGGCACCATTTCGATGGCCAACGCGGGCCCCAACACCAACGGATCGCAATTCTTTATCAACGTGGCAGACAACAGCTTCCTCGACACCAAGCACACGACCTTTGGCAAAGTAACCGCTGGTATGGATGTGGTGCTTGCGATATCTAAAACTCAAACAGGCCAAAACGACCGCCCGGTGAGCCCGGTCATCATCAACTCAGTCACGGTAGAGTAGGGGAAGGTGCTCAAAATTCAGCATTTATCCACAGAACTTGTGTATGTTGTGTGTTGTAGAGCATTTTATGTGTTAAATTAGGTGTATATGCATTATCACAAAACACTAACGGGCAAGCAGAAGAGGGTGTTGGACAATATCGAGCTCTATATCAAGGCTAAGGGAGAACCGCCAACCTTAGACGAGCTACGGCAAAATTTGGGTTTTAAGTCGCTACGCACGGTGACGCAATATTTGGAGGCTCTCGAGCGCAAGGGATTTATTGTGCGGCGTAAACACGCACGGCGTAACATCGAGCTGCGCGCCGTCGACGCCGCCCAACATGCGGCAACACTGGTCTCGATACCGGTTGTGGCGAACGTAGGCTGCGACGACCTCTCGGTCTTTGCCGCCGAGGCGCGCGACGAGTTTTTGCAAGTTGATCAAAAAATAATCGAAGATTCTGGCGAGATCGTTGCGGTGCGTGCGGTAGGCAACAGTATGGAAGACGCGGGGATTAAGAGCGGCGACTACATCTTGGTGCAATTTACCAGCAATGTTAAAAGCGGCGATAGGGTGGCGGCGATCATCGGCGACATGGTGACGGTCAAACGGCTCGAGCGCGCCGAGGGCGTGACGATACTCTATCCAGAGTCTAAAGATCCAAAATACAAACCGATTGTCTTGCGCGAGGACTTCAAAATCGCGGGTCGGGTGCTCTGCATAATCCCGGCTGCCGTTGCCGAAGTGAGCGATGTCACCGCGGTGGCCGAAGAAGAGTGGCGGTAAAAAACTAAAACCAACATGCCAAACACCGAAGAAGAGTTTAAGCAAAAGCTAACGCCCGAGCAGTATGAAGTGTTGCGACAAAAGGGGACCGAAGCGCCCTTTAGCGGCAAGTTGTTGCACGAAAAGCGCGAGGGTATGTACAAATGCGTTGCGTGCGGCAACCCCCTCTTTGCCTCGGATGCCAAGTTTGACTCCGGCACCGGCTGGCCAAGCTTTGACCAGGCATTGCCGGGCGCTATCAAATATATTGAGGACACAGCACATGGTATGCATCGCACCGAGGTGGTGTGTGCCCAATGCGGTAGCCATTTGGGCCACGTGTTTGACGATGGGCCGACCACAACTGGCAAGCGCTACTGCCTTAACTCAGTTTGTTTAGAATTTGGCGAGGGGGAGAAATGACGCAGGAGCAGGCCTTACAAATTTTAAAGACGGGTGCTAATGCCTTTGTTACCGGCGAGCCGGGGGCAGGCAAAACGCACACTATTAACCGCTACATTGCGTGGCTGCGTGAGCGCGGCATTGAGCCGGCGGTTACGGCCTCCACCGGCATTGCCGCCACGCACGTGGGTGGGATGACTATCCACGCATGGAGTGGGGTGGGCGTACGGCGCGAGTTGAGTGATTGGGACTTTGAAATGATGTTGGAGCGCGAGCCCTTGGTGCGGCGCGTACGCAGTACCCACGTACTGATTATTGATGAGATCTCGATGCTCGACGCGCAGTTGTTGGGTGTGGTCGACCAAGCGCTGCAGGCACTGCGAGGTGTTAGTCGGCCCTTTGGTGGAATGCAGGTTATTTTTGTCGGCGACTTTTTTCAGCTGCCTCCGGTCACGCAGCGTGACCCCGAGCGAAGCGGCGGGGGTAACTTTGCTTTTACCGCCGACGTTTGGGCGCGCGCCAATCCACTCGTTTGTTATTTAAGCGAGCAACACCGGCAAGAAGATGGCGCGTTTTTAGAGCTGCTCGGCGCCATGCGCCGCGGGTCGCTCCAGGCTAAACACCGCATGCTCCTTACCTCGCGCGCGCAACAATCGCCGCAGGCCGTGCACACTAAACTCTATCCGCACAATGCCGACGTCGACCGCATCAACGACGAGGCACTTGGTGCGCTCGAGGGTAGCGTGCGCTCTTTTGTGATGCGTAGCGAGGGCAATAAAAGTTTAGTCGAGGCACTTAAGCGCGGCTGCCTTTCACCGCAGGCACTTAGTCTTAAAGAAAAGGCGGCGGTAATGTTTACCCGCAATAATTTTGAAAAGGGTTACGTCAACGGCACGCTCGGCACGGTTGAGGGTTGGAGTGTCAGTGGTTTTCCGCTGGTGAGGACGCGCGGCGGCATGTTGCTAGAAGCCGCGCCCGAAGAGTGGGTGATAGAAGATGGGCGTCGTATTTTGGCCAAAATAATGCAAGTGCCGCTGCGGCTTGCGTGGGCTATTACGGTCCACAAAAGTCAGGGGATGAGCTTGGATGCGGCGGTGATGGATCTCTCGCAAGCGTTTGAGTATGGGCAGGGGTATGTCGCGTTGTCGCGCGTGCGGACGCTCGAAGGATTGTATTTAAGCGGCTACAACGAGCACGCGCTTGCCGTGCATCCGGATATTTTGCAAAAAGACGAAGACTTTAAAGTTGCCTCCGAAACCGCCGATGATGCCTTTGCGGCGATGGATACAAAAGAAATTGAAGAAATGCAAAAACAATTTGTGCGCGCTAGTGGAGGCAACCCCGACGCTCCCAAGAGGTCGGGGCCCCGACCAAAGCGTCGGGGAGAACCAGGAGAAACTTCGAAATTAGAAAAAGTGCGCGAAAAACACCCCAACGCTTATCGCCCCTGGAGCGCCGAAGATGATGCCCGACTCACTGAGCTTTTTCACGCAAGCACTTCCGTTGCTGCATTGGTCAAAGAATTTGGTCGTCAACGCGGGGCAATAAACTCCCGTCTCATCCGGCTCGGTCTTGTTGAGCCAGAAATATAAGGGGCTACCGCTGAGGTAAGAAGATGAGGAGTTGCCCGTCATCATAGGTACGCAAGGAAACTTGCGTGTAGTAAGCGATTAGTAGCTTAGTAACAAACTCATGAATAAAACTCTTACCAAAGTGCTTGCAGGCTCGGCGATGGCGGCTCTGTTGCTGCCTATGGCGGCGTCTGCTCACGAAGGCTTTGGCCTCGGTGTAAAAGCCGATGTCAAGACTGAAGTTAATGCGGGTATAGGTACCCGTATTGACAAGGCCCTCGATCGCATCGAAAGCGGCGACAAGGACCAAGACAAGGATCAAAAACGCGAGGACCGCAAAGATGCGCAAGCATCTACGACCGCGGCCCGCATTACGGCCAAAGCAACGCGTATCCAAACGACTGCCGACACTATGTTGTCATTCAACAATCGTGTTGCCGCAGTAATAGCGAGCTCGAGTGTTGAAACTCAAGCTGCCCTCAATGCCAAATTTACCGCATTTAAAAGTGCTGCAGCCAACGCTAAAGTAGAGGCGGGTAATGCCATCAGTGGCGCTGCGCAGGTAAACGCTCAGAACAGCACTACCACCAATGCTACTCTTCTTGCACAGGCGAAAGTAGACCTGGGCCAGGCGCGCGATTTCCTTCGGGATGCCACGCACGCGCTCTTCTCTCTCTTCCGCTCGCTCTGGAAGTAGTAGGAACGAGTACTAAACGAAATCTCCCTCATTGCGGTGGGGGAGTTTTCGTATAGAAGAAAGGATGCGGGCGCGGTATACTGCACGTATGATTGTGTTTTTTGCACTCGCGGCATTTGTCGCGACGCTCCTGGGTGGGCTCTTTGCTTTGCGATTGCGCGACCGTTTGCATCTTATTTTAGGATTCAGCGCCGGCGCAGTTATTGCGGTAGCTTTTTTTGATTTGTTGCCCGAGGCTCTTGGGTTGGCGGGTAGCGCGTACTCTGCGGCAGAAATTATGTCGGCAACTGCCGTTGGTTTTTTGGCGTACTTGGTACTTGACCGGCTTTTGTTGATGCACTCGCATGCGGGCGACGAAGATGGCGCCCACTCACACCGCGGCACAGCAGGGGCAGGGACGCTGTCGCTGCATAGCTTTTTGGATGGTGTCGGCATTGGGCTTGCATTCCAAGTCTCAGCCGCCGTCGGCATCGTAGTAGCGGTAGCGGTGTTGGCGCACGACTTTGCCGACGGGATCAACACCGTCAACTTTATTACCAAAAATCACGGCAATCGCCGCAAGGCCATGCAGTGGCTCTTCGTCGATGCGCTCGCGCCCGTGCTCGGTATCCTTGTGACTCTCTTTTTTACCCTTACCGGTGCGCAGTTGGGGTTGTTGCTCGCCGTGTTTGCAGGATTCTTCCTCTATATTGGTGCGTCCGACTTGATACCCGAGAGTCACCACGCCCATCCGACCTTTTTAACTACCGCGATGACCTTAGTGGGCGCAGCACTCCTCTTTATAGTCATACATCTAGCCGGCGCATAAGCGCGATATACTAGACGCATGCAAGAACAGCTTGACCGCATGGAAATAAAGCTCGCCGAGCTCGAAGGCAAGCTCGATGCCGTCTTTCAATCGTCAGAAAAGATGCGCCGCTACTTTTTGTGGGCGCTGGGGATTACGGTTGCAGCAATTTTGATTCCACTCTTGATTTTGCCGGCTGTTTTGCCCGGGTTTTTGGCCTCGCAGGGGGTAGGGCTCTAAGCTTGCTATTAGTAAAAATACGTGGTAAATTAAGGGCAGCTGCTCTAGAATCTCCTTATTTATCAACGTATTTTAGACACTCATGACCTCGAAATTTATCGGGTTTGCCCTGTTCGCGCTCGCTTTTGCCCTCCCGTCGTTTGCGATGGCCCAGACTGCCACCTCAACCGGCCTTTTAAACGTATACGTACAGGTGCTTAACCAAAACCAGTACAACTACGGTTCGACCTACAGCCCGGCTAATTTTCAGATTTCGGTTTCGGGGCAGAATCCTAACCCGTCTACATTCCTTGGCTCGCAGAGCGGTACACTTGTTTCGCTCCTCCCGGGTTCGTACAACGTCACCGTGGTTAACACCAACGGCTTCCGCGCCGACTATTCGGTAGGCTGCAACAACACGATTGCCGCCGGCGGTACGCAGACCTGCGTGGTGACGATCACCGCATCGTATCTCTACAACTACAACAGCAATGTATATCCGTACAACTACAATCTTCCTCCGCTCACGTGTGTGACCCAAACGCCGACCGTGGCGCTTGGTCAGACCGCGCGCTTTACGGCAGTAGGGGGCACGGGCGGTACGTACAACTGGACGACCCCAGGTCAAAATTACCCGAACGTCGGGCCGGTTTTGAGCATTAGCTTTACCGGTAGCGGTGCACAAGCGGTGACCGTAACCAACGGCTCGCAAAGCGCAACGTGTGCCATCACGGTAACGAACAGCTATTACCCGACGCCGATACCTACCCCGGTTACCCCCGCAGTCTATCCGGTCTACAACAATCAGTATCCGCAGTATCCGACCTACAATCAGTATCCGGTCAACCAATATCCGTCGTTGTATCAAAACTATGCACCGCGCTTCCCGAACACGGGTTTTGCGCCAACTAACGGCGCCGAGATGGCGTTTGCGGTGGTACTTCTTGCCGGTGCGGCGGTAGTAACGTACCCCTATGCTAGAAAAGCCTTTGCTATTGCCCTCCGCTAAAGTAGCGGTTGTTTGGGAGAGTCCTCATGCCCGTCGCATGCGCTATGTGCGCTACGCAATAGTGGCCGTGGGTCTCTTCTGTGTGCTGTGGGGCGCCGCTGATGCCACCTCGCGCTTGGCGCACGTATCGCTCGGCTCTGATGCGGGCTTTGTGACCTTTGCACCCGCAGTGGCGATCGACAACCCGGCATTGCTCGGCACTTCAACGCCGGGCACCATTACTCCTGCACGGCTCAAGATCCCGTCGCTGGGTATCGACGCCGCAGTCGAGCAAGTAGGCACTAAGACAGACGGCAGCATGGGCACGCCGCAAAACTTTGCCAACGCGGGTTGGTATGTGTTTGGCCAAAAGCCGGGCGCGCCGGGCAACGCGGTTTTTGCCGGCCACGTCAACAACGCGCTTACCAAACCGGGTGTGTTTGGCAATCTCTCTAAAATAAAAAAGGGCGACTACCTTACCGTCTCGGATGCGGCAGGGAAGTCCAAGGTATATCGCGTAAGCTCAATCCAAGAATACGCGCCCGATGCATCAACCGACGGTATTTTTGCCGCGAGTGGGCCTTCACAAGTGGTGCTTATCACCTGCGATGGCGATTGGGACCAAAGCGCGCATTCGTTTGACAAGCGCCTGGTCGTCATTGCAACTTTAGCGTACTAGTGCTATAATGTTCCTGTTCGAGTAAGTCTCCCTGATGCCCGTAAGGCGGCAAGGTGAGGGTCGCCTTACGGAGAACGTAACGTATAATTTTTCTCGTAAATCATGGCACGCAAACTCTTTGTCGGTGGTCTTCCGTACCGCACGACAAATGATGAGCTCCGCGACGCCTTTGCCAAAGCTGGCGAAGTCGCCTCGGCCTCAATCGTGACTGATCGCGAGACTGGCCGCTCCCGGGGCTTCGGCTTCGTGGAGATGGCAGATGATGCGGGCGCCGACCAAGCTATTTCCATGTGGAATGGCAAGGAGTTCGGCGGTCGTATGCTCACAGTCTCCGATGCTCGCCCGAAAGCGTAAAGCTTTTGGTCGATAGTCTCAAAAACCTCCGCTTCGGCGGAGGTTTTTGTATTAGAATACAAAGTAGCATGGCAAAGAAGGAGCCCGATCTTGAAACTCTGTTGTGGGAAGCAAGGCGACATTATCGCGAAGAGGCACGTGCACACCTGCCGTGGCGTGCTACTCGCGATCCGTACAAAATTTTGGTCTCTGAGTTAATGCTCCAACAAACCCAGGTAGAACGGGTCGTGCCTTTTTATAAAGCGTTTGTGCGCGAATTTCCCAGCGCGCGCGTGTTGGCGCGAGTTTCTTTGGCGCAGGTACTCCGCGCGTGGCAGGGCTTGGGCTACAATCGGCGCGCCAAATATTTGCACGAGGCGGCTAAAGTAATTACTAAAAAAGGATTTCCAAAAACGATCGAAGAGATAGAGCAGTTGCCCGGCGTTGGGCACTACACGGCGCGGGCTACTGCGGCGTTTGCGTACAATAAGCCCGAGGTTTTTGTCGAGACAAACATCCGCACGGTCTTTTTTTATCATCTTGGGTCTCGCCGGAAACTTTCGGACAAAAAATTATTGCCCTTGGTTGAGCAAGCGCTCGCCGAGTCCAAAATGGAGCCGCGCGAGTTTTATGCGGCGATGATGGACTATGGCGCGCATCTAAAAAAGCAGGGGATACGCCTTAACCACAAAAGCGCGCACTATGTTAAACAGTCGGTGTTTGAGGGCTCGGCGCGTCAGTTACGCGGTGCCATACTGCGTGAACTTTTGCACCATCAAGCTAGTCTTTCTACGCTGGCGCACCATATCCCGCGTAGCAAAGAAGACGTTGCACACGCACTGAGTGGTTTGGTGGCCGAAGGCTTAGTACACCTGCACGGCAAATTCTTTTCGGTCGAGGACTAGAACCCCAAAATCACCGGGATCACGAGTGGGCGTTTGTTGGTTTCGGCAAAGAGGAACTGCGCTACCGCGTCGGTGACATTGTTTTTAACAAACTCAAAGTTAATCGGTTGCTGTCCGCGTGCTGAGTCTTCGATGGTCTTTTTAACGATGATGCGCGCTTTTTGCAGCAGCTCCTGGTTTTCGCGCAAATACACGAACCCGCGCGAAATGATGTCGGGGCTCTTGCGCAGGCGGCCGCGTTTGGGGTCAACCGAAGCAATGATCACAAACATACCTTCTTGCGAGAGTACGGTGCGGTCGCGGATAACCACCTCCTGGATGTCGCCAATAGCAAAGCCGTCAACCAATCGCAAACTATTAGGCGCGCTTTCTTTGAGTCGCACCAAGGTCTGGCCTTCGTCGCGGATTTCAAGAATAGTGCCGTTGTCGGGGACGACAATATCTTCTTCCATGCGGCCGCAAGCCTTAGCGATGTCGGCGTGGACGCGCAACATGTAGTGATAGCCGTGCAGCGGCATAAAGAAGCGCGGATTAATTTTTTGGTGGATCCAAAAGGTCTCGTCGCGGTTAGCGTGGCCCGAGGCGTGGACGTCCATCGTTTCGCGATGGATGATCCGCGCGCCCTGGCGGGAGAGGTTGTCTTTAAGTTTTTGTACCGAGCGTTCGTTGCCGGGGACGACCGACGAGGAAAGGACGATGGTGTCGCCTTTTTTAATTTTGACGTACTTGTGCGTCTTCATAGCCACACGCATGAGCGCGGCAAACTCGTCGCCCTGCGCGCCGGTGGCGAGCACCAACACTTTGTTGTCGGGCAAATGCTCAAGCTGTTCGGGGCCGATGAACGTCTTTTCGTTGACTTTAAGAAGCCCCAGATATTTAACGATCTCGATGTTTACTTTCATCGAGCGGCCCTCAACCAAGATTTTGCGGCCCACGCGCTCGGCCTGCTCGACAATGCGCATAATGCGCTCGAGTTGCGAGGAAAAGGTGCCAATAATGAGGCGCCCCGGCGTCGTCTGGATAATGTCGTTCATATTTTTAGTGACGGTCGTCTCGGGGATAGAGAAGCCCGGCTTCTCGCAGTTGGTTGAGTCGGCCGCCAAAAACAAAACTTTTTTGTCTTTAAAGAACGCGAATTCTTTTTCTTCTTGCTCGGTCGGCACGCCGTTGACATGGTCGAGTTTAAGGTCGCCGGTAAAGACCATCAACCCATGGGGTGTTTCGATGACGATACCCATCGAGTCGGGGATCGTGTGCGTTACTTCAAAAAAGCGTACGCGAAACGCACCAACCTTGACCGTGTCTTCGGCCTCTACCTCGTGTATGTCCAAGGGTTTGAGGTTAGGAAATTCCTCCTGACGTTTGCGGATCATCACTGACGTGAGTTTGCGCGTGTAG
>CALQYT010000011.1 GCA_943348815.1 Candidatus Nomurabacteria bacterium
AACACCACGAGCTATCCAAACCTCATTACCGGTAGCTCTGCCGATGCCAACGTGGGGGTGGCGGCGTTTCGGTTGTGCGACACGACCGCCTGCGACCTAACCGCCTCGGCCCCCGCCGACACTACCGCACCGGTACTCGCCGTGGTAAGCACCTCAACCAACTCGCATTTCCCGACTATCGTGGGCACCACAACCGACAGCGCACAGGTGCAATTGACGATCAATGGCAAAGATTATTTTGCAACACCCGTTGGCACTAACTGGTCGGCTTCTGTCACCGACTCTCTCCCGGATGGCACGTACACCGCCGTTGCTTCCAGCACCGATGCAGCGGGTAATCGCGGCGAATTTTCGGGCAGTTACCTCGTCGACACCACCGCACCCACGCTTGCTATAACCGGCGGCCCGGCTACGGGCAGTTATTCAACGACGACGAGCCCGGTCTTTACTTTTAGTGTGAGCGATACCAATGGCGCCTCAACTACCTGCTCGTGGGATGGTGGGCCGTTTAGCGATTGTCAAAGCCCAACCAGCACCGTCCTGACCGAAGGCACCGGACATTCGTTTGCAGTCGCTGCCGTCGACCCGTTTGGCAACTCAACCACCACCTCGCGCACCAACATCACCGTCGACGTTTCCGCACCAGTCTTTAGCGCCGTAACTAACAAAACCGTCGAGGCAACGGGTGCCAGCACGACGGTTACGTATACAACCCCTACTGCTACCGATGCGATAGACGGTGCAAAGAGCGTTAGCTGCTCGCCTGCCTCGGGCTGGGGCTTCTCGCTCGGCTCGACGACCGTTACGTGCAGCGCACAAGACGCGGCGGGCAATGCAACAACCACCTCGTTTGTAGTCGGCATAATCGACACGACCCCTCCCGTACTAACGCTTGTGGGTAGCTCAACGATAAATCTCACGGTTGGCGACACCTTTACCGACCCGGGCGCAACGGCCACCGATCTCGGTGCCTCTATTTCTGTCGTAACGAGTGGCTCAGTAAATACTGCCGCAGCAGGCACCTACACCCTTACCTACAGCGCTACTGACTCTTCGAGCAACACCGCGAGCACCACCCGCACCGTGATAGTTTCTGCTCCGGCCCCTGTTCCCGAGCCAACCCCGGTTCCTTCTTCGGACGGCGGAGGCTCAGGTATTGGTAACGGTGTCCAAGGCGGCCCACTTGCGGTTGGATTTCAATCGTTTACTCCTGCAACAATTATCCCTGTTACCTCAGAGCCGGCGGTACAAACGGTCGCTGCCAACTTTGGCGAAGTACTTGGGCAAAACAATTCCAGCCCCGCCGTTGTCGCAGGTCCCGCTGCTCACACGGAAGCTCCGGCAGTAGAGCCGCCCAAGCCTGTAGTCACCCCGTGGGATGTCCCGGCGGGTGCACAGGGCGCACCGCTTACGGCGGCTGTAGCCGACAGTGGATTTAGTATCCCGTTTTGGTGGTGGCTTCTGCTCCTCCTTATCTTGCTTGCCCTCGCTGTGTACCTGCTACGCCCCAAACGCAAAAATTAGCAAAACTAGATCTGTTCCTCTTTAGTGCGAGCGTCGAGCTTTAAATTTTCGGCCTTCCAACCTATGGCGTTACCCGTAACCTGCAGCAGCGACCCGGCGCCCGCCAGCGCCAAGAAAAACAGCACCGACCAGGCCCACGGAAATACGAAGTAAAAAAACATAACCGCCAGGGCTGCCCAAATGCCGATGCACCACGGACACAGCAGCAAATCGTGGATCGTGTGGCGGAATCCGCTGCCATACGGGCGCACCTCAACCCACACCACGCCGTCTTTTTCATACTCGCGGCGGTCGGCAAACAACTCTCTAAACCAGCGGGCGATTTTGTCGTATACGACAAGTCGCGTAATGCGGAAGGTGGCAAACGCCATCATGAAGGCATCAAACGGCGGCACTGAAACCAAAAACCCGCCGCGCAGCTCACGCATCTCCCAAACGGCTGCCGCGAGTACGATGACAAAAAATACTGAAAAAATAAAATTCCAAAAATTCTGATCTTCCTTTGGTCGATGATGCATGAAGCCATTATACACATGAAGTGCTTGCAAAACCTTACAGTGGAGCTACTATTGAGGTGCTAAGAGGGTGCAACCTTTCTAGCACCCTACCTGCGGTGCAAAACCACAGGACGACTGGGCTGAGTTCAGGAGGTACAACAATGAAGATGGTGAAAAGTCTTCTCCTCGGCTAAGCCGATATTATGAGATCCGTCGGGGCAACCCGGCGGTAAGTGCAACCTGAGTGGGTTGACGTTTCCTCCCCAGACTGCTGGTGGCGCGCGGCGGGTCGCCGGAAAGTGTGGGTGCAAGTCCCACATTCCGGCGATTCCCGCTCCCCAATCTGATCTTTCGTTCCCGTTCGTCCGCCCGGAGCTTTTGCTTCCGGGCTTCGTCGTTTTATAAACAACACATTTTATTTGAGACGGCAAGCTCAGCAACGTTTTTTTGAATTTGTGCCGTTGCGTTTAGGTGAAAAAAGTTTTCCTGTGTCTTATGCACAGCACCAGGTGGACTTGTGCCGCCCGTAAAAAGGTATACTGAAATTTCCGGAGGGTACGACAAATTATTTCAAATTTATCCACTAAGCAACCCGTATGGCTACCACGCAGAAAATAAAAAAACGAAACGGAGAGATTGTTGATTTTCATCCGCAAAAAATTACCGTAGCCGTACAAAAAGCATTTGCCGCCGTCCTCGGCGACAGTCACGACCAAGACGCTATCGACATTACGCGGGTCGTGTGCGACTCGATCGATATAAAATTTGGTAACACCGCGTTTATTCCGCTCGTCGAAGATATTCAAGATTTGGTAGAGAACGCACTCATGGAGCGCGGGTATTTTTCGGTGGCCAAATCGTACATTATTTACCGCTACGAACACTCTAAGGCAAGAGAGGAGAAAAAGGCCGAAATAGCCGAGAAAATAACGGAAAATCAGCTCCTTATACAGAAGCGCGACGGCACCCGCGAGCAGTTTAGCGAGCCTAAACTCACCCGTACTTTGTTGCGTGCGTGCGAGGGGTATGAGCGCGTTATCGATATGCCGGGGATTATCGGCCGCGTGCGTGCCGAAATGTACGACGGTATAAAAACAAAAGATATTCACGATGTTTTGATTATGATTGTACGCTCGATGATCGAGCGCGATCCGGCACACTCCTACGTTGCCGCGCGATTGTTGTTGCAATCGATGTATCGAGATGTGGTTGGCGTGGTCGAAGATTATTCTAAATTTGAAGAAAGTCATCGCGCCGCATTTGTGCGCTCCATTAAACGTGGCGTTGAGTTGGGTCAGTTTGATGCAAGGCTCATGGACTTTGACCTTGCTACCCTCTCTGAGGCGCTCATCGTGGAGCGCGACCATGAGTTTAAGTATTTGGGCCTCCAAACCCTCCAAGCCAATTACCTCTCCAAAGAGCACGTCGGTCGCAAGTTGCTTGAAACCCCGCAAATCTTCTGGATGCGCGTGGCTATGGGCTGCGCCCTGCCGGAGAAGAGCCCTGAGGAGCGCCACCGCCATGCGATTGAGTTTTATGAGGTGATGTCGGCCATGTATTACACACCGTCCTCTCCGACGCTCTACCATGCTGGCCTCGCCCTGCCGCAACTTTCCTCGTGCTTCCTTTCTACGGTGCCGGATGACCTCCACGCGATATTTGACGAGTACAAAGACGGCGCGCAGCTGCTTAAATACGCCGGCGGTCTGGGTGTCGACTGGACTCCCGTCCGCGCGACCGGCTCGATGGTCAAAAAGACCGGTGTCGAAAGTCAGGGTGTGATCCCCTTCCTCAAGATCGCCAACGACGTCACCATTTCGATTAATCGCTCCGGCCGCCGTCGCGGCGCCGCAGCGGTGTACCTAGAATATTGGCACCTCGACATTGAGGACTTTATGGAGCTGCGCAAAAATACCGGCGATGAACGCCGCCGTGCCCACGACCTCAACACCGCCGTGTGGATCCCCGACCTGTTTATGAAGCGGCTTAAAGAAGACGGCTACTGGACGCTCTTTAGCCCCAACGACACGCCCGACCTCCACGACCTCTACGGCAAAAAGTTTGAAGAAGCCTACGCCCAGTATGAAGAGCAGGCCGCGGCCGGCAAGATCCCGCACCACAAGCGCCTGCGCGCCGCCGACCTTTGGCGCAAGCACCTCACCATGCTCTTTGAGTCTGGCCACCCGTGGATCACTTGGAAGGACCCATCCAACATCCGCTCTCCTCAGGACCACTGCGGTGTCGTGCACTCCAGCAACCTCTGCACCGAGATTACGCTCAACACCTCGGCCGACGAAACGGCGGTTTGCAACCTGGGCTCTATCAACATGGCCGCCTTCGTCAACGACAACCAGTTTGATCGCGAGATGGTCGCCCGCGTCGTGCCCGTTGCCATGCGCATGCTCGACAACGTCATTGACGCCAACTATTACCCCACTAAAAAGACGCTCACCTCCAACATGCGCCACCGCCCGGTGGGCCTGGGGCTGCGTGGCTTGCAAGATGCACTCTACAAACTCAACCTCAATTTCGACTCCGACGAGGCGGTGCGTTTTAGCGATGAGTCGATGGAGACGATTAGCTATCACGCCATACTCTCCTCAGCCCTGCTTGCCAAAGAGCGTGGCACCTACGAGTCGTACAAGGGCAGCAAGTGGAGTCGCGGTATCTTCCCCCAAGACACGCTCGCCCTGCTCGAGCAGGAGCGCGATGCCAAAATAGACGTGCCGCGCCACGAAACCCTCGACTGGCGCCTGGTGCGCGAAGCGGTGCGTCAGTGGGGCATGCGCAACTCCAACACGATGGCCAACGCGCCAACGGCAAGTACCGCCAACATTGCCGGCTGCTACCCCACGATCGAGCCGATCTACAAAAACATCTACGTTAAGAGCAACATGGCCGGCGACTTTATGATCGTCAATGAGTACCTGGTTGAGGATCTCAAGCGCCTGGGCCTCTGGAGTGCGGACATGTTGGAGAAGATAAAGTTCTACGACGGTTCGATCCAAGAAATCTCCGAGATCCCGCCCGGCTTGCGCGACAAATACAAAGAGGCGTTTGAGATAGAGCCACAGTGGCTCATCAAAGCGGCCGCGTATCGCGGACGCTGGATAGACCAGTCGCAATCGCTCAACATCTTTTACGGTGGCAGCTCGGGCAAAGTGCTCTCCGACCTCTACCAATATGCCTGGTCGCTCGGGCTCAAAACCACCTATTATCTCCGCACGCTGGGTGCCAGCCGTGTTGAGAAATCGACTGTCAATTTGGCCAAATACGGCAACGCCGCCAAAGGCGATACCGCCGTGCAGTCACAGGGCATAACCTCCTCGGTTGTGGTCGAAGAGATGGTGGCGGTCGTGTCGCAAAATGGCGTCGAAGCAGCCCTGCAATCTATCCCCTCGCCTGTTGGCGCGGCTGAAGTAGCCGCAATGGTAGAAGCTGAGGCTATGCGTGCCGGTCAGATGGACCTCATTGAACTTGCCAAAAAAGCTCCCACGATAGCCGCCGCGCCGGTCTATGCATCGCAAGGCGTGCCGAGTTTTGGCGGCGTGATCGAAAAAAAAAGTCCCACTAACCCCAAAGTCGAAATAATCGGCGAGGTGTGTGAGTCTTGTAGCGCATAAAACTATGGAAAAAGATACGAAACAAATACTTGAATTGATAGTTGAACGTTTTGACCAAGTAGATAAAGAACTTAAGGATATAAAGAAATCCCAAGACCACATGGAGCAGGACGTTTTAACTATAAAAGAAGACGTCGATGCAATTGCTAAAACAGTGAGTCGAGACGCTCGCACGCTCGTGACCCATGGCCGCCGGATCACTCGTTTAGAACGAAGCCAATATTAAAAACACCCGCGGTTTTGCCGTGGGCGTCATGAATGACCGTTTTCTCTGCCACTATTCTGCATCACCACAGCGGCAATACTCAGCACTATTGCAGCTGCAATAGCCACCGCGAAAATCGCACCCCACATTTTTTCTTCCCCGCGTAGCCTTGTTACGTACCCGGCCATTATAGGACAAACACCGTTAGGCGTCAACCCTACCAATTGGCTCAAAGTGTTTCTTGCTGCCCTATCCCCTTGCGGGAGGGTGACCCAGGTAGGTAAAATAGCAGAGCTATGGGAGTAATAAACGGCGGCGGCTCGACAGACCCAAACAAAATTTTACCGATGAAGTATCCGTGGGCGCGCACACATTACAAAAAAGGTGTCGCCAACAACTGGGTGCCCGAAGAAGTTTCGATGCAGCAAGATGTCGAACTGTGGAAAAAGCCGGGTGCACTCTCGGAAGACGAGCGCCGCATGATCCTTTGGAACTTGGGTTTCTTTTCTACCGCCGAGTCTCTGACCGCTAACAACTTGGTGCTCGCAATCTATCGTCACATCACTAACCCCGAGTGCCGGCAGTATTTGCTGCGCCAATCCTACGAAGAGGCCGTCCATACCGACACATTTATTTATTGCTGCGACACGCTGGCCCTGGACCCGGACGAGATATACAAGATGTATCAGACCATCCCGTCTATCAAAGACAAAGACGACTTTGTGGTCGAGATGACCAAGTCGGTGTTTGACCCGAACTTTAAAACCGACAGCTTGGAGAACATCCAAAAGTTTGTGCACGACCTCGTGGGCTATTACGTCATAATGGAGGGGATCTTCTTTTATGCCGGCTTTGCCATGATGTTGAGTATGCTGCGCAAAAACCGCATGGTGGGGGTGGGCGAGCAATTTCAGTTTATCCTCCGCGACGAGTCGGTGCACTTGGCGTTTGGTGCCGACCTCATCAACACCATCGTGCAAGAAAATCCGGCCATTTGGACGCCGCTGTTTAAACAAGACCTGATGGACAAAATTAAACGCGGCGTAGAACTAGAGAAAAAGTACGCCGACGATGCCCTACCGCGCGGGATTTTGGGCCTGACACCGACGACCGTTAAACAATATGTCGAGCACATTGCCGATCGCCGCCTCGAGCGCATTGGATTGGAGCGGCAGTATCACAAAGACAACCCCTTCCCCTGGATGTCGGAGATTATGGACATGCCTAAGGAGAAAAACTTCTTCGAAACCCGCGTCACCGAGTACAAAACGGGCGAACTCGATTGGTAGAAAGGGAACACTTATCCTGAGCGTAGTCGAAGGACTATTTCAAACTTTTTTCAACGTTAAACTCCCCTACCTTGCTGCGCAAAATGTGGAGGGCAAGCGCGGGGACACCTAGGTTTTTGCCCAAGCTGTGGGCTATTGAGCGCGCGTAGGTACCGCTCGTGCACTCGATAGTTACGGTCGCTGCCACAAACTCTCGCGTACCATCCTTTTTTAACTGCCGCTGCCAAAGGCGCATCACTTCTTCTTGCCGAAAGTCTCCGGTCACGCGCGATACGCTATCGTCGATATAACTCAGCAACATTTTCTCCGGCACTTTGTAGAGCTCGCCCAAATCGATGTGATAAATAGTGACCGAGCGCCGCGGCATAATCAGCGAGCCAAGCGCACCGGCGCGCGCCCATTCAAACAACGATTTACCTTCGACCGTTTTGCTGGAGTACGGCGGGTACTCCTGCTCGATTTGTCCGCGAAATTCGTTTAAGCCTTGCTGGATCTTTTCGCGCGTCAGCTCTGGCGCCTCGCCCTGCTCCATCACACGACCCAACACATCGTAGGTGTCGGTCGCAAATCCAAACAGCACATCAAGCACGTACGTTTTGCCCAACTCCAAATACGCGTCGCGGTTTTGGTTGGCCGCACCCACGAGGCACAGCAGCACGCCCTCGGCCATCGGGTCGAGCCGGCCTGCGTACGAAAGTACCTCGTGTTCGTATTGTGGGCGCTGCGCTCGCAAGCGCTCCAGCCGCTCACGGGGCGTTTCGCCAAGCTGCTTATAGAGATTTAAGACGGCTCCTTTCATTTCTGCTACAATACTCGATACCACGCCTATGAGCAAAAAACTCTCCACCGAGCCCTATAAAGGCGTCCGCGACTTCTACCCGGAGGACCAGGCTTTCCTCAATGCGCTGTTTAAAACCATGCGCACTTTTTTAGAAAAGGTCGGCTACGTCGAGTATCATGCGTCAATTCTGGAGCCTTCAGAACTTTTTAAATCCAAAGGCGCCGACAATGAGGAGATCATCAACGAGCAGAGCTACACCTTTGTCGACCGCGGGGAGCGAGAGGTGACCCTGCGCCCCGAAATGACCCCCACCCTGGCCCGTATGGTGGCCCACAAGCGCCGTGAGCTGGGCTTCCCGCTACGGTGGTACTCGATCCCTAACTGCTTTCGTTACGAGCGCCCACAGCGCGGCCGGCTGCGCGAGTTTTGGCAGCTCAATGTCGATATTTTTGGCTCGCGGAGTATCTATGCGGATGCCGAGGTTATTGGCACCGCCTACGGCCTCATGCGCGCGCTGGGGGGTACGGAAAGCGATTTTGTGATCAAAGTGGGCTCGCGCCCGGCGATGAATAAAGTTGCCGAGGACGCCGGCCTCTCGCCCGAAACAACCAAAAAGTTTTTTGGGCTTTTGGACCGCCGCGACAAAATTTCCAAAGTCGATTTCGAGGCTGGTTTGCGCGAGGTGGGTGTCTCGCCGGCGGTAGTTTCTGCCGATGCTGTGCCCGAGGATATCGCCAAAATGATCGAGGAGTTTCGTGCCGCCGGAGTCAACAACATCGTGTACGATCCGGCCATCGTGCGTGGCTTTGCCTACTACACCGGGATTGTGTTTGAGGTGTTTGATACGCATCCGCAAAACAACCGTGCGGTAGGCGGCGGTGGGCGCTACGACAACCTGACTGCCCTGTTTGATGACGAGCCGCTGCCGGGCACCGGCTTTGCCATGGGCGACGAAGCGCTGCGGTTGTTTATGGAAGTGCGCGGGCTTATCCCCGAGTACGTCTCGCCCACGCAGGTGTATGTGGCGGTTACCGCGCCCGAACTGGCGCTCCAAGCGCAAACTCTCGCCGGCGAGATGCGTCGTGGCGGCGTAAACGTGGCGATAGACTTTGGCGAGCGCAAATTGGGCGATCAAATCAAAGTGGCAGCCAAACACAAGATCCCCTGGCTTATTGTGGTGGGCGAAAACGAGCTAACTTCGGGAGAATTCAAAATAAAAAATCTCGCGAGCGGCGCCGAAGAGCCGGTGCAACGCGAAAAGTTAGCGGCATTTTTTAGCGATAAGAAATGAAGCGCATTACGTTTGATATAGAAACTGAGGGCCCGTTTTCCAATGGAATGTTGGATGTTAGCAAGCTTGAAGTAACCGTGGTGGGTATCCACGACTCCGAAACGGGCGAACTCACGGGGTTTTATAAAGCCGATCTGCCAAAACTTTGGCCCATACTCGAGCGCGCGGACATATTGGTCGGCTACAACTCCGATCATTTTGATATTCCCATCCTCAATAAATATTACGCGGGCGATCTGACCAAAATAAAAAGTATCGATTTGCTCAAGGAAATAAAAAATGTGCTTGGCCGCCGGCTTAAACTCGACAACTTGGCCGGCGCAACACTGGGGCGCAATAAAACCAGCGACGGTTTGCAAGCGGTCAAATGGTGGGAGCAAGGTTTGTACGAAAAGGTGCGCGACTATTGCCTAGCCGACGTCGCTATCACCAACGAGCTGTACGAGTATGCTAAAAAACACGGCAGCCTAAAATATAGCGACTACGACGGCGTGCGCGAAATTAAATTGGATACGCGTTTGTGGGAAGCACCCGCCGAAGCAGCGGCAATCACGCACACCCTGCCGTTTTAGAAAGACAAAACCCCGCACTATGACGAAGCACGGAGCTTTGTCATAGTGCGGGGCACTTATTGTAGGAGAGGATATCCCTTCATTGAAATGGGAGTCTTTTTATTCCCATCCTTCTTGGTTTTCACCCGGAACGTGAGGGTGAAGGCGCGACCGTCGTCGATGGAGAGCATGCGGTCCCAGAGAATCACGCATGCGCCCCGGTTCTCGGCTTGCTCCCAGACCTGGTCCGTCTTGACGACGACGTCGGGCTTTACGGTCCTGAAGCGGCCGTTTTCATACCAAGGCCGCGGCTTGCGAAAATCTTCGTAAGCATTCAAGAACGGTCCCCAGTGACGGTCGCCATTCTTGGCCTTGCAGGCATCGTAGTACTTGAGCCTTTTCGCCCTCTCGAGGGCGGTGCGGTCTCTCTCAACCTGCTTCGCGAGCGCAACCGGGTCGGGCTTCGGGGCCTCGGCCGGCTGCTCTGGGCTTTGACCACAACCCAGGAGGGCGGCGGCAAGGAAGACAACAGAAACGATTTGATAGACTTTCATGGTACTCAACCCCCAACTGCTGTGTTTTAGGGCGGATTTGCCCACTCCACCCCCTATTGTATCATACTTAGGGTATTTGTCAATACCCTTGGAAAATAAGGGTTCTTTTGTGCTAAAATGCTCCCTATGAAATCAAATTACGTCCTTCCTATTACCATTGTTATTGCGGGGGCTCTTATTGCAGGCGGCGTCTTTTTGGCAGGCAAAGGCTCAACCCAAACCGGCGACAACGGCAAAACCATGACCCAAAACGCTCGCGCCTATAGCCCGGGCACCGACCACATTTTGGGCAACCCCAACGCACCGGTTAAGGTTGTGGAATATATGGACCTCGAGTGCCCGCACTGCAAAGTATTTAACGCCACGATGCACCAGTTGATGGATTACTATGGTCCCTCCGGCAAAGTTGCGTGGGTGACGCGCCCCTTTCCGCTCGCACAGATCCACTCTAAAGCACCACAAGAGGCACAAGCTGCCGAGTGTGCGGCACAACTTGGTGGCGACCGCGCGTACTACGCTTTTATCGACAAAGTGTTCGACGTAACGCCGTCTGACAATGGGCTCGACTTGGCACAGCTACCGATCATTGCCAAAGGCATTGGGCTTGACCAGACAGCCTTCAACACCTGCGTCTCCTCTAACAAATACGCGCAAAAAGTGAGCGACAGCTATACCGAAGCTATTGCAGCCGGCGGTCAGGGCACACCGTACAGCCTTATCTTTGTGGGCAACCAGTTGGTGCCAGGCGGCAACCTCTCGGGTGCGCAAGCCTACTCCGACATGCGCGCAGCCATCGATGCGGTGCTCCAGAGCACTAACAACACGGTTACTGCCAGCACGACGACGCAGTAATTTTAGAGCCAACGAGCCTGGATTTCCTTAATTGCTCGGGCGAGTGCACCCTCTTCCTTCAACGAGACCACAACCTTATGCTCTTTTACTATCCTGTGTATATGTACTTCTGCACGCAACTCCAAAGGTTGCGTTGGAATTTGAACGATGTAGATGGGTTTCTTCTTCATCGTTGCTATCATTTTTGCACGCTCAGTATCATTTAAACTCGCAAGTAAAGCATTGATCTCTTTAGCCACCTGTTCCGCAAAGCGAAGGCGGGTTTGTTGCACAGCACGATCGGGAGAAATATCAAACGCATTCCTTAGATTTACCAAAATTGAGTACTCTCTATGCAATCGGTCAGTAAGACGATCGACCTCTGTTCGTTCGGCATGTATAGCGTCTGACTGGGCCAGTTCGGCCTTTAAGGTTATTGGGACCCCCGGGTTGGCATTAAAACGATCGGTTCGTGCTTGTTCTGCACGTTTTTTACGAAAAGCTTCAATACTAGTAATTTTGGGTGGCTGCCCGCCAGGTTGACTCATAATTTAATAGTTTACTCTAACTCCGAGATCAATTGTTCGACTTTTTTCTTAACTAAATTCCTCACCTCCCGATGAAATTCTATAGGAGTGCGGACCGCATCGGGCACCTCGTCCCAACGAATAAGTTTTGGAGATTCCACCAAATAGTCGAGTAACGGGTAGTCCGTCATCACTATTACTTTATCAGCCGCTTCAACCATTTCTTTAGTAAGCCATTTTCTGCGATTAGAGGACACGTCGAGCCCCACCTCTTGCATCACTGCTACAACGAGGGGAGGAACAGACAAATCATCTCCTTTTACCGAATTAGCAAGGTCAACTCCCGCACTTACCGCATCGTGGGTCCCCGTGATTGAATTATAAAAAGCTTCTGCCATCTGACTTCTCCCCGCGTTAGCGCGACATACAAAAAGCACCTTCATAAACTATATGGTATCACTATCGGATTCATTCATCGGGTCGGAAGTGCGCGTCGGACTCTTCGCGCGGGAGGTTGATACGGTAGATATCAAAGGAGTTTTCCCCTTCAAAAATATCCGACGGGTTGGGCAAAAATACTTTCGTTTGTTTTAACGATAGCGTTGCATCGCGCACCAGGCGGTTAAAGATAATAAATTCCTCGCGAAAGGTGCGAAAGTCTATGACATGCCGCCGCATCTGCGACGAACCGTCTTGATTGCGCGAAATCTTGCACTCGTGCACGACAAACCGCCGCACCGGCTTATTGAGCGTCTTTTTGACCGTGTAATAATTAAAAATAGCTTGCAGTACAAATAGCGACCTATCGCCTTTGTACGGACTAAATGCAGTAACAAACTTGTGGTCGATAACATCAACCCCGCGCGGGTCGACTTTGGACACTACCACCAAATCTGAGACTGCTTTAATAGGGAGCGGCAAGCCCGAGACTTTTACCGTCGCCTTAAACTCAACCTCAAGCACCTTATATTTTGGTGGTCGCGCCAAATAAAACCCGACGGCCTGCAAGTACTCGCGCTCCATACTCTCGCGTTTGGCTTTTTGTGCAGTTTTAGTTTTAGCCTTGCCAAAGTTTATTTCAAAATCTGCTACATCGCGCAAATACTCAAGCCCCAGCGCCACTGCCGCCTCGGCGGGCAGCCCACCGTAGTAGTGTTGCAAGGCTGTGTGGGCCGCCCGCCCCACCACGCCCGCCGGGCCCGAGGGCGTGTCATATACCTGCTCAACATAGCGCTTATACCAGGCCAACGGGTTGCGCAGGTAGGCCATGAGCCCCGAATAGCTCCAGTGTTTGATGGGGAGTTCTGCGGCCTTCTTACGCGCCATAGCGGCAGTATACCCCAGCTCGACTAGGCGTATTTTGCATAGTATTGTAGCTGCGGACATGGTGTCCGAAGGCCTCCGGGCCTAACATTCCTCAGGGAAAGAGGATGCTCCGGCATCCTGAAAGGAAAGCCATGAGTACCGCAGAAGCTACTACTCGTACTCCTACCGCAGTGATCGAAGCAGCGATGATGCGAAGACTCGCTGCAGGTGACGTTAAAGCCGCCGTAAACGCCGACGACCTCCTTGACGAAGTTAAGGCGTCCATCGCAGATGGATTCGGTTCTAGCTTCAAGAAAACTATCGCCGCGGGTGACGAAGCAATTCGTCTATTACGGGTAATGATGGGGGTAAAAAAAGACATCAAGCCCGAAGCGTTTGACGCCGTAGCAGATGTTTTTGTGAAGGCGGTCGTCGCAGCGTGGCTGGTGACTAGAGTTATGCTCAGTGTGGAGAAGGAGGCGACTTACCTCACCTTCCTTGCCCGCGAGTATCCTCTCATGCCAGGTGATGAGCTCCAGCGTGTGCTTACCCGCATCCGCGAAGGTTTGGAAGAACTAAAGGGCGAAGAGTCGCTCCCCAAGATCTACCAATTCCTCGCGGAAATGATGCCTCGCAACGATCATGGCGGTATCATCCGCGCTCTGGGTCGCTCTTTAGGACAATACGCCCCAGGACGAGAACTCAAGTTGGCAGCAACAGTGCTTCGGGCCATACATCGCTCAACTGACCAAGACCCATGGCATCCTGATGCACACGATTTAGCCATTCCTTTTTTGGCTAAAGAAGCACTGAGCATCATGGAGATTGCCGATCTTGCATTCCAAATGGTGTCCCAGTGCGACTTTTCGCTAAGGCCAATAATTACCTTGGAAAAACGCGGAACGATCACTCTGACCTGGCAAGAGATCGACGAGTTCAAAAAAGGAGAGGAGGAACGTCTAAAACGCGAGCTCGACGAAGTAGAAGCGAAAATTCGGGACTGGTGGGCACGATATCACTTCCCTCCGGATCACCAGATTGAGCTCAAGTACCGAATACAGCACCCCGAGCGGTCAGGAGACAAACTCGAGGTTAGCCGCACTATCGCAAACACAAGCCGCTGCTAACGAAGGCGGCTTTTTTAATACGATTTGAGACGGCGGGCTTTTTCGTGCGTGCGGATGCGTTCAAGCGCTTTAGCTTCGATCTGACGGATGCGCTCGCGAGTGACGCCAAACTTTTTGCCCACTTCTTCAAGCGTGTGATAAATACCGTCTTCCAACCCATGGCGGAGTTTCAAAATTTCGCGCTCTTTAGGCGAAAGTTCATCCAAAATCTCGCGCAACTGGTCGGCCAAAATGCGGCGGGCTACCTCCTGATCAGGCGAGAGAATCTTATCGTCTTTAATAAAGTCACCGAGTACCGATTTGTCTTCGCCATCATCCGAGCCCACTGGGCTCTCCAGTGACACCGTGTCTTGGTCGATTTTTTCTATTTGGTAAATTTTTTCGACATCGACACCCATCTCAAGGGCGATTTCTTCGGCAAGCGGGTCGCGACCAAGGTCTTGGCTCAAGCGGCGGGAAACTTGTTTGTATTTGGCAATCGTCTCCACCATGTGCACGGGGATGCGGATGGTGCGGCTTTGGTCGGCAAGGGCGCGCGTAATAGCTTGGCGTATCCACCAGGTAGCGTAGGTCGAAAACTTAAACCCTTTAGTGAAGTCAAATTTATCGACGGCCTTAAACAAGCCGAGGTTACCCTCTTGAATGAGGTCGAGTAGTGTGAGGTCGGGCGAGCGGCCTACATATTTTTTAGCGATCGAAACCACCAAGCGCAGGTTGGCACGGGCCAACAAGTTGCGCGCCTCGGCATCACCCTGGGCAATGCGTTTAGCTAGGTCGCGCTCCTGCTCGCCGTTTAACAGCGGATACTTGCCTATTTCGCGTAGGTACATCTGGATAGAGTCGTACTGGCTGTCACTACGTGAGTAGGCTTTGTCGGGCTCGGCCTCAGTCATGTCGAGCATGCCGCCGCCCTCGAGTACGTCGATATGAGCGGTCGAAAACTTTTCGTACAACTCTTCCAAAAACTCAACGTCGGTCTCGATAGTAGGAAATGCTTTTAGGATTTCGTCATAAGTAACAAACCCGCGCTCGCGGCCGCGGACCATCAGCCCCTCGGCCTTTTTGTTTTGATCGTCGAGCTTGCGTTGAAGCTTGGGGTTGAGTCCCGACGCTTTGGTCGGGATCCCGACTTTACGTCGGGACTTAACTTCCACCTTGCGTTTGGGTACGATCTTGGCGCGCCGCTTCTGTGCCGCTTTTTTAAAGGCCGACGCTCTAGTCGGCCCCCCGACCTTTTTGCGTCGGGGCTGCTTTTTTCTAGCCTTCTTTTTAGCCATTAGTAAGTCGCGAAATATTATATCACAAAAACTTCATTTTGAAACGGGTTTTACCGATGTGCCGTTCAAGCTCCGCGAGCATCTCTTGCGCTATCATCTCTTCGCTGTGCTCGCCTATCTCGGAATCAAATTTAAACCGCATCTCCTCTTCGTGCCCCAAGAGTGCCGTCTCGAGCGTTTGCAAATCCTCTGCGCTTAACAATGCCGCTATCTTTTCTCCTATAACGCTCTCGCGCCCAAATTTGGAGAGCAACATGCCCGCTTTTTTTTGCACGGGTGTTAGTACCGATTCTCCACCTGATTGATGAACTTCCGATGAACCAAATTCCGCGCCGCCTTGGTTTTGGGTGTCTTTAATTTTTGCTAGCTCGTGCAAAATCGCTGACTCCGACACCATAAGCCGCCCGGCCACCAAGTGCACCAACTGCTCGCGTTCTATCGAGCTCGTGGTCGCGCGCACAAGTGGCAATATAAGCATCTGCACGAGTTTGGTGTAGGCACCTGCATCGCGTGCACGTGGGCGCAGCACATCTAAAAAGTACTCAACGGCGGGTTTGGCGGTGCGTATAGCGGCCTTCAGGAGTTCAGGATTTTCGCGCGCCAAATCGGCCGGATCTTTGCCTCCGGTTAGTAATGGCACCTTGACCTCAAACCCTTCGCGTAGGGCCATCAGCGTCGATTTAAGCCCCGCCCGTATCCCCGCCTCATCGGCATCAAGAGCCAAAACCAGGCGTTTAGAGAGCCTTCCTAAAAGCATGAGGTGCTCCTCGGTAAGCGCGGTACCCGATATAGCAACCGCAAAGGGCAGCCCCGACTGATGCGAGAGTATGAGATCAAACTGACCCTCAACCAACAATATGCAATCGAGTTTGCGGATAGCGCCGCGCGCGGCATGCAGCCCGTAGAGCGTGCGTGACTTTTTAAAGAGGACTGTCTCGGGCGAGTTAACATATTTGGCCGGCTCAGTGTCGTCTTTAGCACCCGGCACCTTTTCAAAAAACCGTCCCGACACCGCAATCGGCTGCCCCGCAAGGTCAAAAATCGGGAACATAATCCGCCCGCGGAATCGATCAAAAATCTCTCCCTGTTTTTTCTCTGACCGCACCGCAAAACCCGCATCGACAATGTCGTCTTTTTTGTGCCCCGCCGCAACCAAGTGCTGCACCAAAGACTCCCACACAGCCGGTGCGTATCCCAAACGCCAATGGGTAATGGTTTCGTCTTTAACCCCACGGGTGTGCAAGTAATCCAACACGTCTTTTCTTTTCTTTAACTCCGCTTCAAAAAAAGCAACGGTCGCCTCGCACACATCGCGCAGGCGCTCCTCTTTTTCTTTCTCCTCCGGTGTGGCGGTTTTAAATTTACGGTTCTCAAGTTTTACACCCGCTTTCTCAGCTAACTGTTTTAGTACGGTTGGAAAGTCGGTCCCATCCATTTTTTGTATAAACGAAAAGACGTCTCCCCCTTCGCCGCACCCAAAACATTTATACGTCCCGCGCTCGGGCGATACGTGGAAGCTCGGCGTCCGTTCTTTATGAAAGGGGCACCTCCCCACCAAACTCTTCCCCGCCCGCCGCAGCGTGACATACGTCCCCACCACGTCAGCAATATTGATGCGGTCCTTTATTTGCTGCACCACCGGGTCCATAGTGTTAGTAGTGTACTCTTTTTGGCCTGAGTAGGCACAGCCATTGACAAAAACATAAAATTCCTGTATAAGAGAAATATGCGGTATTACTGCGCACAGATCAATATGCTCGTGACGTCCTCGAAAAAGGACGCCTATAAGCGTATTTATCTAGCCGCGGTAGTTTAAGAAACCCCTCACTTTTCCTTGAAACACTCCGGCTGGATGAAGCCGGATTTTTTAATCTCCTTCTTCAGCAAAAAGTACCTTAACAATGGGAGAAGTTTATGACACCTCGATTCATACGTCTCGAGAACAAACCTGCTTGCCTCATCATCCCCGAGCCTAGCCATGTGGATCTCTTTCTCAAACTACAAAACGAGATAGAGAGTCGCCAATACTTTGAACGGTTTTGGCCAATTGGGCGGGACCAAGAGTTGGAGTGGATAGCAAAAGCAAACACCACACCAAACCATGCAGTATTCACCATCGCAACCTACCCCAGCCTCACCCCCGTAGGATCAATCGGTCTAAGGGAAATTAACTGGAAAGATCGCCGGGCCACACTCGGCATCGGTATCCTCGAGGAATATTGCAACAAAGGCTTGGGCAGCACTGCAGTGATGCTGTTGCTATCGTGGGCATTTCTTGAACTTGGGCTCAACAAGATCGAGTGGCGTGCCTACGATGACAACGACCGTTCGGTTGCCTGTTGTAAAAAATGCGGCGGCCAAGAGGTGGTGCGGTTTAAGCAACATTACTACCGCAAAGGAGGATGGTACAGCCAAGTTGTACTAGAAATATTTGCTAGCAACTGGAGACCCTTGTGGGCTAAGTTTACGAAAGAAACTCCTCGGGCGAAGTAAAAACGACAAACGCCGCTCCCCTTTCGGAGAGCGGCGTTTTACTTTCTAAATTTTAATTTTTATTCCCGAGGGATAGCGGCGCGGCGCTCTTCAAAGTTCTCTACCGGTTGTGGAGAGAATTTTTGCACCAGTGCCTGCTTGGGCGAGCCCTTAAAGCCCGTACCGGCTGGGATGAGGCGGCCGAGGATCACGTTTTCTTTGAGGCCCTCAAGTTTGTCGACGGCGCCATAGATTGATGCCTTAATCAGCATACGAGTCGTGTTTTGGAAGGATGCTGCCGAGAGGAAGCTCGAGCGCGAGAGCGAAACGTCGAGGATACCCATCACGAGCGGCTCGGATTTACCCGCTGCACCGCCTGCTGCCTCTGCTTTAACATTGGCGCGGTCAAAGTCTGCCTCGGGGCTAACATCGCCTGGCGAGTATTCGGTGCCACCACTTTCAGTAATGCGGACGCGGCTAAACATCTGACGGATAATCACCTCGAGGTGCTTAGGCGATATGTTGGCACCCTGCAACTCGTAGATCTTAACCACCTCGGAGATGATGTACTCTTGCGTGCGATCTTTGCCCGCGTATTTGAAGAGCTCGGAGAGATCGGCCGAACCGTCGGTCAAGAGCTGACCTTTGGTTACTTTGTCGCCCACCTTTACAAGCGGGATGCGGCGCGGGTTGATTTCGTACTCAATAACATCTTTTTTGCCTTTTTTGTGTTCGAGGTCGGGCGCAACTACCATGATTCTTTCTTTGCCGTCATCTTTGATTTCAACCACCTCGCCCGAAACGCTGGCTACAATAGCCGGGTTGCGTGGCATGCGGCGCTCAAAGATTTCTTCAACGCGCGGGAGACCTTGCGTAATATCGCCACCGACGGCAGCCGCACCACCGGCGTGGAAGGTACGCATGGTGAGCTGCGTTCCCGGTTCGCCGATTGCCTGTGCGGCAACCGTACCTACCGCCTCACCGAGCGCGACTGGTTTCATCGTTCCGAGGTCAGCGCCGTAGCAGCGCGCACAAAGACCATGCGTTGCTTTGCAGGCGACTGGCGAGCGTACAAACACGCTTGCAACACCCAACTCTTCAATCCGCTTCGCATCCGAACCGGTAATGAAGTGACCTTTTTTGTATTCAACTTTGCCATCCTTCTCGACATCGGCAGCCAAGTAGCGGCCATCGATGTTGTTGGCCAAGAAGGTACCGATGCCCGAGGCGCTTTCGCGCGCAACGCTAAAGCCTCCTTTGGTGCCGCAGTCCTCTTCGGCCACGACGACATCTTGTGCAACGTCAAAGAGACGGCGCGTCAGATATCCTGCTTTCGCGGTGTTGAGTGCGGTGTCCGACAAGCCTTTGCGTGAGCCATGCGTGGTGATGAAGTACTCAATTGGCGAGAGACCTTCTTTCATCGACTTAGTGATGGGGAATTCAATAGCCTCGCCCGTAGGAGAAGCGATAAGACCTTTCATACCGGCCATCATGGTGACTTGTGCCACCGAACCGCGAGCGCCCGACTTAAGCATGTCGGAGACCGAGCCGTGGAGCGGCAAGGTAGCGGGCATCAATTTTTCGACTTCAGATTTTGCACCGTGCCAGACTTCGATGTTCATGCGGTAGCGCTCCTCTTCGGACAGCAAGCCCTCCTGCCAGTGTTTGACCACGAGGTCGGACTTGATCTGTGCTGCCGCAACGATCGCATCTTTTTCTTTCGGGATGCGGATGTCGTCGAGCGACCAGGTAATGCCCGACTGCGTAACGTAGCGGAAGCCAAAGTGTTTGATCCGGTCGAGAATGTCTGGGATTTTGTCCAAGCCGTAGCGAGCAATCAAGTCGTCAATCAGCTTGGCGAGGCTCTTTTTATCTATCGGATAGTTGATGTACGGATAGTCCGACGGGAAGACGGTGTTAAAGAGCAGACGTCCGACGGTGGTCTCAAAGAGCTGGCCGCCAAATTGTGCGTATTTCTCTTTTTCGGACGGGAGCACTTTAATTTTTGCCTGGAAGCCCACCGCACGATAGTCGTAGGCCAAGATTGCCGCGTTCGGCGTCGGGAAGGCCATGCCCTCGCCCTTCATACCGGCAACCTCTTTGGTCATCCAGTACGAACCAAGCAAGATGTCGAGGAGTTTGGATGCAACCACCGGCTCGCTGTTGCCCGGTTTGAGAATGTTTTTAGGAGCGGCCATGATCTCGCGCGCTTCGGTCTGAGCCTCTGGGCTAAGCGGCACGTGGACGGCCATCTGGTCGCCGTCGAAGTCGGCGTTAAACGCCGGGCAGACCATTGGGTGCAACTGGATAGCGTTACCTTCAATCAGGATCGGCTGGAAGGCCTGGATACCAAGACGATGCAGAGTCGGTGCGCGGTTAAGCAACACATATTTGTCTTTGATAACATCTTCGAGGATCGCCCAAACCTCCGGCACGCCTTCGTCGATGAGACGACCAGCGCCGCGGATATTGTAGGCGAGTTCTTTCTCAAGCAACTTCCCTATTACAAACGGACGGAAGAGTTCGAGCGCCATGTGCTTGGGCAAACCGCATTGGCTGAGCTTGAGTTCAGGACCAACGACGATAACCGAGCGACCCGAGTAGTCGACGCGTTTGCCAAGCAAGTTTTGGCGGAAGAGACCGTGCTTGCCTTTGAGGTTGTCAGAGAGCGACTTGAGCGGGCGCGTGCGGGCTTGGGTGGTTGCCGAAAATGCCGCACCACCGTGGCGGATAGAGTTGTCGATGAGTGCGTCGATAGCCTCCTGCAAGATGCGCTTTTCGTTGCGCAAGATGACATCCGGCGCCTGGATCTCGAGGAGTTTCTTCAAACGGTTGTTGCGGTTGATCACGCGGCGGTAAAGATCGTTGGCGTCAGACGTTGCATGACGACCGCCGTCGAGGGCGACCATGGGGCGCA
>CALQYT010000012.1 GCA_943348815.1 Candidatus Nomurabacteria bacterium
CCAAATCCTGCCCGCCGGCAGGCAGGTCTTTTTGTACCAAATTTTGCAATTTTTCGCGCAAATAGTTGTTGGCCGCCACACCGCCGCCAATAACAAACGTTTGCGCGCCAGTTTCTTGCAGCGCTTGGCGAGTTTTGGCCACAAACACATCGCCGACGGCATCCTCAAACTCTGCCGCAAAAGCAGCTTTTTCGTCTTGGGTTAAGGCAAGGTCGGACCTTGCCTTGAGGGCATAGAGCGCCGCAGTTTTTAAACCCGAAAAAGAAACATCACACGTGCCCGAGTTGAGCATAGGGCGGGGGAGTTTGATAGTTGATGCTTGTGATTTGGATCTTGCATCCGTGGCCAAACGTGAAATTTCTGGACCACCTGGATACGGAAGCTGGAGCATGCGCGCAACTTTGTCGAAGCACTCGCCAACGGCGTCATCTAATGTTTGGCCAACAATTTTGTAGGTAAACCACTCCTGCATCAACACAAACTCGGTGTGTCCGCCTGAAATTAAAAGTGCGAGTACGGGCAATTTGATATTTGTTATTTGGTAGTTGTCATTTTCTCGTCTCGCTAGAGATGAGATCAGGTGTGCCTCCATGTGGTTGGTGGGCAGGAGTGGAAGATTTTTTTCGGCCGCAACTTTTTTGGCAAACTCTATGCCTTGCCACAGTGCCGGTTCGAGCCCCGGGCCCACCGTTACTGCCACCGCATCGTACTGCTCGTCTTCAAATTCTTTGTACAAAATTGGAAGATTTTTTTCGTGCTCACGCTTAGCTAAGTTTGGATACACGCCGCCGTAGGGGGCGTGCAGTGCGGCCTGTGATAGCAACGCGGCCTTGTGAGTCTTAAATATAAAATTTTCGTCGGTTTTTGTCCCTTCAACCAACGCAATACCCGTTTCGTCGCACGAAGTTTCGAACGCAAGAATCTTCATTTTTGTACCGGGGTAAAAAGAAATGGCTCGCTCATCGGGCGTCTAAAACTCGCCGCGTTGTGATGCCCGTTGCCGCCATATTTCTCGGCGAGTTTGGCAAGGTCGACTGAGCCATCGCCGCGCATCGAGTAGTGCCACTTGCCTTGGTTTGGGTACCAGACGATAGAGAATGGACCTTTTTGTTTCGCGAGGAGATTCCCAACCTCTGAGCGGAAGAGCCGCGGCGCGTTGACCGCCAATATTTTGTAGTCATCAAACTGCACTTCTTGGGCCTGTTTGAGTATCCAGCGACATACATACCCAAAATAGTCGCCATAGATTGCTCCGCGCTCTAACATTTTTGCAAACGTCGCGTCGTCGGCAAATTCGGTTAGCAGCTTTTCAAATTCCTCAAACGTAAATTCTGCGGTTGTTAAATACGCGCCTGCCTCTTGGTGATGGGGGAGCGAGTGGCGCCAAAGGTCATTGTCTTGAATGTAGGCCAGCAGACGCGGTAGGGGGACCTCAGGATGAAAGTAGCCCCACGCTATCCCCGAGCCCGAACGGTCGTTGTCAAAAATATGTTCGCGCACCGCCTCGACTGCCTCTTGCGTGCCGCTATGATGGTCGAGTACAACCAATTTCTTAGTCTTCTTTTCTAACTCCAACAGCACCGGTTTGAGATAACTAAAATCGAGGATATAAACCTCCTTGCCCTCGAGTCCCTGCGGAGGTGCATCGTTGTGATACACGGCAATATATGACGCGGCGTCGCCAAACTTTTTGTACGCGGCAAAGGCTGCGCCAAAACCATCCAGGCAGCTGCCGTGATACAAAATGACCGTGTCTTTCATGTGCGCGGTGTAGGACTTGAACCTACGACCCTCCCCACGTCAAGGGGATGCTCTACCAACTGAGCTAACCGCGCATTGCAGCGCTCAGAGTAGCAAAAAATAGCCCGTCTGTCAGCTACATTTTTGGCCCCGACGCCTTGGTCGGGGCAGGCTGAATGATGCCAAATACGTTGCCCTCAGTATCTTCGTAATAGCGCAACTGGCCTACTCCGGGCACGTCCATTTTGTCGGTATGCGGCTTGCCGCCTGCGGCTTCAACCCTAGGCATCATCTCGTCGATGTTTTCGACACCGATAATGCACACGTAGGAATTGGGCGAAACTCCCGCAGGGGCTTGGGGCGCGTTGCGCTTCATCATGCCGCCGTTAATCCCCACATTTTCCATCGTCACTTTGCCTGCGGCAATTTCATCCGGGCCAGGCCCGGTTTTAATCACCACATAATTTCCGTACTCGCCGCCCATCTGCTGCATCTCCCATCCAAAAACGCTAGAATAAAATTTCTTCGCCCGTTCCACGTCCGAAGCGTGGATTTCGAAATGTACAACTCGGTTCATAGTTTGTAAGTATACGGGTTTTTCTTAATTTGTGATGAGGGCAAAAAAGTGGTATTTTGATGCCACTGGAGGAGTGGCAGAGTGGTCTAATGCACCGGTTTCGAAAACCGGCATGGGGTAACCCATCGTGAGTTCGAATCTCACCTCCTCCGCCCGGTCCTTCGGGACCCGTCGTAGGCCCTATCGTCTAACGGTTAGGACGCCGGCTTTTCAAGCCGTTAATCCGGGTTCGATTCCCGGTAGGGTCAGCGCAGAAAAACAACCGCCTACGGGCGGCCTTTTTCGTAGCTGACCACTAAGCAAGATAGGGGATATCTTGGGGCCGGTAATCGAAAGCCGCAGACACGACGGTGTCGAGGCGGGGTCGCGAAAATTTTCAGCAGAAAATTATTTGTGACCGATCCGTGCCTGCCATGGGCAGGACACTTCCCGGTAGGGTCACAGATATAGTCAGTTTGCTATAATGCCGTGTATGAATAAACAACCCAAAAATACAGTTTGTCTCTGGTATGAAAAGGACGCGCTTGCGGCGGCCGAATTTTATGCGGCTACTTTTCCTGACAGCAGTTTGGGCAAGGTTTTCCACGCTCCCACTGATTTTCCGGGCGGTAAAAAGGGCGATGTGCTGACGGTAGAGTTTACGGTCTGTGGAATTCCTTGTATCGGTCTGAATGGTGGTTCGTTCTTCAAGCAGAGCGAGGCGTTTTCTTTCCAAATTGCGACGGACGACCAAGAAGAAACTGATAAGTACTGGAACGCGATAGTGGGGAATGGCGGTCAGGAAAGCCAGTGCGGGTGGTGCAAGGACAAGTGGGGAGTTTCCTGGCAGATTACGCCGCGCGTACTGACCGAGGCTCTGGCGATTGGTGGTGACGAGGCAAAACGCGCGTTTGAGGTAATGATGAAAATGAAAAAAATAGATGTCGCTGCTATTGTAGCCGCGCGACGAGGCTAATTAGCACCCCCTTGGGTCAGAGTTACTGCGCCGCCTGATAGTCATACACCAATTTAGAAATATCGCGGATTTCGCCGGCGAGTTGGTCATAGTTGCTTATCGCAGAGCCGCGCGTCATGACACAAAGTAAGTAGGTGTTGGCACCGTAGATCAAGCCGCAGTCGTGGAGCTCATAGCCAATGGCGGCACCCAGCGGGTCGACAAACGTCCGCTCGCCAAACTTTTCGGCGACTTGCAGGTTGCTTGGCACGCCGCCGCGGATGCCCTGAGGGAAGTCGGCTTTAGACATCAGCTCGAGTGCCTTTTCAGACGATTGTCGGGTTAGGTACGTGCCGTTGTACAATAAGCGCAGAAAGTCTGCATACGTGTGCGGCGACATAATGTCACCTAAGTTAGCCGGCAACTCAATATTGAGGTCGAGATAAATTTCGGCAAGATCTTTTTGTGGCACCACCTTGGTGTCCAAAAGTTGCGCCGCATTGTTGTCTGAGTACTCGATCATATACGTAAGCAGGTCCGATACGGTGTAAGCGTGTCCGGGTTGTATAGCTTGCTTGGGTTTTAAGTACTCGGCTTTGTTGGTGTCGGTGCTGTCATCGTACCAAATTTCTTTTTGCGCTACTTCAGGGTGTTCGTCGACATAGCGTAGTATCGCGGTCATAGTGGGCACCTTGAGCATGCTGGCGGGGGAGAAGTTTTGGTCGATGTTAACACCGCTCCATTTGAGCACACCGTAATTGATGTAGTACACACCGACCTCTTTTTGTGCGGCGGAGTTTATGTAGTTTTGTATTTTTGCCGCCAACGCTTCATCTTTGTTTTGGGTATTGAGATTAATATTGCACAAGAGTACTGGGTTGATAAATTGATAGCCGCCCTCGCGCAAAGTTTTGATTTCGGCCGCTACCGGCGCCGAAACGCGCCCAAGATAAAATGCGGCACAAAACACCACCACCAGGGTGGCAGCGACTATGTAGTGTATCCGGCGCATGTTAGTGAGCCTTTACGAAGTAGTATATGTCCTCGAGCGCTTTGACCGCGTCGCCCGCGGCGATGTTGTTTTGGTGATAAAGCCCATCGGTGCAGTCGCCCGCGGCCCACACACCCTCTTGCGAGGTGCGCTGGGTGTGCGGATCGACTTTAATTTTACCCCACTCGTCGAGCACTACTATGTTTTTAACCAAATCGGTTGCGGGCACCATGCCTACCTCGACAAACACGGCCGCCACAGGGACTACCGTCTCGGCACCCGTTGAGCGATCTTTGACCGTAATACTTTTTACAAATTTGTCACCCTCGATTTTAACCGGCTCGGCATTGGTGAGACTTTTGAAATTTGAGTGTGCCGCAACCGCATCGACGGTTGCTTTGTCGGCACGCAAAAATTCTTTGTGGCGATGGATGAGGGTTACCGATTTGCAGTAGGCCAACAGTTGTGCCGCGCTCTCAAACCCCGCATTGCCGCCGCCCACCACCGCCACATCTTGCCCCGAAAAGAGCGGTCCGTCGCACGAAGCGCAGTAGGTAACACCTTTGTTTTCAAACTCCAGGGCGCCGGGCACCGCAAGCCGCTTGCGTGAGCCGCCAGTTGCCACGATAACCGCTTTGGCTTCGTAATTTCCGCTGGAGGTCTCGACTACAAAACCCGCGTCACTTTTTTGTACCGCGGTGGCGCGTACGCTGAGTTTAATCTCAAGTACGTCGCCCTGGCCGGGCAGGCTCGCATACTCGCGCAAGTGCGCCTCCAGTTGTTTGGCCATCTCCATGCCGGCAATGTGCGGCGTACCGATCCAGTTTTGGACATCTTGGCTGTCGGTCGATTGCCCGCCAATAGTTTTGGCAATTAAAATAGTTTTCAATCGTTTGCGTGCCGCATACACACCCGCCGCCGCGCCCGCCGGCCCTCCGCCAATGATTGCTAAATCGTACATGTATATGAGTGTATAGCTAATTTTGTTGCGAGGAAAGGTTTGTTTCAGTACCATAGCTGTTGGAACAGGTCGGCAACGGAAGAAGGAGAATCACCGCCGATGACAAGCGCTCGCCAAAAGTTTCGGAATGCCATCGCCGCTAAGGCGGTTCCCGACGAAGGGATCAATCTGAGACGGCAAGATCCGCGTTTTACGCCGGTGGTAAGGTCCGCTGCTAGGCATACAGCAGTGTCTGAGCCGCCAAAAACGCTAGAATGTAAGACAACGCCAGCGGTAACTGGAACTGCAGCCTCTGAACCTTCGGTGTCACAGTCGCCGGAGCCTCCTGCGAGTCGCAGTGTAGAGATCGAAGATATCCAAGAACTCGTGGCACACAAGCACGGCATGGATCGCGACAGATTGTTATCTGGAGGTCGGAAGGAAGAGTTTGTACGACCTCGACAGACTGCAATGTATCTGGCGTTCAGTGTGTTGGGTGAAGGTCTTTCTGAGGTGGCTCGTCGTTTTGCCAATTGCGACCACACCACCGTACGTCATGCAGTTCTTCTCGTGGCTTGGAAAATTGGAGAGCGTACGGGGCCTATCCCGGTCCATCTGACCCGCGAACAGGCAATGGCCATGCCCGTCGACCACGTCTTGCAAGCGGAAGTCGACAGATACAAAGTGCAGATTGTCAAATGGTGTCGAGCCCGGGAATCTTATCAGATCGCTGCTAAGCAAGCCGGCGCTGCAGAAAAACCAACCCCCGCCTGAAGCGGGGGTTTTAATTTCTCTATTTAATTTTCGGTCTTCGCAAGAAGCTTGGTACTGCGCCCCATTCCTCCTCTTCCTCCTCTTCTTTCTTTGGCTTCAGTACTGGCTCTGCCTTAGCCTCTTCTTTTTTCTCGTCCTCTTTTTTAGGAGCGCCGCTAAACATTTTGCTCAGCGGTGCCTCCTCCTTTTCTTTCTCGCGGAAGCCAAACAGCGGCGTGCCGCGCGGTGCGATGCCTGCGGCAGGGAAGCCGGTTGCAATGACGGTGACGCGGATTTCGCCTTTTTTGAGTTTTTCGTCGCGGACGGCGCCAAAGATAATCTTAGCGTTCGGGTCGACCGACTCGGTAATTATTTTAGCCGCCTCGTGTACCTCGAGCATGCCGAGGTCGTCTTGGCCGGCGATGGCAAAGAGTACACCCTTGGCACCATTGATTGAGAGTTCAAGCAACGGTGAAGAGACGGCTGCTTTGGCGGCGGCTGCAGCGCGATTTTCGCCGCTTGCAACACCAATGCCCATGAGTGCCGAGCCGGCATTCTCCATGACCGCCCTAATATCGGCGAAGTCTACGTTGATGATGCCGGGGTGGGTGATAAGGTCGGAGATACCTTCGACTGCTTGCTTAAGTACGTCGTCGCACATAGCGAAGGCGTTTTTGAGGGTGGTGTCTTTAGATACCGTTGCAAGCAGCCGGTCGTTAGGAATTACGATAAGTGCGTCCACTTCTTTGCGCAAATCTTCGAGCCCTACATCGGCCAAGCGCATGCGCTGCGCACCCTCGAACGAAAATGGTTTGGTAACCACCGCCACCGTGAGTGCGCCCATCTCTTTGGCGGTGCGAGCAACCACCGGCGCAGCGCCGGTGCCGGTACCGCCGCCCATACCGCAGGCAACAAACACCATGTCGCTGCCTTTGAGCGCTTGTTGGATTTCCTCTTTGGTTTCTTCGGATGCGCGTTTACCGATTTCGGGGTTCATACCCGCACCCAAACCGCGCGTCAAGTTTTTGCCGATGTGGATTTTCTTTTTTGCTTGCGAATGATGCAAGTCTTGTGCGTCGGTGTTGATAGTGACAAAGTCGACGCCGCGCACTTTCGTTTCGACCATGTGATTGATAGCGTTCTTACCCGAACCGCCCACGCCCACGACGCGGATCCGTGCAAACGCTTCTATCTCTGGTGTTACTTGCGGCATAAAGTCAGACTTGTTCATTAGTAATGTCCCGACACTGTACACCTCCGTGTGTGTAGAGCGCAAGCACTACCAAATCCACACTAACTGTGCGGGTAGCTTCAGGCGATCTGACCTTATTTGTAAACGTTTTTTCTCTCTTCCCCAAAACCCTTGACTCCTTATCCTTTTGTCTCCGAGTTGGGTTGAGATTACTTATGAATGAGGATGTGCTCGTTTACTATTCGCTCGGCGGTATCTTTTTCCATACCTGCACTCTGAAGCGTCGTGACAAGGGTGTCGCGGTGATGATCTTCCATCGTCTTTTGGCGATCTTCAGTATGTTGATCCAGCATGGCACTAGCTTTCATTCGATGTTTTTCAAATTCTGCTCGAAGTTCTGGAGGGAGTTTGGCTACTCGTTCTGCCAGTGGATCTGGTTGAGGTTGTTGCGCAGACTTAAATCTCAGGTGATCCGAATGTAAACGCAGGGCACTATCGAACATGAGCATAAAAGATCGGTCCGCATGACGCGCCAAGTCAGCATCCATTTGTGCGTGTGCTGCTGCGGCAAAGGAGTTGTTGTGCGCAAACTGTTCGTCGCGCGGGTTGCCTTTCAGAAAAGTTGCTTTAATGTCAGCAATTGCTTTGTCATACAATTCTTTGGAAACACCTTCTTCAGGAGCGGATCCGCGGTTAACCCAATTTCCTTCTCGTCCAGTCATAGCTATAGTTTACGGCAAAAACTTTTTAAACCAGCGCCAGATGTTTTTGAAAAAATCAGCAAATGCGCTGCGGTCCAGCGGCTCTAGTTCGCCGCCCTCGCTAAAACCCCAGATGGTAAGACCATACGCAACGGCCCACGAGGCATCGCGCAACTGCATGCGCTGACCTTCGGTAATAGGTGCCGTGCGCGAGGGGAGGCGTAGCACTGCTTTGGCCAAGTCGGCGATGGTTTGGATAGACGAGCCACCGCCGGTTAAGATTACACCCGCCGGGAGCAACTCATCTTTGCCAATTTTTTTAAGATGCGACTCAACGAGCTTAAACATATCCTGCACACGTCGCGCAATAATGTCGTCGATCTTTCGTTTAGGGTAGGGGGCGCCAAGTACCGCTCCTTGTTTTAGTTGCTCGGCTTCTTCGGGAGAAATTTTAAGCCCCAACGCAAGGTCGTTGGTGATGTCTGCCGCACCAACGGGGAAGACTTTTACCGACACCGGCAAACTGTCTTCGAATACGATGATCGAAAGGGTTTCTGAGCCAATGTTAGCCAACACGCAGCCCACGCGTTTTTGCATTTTATTAAGCGCCACAAACGAGGCTGCAATCGGTGCCGCCACGACGTCCTCCACTTCGAGACCCGCATCCTGCACGGCTGCAGCCAGGTCGGCCAAGTGCCGCTCGAGGCAGGTAATAAAGAGGGTTTCAACCGAGATGCGCTGCCCCTTCATCCCGACCGGATTTTTGGCCAGCACGCGGACACCGTCGACGGTAAAGCGCAGCGGGATCGTGTGAATGATTTTGCGATTGGCTCGTGCGGCCGGGGGGAGCGCCTCCTCACTTACTTTAACGGCGCGCGGGATGTCGCGGTCGGTTATTTCAGAATCGCCACGCTCAACCACTGTTTCGCCGCGGGCAAACGCTTCTTCCAACCCTATGCCGCCGACGCCCAAATAAACCCGCTTAACCCTCACGCGTGCGGCTTTGCTGGCCTGCGCCACTGCCGCGGCGATAGAGCGCGACACTTCGGGGATAGAGATGATGTAACCGTGTTTGAGGCCGCGACTCTCGGCATACCCGGTGCCCAAAATACGCGGGGGTTGCCGCGGATCGTCAGGACGCTCGGCAATAACCACCTTAACTTGGTAGCTGCCAATATCTATGCCGGTTACGTAATTAGCCATTTCGTCGCGAGTAGCCGTACTTCTTCAGTAAACGGCTCTCTTCGCGCTCCATTGTAGCACTATGTCGTAACCCTTTGAGGTGCAAAAGCCCGTGGATAAAGAGATATTCGACCGTGTAGGGTTTGGCAGCCGCCTTACATAGTAAAATTTCGCCGGAGGTTTTAGAGAGGGGGAAGGAGAGTACGTTAGAAGTTTTTTTGCCCGTAATTTTTTTGTACCGATGGCGCATGGCGGCGCGCATTTGGGTATAAGTTAAAAAGGCTACGGAGAGTTCGTAGCGTTTGCCCAAGATCTTATTTTTGATCTCTTCGAATTTCGTACTTAGAATTTCGGATTTAGTACTAGCGGCGGCCACCACGTTTGGGCTTTTCTACCATTTTGCCGAGCTTGATGAGCTCTTGGATTTCGTCGCGGCGGGCAATGCGCTTGAGCGCCCCTTTGCGAACGACTGCGCGCGACTTGGTGCGCAGGTGGTAGCGGTTGTTGCGGACTTGCGGAATTATTTGCGCGCCCTGGACGCGTTTAGAAAAGCGGCGGATTAGGTTAATCGCCGACTCGCCCTCGTTTTTGGTTACTTCTGCGTTGGTTGCCATAAGCCAAGAGAATATAGCACATATTTCCCTGGCAGCCAACAGGGAGGAACTTAGCAAGGACTACCCTTGCTGGTAGTGATAGACTTTGGACATGCAGAGAAAGACCCCTTTTGTTAAAGGCGAACACTACCATCTCTACAATAGGGGAGTCGACAAGAGAACGATATTTTCCTTCCTGAGCGACTATAAAAGATTTCTGATGCTGCTATATCTAGCAAATAGTAGTGAAGATGTTCGTATCGACAATGTTTTGAAAACGCATAGTTTTGAGGAAGTGTTTGTGCGTGAACGTGCGGAACCTCTTATTGCTATCGGGGCTTTCTGTCTGATGCCAAACCATTTTCATATTCTCGCAACTCCTTTGACAGAAAACGGTCTTACAAAATTTATGCTCAAACTTCAAACCGGCTATTCGATGTATTTCAATACGAGAAACGAAAGGACCGGTTCACTTTTTCAAGGCCCATTTAAAAGTGAGCATGCTGAGAATGATCGCTACCTCAAATACTTATTTTCTTATATTCATTTAAATCCGGCTAAACTCAAAGATGCTCGTTGGAAAGACAAAATCGGAATGAAGCCTAGTTCGTTGAGGTCATTTGTTGAGGCATATCCTTACAGCAGCTTAAAAGAATATCTAACAGATTCTCATACCATTACTACCCCAGGAGCATTTCCGGATTATTTTTCTTCTAAAACGGAGCTAACCAAACACTTGACTGATTGGCTTGAACCAACAGGACTTTAGCAAGGGTAGTCCTTGCTAGGTTCCATTGGGTAATTGTAACGACGGAAGTTTTGTACCATAATCTCTTTGGAGCCACTTGGCCTCCTAGGAGACATGGCATGACCGATCCAGAACGTTTCTTTCTTCTTCATTCCATGATTGCACTTGCAACCGCGGCAGTCATGCTGATTTCGTGGTGGATTCTTCCCGGTCGTCGATGCACGGCAAAACAAATCCTCAAACACACAACTCTTGGTTCCCTCGCGGCATTCGCGATTGGACCGTTGGTAACGTGTGCGGTCGCCTTACCGCTTTTGCTTCATCTCGATGAGCGGGGAGTTCAGAAGCAACGAGCGAGTAATTAATCTCACCTGCACTGCAACAACACCTCGGCTGCTCTAGCCGAGTTTTTCTTTTCCTAATGGCTATTGGCTAGTCGCTAAACCTTACCTAAGCGTTTTTAAGTATCTAGGCAACTCAGACAAACCCACCACCGTTTGCGAGCTGTCGTTCATGGTGCGCACCAAGACGGTGCGGTCCAAGGCCTCCCGCGCGCCCATAATTATGAGATGCGATACCTTGGCATCACGCGCCGCGCTCAGCTGGGGTGTGAGCCGCGCCGGATCAAACGATTGCAACACGGGGATGTGCGCTTGGCGCAGGACATCGAGCACCAACAGGCCCTCAAGCTTGGCGCGCAGGCCAAGCTGGATAAAGTACACCGATGGTTGGATTTTTTGTGCCGGGAGTTTAAAGCTGTCGGTCGAAAGCCCCGCTTTGCGGAAGTAGAGGCTCGCGGCAACGCCTGAAGTTTCTTTGGCGCCGCGCACCGGTGAGCGCACCGGCAAGCGGCGCAGATAATCGTCAAAGCGGCCGCCGGTGCCGGCCAAAATAGTGGCGTCTTCTTGGGCTAAGTCAAACGCAAACAGCATCCGCGGATCGCGCTCGTCGTGCATCAAGAGGTCGTCAAACTCGTAGGGGAGTGAGAGTCGCTCGAGGTGCTCGAGCACCTCGCGGAAGTGCGCGCGGCTGCGCTCGGAAAGAAAGTTCATTGCGCGCGGACCGCCCTCGACAACGCCGCGGCACAACTCTGAGGTACAACGATACGGTGCCATCGGCTGCTTGGTGAGTGACTCGCGGCACTCCGGGTCGAGATGCGCGATATGTTTGCGCACATACACGCCCGCCTCGCGCTCGAAGCGGGCTTTGGAGTCTTTGTCGCCAAGTGCATTAAGTCGCACGCGCGCAAGCGGCGTTCCCCACTCGTTAATAATCGTAGAAACTGTTTTTAAAAGTACCGCCTCGGCCAGACTCTCCGGCACGCCCACAATCTGGAGACCAAACTCGCCAACATCGCGTGCGGGCCAGGTGCTGCTTTGTGGCGGAGTATGCATGGGCGAGGCACTGGCAAAGTAGGTAAGGACCGGCAACTGCAAATTTTGTGAGTTGGCTTGCACCGCGACACCCGCGGCCACCGCAAACGAGTGCGCGCGGCGCTCGAGGTTGGGGATCATGCGCTCTATTTCGCGCAGCGGGCGGAATCCGTACGATGACGCCACCTCGCTTGCGTGCTTGAGGAAGGATGCGGGCGATGGTCGGCTGGGGGCGGGCATTAATTTTGTGCGGGAGTACCTCCGGGGAAGAATCCTATTTGATTAAGCGGCAACAGCCGCATCAGGGCGCGCCCAATAAAGTCACTGCGTGGCAAGAATCCCCACACCCGACTATCCGAGCTCGCGGGGCGGTTGTCACCCATTACAAAATATTGGTCTGCGGGGACTTGGTACACGACATCGCCGCCGTTACCGAGATTTTTTACATACGACTCGTCGAGCGTGATCGTTTTACCCGTAGTTTCGGTAACCGAAATGGCGCCGGCTTTAATCGTCACGGTTTCGTTAGGCAATCCGATGACGCGTTTGATAAAAAACTCTTTCGGATCTTTAGGGTAGCGGAAGATAATGACATCGCCGCGTTGCGGAGCGGCAAAATGGTAGGTCAGCTCGTCGACAATAAGGTATTGGCCGTTTTTAAAGGTCGGGTCCATCGAGGAACCGGAGACAATAAAGGGCTGTGCAATGAATAGACGCACGGGGAAGACAATAATAGCCGCGATGAGGATGAATTTGAGGAGTTCTACAAAAAAGTTTTCGATTTTTGCGTTTGTCTCCTCGGGCATGGGGCCATTGTAGAGGACTCTAATGGAAGTAGCAAGTATCAAGAGATAAGTATCAAATGTCCCTTGCAACTTGAGACCTGATACTTGATACTTACCCACATATGTGGGTCATAGTAGGGCTTGGTAACCCCGATAAAGAGTACGAAAACACTCGCCATAACGTGGGCAAAGAACTGGTGGCTGCGGTTAAAGACAAATTACCCAAAAAAGCCAAGGTTGCGGAGCTCAATGTCTATATGAATAACTCTGGCGCGCCTATCAAGAAGCTTATTGCGTCTAAAAAAGCGGCCGAGCAGTTGGTGGTCGTGCACGATGAGCTCGATTTGCCGCTCGGCAAGGTCAAAATTTCGTTTGGTTCGTCGGCGGGTGGGCATAATGGGGTGAAGAGCATAGAAAAGGCGCTTAAAACTCGCGATTATGTGCGTATTCGCGTAGGTATTAGCCCCTCGACTCAGAGCGGCAAACTCCGTCGCCCTGATGCGGATAAGATCGTCGACTTTGTGTTGGGTAAATTTAAATCAGGCGAGCAAGAAAAACTAAAGAAAGTTAAAAAAGTAGTGCAAGAAGCGCTGGAGTTAATTGTCGAAGAGGGTCGCGAACGAGCCCAAACCGAAATCAACGCGCGTTGACAATACCCTAAGGCAACCGCATGCTTTAGTTGGTTCCCGCCATTGGAGAAAGTACACATGGGGGATGTCTCTGTTCTTGCACCCGGCGCTCGTGACACTCAGCTTGCTGGCATCATCTTGTTTGGCAGCCTTCAAGTCGACGTTAATAACAAGAAAAGAGTGTTTGAGAGAGGTCGACAAATCCGCCTCGGGACACTCCAACACCGACTCTTGATCTACCTTGTGATGCATCAGCATCGGGTGTGCACCAGTGCCGAGCTCAGGGCGTACGTCTGGGGCGACGTGTTCGTCTCCGACAATACCTTCCGCCGTTTGCTCGACCGTCTGCGAGAGAGTCTGCACTCCCAAAGCGACATCACCATTCGGACTGTCCGGGAAAGAGGCTATCAGATCGAGCGTAGAATCCAAGCCGCCGCCTGACCGCGACGGCTTTTTACTTTCAAAAATTATTTCTTGTCTCCCGCGTAGCTGAGCGCCATCCGCATTTCTTTGGGGTCAAAGAGTACAATGGTAAAGGGGTAGCGCTTGCCCAACTCCAAGTTGCGGCGCAGCGATTCTTCCGAACCAAACTCCGAGACGTGCACGAGGCCTGCGATGCCCTCCTCGATTGAGGCCAAAGCACCATGTTTGTTGAATTTAATAACCACACCCTCGACTTTGTCGCCTTTGTTGTACTTGCCCTGCGCGGTTTGCCACGGGTTGTCTTTAAGTTGTTTGACCGAAAGGGAGACTTTGCCCTCTTTGATATCAATTATTTTTACCTTAGCTTTGTCGCCAACTTTAAAGAAGTGGCGCGGATCATCCACCAAGCCCCAATCAATTTCAGAAATATGGACCAAGCCCTCCAATCCTTCCTCGAGTTTTACAAACACGCCAAAGTCCACCATGCCGGTAACCTCGCCCAAGACCACATCACCCACCTGGTAGGTCGCAATGAGCTCGCGCTTTTCTTTGTCGTCGATGCCTTTCTCGCTAAAAATCAGTTTGCCTTCTTTGGGCTGCACACCGATGATCGACACCGTAAGTTTAGTACCCACCAGCTTGCGCAACTCTTCGAGGATTTTGTCTTTGTCTCCGTCAATGACGCGCGGATAGTGCTCGGCCTTGAGTTGTGATGCGGGGAGAAAGCCGGCCAACCCTTGCCAGTCGATAATAAGGCCGCCTTTGTTGGCCTCTTTAATCATGAGTTCAAACGGCGCCTTCGATTTGAGCGCCTCTTCGGCCGACTCCCAGAGCACCGCCTGGCGTGCCTCTTTGAGTGATAGCTCGATGTAGCCGTCTTTGGTCGCAAGCGAAAGCACTTTGGCCGCAATCACGTCGCCCACGTTGGTGCGCTTAATAACCTCGCGTGCATTCAAATATTCGCGGCCATAAATTACGCCCGTGCCCCACGGTGGGAGGTCGATGTAGAGGCGTGCGCGGTCAAGAGCGATAACCGGACCTTCGACAATGTCGCCTTCTTTGGGCGGCTCTTTGGAGCGCTCAAAAAAGCTCGTCATCAACGTTACAGGCCCTTCGACTTCGCTCAGGGCAGGCACACTCTTTTTGAGTTCTTTAGTAGTCATATTATTTAGCTGTACGCTGGGTCCTTGTTTCCAAGATTAATCCCAGGCGCTTGTCCTGCGTAGCCTTAGCGAAGCAGGGGTTAATAAAGAGATAAGCCCTTTATCGCTAGAGACTATATAGAAAGATAAGAAAAAGTGCAACCCCAGATAGCATGAACCCCCGTATGGACCGGTGGGTTCACGGGGGATCTTTTAAGACTG
>CALQYT010000013.1 GCA_943348815.1 Candidatus Nomurabacteria bacterium
ACATCCGGCGCCTGGATCTCGAGGAGTTTCTTCAAACGGTTGTTGCGATTGATCACGCGGCGGTAAAGATCGTTGGCGTCAGACGTTGCATGACGACCGCCGTCGAGGGCGACCATGGGGCGCAGGCCCGGTGGGATAACCGGTATGCGCGAGAGGAACATCCACTCGGGGCGCACATTGGCGCGCACCATACCGCGGAGTATCGAGAGGCGCTTGGAGAGCTTTTCGCGCTCGGCGGCACCAGCCTCGGGCAGCGCTACTTCGATTTGTTTGATAACCTCGCGCAGGTTGAGCGTTTTGCAGAGATCATAGAGTGCTTCAGCACCGATACCTGCCTCAAACATCGCGCCGTATTTGATAGCAAAGCGGTGATATTTCGGTTCGTCGAGCACCGCGCCGACTACAATAGACTCGATGTCGCGTTTGGCTTCGAGGAATAATTCTTTCATCTTCTCCTTAGACTTTTCGTCCTGTAGAGACTTCATTTTGGTTTTGTACTCCGTCTCCAATTCGCCGACGATGCGGTCTTTTTCTTTTTGGTGGATGGTGTTGACGATGTAACCGGCAAAGTAGACTACCTTCTCCAAGTCGCCGCCGGAAATGCCGAGCACCGTTGCAAGACGGCTCGGGATCGCGCGGAGGAACCAGACGTGTGCGACCGGCACCGCCAAGTCGACGTGGCCCATGCGCTCGCGACGAACAATGGCGCGTGTAATTTCGACACCGCACTTCTCGCAGACAATGCCTTTGTAGCGGATGCCGCGATATTTGCCGCAGTAACATTCGTAGTCGCGTTCAGGACCGAAGATTTTTTCGTCAAAGAGAGAGTTTTTCTCCGGGCGCTGGGTGCGGTAGTTGATGGTTTCGGGTTTGGTTACTTCGCCATGGCTCCACTCCAAGATGCGCTCGGGGCTGGCCGGGCGGATACGGACGGCGTCAAAGTCGCTGACCTCGGCACCCGGTGTTTTGCGACCGGAGCGTATTGCTTCGCCACCGCGCATAAGTTCGACATCGAGCGCCAAACCGCGCAGGGTATGCAACAGCACGTTAAACGATGCCGGGGCAAAGTGGTGCGTAATGCGCTCGCCGCGGACCAGCGAGTCAAACGCGGCCGAGCGACCCTGGATGTCGTCCGACTTAATCGTCAACATTTCGCGCAGCGTGTAGGCGGCGCCATAACCCAAGAGTGCCCAGACTTCCATCTCGCCAAAGCGCTGGCCACCGCCTTGTGCCTTGCCGCCGAGCGGCTGCTGCGTAATAAGAGAGTATGGACCGATTGAGCGCATGTGGATCTTGTCCTCCACCATGTGGTGCAATTTGAGGATGTACATGTAGCCGACCGAGATGTCTTGCTCAAACTGCTCGCCGGTGCGTCCGTCAAAGAGTTTGACCTTGCCCGTGTCGTTGTGACCGGCCTTTTTAAGCTCCTCGCGGATCTCACCTTCGGTGGCGCCAGCAAAGGGCGGGCAGATCGCTTGATAGTTCAGTGAGTTTGCCGCCAACCCGAGGTGCAGCTCAAGAATTTGACCAAGGTTCATGCGGCTTGGCACACCGAGCGGGGTGAGGATTACGTCAACCGGGCGTCCATCTGCGGTGTACGGCATGTCTTCCTCCGGCAAGATGCGGGAGATAACACCCTTGTTGCCGTGGCGGCCGGCGAGTTTGTCGCCTACCGAAACCGTGCGCAGCTGCGCTATTTCAATATGGATGCGTTTGATGATACCCGACTCAAGTTGGTGACCCTGTTCGCGGCTAAATACTTTAACGCCGATGATGCGGCCGCGTTTGCCGTTTTCCATCCGGAGCGAAGAGTCTTTAACATCGCGAGCTTTGTCGCCGAAGATCGAACGCAGAAGGCGCTCTTCAGGTGTGAGCTGTGTTTCGCCCTTAGGCGTAATCTTGCCTACTAATATGTCGCCGGGGCGGACTTCAGAACCAGGGCGAACCACGCCGTCCTCGTCGAGGTTGCGGAGTTTGGTTTCAGAAACGTTGGGGATGTCGTGCGTGGTTTCCTCGGGGCCCAGTTTGGTGTCGCGCACGTTGCAGACAAACTCCTCGATGTGGATTGAGGAAAACTTGCTGTCTTTAACCATGCGCTCAGAAATAATGATGGCGTCTTCGTAGTTGGCACCGCTCCAGCACATAAACGCCACGAGCGCGTTTTGACCGAGCGCGAGCTGGCCGTTGTCCGAAGTGGACATATCGCCCAGCAGCTGACCCTTCTTAACTTTTTGTCCCACCTCAACCGATGGGCGCTGGTGCAGCGCGGTAAAGCCGTTGGTGCGTACAAAGTTAACGAGCGGATACTCAGTCTCTTTTCCTTTTTCGTTTTTAACGGCGATCAGGCGACCGTCGGCTTTCGTCACCGTACCTGCCTCTTTGGCATAAATAAGACGGCCGGTGTCTTTAGCCGCGCGCTCTTCCATACCGGTACCCACGAGCGGAGCCTCGGGCACAATGCAGGGCGTCGCTTGCTTTTGCATGTTCGAACCCATGAGTGCGCGGTTGGCGTCGTCGTGCTCGAGGAATGGGATCATCGACGTGGCGATGGAGAACGGCTGCTCAGGAGAGACGTCTATATAATCAACCTGCTCACGCGTCACGCGGATAGGCTCGCCGTTTTGGCGTACCTCAACCACGTCTTCAAGTATTTTGCCGTCTTCGGCCAACACGGTTGCGCCGTGTGCGATACGCTGCTTCTCTTCCTCAGCGGCGTTAAGGTACACAATTTCTTTCGTAACGATACCCTTAACCACTTTGGCGTACGGGGTTTCGATCATGCCAAACTCGTTGAGCCGGGCAAACGTTGAGAGACGCAGAATAAGGCCGATGTTGGGGCCTTCAGGGGTGTGTATGGGGCAGAGCCGGCCGTAGTGGCTGGGGTGCACGTCGCGGACTTCAAAACCGGCGCGCTCGCGCGTTAAGCCACCCGGGCCAAGTGCCGAGAGCGTGCGCAGGTGCTCAAGTTCGGTGAGCGCGTTTTCCTGCTGCATAAACTGCGAGAGCTGGTTGGTGGTGAAAAATTCTTTGATACGCGCTTGCAGCGGACGCGGGTTTACAAATTGCTGCGGCAGGGTCGCATCGGCGTCGATCGTCGACATGCGGTCCTGGATATTGCGCTTCATGTGCGTCAAGCCAACGCGCAGACGGCCCTGCAACATTTCGCCCACATAGCGTACGCGGCGGCTCCCAAGATGGTCGATGTTGTCCTCGACTGCCTCAGGATCGTTTTCGAGTTTAAGAATGTGGTTGATGACCAGCACCACATCGTCGAGTGAGAGTGTCTTGCGCAGTAACTCGCTCTCATCGAGCGATTTGCCAAAGCGTTGGTTAAAGCGGTAGCGTCCAACACGCGAGAGGTCGTAGCGTTCGGTGCTAAAGATAGAATTTATATAGTCGCGAGCGTTTTGCGCGGTTGCCAGGTCGCCGTCGCGCAGGCGCTTGTGGATTTCGATGTATGCTTCGTCAATCGTTTTGGCCGGGTCGCGCTCAAGAGCAACTTCAAGCCACTTTTTACCCTCCGGGCTTTTGCTGAACAGAGACTTAATATCGCTGTCAAACGAGGCGCCGAGGACGCGCAAAAGCGAGATCGCGGGGAATTTGCGCTTGCGGTCAATGCGGACAGAAATATCGCCTGCCGCATCGGCCTCCATCTCGATCCAGGCGCCGCGCGCGGGGATTATTTTGGCGCCAAAATGGCGCTTGCCCTTAACCTCTTCAGCGGTAAAAAAGACACCATACGAGCGCGCAAGTTGCGGGACAATAACGCGCTCAACACCGTTGATAATAAACGTACCGTGCTCGGTCATGACCGGGAGGTCGGCGAGGAAAATTTCCTGCTCCTTTTCGGAGTTGGTTGCTTTGTTTTTAAGACGAATTTGTGCGCGCACCGGGATGTCGAGGGTAAGTTTGTTGGCTTTGGCGTAGTGCTCGTCGTATTTAGGCTCGCCCAACTCGACCTTCAAAAATTCGAGGTCAAACTTTTTGCCGGAGTAGTCTTTGATCGGCGTAAATTCTTTAAACGTTTCGCGCACACTCTTGTCCAAAAGAGTGCGGAAGGAGTCGACCTGAGCAGCCACGAGATTGGGGGTCGGTACGAGCGGCGCGCGGAACCGGGAGAAGTACTTTTTATCTCGCATATGGTTTTGAGATGAAGGTTAGTAAAAAACACGAAAAGAGCGGGCGCATAAAACGCTCCCTCTGCTTCGTTATGAAGCTCTTAGGCTTTCCCTCGCACTATAGGTTGTATCGAAACCCCCTTCTCGATACGCAATCGCCCCTTTCGGAGCACCCCGTTGGTTTCGCTAGCTAGTATACTCTCTTGCCCAAGACTGTCAAATCTGGGTATCCACTTGTTGACTCGCGCCATTTATTACGGTATTTTTCTAGCGATTCGCACAAAGGGAGCGCGCGATGTCGGACCTAGACAGGAATACACTGCTCGCCAAAGCCAAGGCTATTTTCTGCCGCGGTATGGCGATGGGTTATGCCAGCGGGGCAAAAGGCACTCCGGTGCCAGGTAAGCCCAACGCGAAATACTTCGAACATATTGAGGGCGAGGGTGACTGGTACCTCCGCGACGAATACGAAGTCGATCCAGTCACCGGGATATCCTACGGAACGACCCGGATCGAGTACAAAGGCCGGCTCATCTGGATCATGAGCTATGGCGGCCTCTACAGCCAAGAGGCGATAGCGTGCCTCAAGGGAGCGTTGTTGGCCTCCTACGCCGCAGGTGAATTTAACCTCGGCCGCGGCAAGCACAACCACGTGCACGGTGACTACATCTACATCAACGTCATGTCCCAGGGACACTCGGTGGATCCGTTCGAGAAGTTCATGGGTATGGAAGGAGTCAGCCGTCCTAAACGGTCGCCGTCCTCAAACCCAGCCCTCGAGAAAGTCGGCGGGCACTGGTTCTGGGGCATGGCAATGATTTAAAACTGGAGCGCAAGCTCCGGTTTTTTTATTTAAAACTCCGGCGTTTGGAGCGAAGGGTATCAATTTTAGCGTGGTGGCCGGAGAGGAGGACTTTGGGGACGCGGTGAGACTTCCCTTTTATTTTCAAAATCTCCGGACGGGTGTAAACATCGTGGCTGGCAACCCTCCCCTCTTCCAAACTCTCAAACTTCCCCAAAACCCCCTTAATCTGCCGTGCCGTGGCGTCGATTATGGCCAAAGCCGGTACCTCGCCGCCGGTCAAAATGTAGGGGCCCACCGAAACCTCTTCTACCTCGGCAATAGACGGGTCGGCCTTCAAAACTTTCTTCGCACGAGCATCAATCCCCTCATATCGCCCGCAAACAATAATCACGTCTTTAAATTTAGAAAGTTTCTGCGCGTAAGCATTTGTAAACGGCTTCCCTCCCGCCGAAGTGATCAAGACTTTTACACCGGAAGGTTTAACCTTCCGACGAATCTTTTCGACCACTTTTATTACCGGCTCGGCGCGCAAGACCATCCCGGGGCCGCCACCGTAGGGCCGCTCGTCTACCTTGCCCCATTTATTCCCCGCCGTGTCACGCAACTGATAGGTTTTAACCTTTATTTTTTTATCCTCTTGCGCACGCCCCAAAATCGACGCGTTGGTATACGCCTCGATCACTTCGGGGAATAAGGTTATGACGTGGAAGTTCATTGAGCCTCCTTTGTAAACTCTTTGTAGTTGTTTGTAAACTCCTTAAGCACCAACTCGCTCAGCTCTTTAACTGCCGGGTCTACTTCGAAATATTTAATCCCATAAGCCAAATTAAACGGTAAATGCTCTTTAAACATCACTCCACCTAAATATTCTGCAGCTTGAAGTTTGCCCTCCAACTTATCCATTGCTTTTACTACTTGAGCCTCAAAAGTTTTTTGCTCCTCAAACTCGATCCACAACTTGTAGAGCTCTTCGCCAGTATCTGGAAGCTGACTGAAAATCTTTTTTGCTGCGGCTTTTTCTTCCTCATAGCGCTTCGCGGCGACCGCTTCGTTATAGTGATGTCCGTCTTTCCCTGTACCATCACTCCCTAAAGGACTCGCATCGCCAGCTATAATCTCTGGCAAATCATGCACTAGACACATCTTGAGAGCATTTCCCAGATTAAGTGGTCGGGAGAGATGTGGCTCCAAAACCACCAACATCATGGCCATACGCCAAGTGTGATCGGCCACTGACTCACGCTCTTTCTTGTGCGGGTAATCCTTCCAAAAATATTGATCTTTAAAACGCTCTATTTCCTTAAGTTGTCCGATGAATTTAAAAAACGATAAAACTTTTTCGGCGTCCATAATTATGCTTTAAGCTCCTCGCGCAATCGCATCCAAGCTTTGCCCATTTCGTTGCGCCCCTCGCCATTGAGACCGATACCCCAAAACGGATCGGGGTAATCTTTCACAATTACGTCTTGTCCTGAAGCTGCAAGCGCCGCACGCACATCATCGTGCTGTTCTAATTTAGCGCGACAAATATCCTCCATTACTTGAACTTTCCGAGCATCAAAATCCGAGAGTTGTTGTGATTTATATTTTTGAGAAGTCTTCCACGCAAGTTTTGCACTATGTGCGGTCCGTATTTCTTCTTGAGTTTTTGAATCGGTATATCGCTGGCAATGATACGCATGTTCGACGGTTGGATAAAATACTCCTTTATACTCGACTCCATGCGAAGAAAAAGCGCTCAGATATTCGGCGTATCGATCCAGCGAAAAAATTCTCGGTTCCATACTTATACCAACACCTTATCATTAATTGCGGACAGGTTCCCCTCCAATAAAATAGGCTTCATGCCGTAGATTTCTTGCTTGTACGAAAGTTCAGATGAGATGGGATTAAGAATATAAATTGGCTTTTTTAGGTAAAACGCAACACCGATTTCTATAAGCGTGTTGCCGCCGATGTAACCTCGTATTCCGCGCTTTTCGTAATTAGCAATAACTACCGCATCCGCCCATTCTATTTTTTCGTAATGGTCTCGGATCGCATTTTCTTTCAAATCCCAAAGTCGGTGACTGGGTGGGAAGGCATCAATACCACCTTTCTCTTCTATATACTTTCCAAAATATATTTTCCGATCCCCTTCAGCTTCGGGCACTTCGTCGCGCAATAGAGGGATTAGCACTTCGTGATCAAGTGCTTCAAGTTGTACCTTGAGTGCTTCCATCTCCGCATAAAACGCTATACTCCCGCAGACCGTTAGTTTCATAACTAGATGATACCGTGCTCTTGATACCACTCGAACATAATGGGTTCAAACCCCGGCGGAGGTAGGTTTTTTATTTCCTCCCGAGTTAGCCATAAGGCTTGTTTTGCTTCCTCCTCACTAGGTTTTACCTCTCCCGCAGTCTGCATTTTGTACACCTTCCAGTAATGCCAAGTGCCTTCCGGACGACTACACGGATTTTCCACCCTACCCTCCGCAAACAACTCCATACTGACCGTATCGAGCCCTACCTCTTCTTTTAGTTCTCTCACCGCCGCTTGTTCGTATGTTTCGCCTTCGTCTACATGACCTGCCGAAAATGCGTACGTCAGAGGAAAAATTTTACGCTCAATAAGCAAAAGCTTGCCGTCCTTTTCGACGACCATGCCAACACTCGTATGATTGCACTTCACGATTTAAAAATTCCCCAGGTTATCCATCGCCTCGTCGAGCGACTTCATTTGCGGAGTCGAACCGGAGACCTCATGAGAGCCGTCCCAGCCTTGTGCGGCCGAGCCGCCCGTGTCGCTTGGCGCTCCCGTTCCCGGGCCCATGTCTTTGCGGCCGCCGACCGGCTCGTTGATCTTGAGGTTAACGCGGGCATTGTGCTTCATCCCCACCACGCGCAGGAGCGTGCGGATAGCCTTGGCGGTGTTACCTGAGCGGCCAATCACCTTGCCCATGTCCTCGGCATTAAGATCGAGCGTCAAAAGGACGCCCATCTCGTCGACGACGCGGCTAATCTTTACATCTTCTGGATGCTCAACCAGACCCTTAACGACAAACTCCAAAAATTCCTGATCGCGTTCTGCCATAGCTGAATATTTAGTTTTTAATTACTGCTGAATTGTATCAGCCGTGGGAGCCTCTGCAACCTCGGTATTAACAGGCTCTTCAACTTTTTCTTCCTCTTTTACCTCTTCCTTTTTAGCAACCGTTTTCTTAGGCAATACGTTGCGCTTTTTAGCGTCGATTAGTTTTTGTGATACGAGCAGGTTATGTACGGTGTCCGATACCTGCGCGCCTTGTGACATCCAGTGCTTGATGCGCTCGGCGTTGAGGCTTACCTTATCGACGCGGGGGTCGTACGAACCAAGGAGTTCCAAATAGTTGCCAGCTTTTACCTTGCGTTTGGAGTCAATAACAATCACGCGAAAGGAGCCGTCTTTTTTCTTGCCAACGCGGGTGAGTCTGATGATAAGCATAGTTTTCTGTAAAAAGGCCCGCCCTGCCTACCGGCAGGCAGGCAAAACGGGGTAAAAGTACTCTACCAGATTGGTCACCGAGGGTCAAATAAGCTACAGTGGCAATGAATAAACCACGGGAGGTGGCTTTGGATCTTTTCGACAAACTGGACTATGCCATTCTACGTGGCATTTTTCAGAAGATAGTTGAGCTAGTGCATAAGTACTTGCATCGCTCAAACGTGTGGTTGGCGCGGATGTGCACTTGGGCACAAATTGTTCTGTTGACCGCAATCACCCTCTATTACCGAGACTCCACACTCCTGGTACTCGCCTGGGGGCCAGGAGTACTATGCTTCATGTTGGTGGGCGTTCTAGAAAAGGTCGAAGTGAATCTGCGTAAGCGGCCCGATATGCATGCAAAGAGTGCCCAGCAGTTTGAAGGTGTTCGTCAAGGAATGCTCGGTGTTACTCCCATCTTGACCGGGCTTGCGTTATGGATCGATGTCGAACCACCCCGAACCTATCTTTTATTCATGACGGTGGGAATGTGGTTTACGGTCGCGTCGATGTACTTCATGAGCTGCGCTCCAAGGCCGCGATAAGGCGGCCTTTTTAATTTCTATAAAGTGTGGTATACTGCGCTCACGAATGCCCCAAAGACATCAGAAAGGCGGCCGCACTAGCGGAGCGCCTAAAAAACCCATATCCGGTATCGTCCAAGTAACCCGCAAAGGCACGGGGTATATGCCGTGGCCTCTAGAGGCTACCGAAGCCAAACCAAAAGAAGACGTAGAAATCTTCCCCGAGAAATTAAACGGTGCACTCAACGGCGACCAAGTAGAAGTCGAGCTCCTTTCCCTATTCCCCCGCCCCCGCGGCCGGGTAGTTAAAATTGTCGAACGCGCCAAGACCGAGTTTGTCGCTACGGTGAGAGGCGGCAAAGTTATCCCCGACGACATGCGTTTTAAACAGCCGCTTGAGATTGGCGAAACGCATCCCGAAGGCACCAAATTGCTAGTCAAACTTTTAAGTTTTGATGGCAAGCAAGCCAAAGGAAAGTTGCTAGAAGTGATAGGCAAAGCCGGCGAGCACCGGGTCGAAATGAACGCGATTGTGCTCGAGCACGGCTTCCGCACGAGCTTTTCTGACGAAGTTGAGAGAGAAGCTCAGGACTTGGAGCGCCGGCATAGCGAAATAATTAAAGAAGAGCTGCCCAAGCGCGCCGATTATCGCGACTTGCCCACGATGACTATCGACCCCAAAGACGCCAAAGATTTTGACGACGCACTTTCGGTGCGCGAATTGCCGGATGGCACGGTGGAGGTGGGCGTACACATTGCCGACGCGAGCTTTTTTGCCGCGCCGGGCACTGCCATTGGCGACGAAGCTGAGAAGCGCGGCACGAGCGTCTACCTGGTCGACGCTACCATCCCCATGCTCCCGCATGCGCTCTCAAGCAACATTGCGTCGCTGAAGCCCGACGAAGAGAGGCTCGCCTTTTCGGCTGTATTTATTTTGGACAAAAACGCGCGTGTACTTTCGCGCACGTTTAGCAAATCGGTAATCAAATCGGACAAACGCTTTACCTACGAAGAGGCGCAAGAGGTGTTAGACAAACAAAACGGCATCTTTTTGCAAGAACTTAACACCCTCTACAACCTCGCCAAAATTATGCGCAAAGAGCGCACTGACGAGGGCGCAATAGACTTTGGCGACAACGAAGTGCGGTTTGAATTGGACAAAGATGGCAAACCGCTAAGCGTCACCCGCAAAAAAAGGATTGACACCAACTGGCTCATCGAAGAGTTTATGCTCCTTGCCAACCGCGAGGTCGCTACCTATATTTCGAAACTCGCCGAAAAGCTGCCGGAGAAAAATCTCGTTTTCCTTTACCGCATCCACGACGAGCCCAAGCAAGACCGTATTGCCGAGTTGGCAACGTTTGTACGCGCGGTTGGCTATGAGTTTGGCCACCAGAAAAGCAAAAAATATTCGGC
>CALQYT010000014.1 GCA_943348815.1 Candidatus Nomurabacteria bacterium
GGGACGCGCGAAGCGCGTCCCAATGGTTTCCGCCTGAATTTCGCCCAGAATCCAAAGGGGAATTCGCCAAAAATGAATCCAAATCCGGCGCGCTTGCGCGCACCTGTTTTTCGCCGAGGAGGAGGTTCGAAATCAGAAGCAATTTTGACTTATGGTATTTGCTTTGATACAAAAAGAATTTTTGCTATACTGAATTTGCCCCCACCGAAGATTGCTTATTTTAATGACCATCTTTGGTTCCACTTTGAGCAATCTTAGTGGGGGCACCAAGGGTGGTCATTTAAGTTTTTAATTTTCAATATAAACATTATGCAAAACTTATCTGTGCAAAAATTCTTTTTGTATGCTCGCAAGTCTACTGATGTCGAGGACAAACAGGTTCTTTCGATTGAGGCACAGCTCCAAGAATTGCGAGACTATGCCAAGAGAGAAAATCTGAACATCGCCCTTGAATTTGTGGAAAAACAATCTGCGAAGATTCCAGGTCGTCCGATATTTAACGAAATGATGAAGTGTATCGAAAAGGGCGATGCAGATTCCATTCTCTCTTGGCATCCGGATCGTCTCGCAAGAAATAGTATTGACGGTGGGAAAATAATATATCTCCTCGACACAGGGAAGCTTGCGAGCTTGAAGTTTCCAACTTTTTGGTGTGATTCTACCTCGCAAGGAAAATTTATGCTCAACATGGCTTTCGGTCAAAGCAAATACTATGTGGATTCTCTTTCTGAAAATACCAAAAGAGGACTTCGCCAAAAAGTTCGTAATGGAGATTATCCAACGCTTGCCCCCGTAGGTTACATAAATGACAGTAGAACAAAAACTGTGGTGGTTGATAGAAAGAAAGCTAAAGTTATCAAACAAGCGTTTGAGTTTTATGTAAAAGGCGGTAATAGACTGGAAGATGTCTCAAACTTTTTGGCGAAGCACAATCTATTTTCAAAGACCGGAAAGAAAATCCACAAATCCCGTGCGACTTCAATTCTCTCCAATCCATTTTATACTGGGCTATTTCGCTATGGTGGTGAACTCCATGAAGGAAAGTACGAGCCAATCATTTCAAAGAAACTTTTTGATCAGGCGCAGGAAATGTTAAAACTTCGCGGTAAACCAGATAGAAAGCCCTTAAACGACCCCCAGCCTTTCTGTGGTCTCATTTCCTGCGCCTCATGCGGAATGATGATAACTGGCGAATACAAGGTGAAGAAACAGCAGAATGGAAATGTACACGAATATATTTACTACCACTGCACCAAGAAGAACAAAAGCGTGAAATGTGAGGAACCTTGTATCCGCCAAGAAGAACTCAATCGCCAGTTATCGTCCTTAATCAAAAAGGTTTCTTTGCCCAAAGACTGGGCGGTGGAACTCAATCGTCTTGCTCTGCAAGACCATGGAAAATCCGCCCAGTCTTTGACTGCTTGTGTGAAAGAGAAACAAGAAAAGATTTCTTCTTTATCAATCAGACTGGAGCGACTTCTCAATGGCTATCTTGACCAATATATTGATAAAGAAGATTATCGTGCTGAAAAATCAAAGTTGTTATCTTCCAAGAAGTCGCTCGAAGAAGAAATCTACAATCTTTCACACAAGCAAAATGATTGGCTCGAACCTTTCCAAAACTGGCTAGAAGTCGCACAAAACATAGACAAAATTGCTTCTGATTCAGACCTTTTTGCGAAAAAGGTCTGTGCCAAAGAAATCTTTGGCTCGAACCTCCTCCTCGGCGAAAAACAGGTGCGCGCAAGCGCGCCGGATTTGGATTTATTTTTGGCGAATTCCCCTTTGGATTCTGGGCGAAATTCAGGCGGAAACCATTGGGACGCGCTTCGCGCGTCCCGCATGTTGGCTTCAAAAAAGCCGATTAGTTCGTTGTTGGTGCGGAATGCGAGAATCGAACTCGCGCCCTATGCTTGGGAAGCACATGTTCTGCCACTAAACTAATTCCGCTAAACAAGGCGTAATTTACCACACAAAAAGCATGCGCCAGAGGCGCGACCAAAAGCCTTGATCCACCGCGACCGGCGCCGTGGTGGTTGCCTGCCGCACAATGTCTATCTCGCCCTCGCCTGGGCGCGCCACGCCATAGCGCTCGCGGACGGCCGCCTCCACACCCCTATCGCTCCCCAAACTGTCCACCTCGGCGGCAATTGTGGTGTGACGCGCCTCCAACTCCTGCACCTGTGCCTCCGCATTGCTGCGCGCGGCCGCCGCGGCCGCAAACTTGCCATACATAGCAAACGCCCCGCGGACGGCCACAAAGGCCACCGCCACCAACACCAAGGCTCCCAACGTACGCGCAATAAGCCCTACCGTCTCGCTGTTGCTGCGCCGCTTTCGGAAATCCTGCATATCCCCTATAATACTCGCATGTTTGGAAAAAACAGAGAGAAATACATCCGCATCGGGAGCATCGTCATTGGTATCGTGGTGATAGCCTCAATGATCTTCTATACCTTTGCTTTTGCACTCTAATCAAATCAGTCTGATTTGACCATCTTCAAAAAGACCTCCTCGGGGATGTTGACGCGCCCGCGTTCCTTCATCTTTGCCTTGCCCTTTTTTTGCTTTTCGCGGAGCTTCATTTTGCGGGTAATATCGCCGCCATACATGTGCTGGGTGACGTCCTTTTTCATTGCCGAGAGCGTGCGGCTGGCCACAATACGCCCGAGCGCCTGCGCTTGGATTTTGGTCGTAAACATCTGCCGGGGCAAAATCCCGTAGAGTTTTTCTACCGCGGCCACCGCCTCTTCGTCGACCCGATGTTTTGCAATAATGCGGCTAAACGCGGGCACTAACTCGTCGGCCACCAAAATATCGAGGCGGGCTACCTCGGCAAGCCGCATTTCGCGCATCTGGTACGAGACGCTCGCATAGCCCGACGTGGCGCTTTTTAATTTATCAAAAAAGTTGCGCATCAACTCACGCAGCGGCATCACCACGGTCAGTTTAAGGCGGCCCTCGGAAAAGTTTTCTGTCGACTCGGTTGTGGCCTCGTGCTCAAACAAGAGCGTCACCGTGTTACCCAAATAATCCGCAGGCAACAAAATTTCTACCTCGACATACGGCTCCCACACGCGGGCTATCTGCCCGTAGTCGGGAAATTGTGGCGCAGAGTACACCGCGATGCGCTTACCGTTTTTATCTTCGATTTCGTACTCAATGCTCGGCGTCGTAACAATGAGCTTAAGGTTTGCCTCACGGCGCAAACGCTCGGTAACTATCTCTAAGTGGAGCATGCCGAGCATTCCACACCGGAAGCCTCTACCCAAAAGGCCCGACGACTCTTCCTCAAACGACAACGAGGAGTCGCTGAGCCGCAAACGCCCCAAGGCTTGGCGCAGCGCCGTAAAGTCGTCCTGACTCTCCGGATACAAACTTGCCCACACGACCGGCTTTGGCTCGGCATAGCCTTCAAGAGGTGGCGTCGTACTTTTGGCCGTGCGCACCGTATCGCCGACACGCGCAAAGCCCGGCTCTTTGATACCGGTCACAATGTAGCCTATTTCGCCTTCGCTCAAACTCGCCGTGGCTTTGGGTTTGGGAGAAAAGGTGCCGACCTCGAGTGCCGCAAACCGCCGACCACTTGCCGCAAACTCAAGCGGGTCGCCTTTTTTTACACTCCCCCCAAACATGCGCAAAAACACAATCACTCCTTGGTGATCGGAGTATTGAAAGTCAAACACCAGTGCTTGAGCATCTTTGACCGCCGCCGTTTGAGTAGGCGGCGGCACCCTTTCTATCACTGCGCGCAGTAATGCATCAACACCTTCCCCCGTCCGGCCGGAGCAAAGCAAAATAGTATCCTCAGTAATACCTAACAGTTTGGCGACCTGTATTTTGGTATCCTCCACCATTGCCAATGGCGAGTCGATTTTAGAAATCGCGGGAATGATAACCAAACCCTGTTCGCGTGCGCTGCGCAGCGTGGTGAGCGTCTGCGCTTGTATACCCTGGGTGGCATCGACCAAAAGTATTGCACCCTCGACCGCCGTGAGTGCCCGGCTTACTTCGTAACTAAAATCGATATGGCCCGGGGTATCTATGAGGTTGAGTTGATAGATCTGCCCCTCGCTTTGCTCGGGACGGTCAGGATGCCAGAGCATCCTGACCGGCTGCATTTTAATCGTGATCCCGCGCTCGCGCTCGAGATCCATGGAGTCCAACACCTGCTCGCGCATCTGGCGCGCCTCTATAGTTTTGGTCAGCTCCAAAAAACGATCGGCAAGCGTAGACTTGCCGTGGTCGATGTGCGCGATGATAGAAAAGTTGCGGATGTGTTTCATATTCGGATTTCGTGCTTCGAATTTAACTAGAGACATCGGTGGGCTCGAGCACCGTCGGAGCCTGCGCCGCGCGGCGGCTCAAAGCTCCCCAAACCTCCTGCAGTTCTGGGTTTTTAAGCACCAACAAGACTAGCACACAACCCACAAGCCCTACCACTCCGCCCACAAAACCCTGTGAGACAATGCCAAAGACGGTATTGATATCGACATAGAAGCCCATAAGGGTAAGTGCGCCGTAGGCACACGCGCCGCCTAAGACGCCCGCCGCAAAACTCTGGAAGGCAAGACGTCCGAGCCCTTCCCCCTTCAGCTCAAAGTCGCGGACAAACATCCGGTACGCCACCACAAACTCCGCAATCGAGCCGAGCGCCAGGCCGAGTGCGAGCATTAACACCGTGCTGCCCGGGATATCAGTCACGCGCAACAGTGCCTCGATAAAATGGCGCAAAAATTCGCTCGAGTGGAAGAGTGATACCAGTAATACCGCAGTTACGACGGAGACCACCAGATCGACCAAGCCAAACATAAACGGCTTGCGGCTATTCCCCGCCGCATAATAGGCGCGCGCAATAAGCAGCGACACCGACTGTGCCAACAGCGAAAGTATGAGGAGCGCGAGCGCGGCGGCAACAAGACGGGTCGCCGACCAGTCAAACGCGCCGCTCCCCAAAATAACGCGCACCAACTGTGCGCGGAGCACGATAATAAGCACGGTCGCCGGCACGGCCCAAAAGATAATATGCCGCAGAGCACCCAACACGTGCGCGGCAAACTCGCCGGAATGTCCGCCCGCGTAGAGCCGCGAGAGAGTAGGAAAAGCTGCGACCGAGTAGGAGACGCCAATGATGGTGAGCGGCACGGCCTGCAAATTCCACGCGAGCATAAAGATTGAAATCGATCCGACCGAAAGGAGCGAAGCCAATGCGGTCAGCACCAAAAGCGATATTTGATTAGCCGCCAACGCGAGCGTACGCGGGATGCTCAGCAGCAATACCTCGCGCACATACCGCAGCGACTCGAGAAAAGGCACGCGCGCCTCGGTGTGCTCGCCAAAGAAAAACGGCGCTTGTACCGCAAAGTGTAACAGTGCGCCGAGTACGACACCCCACGCCAAACCTGCAAAACCAAAACGAGGATACAAAAACACCACACCCAAAATAATCCCAAGGTTATACAGGAGCGGCGAAATAGAGTAGAGCACGAAGCGATGCCGCAACTGCGTCAGGTTGGCCAAAATGTTTGATGCACCAAGTAAGATTGGTTGCAACAGCAGAATACGCGTCATCAACAAGAGGTCGGGCCCCGCAAGCCCCGGCGCAACCAGGGCAAGAATTTGCGGCGCCAGTACAAACGCTACCCCGCACACCACCGCCATCGCGACAAAAAAGTATAAAAGCGAGTTGCGCAAAAACGCGATCCCCAACCCCGCTTGCCGCTCCTCGAGCCGAGAGAGTACCGGCAAAAGCGCGTAGAGTGACAGCAGCGACGCCACCGTCGCAAACAAAAAGTCTGGCAATCGGAAGGCCGCAAAGTAGAGGTCAAGCGTATGCGAGGCGCCGAAGGTACCCGCAAAAAGCCGGTCGCGCACCAGCGCCAGTAATTGGGAGAAGAGCGCAAACAGGGCCAGAAGATAGGCGGCCGAGTGCATGCTGCGCACCTCGAGCCCCATCGCCGAGAGGAGGACCCGCATACCCTGCCGCGCTCGCAAAAGCGGACTCATACCTTATACATACCACTCGGGAGCGCGGAGTGCGAGCGAGAGCGTGGTCATTTTTTAGCCGGCGTGGTAGAGGTTTGCAGCGGTTGTTTGGCGATGACTTTGTCGAGGGCGGCCTTGATATCGGCGTTGTTGGGGTCGAGCGTCACTGCCTGCTGCAGAGCGGTTTGTGCATCTTTGAAGTCATTGCCGGCCCAGTACAGTACGCCGAGCTCAAACCAAATGGAGGCGACGCCCGGCGCGGTTTTAAGCGCGGCCTGCGTGTTGCGCACCGCCGAGGCAAGATCGTTTTGGGCGACGTTGATTTGGACCACAAACAATATAGCGTCGGTATAGTCGGGCTTGAGCGTGAGCGAGCGTTTGAGCGCATCTTCGACACCCTTGCCATTGCCATGCCCTGCCTCGAGCCGTGCTTGCGCAAGCGGAATAGCGGGGCTTGTGGGGTTGTGGACCGCCGCGGCAGCATAGGCAGTCTGCGCACTTTCATACGCACCTTGTACTTTGAGCGAAGCGAGAAGGTCGTAAATCTGTGCGAGCGATAGATAGCCGCGGTAATCGCCCGGCGTGAGCACGATGGCCTGCTGCGCTGCCGAGACCGACGCTTGTAGCTCGTTGGTAAACGCCTGCTTGGCTTGGTCGGGTGTCAGTTTGGTATCTTGCGCTATGGTGCGCAACTTTTGTGCGCCGGCATCAGCACGCAACCGCAGTGCATCGGGCGTAGATTCTATAACAATAGCGCTCTGGGCGCGCGCTATAGCCACGTCGTTATCTTGTGCTAGGACCGACAGCCCCGCTGAGGTGTATGCTTGCGCGACAAACCGCCGCACGCCCACAAATGCCGTGAGTACGCTGCACACCAGCAACACCGCCGCGGCAGAAAGAATGAGTAGACCTTCTTTGCGCGAGGATACGGCGGCTTCGTCCGGAGTCGAGCGTCCTTGCCGCCAGAGGAATCCAAACGTTGCTCCCGACAGTACAAATGCGAGCAACACTAAGTTGGAGCTTGGCACATACAACACTAAGGTAGTAAGGAGGAAAAAACTCATCACGCTCAAATACAGCGTCACCTCGCGCTCCTCGCGCGAAAGTACCCCAAGCCACAGTGCGCGCAACAGCGCTACCACCAGTAGTGCGAGCGGTATGAGCCACATAAGCGCGCCCAATAACCCGACCGTGCCAAAGGCAGTCGCGAGCGTTGAGAAGCCGACGTTAAAGTCTAAATTCCAAAACGGTGTTTGGTTAACTTCCGTAGGCTTGTCTGCAAGCCACGCTTCACCAAAGGTGTTTGGTCCAAGGCCCACTAACAAGTGCTCGAGCGAGCCTGCACGGGTTTGGTCTATTACGGTCAGGGTAGATTGCAAGCCTGGACGTACCTCAAGCGACGAGAGGGGCACTGCTTTGGTAAGCATACCGTTGATCGCCGAACCGTAGAGCAAGAAGATAAGCGCGACCACAACACCAATAATTTCGGGCCACGGCATGTGCGTGCGCCACGCGATAAGGCCCAACACTAACGAGCCGGCAAGCAACAACCCCCAGGCAAACGGAAAATTTATTAGAGCCAAAAGCAAAACCAACAACACGCCCGCTACTGCCGCAAGCCCGGTACCGAGGCTTGAGAGCGATGAGTGCAACCGGATCATGAGCATGAGCCCTAAGAGGGTTGCGAGCAGCCCGAGGTCGTTGAGCTTACCTATCAAGTTGGCCGACGTATCGCTAAACGAACCTAACGGGAGATGCCCGAAGATTGATATAAATTGAAACACCACCGCCGCAGCAAGCGCCCAGAAGATGGTAAGGCTGAGCACCCGCGCCGTGCGCAAGGTGCGAAAGAGCGTCATCGAGAGCAGGTATGCGAGCGCCGCCAGCAGGACAAAAAAGACCGTATCTGTTTCGAGACTAAAACCCGTGAGCCCTACCGAGCCATCGAGCGAGAGCGCCCACGACAACAGGTACGAGAGCGGCAACAGCAGGACCAAGAGCCCTAAGTAAAATCCGTGCGTGCGCACCAGGTCGCGTGCGCCCCCACCCACCACAAACAGTACTGCCGCAACGCATAAACACAGCGCAAAAGCGGCTATCTTAGCGAGCTGGAACGGAAACCAAGTAACCGGGATCACTAACACTAATGCGAACACCAACCCTGCAAGGGTCGCGTAGCGCGACCACGAAACGTATCGAGAGTGCATACAGCGAAATAACGATTATGTTCGAGGGCACCATGCCCCCGCGCTAATAACTCCTTTAGTATACAACGCAAATCCCGCCCGGTAGGGCGGGATTCACATACTGCGCGCGCGTCTGTAAGCCGGATTTTGTCTTGAGCAACAATTTATCTGGGCCGTCGATTGCTCGGCGGCTCGAGCGGCACTCCCGTCACACTATTGCAGTGTGTCGGGCACGGCCTTGCTCGCAACCAAGGATTTAGCCGTTTCACCCCCTCGAGCTTTGCAGCTCTCGGGACTCGTCTCTGTTCGCACCTCTTACGCCCGCAGAGAGCGTACGATGGGAGTTACCCACTGGCTTTTTAATCCCGCCGATGGCGGGATACGAGTCCGGACTTTCCTCCCGTCACACTATTGCAGTGTGTCGGGCTGTCACTCAACGCGCTGGCGCTATTGTACCACAACTTTGTTACCTTCGGCAATACCGTGCGCGTCGGCAAAACCGGCGGGCAACTCAAGCACGTAGCGCGCGGGTTTGGTTGGATAAAAAATTTCTGGATACGTATCGGGCGAAACATTTTTATAAACCGTAGCGATATTTTTGCCATTGTCGACGTAGACAATATCGAGCGGAAAGCGCATGCCCTTCATCCATATCCCCCACACGTCCTCCTGGTCGAACACAAACCACATTCCCGAGTTAGGTGGAAGTGACGCACGCCCCGAGAGCCCTTGCTCGCGGGTAGCTTCGGTAGCAACAACCTCTACACTGATAGTAGCGTTGCCGATCTGGAGTTGAGTTGGGGTGGTGTCAGGTAAGGCCACGCCTAGTGCCATGGCCACGCCCCCAGTATGACTGCGACCAACACCAGTGACACCAATTGGTACGCCGCATTAAATCCAAACAGCGCCCAAGACTTTTTTTCCCACAAAACCTGGTTGAGCATGATCGGGACCATAAACCCAAGCCACGCCCACACCGCCAACTGCAGCGCCGCCTGCCACGTGCCAACCCCGAAGAGCGAAATAAAATACGCCATCACGTACGACACCACGAGCATTACTACCGCGCCGATCGCCATCCCTTGCATGGGCGAGACGGTTGCGCCGTGCATCGCATCATCCATCGAATTAAATTTCATCAACCGCATCCACGGCTTCATAAACAAGAGCGGTGAGTGCCACGCCCAACCGAGCAAAAACGCCGCAACCGCTGCAACCACGATTGCCAAATAATTCATATCCATAGGTAAAAATTTAAACTAATAAGCCTTCCTAAACCTCTGCCGTAAGTATAGCAAATGGCAAAAGCTGCCTATTTACTTTCGCTCGACTACGCACAGGACCGTATCGAATCCAAACCGGCTATTTGATTGGTAATGGATAATCTTCCACCCACCCGCCTGCACCGCTTCGGAAAACTTTTTTCTGCTGAAGTAACTCCCTAGATGTATATCTGAATGTTGGCCAAATAAAACGTAATTCAAAAAGACGTCTACCACAACGAGACAGATTTTGCTGAAAAACCCGCTATATAACTCTTCAACCAAAATGACTCTCCGTCTGGCGACGCGTTTCATTTCGCCCAAAGTGACGAGCGGATTGGTGGTGTGATGGAGAACATACATAGCGGTCGCCGTATCAAACTCCCCGTCCGCAAACGGCATGCGGTTGCCGTCATACAAAACTAGATCGTCTTTATTAACCGCCTTAGGATGAGCTACCACTTCGAGTGAGGTCATCGCAAAACCCCCCTGCTGCGCTGCGCGAGAAAAAAATCCAAAACCACTCCCAACATTTACATTATTTTGCAGCAAAAAAGGTTTTATCTTCTCCAACCATTCCTCTTGTTTTGAGCGTATATGTTCTAGTGCTTTCATAACGGTGCGGTGTGTATTGAACGAAGTTCGAATGTATTTTGAATTAAACCCTGACGACCAATGATGCGCGCCTCGGACACG
>CALQYT010000015.1 GCA_943348815.1 Candidatus Nomurabacteria bacterium
GCGGTCGATAACGTAGGGGATACCGCCGATGTGGTCGAGGTGGCCGTGCGTAATAAAGAGTCCGCGGATTTTTTCGCGTCGCTCCTCCAAATATTTGGTGTTGGGCAAAATGTAGTCGATGCCGGGCGTATCATCCTCGCGGAATTGGAATCCGCAATCGATGATGATGATGTCGTCGCCCATTTCGACCATGGTCATGTTTTTGCCGATCTCTTCTACACCTCCCAGCGGGATGATGCGGATGTTGCCCTCCTGTAGCGGTGGGATAGGCTTTTCGTCGCCATTGAGCATCGGCGTGTGTTCGGGGATCTCGCGTACCGGGTGCGGTTGGTGCGGGCGCGGGCCTTCGCGGCGCAGGCGGTTGCGGCCACCACGGCGAGGCCCGCCGCTGTGCGGTCGGTCGCGTCTAAAGGGTTTTTGTTGATCAGGCATAATTATTTTACTCAAAGATAGGCCAAACGCGGTCGGTCTCGCGGTGCCAGAGCGGCAAAGAGAGGAATCGGTCGCTCGGTGTCTCGATAAACCCGAGATCCACCCCTGCTATATCGTTCCGTACACTATACACGAAATCGGGCGCATAGAGAAATACGGCGGGGAGGTCCTTGGTGAGCTCGCCAAGGAAGGTACCAAGGAGTTGCTGGCGCTCGGTTGGGTCGGCGGTGGTGCGCAGCGTCTGGAGCGCTTTGTCGGCGGTGGGGGTGGCATAGAGTGCGATGTTGAGCCCCGGGTCGTTGCGCTGGCTGGAGTGCCAAAAGGCAAACAGGTCGAGCTCGCGGCCAACCACCTCGCCAAACAACAGCGCATCATACTTGCGCGGGCGGATTACGTTTTGCGAGAGGTCGCCCTGCTCGAAGATTTTTATATTAACGCGCGCACCGACTTGCCCCCACGCTACCCGCAAATATTCGGCGGCCGCGCGCAGCTCGGGCACATTGGCGGTGGCAAGGTCGAACTCAAATCGCGTGGTCTGCGGATTTTTGCCGGTGGTTGTTTTAGTAAGTACACCGTCGGCTCCTAACTTCCATCCTTTAGCAATAAGCTGTGCGCGTGCGGCTGCCGCAAGCTTGGCCGTGCTCGATGCGGTTGCGGGGGTAGTGGTTGGTGCAAGGGTGGGTGGTATGGGGCCCATAAGGGGGATACCGTAGCCACTCAGGACTTGGTCGATCAGTTCTTGCCGGTCGATTGAATTATTAAGTGCTTGGCGCACCTGCGGGTCGCGCAGCACCGTTGACTGATTTTGATTAAAGAACACGGCAAACACACGGTTAAGCGGCGAAGTGCGGATGCTGTCTTGCGGCAAAGTTTTTAAATTTTCTGGCGAAATGCCGCTTGCCGAATCAACGTCGCCACTCTGCAGAGCGGTTAAAAGTGCGCCCTCGTTTTGATAAAATTTGAGCGAAAGAGTTTGCAGGTATGGCTCGCCAAGCGCATAGCCATCAAACGACCTAAGTTCGTACGAAGAAATAATACCCGATGAGCTGCGCGACACCGTGTCGAGTTGGTACGGGCCCGACCCGACTGGCTCGGTATTAAGTTCGCTGAAGGGGAACTCCTCGTCGCTTACGGCCGTCCAGCGGTCTTTGGGCAAAATGCCGAGCGTCAGGTTTTCGATAAACGGAGCGTAAGCACTATGCAAGGTAAAGCGCACCGTGTGCGCATCGGGTGCCTCGGCAGTGACCCCGTCCCAATTGGCACGCACAGGACTCTTGAGCCCGGCATCCTGTGCTTTTTGTATGGTGTACAGCACATCGGCTGAGGTGAGTGGCGAGCCGTCGTGGAAGGTGAGATTGTCGCGCAATACAAAAGTGTACGTTTTGCCATCGTCCGATACGGTGTAACCATTGGCCAGGTCGGGTTGGTAGGTGCCTTGCGGTGTGGCGCGCAAAAGTCCGGAGTACACCAGCGCCGTTAGGTCGCGGTCGGCGTCGGATATTGCCAAAAGCGGGTTGATAAAGCGCGGAGAGCCGATGATGCCTTCGGTCAGGTTGCCGCCGCGGGAGGGGACCGTGACCACCAAACGCTCTTTCATTAAATACAAAAGCCCCACGCTGCTCACCACGAGTACGAGTGAGAGCACGATAAAGAGTGCCCGGCCGCCGCGACCAAGTGCGGCAATCGTATCTTCGGCGGTGTCGAACAGTCGTATATGTACTTTTGTTTGGGCGCGGCGCCAGAAGTCGTTAAACATAAATTCGAATCTCAAAATTCGAAATCCGAAACAAATCCAAAATTTTAATTTTTAAATTTTGAATTTAAAATTTGTTTCGAGTTTCGTACTTCTGATTTTTTATTTTATAAGGAGGGCAACGAAGGCCGATACGGCAAACAAAAAGCCAAACGCGAGACTGGCGTAAAACAAGTAGAGCTCCGAGCCACGGCGCGTGTGATAGCCAGCCGAAAAGTTGTCGCTGCCAAAAGCGCCGCCAAGCGATGCGCCCGTCTGCTGCAGGAGTATGCACACCACTACGCACACTGCCAACACTATCTGTATGTAGGGGAGCACCCCCGCTATCGCTGCCATTGTGCCTATCCTAACAAACCCCTCGTCTTGACGCAAGAGGCTAGTTTCGTTACAGTATCTGCGCTATGAAGAAAAATTCTAAGCCCCGACGCAAGGTCGGGGTCCCGACCAAGGCGTCGGGAAAAAAAGATATGGGGACTCCGTACGGCGACCGCGTTTTGGTTAAGCCATCAACGGTACAAGAAACAACTTCGTTTGGGTTGATTATTCCTGATTCCGGCAAAGAAAAACCCGAGCAGGGCACGGTGGTGGCTGTCGGCCCCGGCAAAAAAAATGATGAGGGCAAGCTTGTGCCGATTGGCGTTAAGGTAGGCGACCGCATTATGTTTTCGAAATACGGCTACGACGAAGTAAAAATAAACGGTACTGAGTATTATTTGATCCGCGAAGAAAGCATTACTTACATTTTCTAAACACCTATGGCTAAACAAATTCTATTTAACGAGCGTGCGCGCCGGGCACTCAAGGCCGGTATCGACAAGGCAAGCAACACGGTCAAAGTGACGCTCGGCCCCCGCGGGCGCAATGTGGCTATCGAAAAGAGCTACGGCGGCCCGACCATCACCAACGATGGTGTTTCTATTGCTAAAGAAATTTCGCTGAAAGATAAATTTGAGAACATGGGCGCCGAGATTGTTAAAGAAGTTGCCAGCAAGACCAACGACATCGCCGGCGACGGGACCACGACCTCCGTGGTATTGCTCCAGGCATTGATAGACGAGGGTATGAAGCACACCGAGATGGGGCTTTCGGCCATGGCGGTGCGCGCGGGGATAGAGGCTGCGGCCGGAGAGGCTACCGCGGCGCTCAAATCACTTGCTAAAAAAATCAGTTCTGACGAAGAAATAAAACAAGTGGCAACTATTTCGGCCGAATCGGAAGAAATTGGCCAGATTATTGCCGACACTATTAAAGAAGTGGGCAAGGATGGTGTCGTGACGGTTGAAGAGTCACAAAGTTTGGGGATTGAAAAAGAAGTAGTTGAAGGTTTGGAGTTTGATCGCGGCTACGTGTCGGCCTACATGGTTACCGACGCATCGCGCATGGAGGCCGTGTACAAAGACCCGGCCATATTGATTACCGACAAAAAGATTTCGAGCGTGCAGGAGGTGTTGCCGTTGCTGCAAAAAATTGCAGAGTTGGGCAAAAAAGATTTGGTGATTGTTGCCGAGGATGTAGATGGCGAAGCCCTCACCACCTTTGTGCTCAACAAACTGCGCGGCACGTTTAATGTGCTCGCGATCAAAGCGCCAGGCTATGGTGACAGAAAGACGGAGATTCTCGAGGATATCGCTGCCGTTACAGGTGGACAAGTAATTACTGAGAAGACAGGTGGTAGTTTTGAAAAAACTACGCTCGAAATGCTTGGAAGTGCAAAAAGAATAGTTGCCTCAAAAGACAGCACCACCATCATCGGTGGGGGAAAAGACAGTAAAAGGACTAAACTCGCTGTTTCTTTGCGTATTGATCAAATTAGAAAACAAATTAAAGATACGACGAGTAAGTTTGATAAAGAAAAATTGGAAGAGCGTTTGGCTAAATTGACCGGCGGGGTGGCGGTTATACGCGTAGGTGCTGCGACCGAAACGGAGATGAAATACCTAAAACTCAAAATTGAGGATGCGGTTAATGCGACTAAAGCGGCGATTGAAGAGGGTATTGTAGCCGGCGGAGGTGTCGCGTTGGTAAAAGCGGCGCAAAAAGTTGCTGAAAGTTTTGCCAAAGCGCGCGAAAAAATGGGTGATGCGGAGCGCGTTGGGTACGAAGTGGTGTTGAAAGCACTCGAGATGCCGCTGCGACAAATTGCGCACAATGCGGGCACCGATGCGGGTGTGGTGGTAGAGAAAGTCAAAAATGCCAAAGGCAACGCGGGCTACGATGCGGTTAAAAATGAAATTGTTGCCGACATGGTTGCCGCGGGGATTGTTGACCCGGTCAAAGTAACGCGCACCGGGCTTGAGCGCGCTGCCTCGGCCGCCGCAATGCTCCTGACGACCGAAGCGGCAATTGCCGAAGAGCCAAAAGAAGAAAAAGAAGCTCCAATGCCTGACATGGGCGGGATGGGAGAGTACTAAAACAGAGAGGGCTTGCAATTTGTCTAGAAGTGCTAGAATAGCGGCATGATACTCGCTTGGCTAGTGCCCGCAATAATTGTTCTTGTTTTGCTCTGGGTTGTTGCCTCGTACAACCACTTTGTGCGCATGGTGCAGCGGGTCAAAGAAGCGTGGGCGGATATTGATATCCAGCTCAAGCGCCGCTACGATCTTATCCCCAACTTGGTAGAGACGGTCAAAGGCTATGCGACGCACGAGCGCACCGCGTTTGAAAACGTAACTGCTGCGCGCGCGGCCGCGATGAATGCCGGCGGGATAGAGGACAAAGGCAAAGCCGAAAACATGCTGAGCGGCACGCTCAAGAGTTTGTTTGCGGTCGCCGAGGCCTACCCGGACCTGAAGGCAAACCAAAACTTTTTGGAGCTCCAACGCGAGCTGAGTGATACCGAAAACAAAATACAAGCGGCACGGCGCTTCTATAACGGTAACGTGCGCGACCTCAACACTGCTATACAATCGTTCCCTGGCAGCGTAATCGCCAACCTCTTCCGTTTTGAACCGCGCGAGTACTTTGCGCTTGAAGCGGGCGAAGAAGCCGCCCGTCAGCCGGTTAAAGTTAGTTTTTAGCCACTAGGGTCTAGGGTTTGTTCTCACTATTGGCTATACTCTAGTCGCTAATGGCTACTTTATACACTCACCAAGAAGAAAACGTTGCAAAGACCTGGGTACTCATGGCCGTGTTTTTGGGCGTGGTCATGGCGCTGGGGTGGGCGATCAGTTGGTACTACCAAAACTCGGTCGTTTTGATCGTGGCAGTGGTGTTTGCTTTAGCGACTAATCTTTTTGCCTATTGGAATTCTGACAAAGTGGCGATTGCTGCTGCCGGAGCCAAACCCGCTGACCCAGCACAATATGCCGAGTTGCATCGCATTGTCGAAAACTTGGCCATTACGGCGGGGCTGCCAAAACCAAAAGTATATGTCATAGACGACCCAGCACCCAACGCCTTTGCAACCGGTCGTAACAAAGAGCACGCGGCGGTCGTGGTCACAACTGGACTCCTCAATATGATGGATCGCACCGAGCTTGAGGGAGTGTTGGCGCACGAGCTTTCGCACATCGGCAACCGCGATATTTTGGTATCAACGATCGCGGTGGTGTTGGTAGGATTTATTACGTTGGCATCACACTTCTTTTTGCGAGCGACGATGTTTGGCGGGGGAGGGCGCGATAGAGAGGGTCGTGGTAATCCATTGATTATGATTATCGCTATCGCTTTTATCGTTCTTGCGCCCATTGCCGCAACACTTTTGCAATTGGCCATATCGCGCAAGCGCGAGTTTTTGGCCGATGCCTCGGGCGCACTGTTGACGCGCTATCCGGAAGGTTTGGCCAATGCGCTGCGCAAAATTGGCGCTTACTCGCAGCCTATGATCCATGCCAATAACGCCACTGCCCACCTTTTTATCTCAAATCCGTTCGGTCCCGCCGCTGCGCGCTCGGGTTTGGCTAAACTATTTATGACCCATCCGCCCATTGAGGAGCGGATTAAGGCTCTTTTAAATTAGTTATTGTTTTTTGCTTGAAGTAGCCTGTTGCAATAATTCAGACTCTTGGCGCAGTAGTTTTTGGAGCGCGCCCATGTAGCTCATAAATAGATTTGCGTTTGCGTCATACGTCGCCCTCATTTCATCCACAGTTTTTTGTACCTCCTGTTCGATCTCGATGAATGCAGGTGTGATGCCTAACCCTAACCGTTCTTTTTGTTCTTTTAATAAAATAAGATCCGCATCCAGTCTCGAGAACTCCAAATGGTCAGGAGTAGTTGCTCGGAGTCTTTCTAGACTCTCCTCCACTTTTTCTATTTGTTTTCGTAGTAGTGCAAACGCGTAAGTCTGAGGTACTTCTTCTCTGTTTTCTGAGCTTTCCGGAGTTTCCAGTATCATTTGTTTTTTTAAAACCTATTGCCGACGTGCGCGACGTCGGCGGTTGGCACCAGGGGTGCGTGGGTGAGGGCCACCGCCATTATCATCTGGTTCTTGCGTAGGAACTCCCCTTAATCCTTTGACTTGGTTGTGGTACGCCTGGTCTGCCTGGCCTCTCGCAACTTCAGGAGTAATCGTTTCTCCACTTTGTAAATTAATTATTTTTCCTTCTGTTTTTTCTGTAGGTGTTTCTGTCGGGACCCCTTCTCTTTTAGCGACTTTTTCCTTTGCCTTAAAACTCAAAACCTTGCCCATTTCCTCCGGTCCCCCAGGTGGTTTCATAATTATATTTTAGCACCTTTTGTGCTATATTTTGCAAGCATTGGAGGCGTCGCATAGCGGTCTAGTGCACCGCCTTGGAAAGGCGGCATGGAGCAATCCATCGAGAGTTCGAATCTCTCCGCCTCCGCCAAAATTCGGAATCAGAAGAAACGGATAAAGCGGGGTCGCGCCGCAGGCGCGACACTAATGCATTCCCCCCGCCGAATCCAGAATCCAAAAGGGTTTTCCACGCTCCGCGTGGCTCAAAAAGTACGGTTCGATCCTTAATTTGAAAGTTCGAACCGACTTTTTTGAACAAATGAGTATTTTCCTCATTTGTTCGGTCGTTTGCCAATTCCATATTGTATTTCAAAAACTTTTCCGTAAGTTCGAACCGATTATTCGCTTTTTGCTCAAAAGCCGATAATTTCTCTTTGAGAAGCTGATTTTGATTAACCAACTTGTTTTTAGCTTCGCGATATTCTTCAAGCGACAACGCACTTTCGAGATAGGCACTCATCAGCTTCTCTATTTTAGAATCCAAAAGAGAAATGTCGGCTTTTATACTATCTGCAAAAAGCGTACTCGCTTGGACTTCGGATTGCCGATCCTTTGCATTTTCGGCAATCATCCACTGTGTCCAATCGAGAGGCAAAGAAACTTTTTTGATTTCATTTTGAATTTGAGAAGTGATGAGCTCCTCGCGGACATATTTCTGCTCACAGGGATTTTTCCGTTTGGTACAACGTAAATAGTTATGACCTTTTTGTGTCTCGGTAGTGATAAAACAACCGCATTCTCCACAACGGAAAAATCCTCTATACAAAAATGGTTTTAGACCTTTGGAATGTGGCTTGCTCTTTCTCATCATCACTTCCTGAACTGAATCAAAAAGTTTCTTTGTGATAATTGGTTCGTGCTTACCCTCAAAAATCTCTCCGTTA
>CALQYT010000016.1 GCA_943348815.1 Candidatus Nomurabacteria bacterium
GGCGGCCAACAACTATTTGCGCGAAAAATTGCAAAATTTGGTACAAAAAGACCTGCCTGCCGGCGGGCAGGATTTGGGGGTCGAAATGCGTCTACCCGAGCTCTCTATAACTGGCGACAACGCCATCATGATTGCCCAGGCCGCCCTCGCCCGTGCCCTCTCGGGCAAAAATGACGTCCAAACTGGCAACCTGAAAGCCGTTGGAAATCTATCGATAGCAAGCTAAAATGGGCCTCATGCCCGAAAAGGTGCCAGAAAAGTTTTTAAAGCCCTACAACCCCCAAGCGGTCGAGGGCAAGATATACAAAAAATGGGAAGAGTCGGGGTATTTTAATCCTGACAATTTGCCGGGCAACCGCACACAGCCTTTTACTATCACCCTTCCCCCACCTAACGTAACCGGCACGTTGCATGTTGGCCACGCCTACGAAGACACGCTACAAGATATTTTGATTCGATTCGAGCGCATGCGCGGAAAAAAAGCACTGTGGGTCCCAGGCACCGACTCGGCGGCAATCGCTACGCAAGCCAGAGTTGAAAAAAATATTCAAAAAGATGAAGGCAAATCACGCCACGACCTGGGTCGCGAAGAATTGGTACGGCACGTCACCGAGTTTGCCAAAAACAGCGAAGCGACTATTTTGAGTCAGGTACGCAAGATGGGAGCGTCTCTCGACTGGTCGCGCTACGCTTACACGCTCGACGAAAAGCGTAACACCGCGGTGTTTACGGCATTTAAGCGCATGTATGATGCCGGGCTAATTTATCGTGGCAACCGCATCGTTAATTGGGATCCAAAAGGCCAAACAACTATTTCGGACGACGAAATTGTGCATGAGGAGCGTGATGCCAAACTCTATACTTTCCGCTATTCAAAAACCTTCCCTATCCCGGTTGCAACCACCCGGCTTGAAACTAAAGTCGGTGATACTGCGGTGGCGGTACATCCAGACGATGAACGCTATAAACAATATGTGGGCAAAGAATACGATGCGGTGTTGTGCGATGTGCCTGTCCATATAAAAATAATCGCTGATGCAGCGGTGGACCCTGCCTTTGGTACCGGTGCACTCGGCGTTACTCCGGCGCACAGCCAGACCGACTGGGAGATAGCCGACCGGCACGATTTACCTCGCCCACAAATAATCAATGAGATTGCGAAGATGACCGTCGAGGGTCGTCTGTGCGGCAAAAAAACGACGGAGGCCCGCGAAGCGGTGGCTGAGTGGCTTCAAAATGAGGGTTTGCTCGAGAAAGTTGAAGATATTAAACAAAACGTCTCAACCTCTGAGCGCACCGGGGCCATTATCGAGCCGCTACCAAAACTGCAGTGGTGGATCGATGTCGACAAAAACTTTGTACACCAAAATGGTTCGACCACAACGCTTAAAAAAGTAATGCGCCAAGCAGTCGAGAGTAGCGCAGTTACTATGCCGCAGGAAGGCTTCCGCAACGCATACTTCCACTGGATCGATAACTTGCGCGACTGGTGCATCAGCCGGCAAATCTGGTTTGGTCACCGTATCCCCGTTTGGTACAAAGGCGACGAAATTTATTGTGATGTAGGGGCACCCCAAGGCGACGGCTGGAAGCAGGAAGAAGATGTACTCGATACATGGTTCTCTTCCGCATTGTGGACCTTTTCGACACTCGGCTGGCCAGAAAAAACTAAAGATTTAGAAACGTACCATCCAACTTCTGTTATGTCGCCCGCGTACGAGATTTTGTATTTGTGGGTGTCGCGCATGATCTTAATGAGCGAATTCCACTTGGGTCAACCGCCGTTTAAAACGGTGCTTATACACGGACTGGTGCGTGCCAAAGATGGACGTAAATTTAGTAAATCACTCAACAACGGCGTCGATCCACTCGATATAATTAACAAATACGGAGCCGATGCGTTGCGCATGGGGCTCATTGTGGGCGCCGCAGTCGGCGCCGACGTAAAGTTTGACGAGCAACGGGTCAAAGGCTACAAACTTTTTGCCAACAAACTGTGGAACATTGCGCGGTTCGTGCTTTCGCAAGAACAAACAGGAGATATCAAACCAGAGCTTAAACAAGAGTTCGACACGATGGCTGCCGATGTTACCAAAGATATCGAGGAGTATCGCATTTATATGGCTGCCGAAAAGCTGTATCACTATATTTGGGATCGCTTTGCCGCGCAGCTTATTGAAGAGAGCAAGGGCAAGCCTGAGTACGGCGCGTCATTGTATTACATCCTGGAAAATTCACTCAAACTCTTGCATCCGTTTATGCCCTTTGTTACTGAGGAAATCTGGGCCGACATGCCTTCTAAAAAAGACTTGCTCATGGTCGAGGGCTGGCCTACTAAATAGGCCTCCACCGCTTGTAGCGGGGTCCCGCCGTAGGCGGTGATATAGTTGTAGTATGTCCCCTGTGCTCTTTATTGCCCTGCTTGGCGGCATAGTGCCGGCCTTGTTGTGGCTCACCTTTTGGCTGCTGGAGGACCGATGCGAACCCGAACCTAAGCGCTTTATACTCCTGTGTTTTGTGGGCGGAGCACTCGCCGTCTATGCGGCGCTTAAACTTGAGCAATCGGTACAGCTGTATCTTGCCGGTGCCCCGCTCTTGCTCGCCTGGGCGGCAATAGAAGAGTTACTAAAGTTTGGCGTGGCGTACGTTTTTGCGCTGCGGCTGCGGGTGTTTGACGAGCCGCTGGACGCAATCGTGTATATGGTGACGGTAGCGCTCGGATTTTCGGCGTTTGAAAACTTTCTGTTCTTGCTCACCCCACTCTCCCAGGGCGACGTATTGCGCACGCTTATTACCGGCGACCTGCGGTTTATTGGGGCAACACTCCTGCATTGCCTCGCCTCGGCCACCGTGGGAGTATCGCTCGCCTTGGCGTTTTACAAATCTGCCGCATGGCGGCGCTTTGCGGCACTCGTGGGAGTTATCCTTGCCATTTTGTTGCATACGACGTTTAATCTTTTTATACTAGGAAGTGGAGGAGGAGCTACGTTTTGGGTCTTCCTTTGTATTTGGTTTGGCGTCGTGGTGTTGCTGTTTATGACCGAGCAAGTTAAACAACCCGCGCGCGATTATTGCTAAAAAATGGCTAAAGAAAAAAAGAGTTTATTTGAGTGGCTGACCGGCGGACAATCCGAGGATTATACCTTTGACGAACTCGAGCAAGGTGGTGTAGGTTACCAGCCCCGCAAAGAAGAAAAGACTCTCCCCGTCTCCTCTGTCACCGACGAGGCCGATGAAGCCGGCGAGTTGGCAGTGGATGTGTACCAAACCCCGACCCATATCCTTATTAAAGCGATGATCGCGGGCGTGCGCCCCGAAGACCTCGATGTTTCTATCACCCGTGATATGGTGACCATCCGCGGCAAGCGCGAGCGGGCGGTTGAGGGCAATACCGAAGACTTTTTCTATCAAGAGCTGTACTGGGGTTCGTTTACGCGCACGATTTCCCTCCCCCAGGAGGTAGAGATAGAGGAAGCCGAGGCGACCGAAAAGCACGGGCTCCTCATTATCAAACTCCCCAAAGTCGACAAAGGCCGCCAGGCCAAATTGAAAATACGCTCTAATTAAGCTACAATCGCTCGTACGCTTGGGTAGCTCAGTTGGTAGAGCGCTTCCCTGAAGAGGAAGATGTCGCCGGTTCGAGCCCGGCCCCAAGCACCCGTTCGGCTCGCTCAAACACTAGTTAGTTTTGTGTCCAAACTGGGCAAACCAATCCTGCACTTGTACTTGGAGGTCTTTGGTATTGCTGTAGGCTTTCAGGGCCTGGTCGACGTAGGGCTGCACGTAATAGTAATAGGCTGCGCCCGTGATCCCCGCTACCGAGAGCCACCAGACAATTTGAAAAAGTGTGTGCCACCGCTGCGAGCGCCGCATTTTGTGCACCATGCGATTGGTGTCCACCGACATGGCCTTTAGCTCCTCCACCTCGTGCTTAAGTTCGTCTATCTCTGAAGTCATTTTGTTATTGATCCTCTAACTGTACCCATCTTAGTATTCCTGGATCAGCAGGATCGGTAATAATCTTAACCGAAATAATGTCCCCTTTATTCCACTTTCGATACTGGGCTTCAGAAATCAAAAAAGTCTGCGTTCCATTCTTGCCATCTATACCGTCAATTTTAAACGTGACAAAATATTTTGCTTCGCTATTGATAGAGCCGGTTATGGCTCCTCCAATGCCGTAGACAACCGCAGATCCAGGACCCGCTATGCTTCCGGAGATCATTCCGGTAGCAGCGCTTGCTGCGGCTGAACCTTCTCCTTCTCGCGTGTGTTTTTCCAGGATAGTTGCCTTACGTATCGATAAATTCTCACTATCAACTTTACTCTGCTCTCTAACAAATTCGTTTTGTTTAACACCGCCATATACACCTACTGCAGCCGCGGCGGTACCAAGACCAAACAAGCCAAGCAAAGTGCGCCTGCTTATTTGGGGCTCTTGTTTATGAGGCCCCTTCTCTCCCTCCTTTGCCAATGTTGGTTTTGGATTAAACTCTTCAGACCCGCTCATCCCTCCACCTTATCACATAAAGATGGTCTAAAATTTTGTCATTTGGTGCCCCCGGCAGGAATCGAACCTACATCTTCTCCTTAGGACGGAGTTGCTCTATCCATTGAGCTACGGGGGCGCTAAACAAAAACCGGCTTTGCAGCCGGTTTTTATATTTCAAAATTACTACGCTGCAATACCGAGTTTATCTGCCAACTTTTGCCTGTCAAAGCCCACCATCACATCGCCGCCAACCACAATAACCGGCACGCCGAGCTGGCCCGTCATTTGGATCATTTCCTCACGCTTCTGCGCATCACTGGCAACATCGTAGCCGGTGTACTGAATATTTTTTTCTGCAAAGAAGTCCTTGGCCATTTTGCAAAAGTGGCACGTCGGGGTCGAGTAAATAGTTACGGTTTTGTTATCCATAAGGTGATTATACCAAAAATGGTGTATTTATTGTACCAGGTTAGAACCTATTTCCAAAATCGCTGACTAATGAATTCCGTCACGGCACATCGTCCG
>CALQYT010000017.1 GCA_943348815.1 Candidatus Nomurabacteria bacterium
GTTGTTGCCTCACCCGCGAAGAAAACTTTATGGTCGATAGGCTGTCGCAATATTTCTATGGCCTGGAGGGTTTTTGGCATCGCATAGCTGTAAGCTCCTTGCGTGTATGGGTCTGCAATCCAATTATTAATTCGATAAGACACTAGCTCGTTGCGGAGCTCATCGATCGTTACTTTAAAAATAGCGGCAAGAGAACGAAGAGAAACTTCGAGTAACTCCTCGTCGGTTTTGTTTGCTAGCTTTTTCCCTTTCGGACCGGAAGCCCAACCGGTGAGCACGGAGTGAGCCTCGGGATACTGCGTCCACCAGGTTTGGATCTCTTCGTTCGAAAAGGTGAAAAACATCTTCTCGTACTTTCCTTCTTGCACTCGCGTCCACCACCGCGTTTTAAAGCGGAGCAAAATCTTGAGCACCGAACCAAATCCGATATTTGAGACCGCCTCTAATTTTTGTGGTACGGGAGGAATAAACTCAACTTTTTTGAGAATGGGCAATGGGACCGTCACGATGACTGCTTTTGCGCTGTAGGTGCTTTGGTCGGTGCAGTGTACGGTTACTGTCGTACTCGAATAGTCGACCGTACAAACTTCTTTTTTCAAAAGTATTTCTACTTGTTGTTTTAGGCACTCGGCTTCTAGAAAATTTATAAGAGCTCCGTACCCCTCTTTGAGGCCCACTTGCTTCCATGAAGCTTCTTCTAAAATTTGATCGCGCAAAATAAATGAACTGGCGTCGGCTATATCACCCGCATCGTACCCCTCGACTCTTCGGGTTACAAAACTCCGCAGGGTTGGATATTGCTCGAGAGGAAAATTGGCGTTAAGAAACTCGGTCACCGGCATGTCCGTTGTAAGCTCTCCGAGTTTTTGTTTTAACAGCAAATTATCTGCCTCCACCTTTTCCAATACCAGAGGGTCTTCGTCTTTGATGTTCCACCATTCACTGGGTGCCGTAAGGGTTAGTCCTGCTTCACCCACCAGTTGTTTAGTGATCGGTGCGTCGCCGTGGATAAATTCTGCCCCGCCTTGGGCTGGGTAGCCAAACTCCTCCACCGGCAGGGGTTTAATGCGCCCGCCTACGCGGTCCCGGGCTTCCAGTATAAGCACCTTTTTGCCCGCCTGGCTGAGCGTACGGGCCGCCATAAGCCCCGCGGCCCCCGCCCCCACTATGAGCACGTCATACGTCATTTCCGCATTATAGCATATTGACACTCCAAAATTTTACTTTATAGTTGTTTTGACTAAGAGTTCTTGTTTTCCGACTTCTCGAACCTGGAGCACGGCAGTGACCCTAACTCTGATGGCTTCCCTCGTGGAAGATCTAAGATTTGCAGTGCACATGTTCTTTGTCTTGGACATGATGCAAAAACATCACTGAGTCGCTGGAGTATCAGCGGCTTTTTTAATTAAAAAAACCGCCAAGGTGGATACTAGGCGGCCTTCTGATATTTTGCGGCAACGGTGCCGACGTCTTTGTCCTTGAGCGCCTGCCCAAAGAACAATTCGACATCTTTGTCTCGCACGCCACGCTTGTACAACGCAATGGCGAGGCGATACACGACGATGTAGTAGCTATCGCCGCGCATCCAGGTGAGAACGCGTTTGGTCTCTTCGGCGTCCAGCTTCCTGTTTGACACCACCAGGTACGTGGCGGCGAGGTCGCGGTAGTTATTGCTGCCTTGGCCGAAGGTTCCGGCAACCTCCATCACCCACCGGATGTCGTCAACACTGATATTCTGGTCGCGCAGATTTTCGTCGATCCAGGACCAGTTTTCTGCCTCTGCCGCAGCAATAAAGTTTTCTCGGGGTTGTATCATGCCCATTGAAGTACTCCTTTCGTCAAATACCATACCGTATGAGGGTGGAGAAATCAATTACTCTTTTTGGTCGGTCGAAAGGAGTGTGTCGATGCGGTTTATGTCACGTGGGAAGAGCGTTGCTTCTTTAACGTTTGACAAGCCGAGCATTTTGGCGGTCAAACGTTCTAACCCGATACCCCAGCCACCATGTGGAGGCATACCCGATTTGAAGGCCTGAAGGTAGAAAGAAAAATTATCAGGATTGAGCCCTTTGCCTTTTGCTCCCGCCACAAGGTTCTCGTAGTTGTGACGGCGCTGACCCCCAGTGGTTATTTCGATACCGCGGAATAATAGGTCGAAACTTTTTGTATATCCAAGATCATTCTCGTCTTCGTAAGCGTAAAATGGACGTTTTGAAACTGGATAATGGGTAATGAAAATAAAGTCAGAGTTATGTTCGCGCTTAGACCACTCACACATCCAGCGCTCGTCCTCGGGCTCTAGATCGGGCTCTTTTCGGATGTCCTTTTTTGTTTCTTTAAATATTAACTCTTGGGCTTCGCGTAATTTAATAGCCGGTATACGCTCAGGAATGGTCGGTATATCTGCCCTCATAAGTTCGAATTCTGTCTTGCATAGTGCCGTAAGGTGGCCGCAGACTGCGCGCAACATTTCTGTTTCGAGCGCCATGATGTCTGTATGGTCTTTTATAAATCCAAACTCTGCGTCCATCGATGTGTACTCACTTACGTGGCGTGTGGTGCTGTGTTTCTCCGCTCGATAAACGTTACCTGTCGTAAATACGCGCTCAAAAACACCCACCATAATTTGTTTGTAGAGTTGGGGTGAAGTAGCAAGATGGGCTATTTTGTCGTAAAGATATTTGACCTCGAACACCTCTCCGCTACCTTCAGCATCGTCCCCAATAAGTTTAGGTGACTGAAATTCGATAAATCCTTGGCCGCCAAGAAAGGCGCGATAGGCTTTAATGATCTCAGCCTGGACTTTAAATATTGCTTTTTGTTTTTCAGCTCGAAGAGTGAAAGGTAGATGATCCAGATAGGTATCCAGGTTAAGCTCACCACCAAGTTCAAAAGGAATTTCGGCTTTGGCCAAAATTGTTAACCCAGTAATCTCCAACTCGATATCACCATTTTGTACTTTGGCGTTACGATTTTTTTCAGGGCGTTCGTTGACCTTACCTTCGACCGACACCACATACTCGCTGCGGATTTCTTTAGCCGTCTCTATTGCCCCAGAGTTTGGCAGCACGACACCCTGCACGGTGCCTGAGCGGTCGCGGATGTCAAAAAATACCATCTTACCTTGGTCGCGACGCACCGAGATCCAGCCCTGCACGAGTACGGTCTCGCCTTTCTTTTCTTGCAAATTGCCTATGAGTATTCGTTCCATAGTCGTGCCATCTAGTATACCCAAAAAACCTTTACCTGGCTTGGTGGTTTATAGTTGACATAAAGCTAATAATTGTGTACAGTTTTTGCGATGTGATCCTGTGCCCGTTGGCACGCAACCCTCAAGGGGAACCAATGATTCGTCGTCTGATGGCTATCTGCGTCACCGCATTCCTGTTCGTCCCGGCGGCTCAAGCGCAACAAAATACCTGGGTGCGGCTCCAGGTTGCCCCGACACCCAGCGTCGCCGAAATCTGGGGCAAGACGGTGGGTGACCGTGTCTGCACCGTCTCTGTCAATGTGAAAAAGGAAGTGCGAGCAACCCTAATAACGGGTGCGAGCGAGGATCTTAAAAAGCCCTGGGGCCTGGTGCAGTGGTTTGCTCCGACCATGGAGGCGGCCAAGCGGCGCCAGTTCACCAAGCTGGATATCCTTGGGACCGATCCGGACCGGTTCAAGCGCGATTTCTTCCGCGACTGCACGGACCTGCCGCAATTTTGATCAGCGGCGACAAGAAATGGGCGTTAGGCTTCGGAGCAATCCGAGGCCTTTTGCTTTTTACAAACCCACCCCTACTTTCTTGCGCACATCGGCCATTTTGGCCGAAGCTATAGCGCGGGCTTTTTCGGCACCTTCTTTCAAAACCTTTTTAACTTCTTCGTCGGTAATACTCTCGCGTTTGGTGCGCATCGGGGCAAGGGTCGCATCAATATCCTCGATCAACGCTTCTTTGAGTGCTTTGTAATTTTTGGTGTTAGCGACATACAGCGGTTCAAGTTCAGCCTCAGTCTTAAACAATTTGTGGATGTCGTAGACAATTTTTGGCTTGTCGCC